>CAYVTU010000009.1:0-105929 GCA_964454835.1 uncultured Brachyspira sp.
TGCAAAGTTTCATTTTTTAAATTATGTGTTAAATTTTAAAGTGACTCAACAATAAATTCATAAAATTTGATTGTTGACAAATATTATAGAATTGCTGAACTTTATTCACTAAGGAGTAGATAGTTTCTAATGAACTTGTTTTTTGAAGTGTATGGTTGTGAGATGAATAAATCTCAAGCTCATTCTTTACAAAATTTTCTTGAAAAACATGGACATTTTACAGTTGATGACATTAAAAAAGCAGATATTATTTTAATTTATACATGCAGTGTCAGATATACCGCTGAGCAAAGAGCATATGGAAGATTGCATTATTTTAAGTTTTTAAAAAAATCAAAACCAGGGCTAAAGGTAATTATTTTAGGTTGCCTCTCTGAACAGGATTCAGATATTTTTACTGAAAAAAAATTAGCAGATTTAGTATTAGGCACAATAAATCATCAATATTTACTTGATTATTTGCAGGTTTTGGAAGATGAAAACAAAAAGGAAAAATTAAAATACTATTTTAATTTAACATCTAGCAGTTCAAGTAAGATGCAATTCTTAAATTCATATGTTGATCCAGAGCATTTGTTTAGATCTTACATTACAATTATTCATGGCTGCTCCAATTTTTGTACTTACTGTATTGTTCCATACCTAAGAAACAAAGAAGTTTCTCGGAAAAAAGATGATATTATTAATGATATTAATAGACTTGCGGAGTATGGAGTAAAAGAAATAATATTGCTGGGACAAAATGTTAATGCATATGGAAAAGATATTGATGAAATTAATTTTAGCAAGCTTTTGAACTCTATTTCCAAAATAGAGGGCATTGAATTAATCTCTTTTTTATCTTCACATCCAAAAGATTTTTCTGATGAATTAATTGAAGAGGTAGCTTTTAATTCCAAAATATCTAAACTTGTTCATCTTCCATTGCAATCAGGTTCAGATGAAATCCTTTCTAAAATGAATAGAAAATATAATGTTTCTAGGTATTTAAATATTATAGAAAAACTTAAATTGAAAAACAATGATATTCAATTTTCTACTGATATAATAGTTGGATTTCCTTATGAGACAGAAGATGATTTTAATTCAACGCTACAGATTGTTAAACAGGTAAGATATATAGATATTTTTACTTATAGATATTCAGAGAGAAAGTTGAAGGTAAAAAAATATGAAGATAATATTTCTGAAGAAGTAAAACTAGAAAGATTAACTAAATTGATAAAATTAAAAGATGAAATTTCAAAAAATTTAAGATTACAGCAAATTGGTAAGAAAAAAAAAGTTATATTAATTGAGGAAAGTAAATTAGATAAAAATAAAAAATTATTTAAAGCTTTTGATGGTTTTCATGGTGTTGTTGAAACGGAGAAAAAATCAGGTATAATAACAGAAGTTGAAATAAAATCTATATCAGGTAATACTCTTATAGCAAATTAAAATGGTTGAATAAATATAATGATAAAGAAAATAAAAAAATATTTGAGACAATTGATTATTAAAAATGAAAAAAAAATAAAATATAAAATATGTTTTTCTATTTTTATTATCTTTTTTTTGTTAGTATTTTTGTTAGGTTTTAATCAAAGATTAAACACTCAGGCTTCCGATGAAACAGAATTTAAACTTTTTTTGAATCTAGTCATTCAAAATTCATTAAAAGCAAAGGATAGTGGTTATAATTTTATAAAAAAATATCCAAATTCAAATTTTGTCGCAGATGTTTTATATTATCTTTCTTTTGTCGAAAATGATTATTTTCAAAATATTATAAATTTAAAAAAAGTTATCCTTTACTATCCTTATTCAATATGGAGAGAATCTTCATTGATCAGAGTGTTATCTTTGTATCTATTACATAATAATTTTATCCAGTTTGAACAATGGTATAAATATTATTTTGAAAATTTATCAATAAAAAATAGAAGATGGGAAGTAGAAATTTTAAACTTAAAAAGTTTATATAAGCAAGAGAAATATGATTTACTTTCCTCTCAGATTGAAATTCATCTAAAAAATGCGAAGAATTATCAGTTATTATCTTATTGTATTTTATTAAATGGTATATTATTAAAGGAAAAATCCCCTATAATTGCTAAAAAACAATTTATTATCGGTATTTCTATGTTTGAACAGAGTAACTATTATGAATCTTTTATTTATGAGTTATATAAAATCTCAAATCGCGAAGAAAAACCATATTATGCAAATTTTATGATTAATAAAAAAATATATTTAACTGTTGGTAGTTCTGAGAAAGAGGAGATAAAAAAATATTCGGAGTTAAAAACAGCATATAAGCCAGAAGCAATTATAGTCAGTGAATTAAAAAGAGATTATTACTATGTTTTATTAGGTTATAGCTCAGATATTGAGAAAATTAATGAAATAAAAAAAGCCCTTGAAAAACTTAATATTTCATTGAACATAAAAAATATAAATGAAACTATTTACCAAATATATATAGGATATTTTCATTTTAAAAAAGAAGCTCAAGATATACTTACTAAAATATCCGAAATAGGTTATACTGGAACAATAAATTTTATAGATTATTCATATTAATTTTTATATTTTATTTAATTAAGAGAATTATATGTACTTAGATGATTCTGTTGAAAATGTTAAAGGGATTGGAAAAGAAACTGCTATTCTACTGAATAAAATTTCAATTTATACAGTATGGGATTTGGTAACATATTTTCCAAAAAATTTTTTTAATTTTAAAACAAATAATAAGATTGCAGATGATTCTGATCAGAATCAACTTATTGCTTTAAAGGTAATAAACAAAGAATATAAGGGAAGAAATGGATCTATTTTAACAATCTTCTGTCAGGACAATGATAATAACCTTATTGAGCTCCTCTGTTTTAATAGAAATTTCTATGAACAATATGCTATGCCAAATTCAATAATTTATGTTTTTGGTAAATTTAAAAGAAAAATATATAGCTCACATTTTGTTTCATCTTCTTTTAAGATTATCTCAGAAAAAATTGCGAGTGAATTTGATTTTTTTCCAAATTATCGCCTTACAAAAGGATTAACTACATTTGTTTTGGCAAGAATTATAAAACAAGCTTTAAGTCAATATAAAACTACATTTTCAGAATTTCTTCCTAAAGGTTTGATTTCAAAATATAAATTTCCCACCTTTTATGAGATAATTTACAACCTTCATTTTCCAAAATCGCTTGAAATTTTTGAGAAAGCCAGAAGAATATATGCCTATTATGAATTTTTTATATATATGATAAAAATATCTTTACTGAAAAAAAAAGTCAAAGATGTAGTCGAAAAAAGAAGAAATATTGAATTTAATCTTCAAAAACAATTTATAGAAACACTGCCTTTTAAGCTAACAAATGACCAGATAGAAGCTATCAAAAAACTAAATGATGAATACTTAAAAGATTATCTAATAAATACTTTAATACATGGTGATGTAGGATCTGGAAAAACAGTTGTTTCTTTTGCATTTTTATTGAATTACATCGAGGCAGGTTATCAAGCTGCATTTATGGCTCCCACAGAGATATTAGCAAGACAACATTATAATAATTTCAAAATACTGTGTCCTAATGTCAAATCTTCTTTTCTTTCATCATCGCTTAAAAAATCGGAAAAAAATAATATATACAAAGAGCTTGAAAATGGGGAGATCAAGGTTGTTTTTGGAACTCATTCTGTTATTTCAGAATCAGTAAAATTCAATAATTTAAAAATAGCAATAATAGATGAGCAACATCAATTTGGAGTTAATCAAAGAATAAGTCTAAGACAAAAAGGGAAGGATGTTGATTTAGTAGTTCTTTCTGCTACTCCAATACCCCGAACAATTTATTTAACTTTGTATGGAGATTTATGTATTATAAGTATTAAGAATTTACCTGAAAATAGGTTGCCTATAAAAACATATTATTTTAATGAAGATGAAATGGAGGAAATTTCAAAACTTATATTTAAGGAATTAAATCTTGGAAATAGCGGGTTTTTTGTCTATCCTGTTATAAATGAAGATAATGAATTAGAATTAAAATCTGCTAATGAAATGTTCGAAAAAATAAAAAAGGTATTTAAAAACTTTAAAGTCGAATTAATTCATGGACAGATGAAAGATGAAGAGATAGAAAAAATAATGAGAGATTTTAAAGAGAAAAAGTTTCAAATACTTGTTGCAACAACAATTGTTTCTGTTGGTATTGATATACCACACTCAACTTTTATTGTAATTGAAGAAGCACAAAGATTTGGGCTTGCTACTTTACATCAATTAAGAGGTAGAGTAGGAAGAGGTTCTTTGCCATCTGTTTGTATTTTGACAACACCCCGAAATATTTCAGATATTGCTCGACAAAGAATTTCAAAGATATGTGAAACAACAGATGGTTTCGATATAGCTGAATTTGATTTAAAATTAAGAGGGCCAGGGGAGGTCTTTGGCATAAATCAATCAGGAGAAGTCAATTTTAAATTAGGAAATATTTCAACAGATCACAAAATATTTAAATTCGCTTTTGAGGATGTTAAAGAAATTATAGAGTTGGACCCTTATTTAGAAAAAGAAGAGAACATAAATTTAAAAAATTACTTAAAAAATATTGAAAAATTATCAGAAAATTTTTTGCTCTCTGGTTAAAATTTGCATTTTAAAATTATTATATTATTATCAAAATAAGTAAGTTGGAGAGTAAGCATGAAAAAAAATATAATTTTAATAATAGCTTTAATTCTTATTTTAAGTTTTCTATCTGCGGGTGGATGTAAATCTACTGAACCAACAACAACTCAGCAGCAAACTCAACAACAAACAACAGAACAAACTCAACAACAACAAACCCAGGAAGAACAAAAAAAAGAGCAACAGACTCAACAACAGACTCCGCCTACTTTTGATGAAGAAGAAGCCTCTAAAATGCTTGAAGAAACTAAACTTGAAATAGCAAAAGCTCAGCAGATGGGTGCTGAAGAATACTCTTCTGAATTGTTTAGACAGGCTATGGAATTATTTAATCAAGCCGAGCAAGTATATAAAGAAAAACAGGACTTTGCGACATATAAACAGTTGATAGAAAAAGCCAGAGCAACAGCTCAGCTTGCTTATGCCGAAGCTGCGGAAAAGAAATATCAGAAAGAAAAAGAAGAACTTTTAAAATTAAAACAGCAAACATCTAATATAGCATCACAGGAATATTATAAAGATGATTTATTGAATGCTGAACTTTTATTTAACCAAGCAGAAGAATTAAAACAAAAGGGTGATTATGTTGGTGCATTAAATAAACTGAATGAAGCAAAAAATATCTATAAAAAAATATCTGATTCATATAATCTCGATAAAAATTATGTATATTCCGAATTTCCAAAAGTTTTAAGTTTACAAAATGAGCTAATTGATAAAAAAATAAAGAATATCTATTCTGAAGATTATAATAAATTTAATGAAATGCTTATTGAACTTAAAAAGAAAATTGATCAAGGAGATTTTAAAGCTGCAAAAGAATTATTACAGATGGCTTATATTTTTGGTAGAAATCTTATAGAAAGATATAATCAAGCAGTATCTATAATTAATCAGACAGAAGCAAGCAGATATTTGTTTCAAGCAAAAGAAGCCTATGATATTGCAAAAGAAAAATCAGGTTCATTCAATGAAGAAAAAAAGAATCTTTTAAATCAGATGGAAAATATGATTAAAGAAGCTGAAATTCTACTTAAAAATCAGAAATATTATGAAACAATTAACACATGCAAAGAAGCAATGAAAATCTACTTAAAATTGGTACTAAATAATTCTTCACAATCTAAAACTTATGTTGTAAGATTGATCCCAGAAAGAAGAGATTGTTTATGGAGAATTGCGGGTTATAGTTTTATATATAATAATCCATTTTTATGGCCTTTAATTTGGATAGCTAATCTTGATACCATAACGAATCCTGACTTGATTTTTCCAGGACAAGTATTAGTAATACCACCATTACCCCAATAAGAACAACATTAAAATATTAGCTTTATTTAATAAGAATGTATTTATTTTATTAAACTAAAAGGGAGGGGGGATATGGGAAAAGACGATATTTACTTGGAAAACTTACTCCCTAATACCAGCATTGAATATATCGAAAGCAGATTCAATGATTTAAGAATCAGACTTGTTTGCAATCAATGTGGGTTTCGATTTTTGTCTAAAAAACATTATTCTTTTGTAGACAATTTAGAAGGTTATGATGAACTTATCGATGGTGCAAGATGTCCAAATTGTGGTTCAGATGATGTTGAAGAAATATAATCTTACACCATAAGTTCTAATGACCAGGATTTTTATGAAAGTTACTTTTTTTATCTCGTTAAGATATCTTTCTGGAAAGAAAGAAAAGGGTATATTTTCTTTTTTCTCAATAATGTCAATTATTGGAATCATCCTAGGTGTAGCAGCTCTAATCTCTGTCATTTCAGTAATGAATGGATTTCAAGAGAATATAAAAGAAAAAACTATTTCTTTACAATCGTTTCATCTATTAATACATTCATTTGACCCTGAAGGATTCTATTATAAAGATATAGTTGAAAAAATCAATAAAATAGAACATATAAAAGGAATTTATCCTTTTATTGAAACAGCAGTTCTTTATTCTGTCGATGGTTATACTAATGGAACGATAGTTAGAGGATATGATAAAAGTTTTTTTACATCGGATACATATAAATCGAATTCAATTATTGTTGATGGATCATATTCAGAACTTGATAATAATGGATTTTTAGCAGTAGGCGATCAATTCGCTCTATTATATGGTACTAAGATTAATAGTAAAGTTATACTCACAATATTTACTGATTCGGTATTTCAACCAAAATTAAAATTATTTACTGTTAAAGCATTATATAAAACGGGATATTACCCTATAGATTCTTCTATACTTTTGACAACAATAGAAAACATACAGCAGATGATGTCGATAGGAGATAAATGCACTTCCATTGGAATAATGGTAGATAATTTAAAAAATGTAGAAAAAGTAAAAAAACTTGTGATGAGTGAAATTCCTTTCTCAAAAGTTTATGTAAATACATGGTTTGAAGAAAATAGAAACATATTTTCTGCTCTTCAAAATGAAAAGACTTTAATGTTTTTTATTGTCTTTATGATAATAATTGTTTCGTCTTTTTATATAATATCATCTCAGGTTATGACTGTTATCAATAAACAGAAAGAGATAGGCATATTAAAAGCAATTGGATTTACACCAAATGATATCAACAATATTTTCTTGCTTAATGGAATAATAATTGGTCTTTTGGGTGTTTTACTGGGAACTTCACTTGGGTTTATAATATCTATGAATCTGGATTCAATATTTAACTTTATAGAATCTTTTGTTAATGGTATAATATCAATAGTTTTTTTCTTTATAAATATTTTTGATAAATCAATAAATATCCCTCAATTTCAAATTTTCTCAAGGGATGTATATTATTTTGATAAAGTTCCAGTCAGTATAAAATTACATGAGGTTATTCTTATAAATATTCTTACTTTTATTCTCGTGTTTTTATCTTCCCTTATTCCTGCTAGAAAAGCAGCAAATGTCAAACCAAAAGAGGTTATTCATAATGAGTGAAATATTGAAAATGGAAAATGTTACAAAACATTATATAAATAATCAAGAAGAAATTGAGGTGCTTAATAATATAAATTTATCAGTTAATGAAGCTGAAACAGTTTCAATCCAGGGGATTTCGGGAGTTGGTAAAACAACTTTATTGAATCTTATAGGTGGATTTGATTCTCCTACAGACGGTAAGATAATAATAGATAATGAAGATATAACAATAATGGATGAAACACAGCTTTCTTATCTAAGAAATAAGAAAATTGGATATATTTTTCAATCTTTTTATCTTTTAGAAGAGTTGAATATACTTGAAAATATAATTTTACCTGCTCTGAAATTGGGAACATCAAAATCTGAGGCCATAGAAAAGGCTATCGAAATATCTAAGTTTATAGGAATAGATAAAAGATTAAAGCATTATCCATCAGAAATTTCAGGTGGAGAAAAGCAAAGAGCTGCTATTGCAAGGGCAATTATTAACAATCCTAAAATAATATGTGCTGATGAACCGACAGGAAATCTTGATAGTAAACATAAAGGAATAATTGCTGAGCTTTTATTTTCAATTGTTCAAAAAAATAAACTCACATTAATTCTTGTGACACATGAAGAAGATTTTGCTAAAAGATGTAATACAAGATTCTTGATTGAAAATTGTTCTCTAATAAGCAACTAAATTTGATTTTTCTCTTTTTTTGATTATATTTATATTGATTTGAATTATTTATTAAATAAATTGTAGGAAAATATGGTTAGAGAAATAGAAGGATATTCAGAAGAATTAAAAAAATTAATCGAAGAAATTGCAAAAAATATTGCACTAGAAATGAAATCTCCATCTATACAGCCAGGTCATCTATTACTTGGAATGATTAGAGAGAAGTTGGGTTTATCATATTTTATTATTTCATATATAGTAAAAGATAATGTATATCAGTTAGAGCAAGAAATTTTTGATTTATTGACCAAAAATGCAAATTCAAATTTATCGATTTTCCCTTCTGTGGATTTTTCAAATATAACCAAAACTTATCTTCAATATGCTAAACAAATAATGGTTCAATTGAATGATACTATCTTGAGAGTAGATCATCTTTTACTTGCGATAGTCATGCATCTTCATACTACTGATCCAGCTTTAGATAGAATACTTCAATCTTACAATTTGACATTTCAAAATGTGATGAAGCTTATAGAAATATTTGGAGATAACCCATTAATAAAAATAAGAATAAAACCTAAATCCAATTTTCCAACTCCTGTTGCAGATAAGTTTTGTAAAGATTTTACAGAAATGGCTTGGAAAGGAGAATTAGATCCTATAATTGGAAGAGAAAAAGAAATTCATAGATTGATGCAAGTTTTGATGAGAAAATTGAAAAACAATCCTGTACTGATAGGGTACCCAGGAGTTGGTAAAACAGCAATTGTCGAAGGTTTTGCTCAATATATTGTCTCTCAACAGGTTCCAGAAAAACTTAAAAATAAAAGAATTATTAAAATGGATATGGGTTTTATAGTTGCTGGAACAAAGTATAGAGGCGAGTTTGAGGATAGACTTACAAAAATACTTAAAGATATTGAAAAAGCACAAAATGTTATTTTGTTTATTGATGAAATTCATACCATTGTCGGTGCAGGGGGAGCAGAAGGAGCTATTGACGCTTCAAACATATTAAAACCATTTTTAGCAAGAGGTTCCATACAAATAATTGGTGCTACTACATTTGATGATTATAAAAAGCATATAGAAAAAGACAAAGCACTTGAAAGAAGATTACAGCCAATAATTGTCGATGAACCTTCAATCGAAGAGACAGAAAAAATCCTTGAAGGTCTTAAATTAACTTATGAATTGCATCATAATGTTATTTTTGAAGATTCTTCTATAAAAAAAATTGTCGATCTTTCTAAAAAATATATTTCAGGAAGGTATTTACCTGACAAAGCGATAGATGTAATGGACGAATGTGGCGCTTCTATCAATCTTGAAAGTGGTCTTCCTCCATCTATACTACTTCAAACCTCTAAAAAGATCGAAAATCTTATAAAAACTAAAGAATCATATTTTCTTATGAATGATTTTCAAAAATTACCAAAAGTTCAGACAGATATTAATGACTTATATAATTTATATATTCAAGAACATGAGAAATGGGAAAAATCTCTTACAAATCAAATTCCAATAATTACAGAAGAAGTCGTTCTTATGGTTATATCCAAGATGACTGGAATCAAATTAGAAAAAATGCAGCAGGAAGAAGCATCTAGATTGATTCTTATGGAACAAACTTTATCCAAAGTTATAATAGGACAAAATGAAGCTATTACCGCTATCTCTCGTTCAATAAAAAGAGGAAGACTTGGAATAAAAAAAGAAAAAAAACCTGTCGGTTCATTTATATTTTTAGGTCCTACAGGAGTCGGCAAGACTGAGGTAGCAAGAAGGCTAGCTGAATTTCTATTTGGTTCTAAAGATGCTTTAATTAGAATAGATATGTCTGATTATATGGAAAGACACACCATATCTAGACTTGTAGGAGCTCCTCCTGGATATGTTGGATATGAAGAAGGAGGTATACTTACTGATATAGTAAGAAGAAAACCTTATTCAATAATTCTTTTCGATGAAATAGAAAAAGCTCATCATGATTTTTTTAATATTCTTCTTCAGATTTTGGAAGAGGGAGAATTAGTAGATAATTTTGGTAATAAAGTAGATTTCAAAAATACAATCATAATAATGACTTCTAATATTGGTTCAAAAGATATTCTTCAGTATCGAACTCCTGGATTCGATATAAACCCTCAGATAGAATTAAATTTTGAAGATATAAAGAAAAAGGTTTTATTTCAGGTTCAAAAAACATTTAATCCCGAATTCTTAAATAGAATTGATGAAATAATAGTATTTCATCCTTTAACTATTGAAGATTTATATCAGATAATTGATTTAATGATAACAGAAGTAAATGATTCATTAAAAAATCATTCAATTGTTATTCAACTTGATATTTCAGCTAAAGACCATCTAATTAAAAAAGGGTTCGATAAAAAATATGGAGCAAGACCTCTCAGAAGGTTAATTCAAAGAGAGATAGAGGATAAAATTGCTGAAATGATGTTAGATCAACAAATTAAAGAAGGAGATTTTGTTGAGATCATTTATTCTGAAAATGAAAACCTGATTTTTAATATAAAAACTAAAGAAAAAATGGAAATGAATGAAGGAACAATTTCACATCGTTAAACCTATTAAAAAATATCTTCTTTTCACTTTTTTTATTATTTTTATTCCTTTTTTATCAAATTTTGTTAATGCTCAGGAAATATATGAGATCTCAAGCTGGGATAAATTATACCAGCATGGTCTATATAATGCGACAATTTTTCAGATAAATAAAACAGAAGGGGTTCAATCAGATTTAAAAAACTATGTTCTTGGAACATGTTATTATTTTATAGGGAAATATGATCTTGCTGAGTTTTATTTGAAAAAAGTATCTTCACATTTTTTTCGCTATAAACATGATCCTGTAGCCTATTATCTTGGTATAATCTCATTTTTCAATAATAATTTTTTAATTTCAGCTACTTATTTTAACGAGATATCTTCAAATTATGATAAGCTAGAAGAAAGCGGAAAATTTATTTATTATTTTAGCCTTGCTTTAATTGAAATAGGTAAGCCAGATATAGCCTTGAAATTTTTACAAATAGGATTAGATAGTAATTATGAGTTTTATAAACAATATTATAGTTTTACTATAGCCAAGATATATTATAATTTACAGGATTATTCAAAAGCTGCTAGTGAGTTTGAAAAATTTTTGTTTTTATATTCGGACTCAAGTCTTGCTGATGATACGTTGTATTATATGGGTAAATCATATTATAATTTAAATGATTTTAAAAATGCCAAAAGAGCATTTTCTTCGATTATTTCTTTATTTCGAACATCTGAGTATTATTATTCTTCTTTATATTATCTTGGTCAAATAACAGGAAACAAAATTTATCTTGAAGAAATTATCCTTAAAAATCCATCTTTTAATCTTATAGATTATGTATATTATTTTTTAGCTAAACTTTATTATGAAGAAGGCCAATCTGATAAAGCATATATTTATTTTAACGAGGCTTTTTTCAAAACAGAAAATCAATTATTAAAATATAATTGTATAGTTTATATTATAAAAATAAAAGGAGATATTTCAATTTCTTATCTTGAACAATTAAACTCAAATCAGAGAAAACCTATTTTGGAATTTCTTTTGAGTAATTATTTTTATTTCAAGCAATTTGAAAAAATATTTAATCTTGAAAAAAGCATTTTTTCCCAGGAAATAAATTCAAGTTCATCTATGCTTGCAATTATTGGAAAAACTTATCTTGAAACTCAAAATGTTAAAAAAAGTTTGGAAATATTTTTAGAAGCACTTAAATTAAATCCAATAGATTATAAACTATATTTTTTTATTGGTTATTGTTATTATAAACTTGAAGAATATGATAATGCACAAAAGCTTTTTAATAAAGTAATTCTTGAAATAAATATTGAACCATACTATGGATATTATTCATATTTATATCTTGGTATTTTGGAGTTAAAAAAAGGTAATTATAAAAATTCTCAACAATATTTTGAGCAAATTCTTTTGAAATACCCAACATATAAAACAATTGGAGAGGTTTATTATTTTATTTCAATAGTCTTTTATAATTTACATGATTATAGAAAAGCATTATCAGCAATAGAATTTGCATATGCATCAAATATTCTTGGAAATCTTAGATTAGCCATAATTTACCAATATACTCTAGTAATGATGAGATTTGATTCTACTAAAACCATGCAGCTATTTAATGAATTTGAGAATATCTCGGAAGACAACAAACAAGTATCTTCTCTTTCATTAAAATTAGCTGAATACTATTTTTCTTTAAGCAAATATGAAGTTGCAAAAAGTTTTTATGATAAAGCATTGATTTATACAGAAGATGAAAAAAATAAGATAGATATAATACTTCAAATATTGACAATCTATTATAATACTCAGAAATTTGAACAGGCTTTTGTGGAATTAAAAGAATTGGTAAAAAGTCAAAATTCTTACAGGAAAAAAGATATTTTATTCCTTTTTTTCAATACAGCAATCCAATTAAAGAATCTCGAAGCTGCTGATTTACTTTTGAGCTTAGATAATGAACAACTCTCTATTTTTAACAATTTCATTTTTCAGTTTCTTAATTTTTATAAAGAAAAAAAGATGTATAATGAAGCTTTAAACTATATAAATAATATGATGAAAAAAATCGAAGGTTCTAATAATATTATTGAATATGATTTACTATTAAATAAAGCTCAAATATTTACAGATATGAATGAACTCGAAAAAGCTTTTGAACAATATCAAAAAATGTATGAAAAATATTTCGAAAAGCGAAAAGACATAGAATATTTTATAGTTGATTGTGCTTTAAAATTGAAAAATATTCAATTTTTAATAAACAAAATTCCAGTCTTACTTGGTTATGATGATGAAAATTTGAGAAATTATGGATTTTATGTTACTTTAAAATTGTATTTACTTGGTAAAATTGATGATAAATATATATTTAATTTAAATAATCAAAATTTTTTGAGACAGGATGATATAAAATTTATTATTTTTAGTCTTTACCTATCAAATAAGATGAATCTTAAAAAGCAAACCGAATCATTGAAACAATATTTATCATCAAAAAATCCTGATACTGCTTATTGGGCAAGATTTTTCTATGCTCTAGCTTTATTTGATGCAAAAGATTTAAAAAATTCAAGGTTACTTGCAGAATCTATTTTATCTTATTCAAATGATTTTCAAAAAGAATTTGTATATTATCTACTTTCAATGATTGAAAATATTGAGGGAAAGGAGAAAAAGTATTGGGAGCTTCTTTTAAAAGAATATCCATCTTCTTTATTCTTATAATTATTATTTTTATATTTTTCTCAATTGATTTGTTTGGGCAAGAAGCAGATTCAATTTATGTCGAAACAATTACTATAAGTGTCGATTCTCAGGAATTACTTAATCTTGAGCAGGAAATATCGGAAATTCCAATAGATTATGATTTTATAAGTCTATCTGAAAATTTTATTACATCATATGAGCAATTATCTTTGAATGTCATTCAATTTAAATATGATTTAAACTACTATTTTTTTAACATATCTTATTCAACAATTTTAGGCTATAAAACTCTATTTTATTTTTCTTCAAACTACGGTTCAACTTTTTTTCAAGGATTTAGTTTTTATGAGGTTTTCCCTTTTTTACCCTTTCTAGGATTTCATTTTTTTAATAATAATTTTGAAATGTATAGAAAATTTATAAATTGGTCCATTGAATATAGTTTTTCTTTTAAAAATTATAATCTACCAAAAACAGAATATTTTGAAGGTTTTTCTAGTATTTATTCTGAACAGAAAGTAAGTGGTAAAAACAATAATCTTGATTTTTCATTAATATTAAAAACTCTATCTTTCAATCCATCTTATAAATTTTTTCTTTTTGAAGAATTTCAATTTTTTTATGTTTATTATTTTAATGAAAACATATATTCTAAAATAGGATTTTCGCAGATTTTCCAGGAAGAACTCAATTTAAAGCCTCAACTTTCTATTGATTATGATTTCCCAACAATAAAATTTCTTTTATCGATTGCTTATGATATATTTTTAAACTCATTTTATGGAAAGATAAAGTTTAGTTTTGACAATGAAGATATTAAGGTAAATATTATACTGGAGAAAAACTATGAATATCAATTAATCAATAATTTATATACTATAGCTTCCTTAGAAGACAATACTTTTTATCAAGATTATTACAAGGCTTTTGCCTTTATAAAATTTAATTTTAATAATTTATTCTTTGATATCAACGCAGAATATAAGTGGTTCAATAAAAATAATTTAATATTATATAATGAACAGCAACATATTTTTAATATTATAAATACTACAAATACCTGGCAAATTTCTACTTATTTTGACTTTTATTGGCAAATAAATCAGTATTTTTCAACTTCCGCAAGTTTAAATTTAAATTTACCTTCTTATTTTTTAAAAAATGAACCAATCGTTCAAAATATTTGTGATACTCTATTTGATATTGATTTATCTTTTAATTTGTTTTTAACTGAGATAGCTAGTATTAAATTTACTTTACATTCCGAGATAATAAGACTATTATTAGGAATAAATAATCCGATTTACAATTTAAACATTGCCTACAACTTAGATAAAAATGATTATGAGGTTTTATTTTCTATTTCTTTAAATATAATATCCTATTATATTATTCCTTACATAAAATCTCCAGTTATTATTTTGACATTTTCATCTAAATTCTATTTTTAAAACTATAACCATAATTTACTTAAAAACTTAAAAAATGGAAAACAAAAATAGGAGGAAAAATGAGTTTTACTTTTCTAATAAAGGGTGGAATTGTAATGATTCCTTTGCTTTTAGTTTCAGTACTGGCATTGACTCTAATAATAGAACGATTTTTATTTTTTAGGAAAAATGATGATTTCACCGAGAATGATTTCAAAGTTATTAAAGCAATGATAATTGTTAATAATTTTTCAGAAGCAAAGGGATATTTGCAAAAATTCATGTCTCCAATAGCAAAAGTTATCCAAATTTTAATAGATTCAAATAATTTATCTAAAGATGATAGAGAAAATATTCTTGATATCGAAAGTATGAAACAAGAAAGAATAATCAACAAATTTCTTCCAATATTAAAGATATTACCAAATCTTGCTACTCTTTTAGGTCTTTTAGGAACAGTTACAGGAATGATAAAAAACTTTATGATAGTTGCTCAGATAGGAACAGGTGATCCGACAGCATTAGCAGCAGGTATTTCTGAAGCCTTAATTACGACTGCAACAGGTTTAATAATAGCAATACCAACTGTTTTCTTTTTTACACTTCTTGACAATAAAGCAGATAACCTTGAAAAAAGATTATATATTTTTATTAATGAAATAAATAAAATATTGACATAAAAAGATGTTGTTTTTATTTATAATTTTCATTATTTTACTTCTTCTTTCAGCTTTCTTTTCTTCGACTGAGACAGTCTTTTATTTAAGCAATGAAAAGATAAAAAAGCAATTTATTAAGGTAAATCAGGATACTTTTTTGGTTTTTATTCTTTTATCTAATACAATAGTAAATATTTTTATAGGAATCACGTCGGAAAAGATTTTTTCTGAAAATTTATTTAAAGGAAAACCAATAATATTAAGTATTGGGATTACAACATTTATATTACTTTTTTTTGGAGAAATAATTCCTAAAAGATTATCTTTGATTATTTATCCTTTAATTAATAAACATTCACTGTATCTTATGCAAAAATGGATTGATTTCATTAGATTTTTTGAAAAGATAATTAATTTTTTTATCCAACCTTTGCATAATGTTGATAAAGAAGATAAATCATTTTCAGTAAAAGAGATTAAAAACGTGCTTAATGATGGAATAACTAGAGGTTATTTTAATCCAACTCAGGCAGTTTTGATTTCCAATTTAATTAGCCATTCTCTATCTACTGTGAAAGATAATATGATACATTATTCTGAAATACCAATAATAACATTATCGATGTCTGTCAATGAGGTATTTGAATTAATCAACAAAAATAATTTTCATAAAATTCCTGTAATTTCAAAAAATATGAAAGATATTTATGGATATGTTTCTAAAGGTGATTTAATTGGGTATATTGTTGAAAAAGAAAAAAATAAATCATATGATATTAAAAAAATTACTAAGCCTCTTGATATGATATATGAATATGAATCAATTGAAACAGTTATTCATCGTTTTATTGAGAAATCGGAAACAATACTTGGAGTTTATGATGAACATTTTCAATATTGTGGAATAATAGATTATTATAAGTTAATTGATAATATGATTTTTGGTTTTTCAAATGAATTAGCTAAAAAATTTCCTTTTATAGTTGATGCCAATATACCTTGTAGAACACTGTATTATAACTATAATATTCATATTGATGAAAATGATATGAATTTTAGATTAAGTGAAATTGTACTTAATAAATTAGGTTATATACCAAAAGAAGGAGAATATATTATTTATTCAGAATATAAATTTATTATTTCCAAGATGAAAAACAAGAAAATATTGATAATAACTATAGATAGAGCTAATTAGATGAAATATTCAATACTTTTAGTATTTTTTTTATTATTATTGCAGGGATTTTTTGCAGGGATAGAGACTTCTTTTCTTTCCCTAGATTTGTTTTTTATAGAGATAAAAACTGAAAAAAAATACAGATTCTCTCTATTATACTATATACTAAAAAGACCTCATATATTAATAACTACTATATTGATTGGTACAAATATTTCACTTATTGCATCTACACAAATTATTTCAAGATTGATGAATATTGATAATATTTTTGCAAGAGTATTTCTTTATTTTGTTTACCCATTTATAGTTCTAATACTTGCAGAAATATACCCTAAAATACTATTTTCAAAATATTCATATACAGTAGCAAAAATATTTGCAATACCATTTTTCATTTTTCAAATAATTTTAAGCCCAATTATCATAATTTTTAATCTTATTTCAAGAATTGTTGAGATGATTTTTACAAAAAGTAAGGTCTTTATTGATAAAAAACAGAATGAAGAAATCAAAAATATTCTAGCTTCTTCGTTGCAGAAAAAAATTTCAAATATGGAACTTTTTATAGAAGATGCAGTAAAATTTGATGAAATATCTTTATATGATATTCAAAAACCAATTTTTTCTTTGCCTTCAATCAGTTATGATGAAAATGGTACAATTGATTTGACAAAATTTTTAGAAAGCTGGCAAAAAATTCATATAGTTTATGATAATCAAAATAATTTTGTTGGCATAATGAATATTGATACTTTATCTAATCTAAATAAAATTCAAAAATTTTATAAAATTGAAGATCTTCAATTAATAAAAGACTTTCCGGTTGTTTATGAAGGGAAAAACTTATTATATGCCATAGAAATAATGAAAAAAACAAAATTTTCTTTTATAATTACAATTAATGAATTTGGGCAAAATTCTGGATTAATAACTAAAGAAGATATATTTTCTTTTATATCAAATACAATAATATCAAATCAAGATTCATATAAATACAGTATAAAAAAAGTTGGGGAAAATAGTTATATAGTTCCTGGTTTTTCTGAATTAACAGTTTTAACAAGAACTATAGGGATTGATTTTAATGATGATTATTATCATACATTTAATGGTTATTTGTGTCATCATCTTGGGAAAATTCCGAAAGAAGGAGAGGTTCATATACTTAAAAATAATATAGAAGTAAGAATAGTAAGTGCAAATAAAAAGTTTGTTGAAAAAGCAATTATCAAACTATTGAATAAATAAGATTATGGCAAAATAAGAATATAATAAAATAAGATTAAAATAAAAAAAGAGTGATTATATAAGGAAAAAACTTTTAATGAAATCTATTAAAAAAAGCTCCATTGTCAATGACATTAAACATCCTGATCCAGATTTTATATCAATTACCGAAAAATATGAAATAGAGATTGAATTTGATGATAATATGAACAATTATACTAGAAATTTAAGCAATTTTAAAATTCCAGAAGATGAAATCAATAATAGAAAAGATTTACGAAACCTTTTTACAATTACAATGGATAGTATAAATGCCAAGGATTTTGATGATGCCTATTCTCTTACTTATAATAATGGAATATGGAATTTATGGGTGCATATCGCAGATGTTTCCTATTTTGTAAAAAAGGATTCAGAAATAGATAAAGAAGCCTTAAAAAGAGGTAACTCATATTATTTAGGTCCTTGGGTAGTTCATATGCTTCCATCGATCTTATCTGAAAATCTTTGTTCATTAAAAGAAGGTGAAGATAGACTAACAGTAACATGCGAGATAAAATTAGATAAAGATGGAAAATTGATAGATTATGATATATATAGATCTGTAATAAGAGTTGATAAAAGAATACCATACGAAATTGGAAATGAAATCTTGAAAGATGAATCAAATGAATATTTTAAATTCTTAAAGTTATCTCAAGATTTACAGACAATATTATACAATAATAGAATTAAAGATGGTTCATTAAATTTTGATTTTCCAGATTATATCTTTTTATTTAATAATTCATATATTACTCCTACTGATATTATTAGATATGAAAGGGGAATATGTGAAAGAATAATAGAAGAATTTATGTTATGTGCTAATAGAATAATAGCAACCGAAGGCAGCAAATTAAAATCATTTATATTTAGGATTCATGATAAACCAGAGAATAACAATAATGCAAAAAGTAATTTTCATTTGCCAGATAAATTAAGTCATAAAGAGATAAATGAATTTTTAAAAAATTATAAAAATACAGATAAACAGTTTGCAATAGAAACAATGATATTAAAATCATTAAAAAGAGCTAATTATGATAATAAGAATATAGGGCATTTTGGTTTAAATTTTGAAAAATATACTCATTTTACTTCTCCAATAAGAAGATATGCCGATTTGATAGCTCATAGAATTATATTAGGAGAAAAATACAATCAAGAAGAATTGAAAAAAATATCTGTATTAACCTCAATAAAAGAACAGGTAGCGACTTATGCTGAAGAAGATTATAATAAAATAAAAAATGCTTATTTTTTAAAAAAATTTGTAAATCAAAAGTTTAATGTCAGCGTTGTAGGTATTATTCCAAAAGGTATTTTTTGTAGAATAGATAGATATGGTTGTGAAGGACTTCTTTCTTCAAAATTACTCAAAGAGAAAGGATATAATTATAACAAGAAATCAAATTTATATGAATCAAAAAATAGAAAAAAAAGTATTGGACTTGGTTCAATTTTAGAATTATATTTGATTAAGTCTGATGCAAATAAAGGTTTTATTGATTTCGGTTTTCAAAAAATGGAAAAAGGTAAGAAAGGTGAGAAAAAATCGAAAAAGAGAAGGCATTCAAGTAGACATGACTCCTTTAATTGATATGATGTTTTTGTTGATTATTTTCTTCTTAATTGCAACTAGCTTTCAAACTTATAAAAAAATTTCAGTTACTTTGCCAGGCTCTGAAACTGGAGAAAATCCTTCAAATGAACCATTTATAATAACAATATTAAAAGATGGTAATATTGAAGTTGATGATCAAAAATTTTCTTTAGCTAATTTTGATATATTTATAAAAGAAAATGCTGGAAGTCTTTCTTCAAGGCAGATTTATTTAAATGCAGACAGAGATGTAAACTATGAAATAATAATTAAGATTCTTGATATTTTAAGAAAAAACTCACTTCAATCTGTATCATTGGGAGTTAAACCTTATTAAATATTAAAAGAAATAAAATGGACAAAAATTTCATAAAATCAGCATATATATCTTTTATTATTCATATAATAATTATTATTTGTTTTGCTTTTTTAAGCAATTTCCCTTCATTTGACCAGAAAGTAAATTTTGAGCCTATCTCCATAGAGATTTCTAATAATTTAATATCAACAAACTTTACATCAAATATTTCGAATACACAAGAAGTAGGAAAATTAAATCAAACAATGATTACAAATAAAAATGAAATTGTAAAACCAGATACAATAGATGATTCTAAAACAAAAACAAATACCGAAACAAAAACAAAAACAGATAAAACAGAAGAAAAAATAGAGGATAAACCTTTAATAAGTCCTATTTCAACTCAAGAAACCAGCAATAATACCAATAAACAAGAAACATCAGTTTCTAATCCCTCAAATTCTAGTGAATCAAGTCAAGCAGATGATGGACAAGAAGAAAACTCTGATAGTTTAGTCCAACAATTAATATCTTCTCAAATTTCAGGTTCTGGTCAAAGTTCTAAAGATAATATACAATGGAATGCAGGTGCTAATAGATGGGTTGTCAAAAAAGTTAAACCTACTTTACCAAATAAATATAAAGAAAAAGGTCATACTATAACATGTAAAATATATATAGAAATAAATAAGTTTGGCTCAGTAATTTCAGCAATAATAGTTCAATCTACAGGTTATGTTGAGTTGGATCAATATATAATATCTATTATTAAAGATTGGAAATTCAATCAAGTTACATATGACAAGATCGATTCAGGATATATTACAATAATATTTGAGTTTTCATAAGTTATAGATATTTTGTTTTGATTGACTTTTCCTTATAAAAATGTAGAAGAAAGTCAGATAGGTTTAAAAACAATACTAAGGAGTCATAGATGTTTTTTAATTTGAGGAAAATTTATAATATATTTTTAATTTTGATGGTTATTCTTTTTTTTGCTTCTACGATTTACTCTCAGGAATCAATTTCAGTGACAGATTTTATAGGGAAAAAAATTTCAAAAATAGTGATAAATGGATTAAATATAGTAACAAAAGAAGAAATTTTGTTTTTACTTCCAGTAAAGGTTGGTGATTCCTTAACTGTTGGTAATTTAAACCAGATAATTCCTGTTTTATATAAAACAGAATACTTTAAGTCAATAACATATGAATTATCTTTTGATATAGATAGAAGTGTAATAATTACAATTAATGTTACAGAACGAGAACTTATAAATAAGATTGAAATTCAGGGAAACAAGGAATTATCTAAAGATAAAATAATAGAAGTTTTAATATTGCAATCGGGTGATTTCATCTCAGAAATAAAGATTAAAAAATCCATAGAACTTATTAAAAACCTATATCTTGATGAGGGATATGAGACTCCTGATATTGAATATTCAATAGAAAAAAATCAAAATGATAATAGTGTTAATATTATAATTAAAATAAAAGAAAAGAAAAGATATATAATTAAAAACATAATTTTAGAAGGAAATAAAGTCTTTACTGAAAAAGAGATTAAAAAGGTTATTACAACAAAAAAACAGTTTAAATTTATTTTTGAGTTTAATAAAGGCGTTCTTAATCAGGGAAAACTTGAACAAGACTTGAAATCGATTGCTAAACTTTATTACTCAAAAGGTTATCTTGATGTTGAAGTACTTGTAAAAGATATCAAAATTACTGAAACAGAAAAAGAAAAACAGATTACTTTAATTATTTCAATAAACGAAGGGGAGCAGTATTTATTAAATTCCTTTAATATTGTCGGGAATAAGTTATTTACATTAACCGAATTTTTAAAACCAGAATATATAAATACAAATGTTGTATATAATAGAGTTGCAATTGAACAAATGGCTGAGCAAATTAGACAATATTATGGAAATTATGGATATGTATTTGCAAATGTAAATATTGAAGAAAATATTAGTTTTTCTGATAGAAAGGTTGATATTATAATAACAATTTCGGAGAATAAAAGAGCACACGTAGAAAAGATAATTGTTAAAGGGAATACAAAGACAAAAGATTATGTCATAATTCGAGAATTAATGATTCAAGAAGGTGAGACTTTCAGTATAGATAAGATTAGACAATCTATATATAATTTATATAACACACAATTTTTTAGTGCGATAGATGTGCAATTTCAACCAGGTTCAGATGATACTTTAATAAACCTTATTATTGCAGTGGAGGAAAAAAGCACTGGTCAATTCAAATTTGGTGCGACTTTTTCACCAGGCGTTGAAAATAGTTTTGGCTTAAGTGGTAGTATTGCTGAACCAAATTTTCTGGGACTTGGACTTCAAATATCTGCTGAACTTTCAATTTATCTTGATAATAAATATATTTTAACTTTATCTTATCTAGATAAGTGGTTCTTAGGAGAACCAATACAATTTGGAGTAAATCTTTCAGGGAGTGTCTCTCAAAATACTGGATATGTGGACAATGATCAAAATGGTGAGCCAGATTTTGACCCTGATAATACAGATTCATATTTAACAATGAATTACTGGCAGGATAAATTTGGTCTTTCTTTTACTTTTGGAAAAAGATGGCGACCATATTTTTCTTTAATTGGTTATATTTCTACAAATCTTTTAAGATATCATAGCGTTGATGGAGTAACAGATCTTCCATATGTATCAGATTATGCATTTAAACCATTTATAGAATTTGCAAATGGTAATGATAATTACTGGTCTTATTCTGGCTCCGTATCCTTAGTTGCAAGATATGATACTAGAGATTATTATCTTTTCCCAACTAAGGGATTTTTTATAAAAGGTATGTTTGGCTATTATGGAGGGTTATTATTTGGTGATTCCCAATTTATTAAACTAAATTTAGGTTTTAACATTAATCAGAGTCTTTTTTGGAAGATAGTACTATCATTTAATACTTCACTAGATTTTATTTTCCCTCAAATTGATGGGCAAATAGCAGTAGCCCCTGAAGATATGCTTTATATAAATGGTTATACGGATATTAGAGGTTGGAAAATAAAACTTGACCCTTATTATGGAAGAGCAAAAGGAGTCTTTTCTATTGAATTCCAAAGAGAAATTATAATGCAGATGCTTTCTTTTGCTGCATTTATTGATGTTGGCTATCTTTTAAATACTCCTTCAAATTTACTTACTATGAATTTGGCTAATCTTTTTGGTACCATCGGATTTGGAATAAAGATTCAAATACCACAACTACCTTTAAGACTTTATTTAACTCATCCTTTTGTTGTTACTTCAAGTGGACAAATAGATTTCTTAAAAACATCCTTTTGGTATTGGGATTTTACATTAACTGTCGGAGATATATTTACTTTCTAAATGCATTAATATCAATTACAAAGGGAGGATAAATGTTGAAAAAAAAGGCTATTATCAGCTTTTTTATTATAATAGCTCTTAATTTTATTTTTTTATCTCCAGATTTTATTAAAGTCGCAATTGTAGATATGGAATATATTCATAAGGAATATAAAGTAACTCTTGTAGATATAAAAAGGCAATATTATATTGATGAAATGACTGCTAAATTTGAAAAAATTAAGGCAGAGATTGATTCTATCAATCAAAAACTCTCAAATCCTAACATTACATCTGATGAAAAATCTAAACTTGAACAAGCAAAGCAAGATAAACTTAATGAAGCCATACAATTAAGAGATTATTACAAAAAAATAGATGAAGATCTACAGCAGAATCGACAGAAATATATTCAAGAAGATATTATTTTTGCTATTAAAAAGGTTTGCGAAAAAAAAGGTTACGCTCTAGCTTTAGACTCAAAAATGGTAGGTATTTTATATTATGCTGATTATATTGATATTTCCAGGGATGTTTTAGAATATTTATTTTCAATGATTATCAGATTCTTAAAAGATAATAATGTGACTAACCCTGAAAAATATGGAATCGATCCAAGCTTATATAAACAATACTAAATGCATAGAATAAACATGATAGAATATATTGAAGAAAATTATTCAGCAAATTATTTAAGTAATTTTGGTGAGATTGAAATTATTGGTGATATTAATCGAACTTTTTCAAGTATAAGCAACTTAGATAAGATTAAAAATAATTCATTAATTTATATCACAGAAGATAAATTTTTTAATTTAGCTATAAATTCAGAAGCATCAATTGTAGTAATAACTTTATCTATGAAAGAGGCAGCGAAAAGTTTAGTCGAAAAAAATATTTCAAAAACTTTTATAGTTCATAAAAATCCAAAATTACTTTTCGCTAAAACAAGTACTTTATTTAAAAAAAGATTGCCAAATTATGGAATCAGTACCCAAGCAATATTGAAATCGAAAGTTAATCCAGAATATGTTGAAATAAATTCCTTTGTGACCATTGATGAAAATGTTATTATTGAAAAAAATGTAATAATAAATTCATTTGTCACAATAGGGAAAAACTGTAGAATAGGTGAGGGAACAGTAATTTTCCCTGGTGTAAAAATATATGAAAATTGCGAAATAGGGAAGAATTGCATTATACATGCAAATACTGTTATTGGAGCAGATGGATTTGGATTTGTTCCCGAAAATGAAAAATACCAGAAGATCGAACATTTTGGAAAAATTATTATAGAAGATGATGTTGAAATAGGTGCAAACTGCTGTATTGACAGAGCTACAATAGGTGAAACTAGAATTGGAAAAGGAACTAAAATAGATAATCTTGTTCAAATTGCCCATAATGTTTCAATCGGTGAAAATTCTATGATTTGTGCTCAAGTAGGTATAGCAGGTGGAGCTAAAATTGGTAATCATATCATTTTTGCAGGTCAGGTAGGTGTTTCAGATCATGCTATAGTTGAAGATAATGTAATAGCTGGAGCTCAAGCTGGTTTAACTACAAAAAAATATGAAAAAAATTCATTTTTAGTTGGTTCTCCTGCACTTGATGCTATTAAATTTAAAAAGGCAACTGTAATTTTTTCTCAACTTCCCGAATTTACCAAAGATTTTTATTCTTTAAAAGAAAAAATTTTAAAAATAGAAGAATTTTTAAAAACAAGATTCAATTAATATTTATAAAGGGTTATTAATGAACACAATAGACAAGAACTCCAAAATTTCAGATGATTTAAAAATTGGTGAAAATAATCAGATAGGATCAAATGTTATTATCAAAGAAGGTTGTATTATTGGTAATAATAACAAAATCATGGATAATACAATTATTGGACCTCATGTGATAATAGGAGATAACAACGAAATAGGTTATTTTAACTATATAGGAGGAGATCCCCAAGACCATGATTATATTAAGAATTCTATTTCTTATGTTGAAATTGGCAACAACAATATAATTAGAGAATATGTATCAATTCATAGAGGAACAAAAGAGGGAACTAAAACTATTATTAAAGATAATAATTTTCTGATGTCATATGTTCATTTAGGGCATAATGATATAATTGGAAGCAATTGTACTCTTACTAATCTTGTTCAATTATCGGGATATGTAACTCTTGAAGATAATATAGTAATGGGTGGTATGGCTGGAGTCCATCAATTCTGTAAAATTGGTTCTTTTTCTATGATTGCAGGTAAGGCATACGTAAATAAGGATATTGTACCATATTCTTTAGTTTTTGGTATTCCTGCTCAAGTAATTGGAATAAATTCTGTTGGTTTAAGAAGAGCAGGGTTTAGTCAAGAAGACAGGGAATTAATAAAAGCGATGTACCATATTCTTTACAATAGTGGATTACCTTTTTCAAAAGCTATTGAAAAAATATCTGAAGAATACAAAAATAATGCATATGCACAACATTTAATTGATTTTGTAAAGATGAGTAAAAGAGGTATTGCTTCATTCGGTTATAAAAGACAGGACAATGAATAATAAAAGATATTTAGCAATAGATTGGGGGAAAAAAAAGGTTGGACTTGCAATATCCGATCCTTTTAATACCTACGCAATACCAATAAAACCTATTGATAATAATGAAGATTTGATTATAAAATTAATTGATGTATGCTTAGAATATAGAGTAAATGAGATTGTTATCGGGTATCCTGTTTTAAGTAATGGTGAAGAATCCAGTTTATGTAAAATAGTTTTCAAATTTAGTGAAGAATTATCTAGAATAATAGAGGACAAAAAACTAAAAATAAAAGTATCATTTCAAAATGAATTTTATAGCACGAAAAATGCTAAAAGTAATCTATCTCAATCAGAATTTCAAAAGAAGAATTGGAAAAACTATAAAGATTCTTATTCAGCGAAATATATTCTTGAAGATTATTTAAATAATAACAATGAAAAACAATAGTGTAATGTTGAAAAAAAAATACAGCCATGTGAATTAATATAACATTTAAAATAATTAAGTATGCTGTTTTTGTTGATAATATGATAAAAAATTTATTAAATTTTGTGGCATAATATTTGCTATATTTATAGAAAATGAAAAGAAGAACTATAAAAAAGCCAATCACAAGAAAGGGCATTTCAATACATAATGGAAAATATTCATCAATAACCTGTATCCCTTCCTATTATAATAAAGGTATAATTTTTTATAATATTTCAAAGGATCCATATAAACTTTACCCTATCCCTCTTTCTCCTTTTGTTGTCTCTAACACAAACAACTCAACTTCTATTGGACTTAAAAATAGCATTCAAACAGTTGAACATTTACTCTCTGCTCTTTCAATGTTTCATATTTCAGATTTAATAATTGAAGTAGATGGAGATGAAATACCTATTTTAGATGGTTCAGCTTATTGCTTTATTGATATGATAAGAGAAGCAGGGATTGAAGAATTAGACGAAGAGCAAGAAATTATAAAAATTGAATATCCTACCTGGATCATTTCAGAAGATAAGTATATTATAGCTATGCCATCTTCTAAATTTTCGATAACATATAGTATTGATTTTAGTTCTAAAACGCAACTATTACCATATCAAGTAATTTATCTGTCATTGGATACTGATACATATATATCAGAAATATCTAGAGCTAGGACTTTTGGTTTTCTTGAAGATATAGAGCACTTAAAAAATAGCAATTTGGCTTTAGGTGGAAGTCTTGAAAATGCATTGATATATACAAAAGAAGGCATTTTAAACAAAGAAACAAGATATAATAATGAGGCTATCAGGCATAAAATACTTGATCTAATTGGAGACTTATATTTACTAGGAAGACCAATATTGGGACATATCATTGCACATAAAGCAGGACATAACCTGGATGTCCAATTTGCAAAGAAACTTTACTGGAATGATATTAATAAATCAAGTACTGAAAATATTAAAAAAATAATAAAAGAATTTGAAGATATTTCTTCAAAATTTAAAATAATAATTAATCAGTAATATATTTTCAAAAAAAGAATCTATACAAATCAACAAAGTAATTTAAATTTTCTTATTTTAATGTATTTTAATTTTTGTTTATGAAAGGTTATTGCATTGTAAATGAGATTTTTACAGATGATTGTATACAAAAATTAAAAACATCTTTATTAAAAAGCAGAGGGCAGGAAGTATTCTGGGGATGTTTTTTAAATGAAGAAAAGACTAAAATTAGCAGAGTTGATGATATTTTTTATGGTTCATATCAATCGGTTGTTTTCGATAAAAATATTTCATCAAAATATGATCTTGTATTACATAATCATCCAAGTAATATAATAGAGCCATCGGAAGAAGATCAACAAATTGCCTTTATTTGCTTAAATTTAGGTGTAGGATTTGCTATAATTGATAATAATTTTAATAATTGCTATGTCTTAATTCCCCCAAGGAATCTTATTAAAAGAGAAAAAATAGATGAAAACCAGATTATAGATATATTGAAAAATCCTGATAATAATATTTTGAATGAATTACCAAATTATAGAATCAGAGAAAGTCAGATAGAATTAACATCACTTGTTCAAAATATTATTAATAATGATAAAACTGGTTTTATTGAAGCACCAACAGGAATAGGAAAATCTATTGCTTATCTTTTGCCTTCTATTTTATATGCTGATAAAAATAAGGTCAAATTCATTATTTCAACTTATACAAAAAATTTGCAAAATCAATTAATCAAAAAAGATATTAAATCAGCTTCTAAAATATTAAAAAAGGAAATTTCTGTTGAAGTAGCATATGGTAGGCAGAATTATCTTTGTTTATTAGCATATAATAATTATAAACAAAATTTCAATTATTTAATGTTTGAATCATTAGAAGATGAAACAATCAAAAATCTTGATAATTGGTTAGAGAAAACAAGTGATGGTTTATTATTAGAACTTACAAATATATATAACAAAAATATAATTGATGAAATAAGGAGTAATTCTAATTTATGTCTTGCAAATAAATGTAAATTTTTTTCAGAGTGTTTTTTTTATAATTCAAAAAGAAAATTAAATAACGCAGATATAATTGTAAGTAATCATCATCTTCTGCTTTCTTATGAATTGATAGAAGATTTAACAAACTTTTTTCCAGATTATAATACTATAATATTTGATGAAGCGCATAATTTACCTGATGTTATCGAAAGTATATCTAGTTTTACTTTTTCAACTTTTGAAATACAAAAAAAAATATTTAAACTTGTAAATCCATCTATCAATAATCATGGTTTATTACATCTTTTAGAAATAAATTTAATGAAATCTAATAAATCTAATAACGCTGAAATTAAAAAAATCTCAAAAATCAGTAATAATATAAAAGAAGAAGCATTAGAATTATTGAAATTGATCGGAGCAATCCAGAACAATTATATTTATGAAATAATAGATATTGTAAAATCAAATTTCAAAGTCAACCTAAATAATAAAATTTTGATAAATTTTAATGAACTAAGAAAAACAAATTCTTTAGTATTAAAAGATATTTATGAGTTATTTAAAGAGCCTTTCGAAAAGATTCACGAGTTAAAGGAATCGACTATTTTAATGTTACAATTACTTTCAGCTATCATTTCAAATAATGATGATAAAGAACAGTCTTTTATTCATTTTTTTTATGCATCAGTTAAATCAATTAATAGTTTTCTAAATAATATAGATCAGTTTTATTTTGAATTTACTAATTTATTTATAGAAGATATACAGCTTGAAAAATTATTAAAAGTTTTATGGGTTGAGATTTTTAATAATATAGTTTATTTTAATTTTTATGATGAGGAAAAAGGTTTAAGTTTTAATAATATTATAGAAAATAAGACCAGATCATCTATTTTTATTTCAGCAACTCTATCAACAAATAACACATTTGATTATATTAAAGAACAGCTTTATTTATCCAATAAAATTAAATCTAATTCTATTGAAAAAATTTTTCCATCAATTTTTCCATATGAACAAAATTCTTCTATTTTCATAATTAAAGGGATAAATCCGCTTGAGAAGACAATTTATAAAAAAGATATTTCGGAAATAATAATAAATGTTCTTAAGACTACAAATGCAAAGACAATGATTTTAACTACTTCTTACTCGGATATAAATGAAATAGCTCAAACTATTAATGAAAATATTTTTGATTTGAGAGTTTTATCACAAAATGAAAATTTTTTTACATATAACCTTATTGATGAATTTAAGAAAAATAATAAAAGTGTATTAATAGCAAATATGAGCTTTTGGGAAGGAATAGATCTTCCTGGAAAGGATCTGGAAATATTGATAATAACCAAATTACCATTCAAAGTGCCAGATACTCCTATATTAAAAGCAAAAGCGCAAAGGTTAGATAATGAGGGACTAAATTCCTTCATGAAATTGTCTCTTCCATATGCAATTATAAAACTTAAACAGGGTTTTGGAAGGCTGATAAGATCAGAAGATGAAAAAGGTATATGCATTTTATTAGATGATAGAATAATAACAAAAAAATATGGTGAAAACATATTAAAATCATTACCAAAAATAAAAACAGAGGTTGTTTTAAAAGAGAAATTTCTTGAAAAATTCAAATCTAGATGTTCAGAATATTTCATTTAAAATTAAGCAAAATAATGATAAACTTTAATATTTTCTTTTTGCTTAAAAAAAAAATTGGTGTATATAAGGAATTGTATGAATAGAAAAAGAAAGGTAAAAATAAAAAATTTAATATTAATTTCAGTAATTTTTTTTATATTTTTTGTTATTCCATCTTTTTCTGAAACAAAACCTCAAATTCCTCAAGATAAAATCAAGTATTATGAAGATGTGCTTCTATATGGAACCGAAGAAGAATTGCAGAAAGCTTTGAGTGAATTATTGTTATATGATGTAACTCCGCTTTTGGATCAGCTTTTAAAGCTGTTAAATTCATCAATTAAACCATCAATAAAAATAGCAATAATAAATTGCATTAGAACATTAAAAGATAAATCTCAGATAATTGCTCCTTCGCTGAAAATAATTTTACAAGATAAATATGTAGACAAAAACCTTCTTGCTATTACCATACTTGCTTCAGGTGAGTTAGGATTAGTAGAGTTTGAAGATGATCTATTCAATATTTTTAATGATAAAGCAAACAAAGACAATTTAAATTTATTAAAAAATGTACTTATTTCTCTTGGAAAGATGCAGTCAAAAAAATATATGGAGCAAATTTTTCAATATTTAGTCGATTCCAAAAATAATTCTGAGATAAGATCAGCTGCAGCCTTATATTTTTCTGAATTTGAAAGTATAGATGAAAAATATATTCAAAAATTCAATGAAATGGTTATTGATAAAACAGAAAATTCCTATGTTAGAAGATATCTTCTTTATGCTTTATCAAAATATAAAAATCAATCATCTTATGAATATATTGTCAAAGCTATTAGCGATGAAGATCCATATATTCAAATTTATGCTGCAAGGGCATTAAAAGAATATAAATCAGAGCAAGCAATTTCAGTATTATTAAATGCTTTGAGAAGTAATAATCCCTCGGTAAGAATAGAGGTTTTAAATCTTTTAGGCGAGATTAAAAGTTTAGAACCAATAGATGCCATAATTTATAAAATAATGAATGATAAAGATACAAATGTTAGAAAAGCAGCTAGAGATGCTTTTTTAAAAATAGTAGAAGCAAATAAGTCAGCAAGTTTTAATAGTGAGCAAGCAGAAGCAATCAAAAATACTTTACTTTATATATTTAAGTATGATCCTTTAGAATCAAATAGATTAAAGGCTAAACAGTTATTGCTTGAGATTTTTAAAATGAGTGTATAGTGTAATTTAATTAGATTTGTTTACTATTTATAAAATAAAGAACATATAATAAAGGGGTAAAAAATGCCAGATATTGAAAAATCAAAAGAAAAAGAAAAATTAATTGATACAACTATTGAAGCCATTAAAAGACAATTTGGCGAAGGTTCAATAATGAAATATGGTGAAAATAAACACCCGGATATCGAGGTTGTTCCAACCGGGTCTTTGGCTCTCGATATTGCCTTAGGAATAGGTGGTTTACCTAAAGGAAGAATAATCGAAATTTATGGAGCTGAATCTTCTGGAAAAACCACACTTGCACTACATTCTATAGCTGAAGCTCAGAAACTTGGAGGTGTTGCAGCATTTATTGACGCTGAGCATGCACTTGATCCTCTATATGCTCAAAAATTGGGAGTAAAAATAGAGGATCTAATAATATCACAACCTGATAATGGTGAGCAGGCTTTAGAAATTACCGATGCATTAGTTAAATCAGGCGCAGTAGATTTAATAGTAATAGATTCAGTTGCAGCATTAGTACCAAAATCAGAGATTGAAGGAGATATGGGAGATTCATTTATAGGTGCACAAGCAAGATTGATGTCTCAAGCTATGAGAAAGCTTACTGGTTCTATATCCAAATCAAATACAATTCTCTTATTTATTAACCAAGTCAGAATGAAAATTTCTACTATACCGTTTGGAAATCCAGAAACCACTCCAGGCGGTCTAGCTTTAAAATTCTATTCTTCAGTTATTATACATATTAAAAAGCTTGAAAATATTACTCAGGGTGAAGAGATTCTAGGTTCAAGTATTAAAATGACTATTAAAAAGAATAAATTATCTCCTCCATTTAAGGTTGCTGAAACAGTTTTGTTATATGAAAAAGGATTTTCGAAAGAACTTGAACTTATTGAATTAGGTACAAAACTAGAACTTATAAAAAAAACAGGAACCTGGTTTAGTTATGAAGATATTAAACTTGGTCAAGGAAAGTTAAATGCAGCTTCTTTTTTAAATACTAATCCAGAAATTTCCATTGAAATTGAAAATAAAATTAGAGAATATTATCAGTTAAAGCCATTAAAATTATCTGTAGCAAAAAACAATGATAATAAAAACACTGAAGAAGAGACAAAAAAAGGGAAAAAGAATGGGTAATACTATTCCATTGAACATTGGATTCTCTGGTAGTCTTGGACAGATGAGTCAATCAATAATAAATCTTGCCTTAAAGGATGAGTCTTTTAATATAACTGCTCTTTATGAACCTCAAAAAAAATTATCTGAAAATGATTTTATAATTACAAAATATGGCAAATTATCCCATAGTAGTGATATAAATGTTTTAGAAAAGACTGATATAATTCTAGATTTTTCGCATGATATTAATACTTATAATACTCTTCTTCTTGCTAAAAAGTTCAAGAAAAAAGCTGTTATTGGAACTACTAAATTATCACAAAAAACTAGAGATTTGATGGATGAAGTAAGCAAAATAACAGCAATATTTTATTCTCCAAATATGAGTTATGGTATAAATGCTTTTTTTTCTTTAATACCATATTTTCTTGAGAAATTTTGTGATTTTGATATTGAAATAATAGAAACCCATCATAGAAGAAAGAAAGATGCACCTTCTGGAACAGCTTTAAAAATATTTGATATTATAAAGAAAAACAAAGAAGAAATAATTCCTGTTTTTGACAGAAGTAAATTAGATAGATCAAGAGAAAACAAAGAAATAGGAATATCATCAATTAGAGGTGGTGGGGTATATGGAAATCACTCCATTTTATTCCTTGGTGAAAATGAAGAAATTGAATTCACGCACAGGATGCTCAATAAAGATTCTTTAGCAAAAGGAGCTCTTATAGCTACAAAGTATATATCATGTAAGAATAAAGGGCTTTTTTATTACGAAAATTTATTAGAAGAAAAATTTAATAGCTGAGTATAATATGAAAAATATTCCAGTTGAATGTCTTTTAATACTTGGTTCTTCAAAAAATAATGGAGAACAGATACTTAAAGATGCATTAATAGAAATCTCAAAGTATTATTTCATTAAAAAGCAGAGCGGAATAATGAAAACTGCTGCTTATGGAGTTGATTTTACCGATTTTTTTTATAATCAAGCTGTTTGGTTAGAATCTTCTATGTCTATACATTCTATGATAAACAAACTTCATAAGATTGAAAAAAGTTTTGGACAGAAAAGGAAAAACCAATTCTGGGGAGACAGAATACTTGATATAGATATAATTTATGTTGGAAATCTTTTATACTATGATTCACAAATAAATATTCCTCATGAAAGTATCTATTCCCGTGAATATATTAAAAATCTAATAGAAGATATAGGATGGACAAATGAAAAACTTTGGTAGTTTTCAGAAAAAAAAGAGACAACATATACCACTAGTACTTATTACAGCATATTCTTATTCATTTGCCAAAATTGTAGATGATATTGAAGATATAGATGCAATTTTAGTAGGAGATTCGGTTGCAAATGTTGAATATGGTTATAATTCTACATTACCTATTACATTTGAACAGATGCTAAACCATGTAACAATCGTATCTCGAACATGTGTAAATAAACCTGTCATAGCCGATATGCCTTTTTTATCTTATGGAGCCTCGATAAATGATTCTATTATTAATTGTGGAAGAATGATAAAAGAAGGTGGGGCTAATGCTATTAAAATTGAAGGTGGAAAGATATTTGGCGAATTAGTATATAAATTAACTTCTTTAGGTATTCCTGTAATGGGGCATATTGGTTTAAAGCCTCAGCATTATAATATAATGGGTGGTTATAAAATTGCTGGTAAGACTGATGATGAGATAGAAGAACTAATAGATGATGCAGTTACATTAGAACAAGCAGGAGCTTTTTCTATCATACTTGAATGCGTTACAGAAGAAGCATCAAAAGCAATAACAAATTCTGTATCTATACCTACAATTGGGATAGGTTCAGGAAAATTTTGTGATGGTCAAATTTGCGTTATTAATGATTTGCTTGGATTATCTTCTTATATTCCTTCTTTTATGGAAAAATATATAGATCTTTTTTCATTATCTAAAGAAGCCATACAAAAATGGGCAAAAGATGTTATGGATAATCAATTTCCTAAAAATGCATATCATAAAGGCTAGTTATTATTATGATTATTATTAAAGAATCTAAAATTATTCAAAAAGAGCTCATTGAATTAAAGAAGAAAAATAAAAAAATTGGATTTGTTCCAACTATGGGGGCATTGCACCAAGGACATATTTCATTGATAAGAGAAGCAAAAAAAGAAAATGATATAGTTGTAGTATCTATTTTTGTAAACCCCAAGCAATTTGGTCCAAACGAAGATTTTAGCAAATATCCTAGATTGCATGAACAGGATAGTGCTCTTTGTGAAAAAGAAACTGTTGATTTTCTTTTTTTACCCGATGAAAAATCTTTTTATGAACCTGATCATTTAACTTATGTTGAAGTTGAGAATTTAAGTAATATACATTGTGGAAAAACAAGACCAGGGCATTTTAGAGGTGTTACAACTGTTGTTTTAAAATTATTTAACATTGTACAACCAGATAAAGCTTATTTTGGTAAAAAAGATTTTCAACAACTTACTATCATTAAAAAAATGGTGAAAGATTTATCTTTACCAATTGAAATAATAGGCTGTCCAATAATAAGAGATTTTGATGGGCTGGCTCTTTCATCAAGAAACAAGTATTTAACTGAAGAAGAAAGAAAAAGTGCATTATCAATTTCTAAAAGTCTAATTAAAGCAAAAGAATTAATATTAAACAAAGAAAGAAATCCAGAGAAAATTTATAAAATAATTTTTAATATTCTTAATGCTACTCCAAACTTAAAAATAGATTATATCAGTATAGTAGATGATAAATTACTGCTTCCCATTACTAAAATCGAAAACAATTCAGTGATACTTTTAGCCTGTTATGTTGGAACAACCAGATTAATAGATAATCTACATTGCCAAGATTTTTTATGATAAAATATATTTTAACTCTTCTATTTATTTGACTTTTTTATATTGTTTGTATACTTTCGTAGACATCATTTTCTCAAAGGATAGTAATTATGCATGAAAAAACTTTAGATTTTAGCAAGGAAATTGAAAATTCGCTAAGAAATATTAAAGAACCCAGAGCAAATACTCTAATAAAAGGTAAAATAGTTTCAATCACTCCAGTAGAAGTCTTTGTTGATATTGATTGGACTCAAGAAATAGTAATTCCTATAGAAGAATTCACTACTTCCCCTACAATATTAGATACCATTGAAGTTTTTTGTTACACAGATAAAGAAGGAGAAATTCAATTTAGCAAAATTAAAGCTGATGAAATTAAAAAAAAGGATGAAATTTTTTATAAATATAAAAATCTTATTCCTGTTGAAGGGAAAATATTAGCAATATCTAGAGATAAAAAATACTTTTCAGTAGATATACAGGGGATAAAAGCAATTTGTTATGTTGATAACCTTATCCAGGAACAAAAGGAAGATCTCTCAAGTTTTATTGGTAAAGAATATAAGTTTTTAGTGAAATCAGCAAACTCTAATAGAATTGTTGTTTCTCATAAAGACTATTTAGCTAACCAGACTAAAATAGAACGAGATAGGTTTTTTAAAGAACAAAAGATAGGCAATACAGTAGAAGCAATAGTCAAAAAAATTGTCAATGATAATAAAGGTATTGAAGTAGATATAGGTGGGTTTACAGGTTTTGTTCCTTTTTCTGAATTATCATATTCACGTTATAAATCTATTGAAGAAATTGTTACAATAGATGAAAAACTTAAATTAAAAATAATAGATTTAACTCAAGAAAAAAATAGAATTATTCTTTCTTTAAAAAGAACAAAAATAAATCCTTGGATTTCTTTATCCATAAAAAAGAATGATGTAGTTAAAGGGATTGTTCGAGAAATTAGTGAAAATGGAATAGTCGTCGAGATTGATGAGGGAATAACTGGTTTTATTTCAAAAAAAGATTTTTCCTGGTTTGAAAGTAGTAATGAAGAACATAAAAACATTAAAATTGGATCTTATCTTGAGGCTATGGTGTTAATGATAGATAAGAAAAATCACAAAATTTCTTTGGGATTAAAGCAACTGACTCCTCATCCATGGGATCAATTTATTGAAAAACATGAAGAAAAGACAATAGTGAAAGGAAAGATTTCTAGAGTAGTAGATTTTGGTTTCTTTGTTGAATTAGATAAAGGGGTAGATGGCTTACTTCATAAGAATGAATTATCATGGAATAAGCAGGAAGAGGTATATAAAGATTTAAGCGAAAAGATTGGAAAAGAAATAGATGTTTTACTTGATTCAATAAACAAAGAAAAAAGACAGATATCCTTATCTTTAAAAAAATTATCCAATGATCCATGGAAAATTGTTCAGACTACTTATCCAGTAGGTACTATTACTGAAGTAATAATTTCAGAGATTGAGGAAAAAAGGTTAAAAGCAGTTATAATTGAAAATATCGATGGTATAATTCCTATATCTGAAGCTTCATTAGATACAATTTATTCATTGAAAGATAATTTCAAGATTGGAGACAAAGTAACTGTAAAAGTTAAAAAGATTGAACCTAAAAAAGGTTCCATTTTGCTTTCTATAAAAGACTATCTTGAACAACAACAAGAAGCTGAAATTAAAGAATTTAAATATAATGCACAGAGCTCTAAAATAACTTTTGCTGATTTAATAAAAAAGTAGAGTAAACTAATGCTGGATATAGAAAAGATAACCAAAATACTAGAAGTATTTTCGACTTTAACAAAAACCGTCCAAATTGAAGAACTACTAAAATTAATAATCGATAATGCTACTAATGTCATAGAAGCAGAAGCATCTTCGTTGTTATTATTTGATGATGATAGAGAAAATCTTTATTTTTTTATTGTTACAGGTGAAAAAAGAGATGAGATAAAAAGGCAAGAATATGAGCTAAAACCAGGGCAGGGCATCGCAGGATGGGTTGCTAAATATGGTTCTCCTCTTATTGTCAATAATGTTGAAGAAGATCCAAGATTTTTTCCTGATATATCTAAAGAAATTCAATTTAAAACAAGAAACATTTTATGTACACCTTTAATCATCGAAGATACAATAATTGGAGTAATAGAACTACTAAATAAAATAGGTGGAGATTTTACAGAAGAAGATCAAATTCTCTTAACAGCTTTTTCAAAGCAATGTTCAATTCTAATTCAGCAAAAAAAGATATTTCATCAACTCAAAAATAAAACTGAATATCTTGAATCTCAGTTAAATACATATAAAATATCAAGAAAAATAATCGGAGACTCTCCAATTTTGAAAGAAAAATTAAAAATGGCTGAAATAGTTGCCAATTCGGATTCTACAGTTTTGCTTCAAGGAGAGTCTGGCACAGGAAAAGAATTATTTGCTGAACTTATTCACAATTTATCAAAAAGAAAATCAAAACCATTTATTAAAGTAAATTGTGCCGCAATTCCTGATACTTTGCTGGAATCAGAATTATTTGGATATCAAAAAGGTGCTTTTACAGGAGCAATCAAAGATACAATTGGTAAACTGGAACTAGCTGATGGAGGAACAGTTTTTTTAGATGAAATTGGAGAAATACCATTATCAACGCAGGCAAAATTACTTCGTTTTCTTGAATCAAAAGAAATACAGAAACTTGGTTCAAGTTTACCTTTTGCAGTAAACGTCAGGATTATTGCTGCTACAAATAAAGATTTACCTTCTGAAATAGCAAATAAAAAATTTAGAGAAGATCTTTATTATAGATTAAATGTATTTCCTATTTATCTTCCTCCATTACGAGATAGATCGGAAGATATTCCTGTCCTTGCAAATCATTTTGTTGAAAAATATAACAAAGAATTAAATAAACATATCAATTTAATATCTGAAGAAGCATTAAAAAAATTGCTAGATTATCATTGGCCTGGCAATATAAGAGAACTTGAAAATATTATAGAACGCTCATGCGTGTTATGTGATGGAAATGAGATAAAAGATGAGCAGATTCTTTTAAATATAAAAAATCCTACAACTTCATTATCGTTGGAAAAAATAATACCGTTGAAAGATGCTATAAATCAATTTAAAAAAGAATATATTACGGATGTATTGAATAAGAATAGCTGGAGACAGAACGAAACAGCTCGACAACTCGAAATTCAACGAACATATCTTTCCAGATTAATTAAAGAACTTGATATTAATAAAAATTAAACTGCTTGGGAGTATTTATGAAACAATTGAACAGACCTATAAGAAAAAATTATCCTACAACATTTAGTTACAACGTCGACCTTTTATTTTATTATCTAAAAAAAAATAGGATAATTTTCTTAATTTCTTTTATTATTATTTTTGTTTTTACTATAGGAATATTTACATATAGTCTTATAGCTCAAAACAATGCTAAAAAATCATTAATTCTAATGGAATCCGTATATGATAATGTTACTTTATATATAGATAAATATAGCACAATAAATAACAAAGAAGAATTAAGATCCAAAATTGATCCTATTTTGGAAAAGATAATTAAAAAATATCCAAATACTATTGAAGCTACAAGAGCTCATTATTATCTTGCTTTAATGGATTTTCTTGATCAAAAATTTGATAATACAATTATACATCTTAAAAAAATAATTAAAAAAAATACTCATTTTTCGATTAATGTATATTTTGGAATAATTCAATCATATATAAATAAAGAAGATTTTGCAAATGCTGAAAAATATGGTTTGATGATGTATAAGAAATTCAAGAAGAATAATTTTGGCGCATTGGCATGTTATCTTTTAGGAAAAATATATGAAATCCAGAAAGATCCAAATAAAGCTTTAGAATATTATCACAAAATAGAAAGAGACTATGGTTCTTCTTATTTGGCTATGGATCAAAAGATAAAGAATAATATTCTTTTATATGAAATAGAAAGCAAAATGTTGCCAAACATCAAATAGATAATATAATATAAATATAAAGTAAATAATTTAAAAGAGGCAACAATGAATTTAAAGGGATTGAAAAAAAACAAATTATTGATCCCTGTTTTGATAGCACTTTTTGTATCTCTAATTATTATTGTTTTTTATTTTGTTTTTTTATCTTTTGATAGATCAACAATATTCGATTTATTTACTGATTTAAAAATACCAGGTTCATCTCCAAAAGAAGTAAAAGAAGGGATTGAAATTTCTCAAGAAAATCCTAATGTACTTCCTTCCATAGAATTAATCGTTGTTGATGCAAGATCTTTACAAGCAGATAAAATGGGCGAATGGCCTTTCCCAAGATGGATGTATGTACCTGTTTTTGAATCTTTTATCGATTCTAAGGGTAATCCAATACCTAATGGGGTAGTCTTCGATATAGCTTTTTTATCAAAAAGAAGTGGTTCAACTTTAACTTCATTAAAAGAAGATGAAGATAAAATGCTTGCTAAAACAATTAAAAAACTTGGTAATGTATACATGCAATTTTATTTGGAAGCAAAAAAATCAAACTCAACTTATGGCACTGATGAGATCGAATATATTAAAAAGAATTATTCAATACCTTTGAATAATGCTAAATTCAAAGGCAAAATAATAGATGAAAATACTGCTCAATATTTAAATTCATTGTACTGGAAAGAATTAATTCCTCCTTATAAAGAATATATAGGACATGAAAAAGCATTTGGTTCCCCTTCTACTATTTCTTTACAAGATCAGATAGTAAGATTTTTTCCTTTGATTTATATTTATGATAACAATATCTATTTTAATCAGGTTTTTTTATATTATCTTAATAGAATAGGGGTTTCTTTCAACGAATTAGAAATCGATATAGGGAAATCAATTTATATTCCATCTAAAAATATAAAGATCCCAATAGATCTATATGGGCAGATGAGAATAAACTATGTTGGTAATGCAGGTTCTTTATTTCATGGAATATCGATATATGATTTATATAATCCTGAGCAGATGGATAAAGAAACTAAAGAAATCTATTTCAAAGATAAAGATATTTTCGTGGGAGTCTATACCACTGGAGCCGCAAGAGACTATAAACCTACACCAGCGGGTATGATGTATGGAGTGGAATGGCTTGCTCTAGCATTTAATCAACTTATGACACAAGGCTTCTACTATGAATTACCATATATTTATTCTATTTTTATAATTCTTCTTATGTCTATTTTAGTAATGGCTATTATTTCGAGATTTTCAACTCTAAGATCTTATCTGTTTGTGGGAATTATTCTTTTTGTATATTCTTTTGTGGCTTTTTGGCTTTTTAAGAAAAATATCTTAATACCTTTTTCTTCGGTTGTTTTATCAATATTACTATCTTTTATTGGTCTAATAGCTTATAGAATTTTGACAGAGGAAAAAGAAAAGAAATTTATTAGAAATACTTTTTCAAACTTCGTTTCCAAGGTAATAGTTGATGAACTTTTAAAACATCCAGAAATGATAAAACTTGGTGGAGAAAGAAAAGAGATTACTGTCCTTTTCTCAGATATAAGAAGTTTCACGACTCTATCTGAGAAATATCAACCAGAAGAGATTGTCGGAATCTTAAATAATTATCTATCAAGAATGACTAACACAATATTCAAATATGAAGGGACACTCGATAAATATGTTGGTGATGAAATAATGGCATTCTGGAATGCTCCACTTTTTCAAGAAGATCATGCAATTTTAGCTTGTTTGACTGCTTTAGAAATGATGAAAGAACTGTATACGTTCAATCAGGAGATGCCAGTTGAATATAGATTAAATATAGGAATAGGTATAAATACTGGAGATGCCATAGTAGGTAATATGGGTTCGACAAGTAGAATGGATTATACTTTAATTGGAGATACAGTAAATACTGGAGCTAGGCTTGAGGGAACAAATAAAGTATATAATACCAATATTATTATTTCTGAATTTACTTATGAAAAAATAAAAGATTTTTTTATTTGTAGATTACTTGATAAAATAAGAGTAAAAGGGAAAAGTATTCCTGTATCAATTTATGAACTGGTTGATGTTAAAGAAGACTTTAATGTTGATAATTTATTAGCTAAATATAAAAAGATAAAAGCATAGATATTGTTTTTTTAATTTTATTTTATGAGAAAAACATTATTCTTTTTTTTCAATATTATTTCATTATCAATAATATTCTTTTTTTTTATTAGTTGTGGTATTCCTGAAGTATTACCTTTTCTTGAAATTCCTATAGCAAACCAAAATTCATATATAATTCAATCAAGTTTAGACTTTATTGAAAAATCTCTTATTTTCAAATGTAACAATAGTGAACCATATTTCAAAGGATATTTGATTTTTTATCGAGATTCAAATTTATACTTGAAACAAGGTTATTTTTCATATTATGATAATCAATCAAACAAATGGGTAGTAGTTAATAGTATTCCTGCAGAAAGTGAATTACCAGATTATTTAAATACTAAAGATTTTCAATTCACATTTTATTTAAGTAATATAAATTATCCTTATTCAAATACAAACGAAGATATTCTAGACAATTATTTAATTCTTAAAGAAGATAAAGAAAGTTCATTTTCTGAGTTATATGAACAGGGAAAAAGCATTTCATTATATCTAGTACCAATTGGAGAGGACATAAAGGGGATTTATGTATATACTCCTGCTTTTTCAACGACATCAAATAGGGTTGTATTTAATTTCAAGTGAGGGGAAAATGCAATATAATATTTTAAATGATCCTGTTATAAGATTTATTTTTCACATTTTATTTTATTCTATTATTGGGTTTGGAAGCGCACTTTATTATTATTATTTTTTAAAGAAAAAGTTTAATACAAATTTCTGGTTTCTTTTAGCTGTATTTTTTGGATTAATAGGAGCAGCTCTGGGTTCTTACTTTTTAAATGATTTTTTTAAACTTCTTACTCAATGGCCTTTGGGAATAAATACATTAGCGACAATATTTGGAGCCTTTTTTTTAATTGGAATATATTCATTTATTTCTTCAATAAAGTCATAGTATTGTTGTTTTTATTGGTTATTCTTTAATATTAAAAATCAAAGAAATAAATCAGATAAAAATATTTTTACTTTGAATTTTGTTTAGAACAGTTGCAACTAGGATTTGTAGAACAACATTTATCTTCTTTCTTTGATTCTTTTTTATAATCTGTACAGTAAAATCCTGTTCCTTTGAATACTATACCGCTTCCTGCTGTGAATACTTTCCTTACATTTTCAGAACCACAATTTGGACAGGAAGTAACATGTTCTTCATTCATTGAAAACCATTTTTCAAAATTACTATTGCAATTATTACAGTAAAATTCATAGGTAGGCATAAAATATTATCCTCCTTTATTAGTATAATTTTTTAAAGTTTTCATTAATATTTTTAAATTATCGAAATTGATGTAAATGATAAGAGCGATCAATATTATAAAAATACCTAATATTTTATAAAATCCTACATTTTCAAATAAAATAATTGAATTTATTATTAAAACAACTACTGGTTTTAAATAAAATACTAAAGAAACCTTAACTGCGTCAAGATTTTTTAAAGCAAAAAAATAAGTAATATAAGCTAGTCCAGTAACACCGAAAGAAAGAATAGATAAAAATAATATTTTATCAATAGTCAAATTTGTTAGAAAAGAATAAATATTAGATTGGTAGAAAAAAATAGAAGATATTAGCAAAATAAAACCATTAATTGAAAATGATATTGAATTTAATGTTATAGAATTAATTGTTTTTAGCAATTTTTTAGAAAAAATTGTGTATAAGGCAAAACTTAAAGATGCTAATACTGCAAGAATAATGGATAAAGTGTTATCACCTTTATCTTTTTTATAGACTACTAAAAATATTCCAAAAATTCCAACTAAAAGTAGTAGAAATTTAATGAAAATAAATTTATTTTTATTATCAGAAGAATGATTTAATGCTTTTCCTTTTATTTTTTCTCCAATTGCTTGAATTAAGAAAACAAAAACAGGATTAGAACTAATAATTATTGCGGAGGTGGTAGCATTTCCAATTTTAACAGCAAATTGTAAAGCCAGCATAGCGATACATACATTTAAAAAACCAGAAAAAAAGATTTTCAACCTATTTTTTATATTTAGTGAGAAAAATTCTTTTAAAACGGTTTTAAAAAATAATAATAAAATAAATAAACCGCCAAAAAAAAATCTTAGACCGGTTAAAGTAACTGAATTCAATTCTATTTTCTTAGAAATAATTTCAAAAAGAGAAAATAAAATTAATGTAAATAATAATGATAATATTATCTTAATTTGCGTTATCTTTTTTTCTTTCCCAGACAAGTTGACCACAAGCTCCTTTTATTTTTTGACCTCTTTTATATCTAAATGAATAAGCAATTTTTGATTTTTCTAAATTTGAAATTATATCCTTTTCTTTTGAAGAAGATTTGTATTCTATACCATCTACTTCATTATAAGAAATAAGGTTAATAAAAGCTGATAATCTTTTAGCAATATCTATCAACTTGTTTATTGATTTTTCATCATCAGTTTTATTGTTTATTAATATATATTCTAATGTAATTCTTTTTTTTGTCTTTTGCTTGTATATCAAACATTCATTTATAAGTTCAGAAATAGATAAGGAGTTTGGCATTATTTCTTTTCTTATATTATCAAAGGGAGAATGTAAGGAAATCGAAAGTTTAACTGGAAGATTAATTTCTATCATTTTATTTGAAAATCCTTTTATTGCAGAAGTCGATAATGTTATTCTTCTAGCAGAAAAGCTTATTATAGGATTAAAAACAATGGAGTAAATAAACTTTTTTACATTATCGAAGTTTAGTAAAGGTTCACCCATCCCCATTATCACAATATTATCTATTTTACCTTTCATTTTCTGAGATATTAAATATTGCCAGAGCATTTCATCATCTGAAAGATTTCTTGAAAATCCTACTTTTCCTGTTGCACAGAATTTACAAGCCATGGCACAGCCAATCTGAGAAGACAAACATAATGTTTTTCTATCATTTTCATCTATTAATATAACAATTTCTATCAATAAATTATCTTGAGTTTCAACTAGTATTTTACTGGTATTAGTTTCTTCTTCTTTTAAAATATTTATAACTTTTAATGGTTCAAGTTGCAAACTATTCTTGAAATATTCTTTTGTTTCTTTATTTAAATTTGACATTTTATCAATATCAAATTCTGAATGTAAGAAAATCCATTGGAGAAGTTGGTTTATTCTATAGGATTTTATACCAGATTCTTGAATTATTTTTTCTATCGGATTTAAGTTATTGCTAAAATCTTGTTCTGTTTTTGTTTTAAGATTTATTTTATTATTTAATTTATTATTTTTCTGATTAATAAGATAGTATATTAAATCAATTATTCTTATTTTCGCTTGGATCATAGCTAAATCAATTTAGTATACTTTTTTATAATGTCAATATGGCTATATGTATACTTTATTGTAATATTTAACAGATATCTTAATAGTTCATATTTAGTGAAATTGAAGTTGATTTAACTTTTTTATATTTAAGTTGATTTTTAATATTTTTCTTTATAATTGCTATGTGTTTTGGGAGTAGTTATGAATATTGATTTACTTACTGTGGAGATTGGTTCTACAATAACTAAGGTTAATGGTTTTAATGGAATAGGTACAGATAAATTGACTCACATTGGTCAGGGTATAGCTCTTACGACCGTTGATTCAGATGTAAGGATTGGTTATGAAAATGCTAAAAAAAACTTTATGGATAATCTTGGAATAAATAAGTTGGATATAAAGGACATTGTAGCTAATTCTTCTGCTGCTGGTGGTTTGAAAATGGTTGCAACAGGTTTAACATGGGAAATGACTGCTAGAGCTGCTAAAGAAGCTGCTTTGGGTGCAGGAGCTTTGCTTAATTATCTTACAGCAGGTCCATTGACTCAAACAGATTTGAATAAAATTAAACAAGCCAATGCTAATATGATTTTATTTGCTGGTGGAGTCGATTATGGTGAACAGCAAATAATTATAGAAAATGCTCAAAAATTAGCTTCACTTAATCTTAATATTCCAATAATATTTGCAGGAAATAAGGTAGTAGAAGATGAGATAAGTGAGATTTTTTCTAAGACAAATTTTATTCTTGAAATAGTACCAAATGTTTATCCTTCTATCGATGAATTTAATATTGATCCGACTAGAAAAGCAATTCAACATATTTTTTCAGCTCATATTATCCATGCTAAAGGCATTGATAAATTACAGGAAATAGTAAAAAAAGATATTATTCCAACTCCATATGCAGTTTTAAAAATAGCACAAGCCTTATATGAGAAAATAGGTGATGTAATTATAATAGATGTTGGAGGAGCAACAACAGATGTTCATTCCGTAACAGAAGGTTCACTAAAATATAAAAAACTTTTAATTGCACCTGAACCTCTTGCTAAAAGAACTGTTGAAGGAGACCTTGGAGTATATGTTAATGCAGCTAATGTTAAAAAATATTTAGAAGAAGAATCTATAGGAATAGATTTGCATAAATTATCCGCATTACCTTCTATGGATGAGGAGGTGTATCTTTCTCTTACTTTGGCTGATAAAGCTGTAAGAACTGCCATAGAAAGACATGCGGGACATATTATAGAGACATTTGGTCCAGAAGGAAGAAAAATATTTATTAAAGGAAAAGATTTAACTGCAACAAAGTATATTATTGGAACTGGTGGAGCTTTGACAAGATTAAAAAATGCAAAACAAATCCTGGAAAATATAAGAATTACAGAGGTATATAAAAAACTATTACCATTACAAACATCTACTATTCTTATAGATAAAAAATATATTCTTTCTGCTTGTGGTACTATGTTAGATTACTATAAAGAAGAGGCTATTAAATTATCTTTAAAATCCCTCGATGAGTCAATAGGAAAATAACAAATACCAAAGAAATATTGTTGGTAATAATAGAAAAGTTAATATTGAAAAAATTGGAGGAAAGATGTCCTGTATACTTTATTGTAACACTTCGGCTATAGCTCATAATGTATCATATTTATCTAAAGTAATTCATGAAAGAAATGGTTACATTTTTGGAGTAACCAAGGTTTTGTCAGGAAATCCAGTTCTTGCTTCTATATTTATTGAGAATGGTTGTGATGGGATTGCTGATTCAAGATGGCAAAATTTAAAAAATATAAAAGAATCAGGTGAATTTAAAGAAATAATTTCAAAAAAAGGATTTATTCCATTCTTAAATTTGAGATTACCCGCATTATCTGAAATAGAACAGATAGTAAAGTATTCAGATATAAGTCTTGTTTCCGAAATAAATATTATTGCTGCTTTAGATGAAGAATCAAAAATCCAAAAGAAAAAGACTCAAATTATTTTGATGATCGATATTGGTGATTTAAGAGAGGGTATAATACCTTCAGATGCCAGAGAATTAGATTTACAAAAATGGCAAATTGAAACTGAATCTTTTATCAAAGAGATATTAAGTTTTAAGAATATTGAATTTGTTGGTATAGGAACAAATTTAGCTTGTTTTGGAGGAATAGTACCGTCGAAAGAAAATATGGGACTCTTAGTCAAATTATATAATTGGATACAAGATGAATACAATATAAAACTGAAATATCTTTCAGGTTCTAATTCATCTGGAATTCCTTTTTTGCTAGATGGAAAGATGCCAGCTGATGTAAATTTATTTAGAATTGGTGAAAGTATGATATTAGGAGTAAACGTTTTAAATAGACAACCAATAAATGGATTAAGACAGGATACTGTATATATCTCAACTGAAGTCATTGAGAAAAAATTTAAGCCTTCAAAACCAATAGGGCAAGGTGCGCAAAACGCGTTCGGGGAAGTTCTGGAATTTGAAGATAGAGGTACAATTTTAAGATTAATCTGTTCAGTAGGAAGACAGGATATTTTAGTTGATGGTTTAACACCTATCGATAATGATATATCTATTTTAGGAGCAAGTTCAGATCATCTAGAATTAGAATTAAAAAATAATAAAAATAAGTATAATATAGGTTCATTTATTGATTTTAAATTAAATTATGGAGCATTACTTTCAGCTTCTACATCTAAATATGTTCAAACAAAATTTATTTAATATTAATTAAATTATTTTTTGAGGCATCTCAAATAATAGCTATGATATAAAACTGCAAAGAATAATAGCAATATAAAAAAAGCATAAGGTGCAAAAGATAAAAAATAATAAAAAAATTGTAAATCAATCGTAGTTAACATAATGTATCTTATGGGAAGTTTTAGATTTGCCAAATAAATAGAGTTTATATCAGATTGAAAGATTTGATTATATTTTTGATGTTTAATTCATGTTATAGACAGATAGAATTGTTATTGAATTATTATTGAAGATAATAATGACCTGCAAATTCATTAATATATTTTTCAAGCGCTAAAATATATTCTTTTGACAATGGGATTTTTTTCCAGGAAAACTTATTATCAAAATTCTTGAATTCAGGATTTAAATTATAGGCCATTAATTCAGTTTTTCTATATTCTCCATTGTCACCTATTAAAAAAAATGCTTTGGAAATTAACCAATAAGAATAAGATTCTTTATATTTAAAAGATTTAGAAAACAAAAAATAATTTATGCATTTATCATAAATTCCAGAAAAAAAGTAATAGTAGCCAATTCTAAAATATGCTTTTGAATATATAGTTTGTTTATTTGGTAAAATTGGTATTAATCTATAATATGTTTGATCAATATATTCAGAATATTTATCGTTTTGAATAAGTAATAAAAGGGATGATAAAAAATCACTATATTTTTTCTGAAAAAAATAGATTTCAGAAATTTCATCATAAACTAGAACTATCATTTCTTTAATCTGAAATTGATTTTTATATTCTAGAGCTTTATTAAAATAAAAAAGAGATATTTTATATATATTCTGTATTTTATAAATTTTTCCAAGATAATAATAAACCTCTGGATAATCAGGTTTAAGTTGAAGTGCTTTTTGATAATATTCTATAGCTTTTGCATAATCTTTTAAAAAATAATATCTATCACCTAAGATTTTATATTCCCAATATTGTTCAGCAGATAAAAAAATAAATAAAATTAATAAAACTAATAAACAAAACAAGATTTTATTTTTTATTTTATTTTTAATCATAATATAATTTACCAAAATTATTAACTAGATATAATTAAATATTTTCCTCTGGAAAAATAAAATCAATATCTTTATATATTGTTTCAAATAAATTACAATAATTCCTTTCAATATTATTACTATTATTTTTATTAGAATTTAAGCTTGTTTTATTCTTGATAGCATCTTCCAAGATCTTCTCTGTTCTTTCTTTTGGTAATACGAAATTTTTTACAACTTTTAAGTTATTGCCTGTAATTATGAGATCTGGATTATCAAGTGCATTCAGTACATATAAAGTATGAGCTGATGTATTAAATTTTAAAGCAATTTTCCACAATGTATCACCCCATATTATTTTATAATCACCAATTTCTTTTCCTTCAAATTCTTTTAAGAGAATCGAATGATATGCTTTTATGTTTTTTGAAGTAATAATTTTCCCATCAATTCCTACTCTTTTTTCTGATGGAGTAACACTGGTTACTGTTGGTTTTGTTGTAGTTACTTGAGTTTGAGATTGAACAGGTTTTTGTACTTCTGGTTTAGTCTGAGTAATCACTGGTTTTTCAACAGGTTTTTCTACTGGTTGTTCTACCGGTTTTTGTTCTGTTAGTATTTTTTGACCATTTGTTTTTCCAACTTCATAATAGGCAAAATCAATCTGCTTATTTGTTTTCCTTACATCCATTGATGTAATTGTAAATTTATTGCTAATTAATACAGAGAATAATAAAAGCAAAATCAGAAAAAATATTAACACAATAGTAAGAAGTGTCTGCCTTTTTTGTTTAGATGTTTCCTCAAGAAATTGTTGCTTGCTTTCCGGAACTTTTGTCTTTGAAGTATAAGTCGACATTTTTTACTCCTTTTAAATTTATTCCTATACTTCTAAATCGTAAAAATTCCATAAATAATAAGAAAAGCCACTATAATAAAATTAATAACTGTTTACAATATTTAGACTTTTTGTCATAATTTTCTTATCTGTATGAATTTTTATAAAATTTTGGGTTATATTCTAGATTTAGTTACAATTTTTCATACAATTTTATTAAAAAATCGTTAAGATGGAATTTATTTTTATTAATTTAAGTGTTGTAAAAAAGTATACTATGTGTATAAAAATTACAATCTAAAAATAAAAACAATCTTCGAATTATAACCAATATTAACATGTATATAAAAGTATACCTTAGATTAAATTAGGGTTATGAAATTTTATAACTTTCTTAACAGGATATATAAAATCTATTAGATGTGAATAAGAATAGGAATAGGAATAAGAATAAGATATGTTACTGAATTTGGTATAATTTGAATATATTTAAACAAAAAATTAACTTATGAAGTTAAATTTAAAAGTAAAAGATAAAAATGGAAAAGTCAGCAATCTATATAATAACGCTTTACCCTTTTACTTATCCAGCAGGTTACTTCATAAGGTATTGTGGATAATTCATTTGCGACAGTTGTTGCTGTGATTTTATCGAAGTCGAAAAAAACAACCTCTGTTCCGACATCATAAAAATCATTTTCAAGATTTATCATAGTCTGATCCATGCAAATTCTTCCAGCTATTCTATATATCTTACTATTGATTATTACATTATGCTTATTAGAAAGTTGCCTATTTAATCCATCAGCATAACCTATTGGTGCTGTAGCTACATAGCAATCTTCAGTAGCTATGAAAGTTCCTCCATATGAAATTGGAGTTCCTTTCTTAACTCTCTTAATAAAAGCAATTTCAGTTCTTAATTTCATAGAAGGGAAAATTTCAATAGATTCACTTGTTTCATTCGATGGATAATATCCATACATCATTACTCCAGGTCTTACCATATCAAAATAGCTTTCTGGTAAGTCTAAAATAGCTCCAGAATTTGCCATATGGTATAAAGGTATCATTATCCCTTCATTTTCTATTATTTTCTTAATTTTTGAAAAAGTATCAATTTGCATTTTTGAAAAGCTTTTATCTTTTTCATCAGATTTTGGAAAATGAGTAAAAACTCCTTCTAAAGTTATGTAATCACTTGATACTGCCTTCTTTGCTATTTCAATAACTTCATCTGGAAAAGCACCAATCCTACCCATTCCTGTGTCTACTTTAATATGAATTTTGGAATTTATATTATATTTCTGGCATATTTCTATTGCTTCATGTAATGTTTGTAGCGATACAATAGTCAAAGTAAGATTATTCTTTATTGCTTTAAGAATTTGATCTTTGAAAGTAACTCCAAATAGTAAAATTGGTAGTTTTATTCCATTTTCTCGTAGTTCAATACCTTCTTCAACCGTTGCTACCCCAAGGTAATCAGCAAGGCTTTCTTTTTCTATCATTTTCGAAATAACAATAGCTCCATGACCATAGCCATCTGCTTTAACAGCAGGACATATTTTGACTTTTTTCCCAATTTTCTTTCTAATTCCTATTAAATTTCTTCTAATTGAGTTTAAATTAATTATTGCTGCGGTTTTTCTTTCAGATTCAAATGATACTAAATTTTTCAAGATTCTACTCCTTAATCACTTATTCTACAAATCTTATTTTTATTATTTTGCTTTTTAATTTACTTAAAATAAATGAAGATTTATCTTCACTTATTTCCAATATAATTGAAATATAATTTTCATTATTTTCTTCAAAATATTCAGTTTTTTGTATTTCTATATCTTCTTTTAAACATTCATATTTTACAAATTCATAGAATAAATGTTCATTTAATATGGGTATAATAGCTTTAATGTTAATTTTTCTTTTATATGGAACTAATTCAGAATAATTTAAAGCATTTAATACTACATCTGAGTATGCTTTTTGAAGCCCTGATGTTCCCAGTTTTATTCCTCCAAAATATCTAATAACAATCACTCCTATCTGTATTAATGATTTTTGTTTTAATATATATAAGATAGGCCATCCTGCTGTTTTTGGTGGTTCTCCATCATCTGAAAAATGTTCTTTAATCTGTTTAGACTCAGTAAAAATTCTATACACTGGAATTATATGTGTTGCATTGTAATAAATTTTTTTTAAATCTTTGTGTTTTAATTGGAAAGTATCTACATCCATACATGGAAATATGAAAGAAATAAATCTTGATTTTTGAACATTAATTTCAGAAGATTTATCATTTTTAATTGTCATAAAATCCATATTTCTTCTGCTGCTTTAATTAATCTATTCATAATTGCTAGTTCTATTCCATTATCTTTTACTAAAGGTTTAACAAGGATATATTGTAATTTTTTATTATCTGCCTCCCTAAATTTTGAATACATATTTCTTGCTAAATTATATGAATTTTGAAAATTATATGAAAAAATAATACCTTCGGGAAGACTAATAGGAGTCGAATCGGTAAGAACAAGAAATTTATTATTTTGAAAAAATTGTATAGGTAATTTTGAATACTTAACAATTTTATTATTAAAAATATTATTAAAATTATATATATCATCATATTTTTCTAAATCTGAAATATCTAATAATATTATTACTTTTGCATCTGGTTTATAATGAGTATATTTCATTCCAGGGGATTTGGGATTGTTTTCGATACCGATTTTTTTGTTATGAATAATTAAATCTGGAAAATCCTTAATCAAATCCTCTTTAGTAATAAATCCAGGTCTTAATATAATGGGAACATCAGAAGATAAATCTATGACTGTTGATTCAATGCCATATACTGAATCTCCTCCATCTATTATATATTTAATTTTTTCTGAAAAATCATTATAAACATCTTCTGCCCTTGTCCCAGATGGTTTACCTGATATGTTTGCAGAAGGAGCTGCTATTGGAAATCCAGATAATTTAATCAATATCTGTGTAATTTTGTTATCTGGAAATCTTATAGCAACGGTAGATAAATTTCCTCTAGTAACTTCTGGAATAAGCTCTTTATTGGCAGGAAAAATAAATGAAATTGGACCAGGCCAGTATTTAATCGCCTTTTGGAGTCTATCTAAAATTTTCTTATAATTCTCATTTTTTCTAATATCAATAAGTTTTTCGACATCTGAAATAGATGAGATGTGGACAATGAGAGGGTTATCTGATGGCCTTCCTTTTATTTCAAATATTTTTCTTACTGCAATTTCATTCAAAGCATTTGCACCAAGACCATATACAGTTTCAGTTGGAAAAGCAACAACATTTCCTTCTTGTAACTCATTAATAGCTTTTTCAATTAGCTTGTGAATTTCAGCTTCGTTTAATGTTAAATAATTCCTTAAATTAATAATTTGAGTTTTCATTTATAATTTTATTTATAAAGTTTATTTATAAGGTCAGTTTATAAAAATTTAAATCACTTTAATTAATTGTTATAAGTTATACATAAGTATAACTTTATTTAATTTACCTATATGAAAAAGTGCAATTGCCTTTTCATAGCTCTTTTCAGATTCTTTTGAAAAAAATTTTAAATAAGATGGATATCTTTGCCTTAAATCTATAAATCTTTCTTTAATTGATACAATTTTAGTATGAAGAACAAGTTTATCTGCAAGATTAATTATAAATGGTATAAGAGGCAGTTTTAAATTTATAAATGAGTTTATTAGATGATACTTGCAGCTAAATGCTTCTAAAAATCTATTTTCTTGAATAAGTATCTGATATCCAATTTCTGAATGTGATAATTTTTTAATATTTTCAATTTCAAAAATTTTCCCAATATCATGAAGTAATGCAGCATCAATTATAAGAGTAATAATTTTTTCGAAGTTATTACTCTTGAGATAATTATTCAATATTCTATAATAATAATTTGTTTTACTTTTTTTAATATTTAAAATCAAATATACTGCTATAATAGCTACAATTTTACAATGCTCCTGAATATTTAAATACATTTTATATTTATCCCATATTGATTTGACTTTTTCTAATTCAGAATAAAAAATATCTACTATAAATTTAGAATTTTTATTTTTAGAAAACAATATCTTTATTAAATCATCTATTTCAATAACGAAGTTATCCATGGTATACCTATAAATGTCCCTATTGAAGCACCTATTGAAGTAGCAAAAAAAACTACCAGAGCGTGTAAGATTCTATTTTTAAAATATCCTTTAAACTTAGAAACATCTTCTGTCAGATTTTCAAAATCTATTACTCGGGGTTTTTTAAGTGTTGCTTCAATTAAAGATAAAAACATACCTGCACCAATTGTAGGGTTTAGTGTTGTTATTGGAGCTACAATCCATGATGATAATATAGTTAATGGATGAGATAATACAAGAATAGATGAAATACAACAACTAAGTCCAGAGATAATTACCCAATATTTTAGCATAGAAAAAACAACTTTTGGACCTTTTATGAAAAAACCAGAAGCAAATAACCCAATAATAATGAGTGTAATAATCCAGCTAATTAAATTAGCCTTATTTTTTTTAACCGGAATTTGTTCAATATCCTTGTTATAGTTAAAATTAGATTCAATTTTTTTTGCAATACCATCCATATGCCCTTTACCAATAGCTGCTACTATGACTTTACCATCAGAAGTTAACAGTTTATTGGCTATATACTCATCTCTTTCATCTATGAAAACTTTTTTTACATCAGGTAATTCTTTAGCAAATTCATTCATCATGGTAGTAAGAAGGTCTCCATCCTGCAAAAGATTTTGAACCTCAGAATCACTTACTTTTTCTTTTGTAAATATAGAATCAAGAAGTAATTCCAATATTTTTATTTTATCTTTAAATTTTGAAAGAGCCCATGCTCTTTTTAAGGTTATGTTAACATCTCTATCTGCAAGAATTAAGTCTATATTTTTCTCTTTAGCTATATTAACTGCTTCTATCATTTCTGCACCAGGTGAACTTCCCAAATCCAGACCAATCCTCTTCTGGAAAGAAGATAATATCATAGTAGCTAATAATAGAAAACCTTTACCTTCTTTAATTACTTTTATTATGTCAAGATTCTCCCATCTATTTTTATCCTGTAAAGAAGAATATCTAGATTCACATAATTCGACAGCGACTCTATCTGGTTTGAACTCTTCTATAGCTTCTTTAACATTTTCAATGCTTTCTTTTGAAACATGAGCTGTACCAACTAGTATTATTTTTTTGTCTTTAATTTCAATGACTTTTCTGGGATATTCATTCATTTTAGTTTTCCTTATTTTGTTTTAGTTATTTACATTAGATATTTATTAAATAATTATTAATTAAATTGATTTTATTTTAATAAATTTCATCTTTGGGTTGTTTATAATTTAACAAAAAAGTATTTTTAAATTCTTCAAAATTATCTTCCATTATAGAATTTCTTATATCATCCATAAGTTTTTTTAAAAATGAAAGGTTATGAAGTGAAATCAAAGTCATTGCTGTTATTTCTTTTGCTCTGAAAAGATGCCTGATATAAGATTTTGAAAAATTCTTACAAGCATAACAGTTGCAATCTGAATCTAATGGTTCATCAGAAAACTTATAGTTAAGATTTTTTATGCTTTTCATTCCATATTTTGTGAAAAAAGAACCATTTCTTCCTGCTCTTGTAGGAAATATACAATCAAACATATCAATTCCACGAGCTACACCTTCCAGCAAATCTTCTGGTTTCCCTACTCCCATAAGGTATCTTGGCTTATTTTGGGGTAATATTTCATTTACAATTTCAATCATATCAAGCATAGTATCTTTATCTTCTCCAACTGAAAGACCTCCTATAGAATAACCAGGAAGATCAAACTCAGAAGTCACAGATGCAGATATTTTTCTTAAATCCTCAAATTTGTTACCTTGAACAATTCCAAAAAGCAAGTTTTTTTCGATCGAGTTTCCTTCTTCCCATCTTTTTTTTGCTCTATTAAGCCAGGAAATTGTTCTTTTCATGGCTTTTTCAGCAATAGAGTACTCAATAGGTATAGGTGTACATTCATCGAGTGGCATTAAAATATCTGAACCAAGTTTTAATTGAAAATCTACCACACTTTCAGGAGAAAAAAAATGTTTAGATCCATCGACAATAGAAGAAAATATAACTCCATCATCAGTTAATTTTCTAAACTCTGAAAGAGAAAAAACCTGAAAACCACCCGAATCTGTGAGAATATTTTTATTCCAATTTATAAATTTGTGTAAGCCATTAAAATGGTCAATAATCTCTACCCCTGGTCTTAAATAAAGGTGATAAGTATTCCCCAGAACAAGGTTAAATCCAATAGCATCTATTTGCTGCCAGGTGCATGCTTTTATGGTACCTGTTGTTCCAACAGGCATAAATACAGGAGTAAGAGTACTACCATGTCCTAAATTTAATATACCTGCCCTTGCTGAGCTTTTTTTAGATGTTTTGATTAATTCAAAATGCTTCAAGTTAAAAACTCCAGAAATATTTTAATCAATATTGGTCAAAAGGAAGATAATTCATACTGAATTTTTCATATTTAGGTTTAGCAAATTTGACTCTTTTTATTATCATAAATTTCTTTTCACTTTTAATTTCTTTTATTTCTCCAAAAGTACCTGCACCAAGATACATAATTTTATTTTTTGGATCAGCATTTAAAAGAATTTTAGCTTCGATTAAGGCACAATCAAAACAATAATCTTCCTTTTTTTCTTCATTATGGAAAGAGCTTAGTTCATCAGTAATCTGCCTATTGCATTTAGAGCATTTTTTTATTGGAAGAATTGTTTTTTCTTCATTGTTGTTATGATGCAGTTTATTCTGGTGTTTATTATAATAAATAAATCTGTTTTTACTTTGTTTTCTTTTATAATCAATATTATGTTTAATAGGTTTTATTGGCTTAACATCATTAATTATGATGTTTTCATTATAAGAATCTATATTTTTTGAGTTATCCTGTTTTGGAATATATTTATAGACTTTATCGCTATTTAACCTTTTCATCATTGATTCCTTATTATATTTATTTTAATTAATATTTTTCTTTATCATTTCTATTTTTTCTTTTAATAATTCTTTTACTTTATCTATCTGCCCCGTACCTTTTAATTCTTTCATTACCTGCCCTACAAGAAACATAAAAACAGATTCTTTTCCTTCCAGATACTTTTTCAAAGCATCATCTTTCTGTTCATTTAATATTTTTTCTATTGCATTTAATATATTATTTTTATCACTAGTTATTTTATAGTTTTCAAGAAATTCATTTACATGTATTTTTTGTTCTAAAATTTCTGTGATTTTTTCTTTAAAAGCTTTTTCTGAAACAACATTTTCTGTTATTAATTTAATTATTTTTCCCAGTTCTTCTGGTTTTAGGTTTATATCATTTATTGTTAATTGCTTTTGATTTAAATAACCAAAAATTTCTGTAACAATAATATTAGCCGTTTTTAAAAAATTACCGGAATATTTGACTGTTTCTTCATAGTAATTGGCTATATCTTTATCTGATGTAAGAAGGTCTGCAAGATATAAACTTAGATTATATTCTTTAATAAATCTTGTTAAAATTTCTTCAGCTCTTTCACCAATATTCTGTTTAATCTTGGTAATTTCATCATCTGAAATCTCAATATCAGGAATATCGGGCTCTTTAAAATATCTATAATCTGCTGCTAATTCCTTAGTTCTCATAGTTTCAGTTTTATTTGTTTCAGTATTAAATAATCTTGTTTCTGTTATAATATTTTCTTTTTTATCGAGAAGTTCAGTTTGCCTTATAATTTCATATTCTATTGATTTTTTTATTGCATTGAATGAATTTAAATTTTTAATCTCGACTTTATGCGATAAAGGAGAATCAATTTTATTTACAGATACATTTATATCACATCTCATTGAACCAGATTCTAATGAACAATCCGAAATACCTAAGAATTCCAATGTTCTTTTTAACATTTTAAGATAACTTATTGCTTCATATGAATTTTCTATTTGTGGTTTTGAGACTATTTCTACAAGAGGAACCCCTGCTCTATTATAATCTATTAATGTGACTTTATTGATAAAATCATGAAGCATCTTTGCTGTATCCTCTTCCATGTGAATTCTTTCAATTCCTATTTTTTTCTCTAAACCTTTTTCATCATATATTGTTAGATATCCATCATATCCTATTGGGGTTTGATATTGAGTTATCTGGTAACCTTTAGGCAAATCGGGATAAAAATAATTTTTCCTATCAAAATGAAACACTTGATTTAGCTTGCAATGTAAAGCCAGTGCAGCTAGGGCAGATTTATAGACCATTTCTTTATTTAATGAAGGTAAAGTTCCTGGTTCTCCAATGCATATTGGACAAATTTGAGTATTTGGTTCAATAGAAAATGAGTTCGGGCAACTGCAAAAAGCTTTTGTCTTTGTTTTTAATTGAATATGAACTTCTATACCTATTACAGTGCGATACATTTAATTTCCTTATTTTTATTTATGAATTAATTCTTTTAAAGTTATTTCTTGAAAAATCTAATAATTCTTCTTTTGTCCTATATCCATTCTTGTAAAATAAAGCAAATAATGCAATTTCTGCTTTAAGTGTATCTGCAACTATTTCTTTGATATTTTCAATTTTATTTTTATCAATATACATAAATTTCGTATTAATAAAATTATATTCTTCCTTAATATTGTTTATAAGATGATAGGCAGAATTTGGAGTTATTTTACCTCCAATAGATATCTTTGAACCTGGTAGATTTGATTTTATAAAATTAATAATATTTTTTATTGTATTATCAACTTCAACCGAATTTATATCAACCTTCATAGAACCAGAAAGATCAGTTCTTCCTATTGTGAATGACTTAAAATAAATGAGTAAGTCTTTTACAGAGGTTAAATTATTTACTATAGTGATTGTTTCTATATTCATAGCAAGAAGAGGATCATAATCATTATCTTTATTTTTTAATATATTTTCAAGAAAATTTTCAATAGCATATCTTGATTCGGCCATTGGAAGGGTAATAACATCTACTTTATTTTTTAATGCTATTCTTATATCATTTTTAGCACCACTTCCACCAATTTTGAATCTCAACTTTTTATTGAAATGATTTTTTACATATTCCAATTCTTCAAAAGAATTATCTTCAACCTCAGAACCTAGTTTTATTGAATCACACCAGGGTTTTGTTATTATTTCTTGAAAAAACTCAAATATTTCTTCTTGATGAATAACATTAGAAATTATTTTTTCAATTTCGTCTATTGTTTCAAATTTACAATGGTGCATCCTGCACCTCCTTCTGCTAAACTAGCATAATTAAAAGAATCTATTATTTTTTTCTTGCTATTTAAATATTGATGTACAAAGTTTGAAAGTTTGCCAGTTCCTTTTCCATGAATGATATATATTTTATCGTAGTTAGAGTTAACAATCTCATTAAAATAAAAGTCAAGCTCAACCTTTGCCTCTTCAACAGTTTTACCTCTTATATCTATTGTTTGAGGTACTCTTTTTGCTGGAATATAAGAAAAATTAGATATGTTTTTTTTATTCTCTTTTACTATTTTAACCAATTGAGAAATAGGAACTTCAAAAATAAAAGAATCGGCTTTTACTTTAGCTTTTTCTTTATCAATGTTTATTATTTTCCCTTTTTTCCCAAAAATACCTGTTTCAACAGTATCACCAATTTGAAAAATTTCTATCTGATTTTCTTCTATTTCCTCTTTTATTTCCTCATTTTGGGTGAGACTATTTATTATTTTTTCCTCTTCTTTCATGAAATTTTCTATTAAACTTCTAGATTTTTCCTTTGAATAGCCCTGCCTTTTCATCTGTGCAATTTCATTTTCAATGTTTTTCTTTAGTTCATTTATATTATTTTTAGTGGCAAATAATAATTCTCTTTCTATCTCTTTTGATGTCTTATTGTATTTCTTTTTTAATTGTTTAATCTCATTCTCTTTATCAAATAAATCTTTTTCTAATTTTTCAAGTTTAGAAAGTTTTTCTTTATATTCGATAACAAGATTTGATAATTGTTTGGATATAGATATGCTTGTTTCATCTAAATTAGCTAATTTTTTAGCGTCATTGATAATATTTTGGGGCAAGCCAAGTCTTAATGCAATTTCAAAAGCATATGAATATCCAGGAATATCTGTCATTAAAATATACTTAGGAGACATTTTTTCTTCATCAAATATCATCGAAGCAATTAAAGTTGATTTGTTTTCCATGGCAAATCTTTTTACCATGTCAAAATGAGAAGTAATTATACCAAAAGTACCTTTTTTTAGTAAAGTATCCAAAATTGAAACAGCTAAAGATTCTCCTTCAACAGGAGAGGTAGCTGTCCCAAGTTCATCAATTAAAATCAAAGTTTTTTCTGATGCTTTTTCTATTATTTCTTTTATTTCTAAAATATGAGAAGAAAAAGTAGAAAGAGATTGCTCTATTGATTGCATATCACCAATATCTATTAAAATATCTTCAACAATTGGAAGAGTCGAACCTGCTGAAACAGGTACAAAAAATCCTGCTTGAAAAAGCATCTGAATTAGACCAATAGCTTTTAATGTTACAGATTTTCCACCCGCATTAGGTCCAGTAATCACCACAAATTGCTTGTCTTTACCATATTCTATATTATTTTTTACAGGGTTTTCAAGTAAAGGATGGTAAAATTGATTCAATTTAAATATATTTTCTTCATTTATTTCAATTTTAGAATAACCTTTTTCAAAAGATAGATTTGCTTTGGAATTTAAAAAATCAAGATATCCAATAATTTCAGTAAAATCTACTATATTATCAATTATTTTTGAAAAAATTTCTGTAACCTGAAATAATATTTTTCCAATCTCCTGTTCTTCTTCTGCTTTTAATTGATATAATAGATTATTAATTTCAACAATTTCTATTGGTTCTATTAAAATAGTTTTTCCTGAATCAGAGAAACCAAAAGTAACTCCATTGACATTATTTTTTTTGCTAAGTTTAACAGGCAAAAGATATCTATCTTCTTTAAGTATATAATTATCTGAAATAAGATATTCTTTATACTTATTTGCAATGTTTGTAACAATTTCAAGAAAATCTTTCTCTGCTTTTTTTATTTTTTTTCTTATAGATGATAATGTATTTGAGGCATTATCAGAAATTTCACCAGAATCTGTAAAAATATGCTGAGTTAATTCTATTTGATTTAAAAAATTATATTTTATTTCAAACCTTATCTTAAATAGAGGTGATTCCACTTTTTTGATACTATTTATTAATCTTTCTGAATTTTTAATAAATGTATATATTCTAAATGCGGATTCAGTATCAAGTACTAACCCTTTTTTAATATTGTCTATATCAATATATATATCGGGGAAACCCCATAAAGGAAAAGAATTGCCTTTTCTAATGTATTCTAATACTTCATCTAAAAGATCTAATTCAAATTTCAAATACTTTTTATCATAGAAGAAATTTAATTTATTGAAATATTCTTTACCATATATGGTATTACACAATTTAGAATATGAACTAATAATATTATTAAATTCGAGTTTTTTAACAGATTTATAATTTATCATTTTTTAAAAAATTTTCCTAATCAATGATTTACTTGCTTGTAATTTATTTTTTAATTTTTAAGTTAATTATTTATTTTTAACCTTTATAAAGTTGCCTATTATTTTCAAATCACTTAAATTTTTTGTAAAGAACTTATAACTAAAAGAAGATTCTACAAGCTTATTCAAGGCTTCAAATTGAATATTCTTAATAAATAATTCAAATATTAATAAAATAACTAATGCAAAAAAAACTCCTAAAAAAAGACCAAGTATAAAGCCCAATAATTTATCAATAGACTCGAAATTTGATCTATCTAATTCGTTATCAAGAAGTTTTTTTATAGGATTTGTCAATAATAGGAGTAAAAGATAAAAAGTTAAAAATGTAGCTACAATTGATATTATTCTTGCAATATTTTGCCCAATTCCTTTTTGAATTAAAAAACTATTTACATGTGGGGAAATAACTAAAGTTAACAAAATAGAAAGAATAAGAATTAAAATTCCAATAATTTCTTGAACAAATCCTTTTAAAAGTGTTTTAATGCCAAATACGACTATTATTATAATTAAAAATAAATCAAAGTAATTCATTCTTTTTCCTTATATTTTATAAAGTAATGTATCTACAAAAGAGTTTTCAGAAGCATCAATATAATTTTCTATTTTTTCACCAAAACTTGCAAAAGATATCGGTAGTTTCAGTATACTACAAACGCTGAAAATTGCACCACCTTTTGCAGAAGAATCCAGTTTTGTAATACCAATACTATCTATATTTATAATTTTTTTAAAAATTTCAGCTTGATTAATGGTGTTTTTACCAAGATTTGCATCTAAAACAAGTAGTGAATGATAATTAATTCTATCGGAATATTGATTTCTTTTCTTGTCAATCACCTTTATTATTTTATTAAGCTGCTGCATTAATTCATCTTTGTTTTGCAGTCTACCAGCGGTATCAATTATCAAAAGATTAAACTTTTTTTCTTGGTTTATCGCTTTATCAATTGAATCAAAAACGACAGCTGCGGGATCTGCCCCCTGCTTCTGTTTTACTATTTCTATATTAAGTTTATCTGTCCAATGATTTATCTGTTCTATAGCTGCAGCTCTGAAAGTATCTGCTGCTGCTATTATAGGTAAATATCCTTTATTCTTGTAATAATTTGCAATTTTGGAGATAGCTGTTGTTTTACCTACTCCATTTACACCAACAATATTTAATACATTCAATTTTGCAGGGTCAAATGCAAAAGGTTTTATTATAAGATATTCTTTTAAAATTTGTTTTAGCTGATCAGCCCTATCTTCTTTATTAGTCTTTTTTAACTTTTCTATTATTTGCTTCGTCAAATTATAATCAAAATCAGATAATAGAAGATTTTTTTCAAAAAGCTCGATATTATCATTTTTAATAAATAAATCTTTTAATTTTGCAAATAAATTCACAAAGACCTCAATAAAACTTACTTTCAAGACAAAGTTATAGAATATTATTAAAATTTCAATATAAAAAAAGGGTGCCCTAAATTTAGGACACCCTTTTGTTTAAATATTAATTATTTTTTAGGTTGATCTGATGAAGATTCTGTTGCCATCTTCTGTTGTTCTTCCCATCTTAAAAGTTGAATAATTCCAACTCTAGCAGCTTCTGCTCTTTTTTTAGCTTCTCTTCTATCTGAGAGAATGTGCCATACTGCTTCATCGTCAATTTCTTGTTCCATTTTAAGAATAGCAAGATCATATATCATCTCAACTGATTTGATATAGATTAAGAAATCGCCACCAATTTGATCTCCGTGTCTATAAACGATAAAAGAATCGAGTTTGACATATGGTTCTTCAACAGGATATAAAGGATATTTCTTCAACATTCTTTTTCTTACATCTGCGATATAATTAGGATTATCGATCGTAATTGTGATAAAACCAGTGAAATCCAAGTAACCGACGAAGAAATCGATTAATTCATCATTCTGGTTTTTTAATCTAACTGTAAGAGAATGTGGGAAATTTAATCCTCTAACTGTTACCATAAGGTTTTTAATTGCACCAACATTTCTCAAAACACCTTTACCGATATACTTGTTACCGATAGTATCATTTGCATCTGCTGGTTCATATGATGGGATTTCATAAGGAGGTATAATCTTTGCCCAGGAATTATACTTTTCTTTTGGGAAATGGATTCTAGCACCTAAAACAGTCTGCCCCGCATATTGACCTCTATCAACTTTAACTGTTTTTACAAAAGATAATGAGATGTTTTCTATTGTTCTAGATGAAGGGGATAAAATAACTTCCCAGTTTTTAGGTTCCAAACTGATAAGCAAATTTTTCCTCTCTTCTTCTGTCTTTACAGATTGAAAAACATTAGGACCAGCAATTTTAACAATATCTAATTCTGTATTAGCTAAGTTGTTGAAATCAATAAGAACATTTCTTTCTGCAAGCACAGGAGTTGCAAAGAGGAAAATTAGGAATATTGCAAAAATTAAATTCCATCGTTTCATTTTTCAGCTCCTTTTTGTTTAATCATAATATCGGAAATCCCCTCCCTAAAAATTAACCATTTTTTCATATATTTATTTATAATTTATTTTTAATTTTTTTCAAATAAGATATGATTTATTATTCTATTTTTTATTTTTTAACTGAAAGGAATATGATTTAATTTTTCCAAATATAAAAAATTCCACTGATTCAACATTTTTAAATATTCTGGAATTTTTTATTGATAATAAAGTAGCCCTAGAAAGAATTTCTTTTATATTATCAGGATATTGCATAAAGATAGAACTAGATTCATTTGATAACATTATTTTACATGTTTTATTTTGATAATAAACATTTTCTATTTCCAACATTTGAAAAAGATCTTTTTTAAATTTTTTAACATTAATTGGTCCAGAAAAATAATGCTTAATTAATTGTAAACCATCATATTTTTTAGGTAAAATTTGAGTTTCTGATTTAATTGATAAGTCTGATGTAATATAATAAAATTTAATTGTATTATAACCTATATATTTAATAAAGACAATCAGAAAAAATAACACTATTAAGCTTAATATAGAATAAAAGATAACCTTATTGTATTTTTTTAAATCCTTCACTTAATGTGTACTCCTTTATAAATAATTCTACACCTTTACTTATAGCCGATGCTAATGAATCAAGGTAACTTTCAGAAGTCATTATTTTAACATCATTTGGATTTGTTATGTATCCTATTTCAATTAACATTGAAGGCATTTCTGAATAAGCAAGGACATAAAATGGAGCACCTTTTACAAATGATACTCCTATTTCCTTTACATTTTCTTTTATACTCTCAAAGCATAATTTTGCAAGTTTTGAAGACTCAAATATAAGTTGTTCATTTAACATTCTATTTATTATAGTATTCAATATTGAATCAGTTCCAGAATCTTTGTTTTCATATTTAACTAAATCTTTAATTTTTTCATCTATAACATCATAATCTAAATAATAAACTTCAATTCCACTTTTTTTATTTGAATACGCATTAGCATTTGAATGCAAAGAAATAAAAATCCCTGTTTTTGTTTCAGAAAGATATTTATTTGATATCTTTACTCTATCTTCTAATGTCAATTTAGCATCTTTTTCTCTGGTCAAATAAATTGAAAGATATGGAAATCTTGTGGTTAATACTTTTTTTAAATGTAAAGCAGCTTTTAAATTTATATCTTTTTCAAAGGTCTTATTTGCGACTGCACCAGGATCATCGCCTCCATGACCTGCATCTATTATAATAAATGAGATTACCTTAAAATCAACCATCTTAGCTTGAGCATATGAATAAAATACTTCCATTTCTTTTTGTATTTGGGTTGATGAATCTACCTGTTCTTTATTTTTTTCATTATTCTTATCATCACTTTTTTTATCTTCTTCTTTTTTTTCTTCTTTTTCTTGTTGGTTTGGTTTTTCTTCTGTTTTATTGAATATTTCTTCTTTTTGCAAATTTTTTAAGTACTCTGAATACCAGAAATCATAAATTTGTTTGTTTTTAATGGGTATAAAAAAGATATTAAATAGAGAAAATACCAGCTTTTCTGGAATTATTATTTTTCCATTAATAATTACAATTTGCTTAGATAAATTCTCAACATAATATTTATAAAGACACAAACCTGAATTATCGAATATTAATTGTTCTTTAGTTTGCAAATTTATGAAAATATAACAATCCTGTATATGGTCATATGATATTGATATTCCAAAATCATCTAAAAGAATTGATTGAAAGAATGTGACACTTGTAGAACCATAAATTTGATTAGAAATAAATAAAATAAAAAATAAAATTAAAAAGAAAAAATAGAAAATAAAATTATGTACTTTTTTATTATTTTTTAATAGCATAAAGCTCACAAATATCTCCAAATTTTATAGCATTGCTCAGGTTTTTAATAAATATTTTATTAAATATAGTTGAAATAAAAGGTAAAGCATTTTTAAATCTTTCATAGTGAAAGCTAGGGATTCTAACTCTATAAATATTAAAACCTTTTTTTATAAAATATTTTTTTAAGCTATAAGGATTAAAGTCATAAAAATGATCTTTTGGTCTTGTTTCAAAATAGGCTGTTCTATTTTTCTTGAAACAAAACATAGGACCAAATTGAGATGGAAAACTTAAACATAAAATTCCACCTTTTTTTAGTAAATTAAAAGCTCTATTTACTATATGATCAAAATCCTTTATATGTTCAAAGCAAAACCAAAAAGAAATAATATCAAACTCTTTTTGCTCAATATCATCAATTGATTTATATGAAAAATAACCTTTTTTCATACAAAATTCAAGGGCATACGTATTACTTTCTACAATATAACCTTCCATTCTCTTTGATAAAAAAGATAATTTTTCTTTTAAATCATCAAGAAAAAATCCAAGGGCGCCACCAAAATCGATTGCACTAATTTTTTGAGAAGTTGATTTCAACAAATGTGGAAGAATATAATTAATTCTATCATGATTAATTTTTTTTATATTTTCTCTATCTTCAAAGTAGGTCTTACCATATAAATTTTTATATTCATCGATATAGTATTTTTCTTTTTCATCCTCATTCATCTGTTCATAATCAAGATTTTCTTTAATTATTGTTTTACAGTATGGACAGATAAGAAGATTAAATTTTTCATATAAATATAATGTTTTTATTGTTTTACTTTCACAGATTGGACATTTCTTAATAAAGTTTTCTTTGTTATCCTTAATATAATTTAATAAAGAAGTTAATTTTTCTTTTATTTCAAAAATATTTCCTAAATCACTTAAATTAAAAGAATTAAAATTATCATAGAAATAGTTATCTTTTTCATAATTTATTTTTTTTATGCTTTGATCATTGGTATCATTTAATATAAGACTTAAAAACTTCTCTTTAACAATCTTTCCTTTTTTTGAAATATGAAGATTTTTAAAATATTTATTTGATAGTTTTTCATGATAAGAAGTAGGAGAAAAAATAATAAGATTTTTATTCATCTTTAAAATTTCAAATACAAATAATCCAAAATGAGTTATTATAGTATTAGATGCAGATACAAGAAATTTATATTTTTCATCACCTGCTCTTAAAATATCAAAATTTGAATAAATTGAATTCTCCTTGTTTTTAATAATATTATCATAGATTTTTTCCGGTAAAACAAATAATATTTTTTTTCCGGAAAATAATTGGTTGTTTTGATTTATAAAGTTAGCTATTTTTTTAGTGCAATTATAAGGATCTAGATTACCAAAGCTAATAAAAATATCATAATAAACTGAATTGCCATCATTGATTTGATTTTTATTTTCAAAATCATTTATAATAAGGTATTTTAAAGATTTTAAATTGCCAAAATCAACTAATGATGGAATTGAATTCCAGTAAAACCTATAACCTCTATATCTTTTTGGAAGATAATAATCATCGAAATCTATGACCAATTTTGAACCGAAAAATATATCTGTTGTCTCGTTGCTATTTCTTGTATCTTTTATAATTAAATCATATTCTATTAAATCAAGTTTTAAAATCTCTTTTATATTATTTATTTTTACTATTTCTGAGTTAAATCCTAATTCATTTAAAATTTTTTGTAATATTTTTTGTCGTACAAAATGCCCCGAGCCAAATTTATTACCAAATCCAGCTATTTGAAGTATTTTCATAATCTATATTTTTATTTTAAATATTTTTTCTACACAGCAATTTATTCTTTATAATTTTTTTGAATTTCATTTAAGTTAATCTCGAATTCTTTTTTATTTTCGTAATATAAATTTTTAATATCATCAATATCTATAAAATATAATGATTTATTTTTTTCATTAAAATGAGTAATAATATTTTTAACAACTAAATAATCTTTTTTTGTATCTATTGTTAATCTTAATTTTGAAATATCTTCATACCCAATAAAAGGTTTTTTTAAGATTAAAAATCTATCAGGATTTTCGTAAATATATGGAGTAACATGCTCAAAATGATATGATTTATTCGCATTATTAAAATTATTCCAGAAAGCTTCTTTTTTAATAATTTCAGTCTGGGTTCCTAAAGGTAAATTTTCTCTTATAAAATAATCTGGTAATTTTTCATTTTTATTTAAAATTTCATTTAATATTTCAATATTTTCTTTTAATACAATCAATGAAGTAAAAGGGTTATCACAAGTTACTCTTATAAGATAATCTGATTCATATTTATAAAATGAATCCGCAAATCTACTCAACACATTTTCTTCACTGCCACTACTTAAATAAAAACAATCTATACAATATTTTTTAAAAATATCTTCTTCAGTTTTTGGAACAGCCAGAATATTAAATTTTATTAAATTAGAAAGAGAAGATAATCTTTTTTGAAGAAATATGACTATTTCATCTTTCCCCAACTTTTTTAAAACTTTTTGAGGAAATCTTGTTGATTTTAGTCTTGCCTGTAAAATTAAGGTAAAATTTAGTTTATTCATCAGAAAAAATAAGTATAGAATTCATTACAATCATTACATAAATTCAAATGTTGATTATCACAGTGCTGTTTATAAAAATTCTTCATTGTATCAATAATTATATCTATATTATCATCTATATTAAGGTTAATAGTCTGACCATTATAATCTGAATAACATAAAGCGATTTTACCATCTGATAAAATAAATATTTCTCTTCTTAAATGGTAACATGGAAACCTTTTTACCGGTGTTAAATCAGCAACTTCAAGATTATCAAGTTTTTTAGAATATGAATTATATTTTCTAAATATTATATTTTTTTCATATTTTTGAAAATATGAATAAAATGATTCTATCTCATCATCATTTTGAGGAATTCTCAAATATGATATAAAAACATTCTCAGGATATTTATCTAGTAAAGAAATTATTGTTTTATTAAGTAAAGGTAAAATCATCTTTTTACCTAGATTTTTATATGTATCTTCATTATATGCATCAATACTGACTACTAAAAAGATATTGTGAGAATTTTTAAACTGATTATAAAAATCAGGGGATAAAAATGACCCATTAGTTTCAATATAAACTTTATTGTTTTCTGATAAAAATTCAATTATTTCGTTGAAATCTTTATGCATTAGTGGTTCACCAAAACCACCCACAATAAATACAGAATCATTGAAAAAAATTCTATTTTTATTAATAAAATTAAATAAACTACTCTTGTTTATGAACTCAGAATCTCTTTTTAAACCTTTGGGATATGGACAATGAATACATGAAAAATTACATTTGCTGGAAAGTTCAATAATATATGTTTTGGGAATAGTATATAAAATTTCTAATCGCGATATTTTACTTTCAATCTCTTCCCATTCTATATTTTTAAACTGGTAAATATTAAAAAAATCAAGTGTAGAAATTGAATTAATTAATTCAACGTAATTTTCATTTTTAATATATTTTTCTTCCTTGAAAAATAATGCTATTAATGGTAAAGATGAAAAATCAGAAAGAGAAAGAGAAATTCTATACGGAAGATAGTAATCAAGACCTTCAATTAAATCTATATCAAACATGCTGATATTTCTTAAAAGAATATCAAAAATCAGATTATGATGATAATAGTCTTTTTCATTTGATAATTTGATTAATTCTTCTAAAATAGTATTTCGGAAAACTTCTCCTACAATTCCCTCTGGAAAATTTTCTCCATAATAATAATCTGTTAGATATTTTTCAGAATCTTCAATAATAAACTTGTTTTTTGAGATTGAAAATAAAGGATAAGATGCAGATAAAAGTAAAGTATAACTATTGTCAGATTGTATGTTTTCTTCAACAATTCTTTTATTATAGGACTCCAAAAAAGATTTTACTGATTTTGAATAATATATATAATTTGAAAAAGAGAAATTATCCTTTATTAAATCAAGATACTCTTGTTCTATTGCAAGATATACATTTAAATCACAATCTTTTAAAAAGGAGTCAATTTTTTTTTGCAAGAATGAAAAATAATTTTTTAATTGTTTTTCCTTGTACAATTTAAATAGCGATTCTTCAAAAAAAAGTACTAGATTATTATTCATTAATTGACCTACGATTTATCATTTTATCTTAAATGTAACTTCCTCTATATCATCAGAACCAAAAGAAAGAACATCCCCTTTAACAATAGGACCAACCCCTTCACATGTACCGGTAAGAATAATATCTCCTGGTATCAATGTAAAGTGCTGCGAAATAAAGGAAATAAGTTTTGGGATAGAAAAAATCATGAATGATGAATCAGATTTTTGGACTATATTACCATTTTTTTTAAGATAGAATGGTTTTTTCATAAGTTTTTCAATATTATCAAAAGGAAGAATTCTTGAAATAGGACAACTGGTATCAAACCCTTTAGAAATTAACCATGGTCCACCATTCTTTTTAGCTTCTGTTTGTAAATCCCTACATGTCAAATCAAGAGCAATACCATAACCACCTATGAAATTTTTCACTTCGTTTTCTGATATGTTTTTAACCTTTTTTGAAATATAGATAGCAATTTCTACTTCATGGTGAACAAGCTGAGAAAATTCAGGATAAATTATATCATCACCTTCTTCTATAATTGAGGTAGGTGGTTTTGAAAAAATTAGGGGTTTGCCAATATTTATCGAGTTTAATTCTTCTATATGTTTTACATAATTTTGTCCAACACAATAGATTGTTGATACGGGTAAAAGCCTACCATCTGAACCATGTATGCATTTTTTTAAGTAGTATTCAGGTAAAATTTCGAAAAAATCTTTACCCATAATTATCCTTTAATTAATTATTAAAAAATTAAACAAAAAGCTATTTTATTATATCAATTTCAAAAATGCTCTTCTTCTTTTATGCTGTCTTGCATCAAAATATTTCCAATGTCCCTGGACTTTTTCGTTTACTTCCAGTTCAGGATTTGATTCAGCTGAGATAATACCTGATTCAATTGCTGATTTAGATAGCTCATTCATCATTAAAGCATCAACTCCTTTTCCCTGATACTCTGGAAGAACTGCGCCAAGAAGCAAGTCTAAATATTTTGGTTTTAAAAGAGCTGAAAGTAGATATATAAAACCAAATGGGAACAATTTTCCTTTCGCTTTTTGTAGCGCTCTATTTAATGATGGCATTCCTATTACCATACCGACTATATTATCATTTTCGTTAAAAACAAGTTTAACAAATTTTGGAGATAGAAATGAAAAATAAGATTTAATATAATATTGAATCTGTTTTTCTGTTAATTCAGTCACACCATACAAATTCTTATATGCTTTTTCTATAACTTCAAATACTTCTTTCCCATATTTTTTTACCATTAAATTCATGCTTTTTATTTCTTTAGTATGTAGTTTAAATCTTTCCATGACAATTCTAGAAAGTTTTTCTGCTTTTTCTGGTATCTGTTTTGGTACTTTTATTTCAAATTCCACCCAATCAGCATCTTTCTTAAGCCCAAGTCTTTCATAATGATCTACATAGTATGGGTAATTATATAAAGTAGCCATAGTGCCAAGTTCTTCAAATCCTTCTATTAAAAGTCCTTCATAATCAAGATCTGAAAAACCTAGAGGTCCATTTAAACCAACCATACCTTTTGATTTTGCCCAATTGGTGACTTGATCGAATAATGTTTTAGAAACATCATAATCATCTATAAAATCAAACCAACCAAATCTTGCGTATTTATTTCCCCATTTTTTTATATAATTATGTTGTATTATTCCTGCTATTCTTCCAACCATTTTATTTCCTTTCCAAGCAGTATAATATATAGATTCGCACACTTCAAATGCAGGATTAATATCTTTTCGCAAAGTATTTAATTCATCAAGAAAAAGAGGTGGTATCCAATATTTGTTTCCTTTATAAAGGTCAAATTCAAATTGAATAAATTGTTTTAATTCTTTAATTGTTTTAACTTCTCTAATTTCGATCTTTTTTTCTTCCATTATTTCCTCTTTTTTATCTTAGTATTTATCTAAAAATATAATTTTGGGATAATTAAAGAAATAAATATTTATTTCCTTAATTCAAATCCTTTATTTTCCATAGATGAAACAATTTTCTTAATTATCTGTTGTGCATCTTCAGAGCTTAAAGTTTTTTCATAAGAATTTACAGTTATATTAAAGGCAACAGATTTTTTATTCTCTGGAAGGTTTGGACCTTGATAAATATCGAAAAGTTCAATTTTTCTAATGTTTTTATCAGCATTATTTATTATTTGAACAATATCTTGTATATATGACTTAACAGGCACCACAAATGCTAAATCAAATGTTATATTTGGGTACTTAGAAATTTGATAAAATTTTCTAATATTGCCTTTACATTTTATTAATAAATCTAAATAGGTACTAAATATAGATACTCTTTGTTTAATATCAAAATATTTAGCAATATCAGGATGAATTTCACCAAAAATTCCGATTTTTGTATCATTATAAAATAAAACACCACTTTTATAAGGATGCAAAAATGAAGGAATATCGTTTGTTTTAATTTCAATGTCATATATATTAAAAAGATTACATAATTCAATTATAGCATCTCTTGAATCAAGAATCGATAAATTGTAATCTTTATATAATAAAGCCCCTGCTATTTCAACAGGTTCATTTACTGAACCATCTTCGTTTAGTAAAAAAACATGTTCAACTTCATATATTTTAAATTCATCAAAGTATCTCAAATTTGTGTTAACATTTTTCAATATATTAGGAAGCAAAGTTTTAGTCAAATATGGTTTTTCAGTATCCAAAGGGTTTTTGATTTTTACAAAAGGTTCACTAAAATTAAAAAGATTATTTAATTTTTCAGTAGAAAAAGGATAATTTAAAACTTCTGTAAAGTTTAAGTTATTTGATAAATATTCCTTAACTTTCCTTTTATAATTTGGTAATTCAATTTGAGGAGCTATATCGAGTTTTACACTTGGAGCTTCAGGTACTATATTATCATAGCCATATACTCTTCCTACTTCTTCTACAATATCTTCTGGTATTTTTATATCTTTTGTAGAGCGAAATGTAGGCACAGTAATATTTAATACTCCATTATTTAATGTAACATCAAATTCAAGTTTTTTTAATATATCTAAAATAACATTTTCTTGAATTGTTGTTCCAAGTCTTTTAATTATCAAGTCTACTGGCATAATTATCTTGTTTTTCTGTGGTTGTTTTTCAAAAACAATTTTTTGTCCCATTATTATGATTTTTGAATCCAAATCATATAATATTTGAGCAAATTTTTGAATTGCAAGATTAACAAAAGAAGGATCAAGAGATTTTTCAAATCTATTTGATGCTTCTGTTCTTATACCTGCAGTTAAGGCGCTTTTTCTAATCAAAGAAGAATCAAAATTAGCAACTTCAAGTAAGATTTCATCAGTATTATCATCAATTTCACTATTCTGAAGTCCCATGACTCCAGCTAATGCTATCGGATTATCTCTATAATCGCAGATAAGAAGATTATCTTGTGAGCAAGTTCTTTCTACATCATCAAGTGTTATTACTTTCTCTTTTTCTTTAGCTCTTCTGATTTTAATATTTGGTTTTTTAATTTTTTTCAGGTCAAATGCATGAACAGGTTGCCCAATATCAAACATAATATAATTTGTCAGATCGACTAGAAGAGATATTGGTCTTTGATTTACTTTAAATAATTTCCTTTTTAACCAATCTGGAGAATCTTTTTGAGAGATATCTTTGACATGAAGAATTCCGTACATCGGAGTATCTTCAAATGATTCTACCTCTATCTCTAATTTTTCATTTTCTAATATATCAATAAAATTTGGGATATAAGGTTTTAAAGGTTTATTAAAAACAGCTGAGACTTCTCGAGCTATACCATAATGCCCCCATAGATCTGGCCTATGAGTAATGCTTGGATTATCTATTATAAAAATGACATCATTAAGATTTAGTGCTTCTGATATAGGAATTCCTATTCTTTCCTTTTCATTTAGTATCATTATCCCGCTATGATCGTTATCAATTTTTAATTCATATGATGAACAAAGCATACCTTCAGAAATAATACCTTTGAAATCAACATATTCTATTTCTTTTTGATTTACAGGAATAATTGCTCCTTTTAATGCAAGTGGGACAACAGCACCAACATAAAGATTTTGAGCCCCTGTAACTATCATATAATCCTTTGAACCAGTATTACATTTTGCTAAATATAATTTATCAGCATTAGGATGTTTTTTTAGTTCTGTTATCCTGGCTGTAATTATAGATTTATAAAGATCTTGCTCTTTAATGACTTCTTCTATCATAACAATTTTTTTAGTAAAAATACTGGCAAACTCATATGGATTATCGACCTTGATATCGACATATTCCTGTAACCAATTCAATGATATATACATAAATTATCCTTGTTATTTATTAAATTTAATTAAAATTGATAAAAAAATCTTAAATCACCAGATTCAAACCATCTTATATCATCAATAGCCAATTTCATCATTACCAGTCTATTTAATCCTAGTCCAAAGGCAAAAGCTGAGTATTTTTCAGGATCTATTCCACCTTCTTTTAAAACTTCGGGATGACTTAATCCACATCCAACAAGTTCTACCCAGCCTACATGTTTACAGACAGGACATCCTTTTCCGTGGCAAATCAGGCATTCAAAATCAAGCTCAAAACCTGGTTCTACAAAAGGAAAATATCCTGGTCTTAATCTTACCTTTACATCAGTTTCAAATAGCTCAGAAAGTAGTATTTTCATGAAATATGTAAGATTTGCAACTGAAATATCTTTATCAACCATTAAACCTTCAATTTGATAAAATGTGTTTTCGTGAGATGCATCGGTAGATTCATTTCTAAATACTCTTCCAGGAGCTATTAATTTTAATGGTACAGGTAATTTTTGCATCATTCTAATTTCAATAGGAGAAGTATGTGTCCTGAGAAGTAAACCATTTGTCATCCAAAATGTGTCTTGAACATCTCGAGCAGGATGATTTTCGGGAATATTCAATGCTGTAAAATTATAATATTCATTTTCTAACTGAGGCCCATCTGCAACAGTAAAACCAAGGGATAAAAAAATATCCTGAATTTTATGAATAAAGCTAGATATAGGAGATAAATGACCATTAAAAAGAGGCCTATCTCTATAAAAACTTGAAGGAAGAGTTACATCTATCCATTCATTTTGTAATATGGCTTCTTGTTCTTTTTTATTAAATATTTCTTCTATTTCAATTATTCTTTTTTCAATATTAGATTCTAAATACTGAATCAATTTTCCAGCTTCTTTTTTTTCATCGATGGATAAATCTTTGAGTATTTTGTAAAGCTCTGAAATCTCCCCTTTTTTACCTAAAAATTGAGTCTTAATTTTAGCTAAGTTTTCTTTTGAATTAATATTATTTAATAGGGTCGATGACGATTTTTCTATCTCTGCTATTTTTATTTTTAAATTTTCTAACATTTGCTAAAATCCCAATAAGCTATTTTTAGCAGGTTACAACAAAAAAAAATATTTGCAATTATTAAATAATAGTCGATATTTTGATTACTGAAAAAAATGTTGTATTATTTATTTGTTAAGAAGTTTTGATATGAGATTAATTAGAAAATATAAAGAAAAAAAGTTTATAATATTTTTACTTATATTATTTGTTTTTTTTATTCTAACTATTATAGCAAATAGCAGTATTAAAATAGTTGCTCAAAACTTAAAAATCAAATATTTTGAAATATGGAATAAATATACATTATTAAATTTTTATAATGAATTGAATAAAGATGCTTTAAAATCTTATAATTTTTACTATATAGTTACATATGACAGTAGAGGTAGAGTTTTAAAATTTGAATATATTGTTAATTCAAATATAGAATTTTTAGGCGAAGTTGCTTTTTTTGAAGATAATCATGCAACTATAACCCTTAAGAAACTTGAAACTCAACTAATGAATTCTCAACCTGTATTAGTTCCCTATGCTATGTATGAAATATTTTTAAATTCGGGACAAATTACTTCATATATCCTATATAAAGTTTCACCTAATTTAGAAAAACCTGTTAAAATTGGTGATGCAAGATTTATTTATAAAGAAGATATGGTAATAATAGAAAATTTATTTAATGATAAACTAATTATGCGAATTGAGATAAATTGTGATCAGTCTAATATATTTGAGATGAAATTTTTTAATGATAAAAATCTTCTTGTAGAAGTAAGAATATTTGAAAACAATAGATTGGTAAAAAGAATAATATATAAATATGATTCCAGTGGTAAATTAATTCAAATTATTACATATGATGCATCGGGTCAAATTATTTCCACAGAAAACAAATAAGCAATATTTGTGATTTATTAATTTTTAAAATTTTGTTTTCGTTTAATTAATTTTTATTAACTTGGAGTAAGTATGATTGACCATTTTTTAGTAAAGAAATCCTTGAAAAAAAAATCTTTTGATAAAATCACCTCTATATCATTTGAAGCAAATCAATTCAAAAAAGAAAATCCGAAAAAAAACATAATTGATGGAACAATCGGAATGTTTTATGATGAAGATGAAAAAACATATGTCTTCCCGGTTGTTAAGACTATTTATGATTCTTTATCTCTTATAGAGGTATCTAAATATGGATTTTTATATCCTACAACTGATTTTATAGAAGGAATATTTAATTTACTTGGATTAGAGAAAAAATATCAAGAATTCTGTAGTATTTTTCCTAGTAGTGGTGGCTTAAATGCAATTCATCATATTTCACATAATTTTATAGATAATTTTACAGAAACTTATACTTTAAATCCTTACTGGGGACCATATCAAAATATTTTTGGTGAACTTGGTTTTAAGATTTCTTCAATTGAAATGCAGCCATCAAAAGATTTTTCATTATCAGAAGATTTAATTTATGATTCTATTATAAAATCAAAAAAAGATAAAATATTTTTAATGATAAATATTCCCTGTCAAAATCCAACAGGGTTTTCTCCTGATATAGATGAATTAAAAAATCTTAAAAAAGCAATAAATAAATTGATAGGAAAAGGGAAAAAAATACTGCTATTTTTTGATCTAGTATATATTCACTATTCAAATCTTGATATAAATTTAATTTTTAATATTTTTGATGATATTCCTTTTTTATTTAATTTTTCCGCTTCAAAAACTCTATCTTTATATGGTTTCAGAACAGGTGCAATATGTCTATATTCAAAACAAAATAAAGATAGAGATGTTTTTTTAGATAAAATGGCTTTTTCAGCAAGAGCATCTACTGGTTCAATTAATCACTTAGGGTATAAAATAATAGAAAAATTCTCAAATAATTTATATATTGAATCCTTAAAAAATTCATGGGATATAGTCAAAAGAAATCTCCAAAATCGTGCAAATAAATTTTTACAGATATTAAATAAAAATAATCTTAATTATTATAGATATAATGAAGGTTTTTTTATTTCTTTTTTTGATAATAAAAATATCGAAAGCTTAAATAAAAAATTAAAAGAAGAAGGAATTTTCTTCGTTCCTCAAAAAGATTCTATTAGAGCAGCTATTTCCTCTATTCCGCTAGTTAAAATAGATGATTTCGGAAAGAGAATAGATAAAATTTTCTCTAAAAAAAGATAATTTAATAAAGTTTTTTTGATACTTTTTATTTACTAAGATTAATAAAAAAAAAGTTGCCCGTAAATTTTACGGACAACTCTTCTTTTTTTATATATCCTTATCTAACATAATTAAGCAAGCCACCGGCTTTTAAGATATTGATAAATCTTCCTGCTGTATCAACTTTTAACTTATAAGTAAGATTCTTTGTTTTATTAATAGCAGTAACAAAACCGCTATCAAGTTCATTTTTTATATTGTTCATTTCAAGAATATCTCCCTGATCAATTGTATCGTAATCTTTTGCATCAACAAAAACCAATGGAATTATTCCGAAATTTATTAAATTTGCTTTATGAATTCGGGCGAATTTTTTCACAATAACAGCTTTAACGCCTAAATACATAGGTGCTAATGCAGCATGTTCTCTTGATGAACCCTGTCCATAATTTTCTCCACCTACGATGAAGCCTATACCCTCTTCTTTAGCTCTTTTATAAAAATCAGGGTCAATTCTTTCAAATACATATTTTGAAATTTCGGGTACATTTGATCTTAAAGGTAATATTTTAGCTCCAGCAGGCATTATATCATCTGTGGTGATATTATCTGCTGTTTTTAAAAGCACTTTTGCTTTTATAGAATCTGAAAGAGGATTATTTGCCGGACATGGTCTTATATTTGGACCTCTAATTATTTCTATATTATTTCTTTCTTCATCTTTTAATGGTTTTATAATTAAATTTTCTGTAACGGTATATTTTTCAGGTAGATTATATAATTTTACATCTTTAGCTTTTCTTGGATCTGCTATTTTACCCATGATTGCTGAATAAGCTGCAACTTCTGGTGAAACAAGATAAACTTCAGCATCATCTGTACCTGATCTACCTTTGAAATTTCTATTAAAAGTTCTTAAAGTTCTACCTTTTGAATTTGGGGCAAAACCCATTCCAATACATGGTCCGCAAGCTGATTCAAGAAGCCTAAAACCAGCATTTGTAATCTTTTCCATAGCACCAAGTTTTATGGCATCAAGAATTACATTTTTTGAACCAGGAGCCAAAGCTGCTTCTACATTTTCTGCAACTGTTTTTCCATCGACAATAGAAGCAACTGAAAGAATATCTTTCAAAGATGAATTTGTACATGAACCTATAGCAACCTGATCTATTGGTAAACCTTCTATTTCACTAATTTTAACTACTTGGTCTGGCATATGTGGTTTAGCAGCCATTGGTTCAAGAGTAGATAAATCTATTTCAATTTGTTCATCATAAGTAGCATCATCATCTGCTTTCATTTCTGTAAAATCATTACCTCTACCCTGAGCGATTAGAAATTCTTTCGTAACCTCATCAGAAGGGAATATGGAACAGGTAGCTCCTAATTCCGCACCCATATTTGTTATAGTAGCTCTTTCAGGAACACTTAATGTTTTCACACCAGGTCCTGTATATTCGAATATCTTATTAACTCCACCTTTTACAGTAAGTCTTCTTAATAATTCAAGTATTATATCTTTTGCACTAACAAAAGGTTGAAGTTTACCTATAAGATTTACTTTAACTATTGAAGGCATTTCGAGATAAAAAGCGCCTCCTGCCATTGCTACGGCTACATCAAGTCCGCCAGCACCTATGGCAATCATACCCATTCCACCAGCTGTTGGAGTATGCGAATCAGAACCTAAAAGAGTTTTTCCTGGTTTCGCAAATCTTTCAAGATGAACCTGATGGCATATACCATTTCCTGGTCTTGAAAAGTGAATTCCATATTTTTTTGCAACAGACATCAAATATTGATGATCATCAGCATTCATATAATCTGTTTGTAATGTATTGTGATCGATATAAGAAACTGAAAGTTCTGTTCTGATTTTATCAATTCCTATAGATTCAAATTGGAGATATGCCATTGTTCCAGTAGCATCTTGAGTCAATGTTTGATCAATTTTTATGGCAATTTCATTTCCTTTTATTAAATCTCCTTCGACAAGATGAGCTTTTAAGATTTTTCTTGCTAAAGACTCACCCATTTTTCCCCCTATATATTGTTAGATATCTTAGTAGATACATAAAAATTTTATTTGTCAATCAATGAAAAAAACCATACTTACTTTTGAGATATAAAAAATTGAAAAAATATTCATTAATGCTATAATAAAATTGTTCAAGGAAAAATAATTATGGAATTAAAAATTACACAAATAGAGGCAAAATTAATTAAAAAGTGGTTTGAACAAGAAACCGTTGGACATTTTGGCGATGGAGATTTTACAATAGGTGAAGAACAATCAATATTGGATAAAATAAAAATAGACAATGAAAATCCGAAAGAATACATTATATGCAATTTTAATCTTACCGAACTTGAGATTTTAAATATCTGGTCTTCAAGAGCATTTGGAATCTATGAAGAAATAGCCCTTAAAAACAAAATACAGCTTGCTCTCGAACAGGAAAAAAATCAATTTTTATCAAGACTTAGAGCAAGAAATCAACTTTAATAATTATTTTACTATAAAATATTTATTACTATCTTTTATTATTATTTTATTATTTTATTATTTTATTTTTCTATGATATAAAAAGTGTTTGTAAAAAAAGAAGTAAAATTAAAAAGCAACCTCTTGAAGTAAAATATTTTTACTACTATATTTTTAGTTTTTTTATTGAATAGTATTTGAATTTTTAGGGACTGTTAAAAAAGTTGGTTGATTAGTTATGATAGTTTGAACAGAAGGAGAAATCTTTTCTATATATAGATAATTAACGACAGTGGGGTAAATTGTAATAACCTGTCCAATGATACCTAATGCTTCTGCATTAGCCTGAGCATTAATAATTGTCGCCTTTTTTTGAGCTTCAGCTGATATCAATAATGCTTCAGCCTTTTGTTGTTCAATTTGTTTTTTTTCAATAGCATCTACAAAATTTTCAGAAAAAGATATTTTTCTCAACAATACAGAATCTATTAAAATATAATAATTATTCAAAGAGTTTTTTAATCTTTCAAGCATTTTATTTTGAATTTCAATTCTTCCTGCTTCATTTTCAGCTTGTGATGAATAAATGGAGATTGCACTATACATCGCAAGAACATTTCTTACTTCCGTTCTTAAATAAGGAATTAAAATTTTTTCTAAATAATTTGGTCCAATATCCTTATGCAATTTCCATAGATTTGACTCATCAATTCTATATAAAATTGAAATATCAACTTTAACTCTTTGCCCATCATGAGTTAATGCTTCTATTGATTTTTCTTGATTTATATTTTTTATGGGCTCATCTCCTTCAGCAGTATATGATTGGATCTGAGTCTTATAAATATATATTTTTTCCAGAATTGGTATTGTGAAATTCATACCAGCTTTCAATATTCTTTTTTCAATTCCAGTAATTTTATTAAAAACAACTCCTGATTCTCCAGCTTGCAAAATAATAAAAGGTTTTAAGAAAATAAAAATAACCAGTAATACCAATATAATTATAATTGAAACAAATAAAATCTTAAATTTTGTTTTCATTTATATTCTCCGAAAATTACATTATTATTTTTATTTTCGAAAATATATGGTTGAAAAATAATCTAGATTTACAAAACAACTAACTTACCGAAAAAATAAAAAAGGATTACTATGAAAATAAAATTTAAGCATTTTAATATTAAAGGAACTTTTTATTTTTTAATTATCATAGTTTTAGTAATTACTTCTATAAGTATAACAAAAGGGTTAGAAAAACTTTGGATTAAAGATTATTATGACCCTTATAGTCCTAAAACAGAAAGTTCGATTTTATCCAGAATAAAAAATGGTTGGTATCCTGCTGGTTTCAACTTTGATGGGCTCGATTTCATTATGATATGGTTAAATAAAAATACTGCTAATAAACTCGATATTCCTATCAAATTCAATATAAAAGATTTTGCAATACTCACAATACCAGATTCAGAAGAAGGAATAAATAAAATTTTACCTCAAAAACTTCAAAATAAATATATACCAATAGCTATATCATATTATGCAGATGATTTTTTTATCTTTGCAATTGAATCCCAAGAAAAATATATTTTAGAAGGATATACTATTTCGCACTTTCATAAAAGTGAAGAAAATAAAATAGCTGAAAATTTAAATATGCTTATTAAAAAAGATTATTTTGTCTCGGGTTTTTCATATTATTTAGATTACTATATATTTTTATCTATTAAAATAAAAAATTTAAGACCATCCAAAAATTTTTACTGGGGAATAGATTGGGTTGCAAACCAGCAAAGCAATATAGAAAAGTATTTCGAATCACTTTTTAATAAAGGATATTACCCATCTGACTTTACGGAAGATACGCAAAGACTGGGAGTATTGATTTTAAAAAAATAAAAGTAAATAGACTACTATTTTATCTTATAATTAATATAATTTATCTATTTATTCTATCATTTATCTATATTGGTCATCTCTAATTATTTTTAATTAACTTTTTTATTAAGATAGTTTTTATCAAATTAGTTTACCGTTTGTATTTATCCTCTACTCTTTTTATATCATCTTCTGATAAAACCTCGCCTATCTGAACTTCGACAAAAAACAGGTCTTCATCTTCACTTGCTATTGCTTGATGAATTGATTTTTTAGGTATAAAAAATCTATCACTTTTTTTAGCTTTATATTTATTATCATCTATTATTATGGTGCCATTCCCTTCTACTATTATCCAGTGCTCTTCTCTATATTGATGGAATTGTAAAGATATTTGCTCACCTTTACATATCTTTATAAGTTTTACTTTGAAATTATGACTAAAATCATAAATATTTTTATAATACCCCCATGGCTTTAATACTGTTTTATGATATTTTAATATTTCTTTATCCCCTGTTTCACTTTTTGTTTCAATCCAATTATAAAATTTCTCTACATGCTTTGAATATCCTTCTTTTAAAACAAGAAGAATATCTTCTGTATCAATTATTTTACAATCATCATAACCAATAATCCCATAAGATTTATTTTCGTAACCTATTATGCTGTTATGATTCTTTTCACTCGATTTTGCATTTAAATCAAAAAGATTTTTATCTTTTTTGCTGTCAATTTTTTCATCAATATACTCAAAATAATCTAAATCTTTAAGTGAATCAGAACTTCCGAAATTTCCTTTTAAAGCTTTTTCTGTTTTTTTTGTTAAAGAATCTATATTTCCTAAATCATCCCAGTCAAATTCTGCCTTGATAACTTTAAGTTTATCTGTCTTTTCTATAATGGCATAATCTAATGAGATTGATTCAAAAGATTGAAAGATTTTTTCAATATCTATATCAGGATAAAAATATTTATCATCTGAAAATACTCTATTACTGGCCATTTCTTTTAGTTTTTCCGACATGTTAAAAAAATCAGGTCTATATTTTTTAAATTCTTCCATTAATACTTTTTTCTTAAATATAAATATTCCACTATTCCATAAAAATTTCTTTGATTCCACATATTTTTTTGCAGTTTCAAAGTTTGGTTTTTCTTTAAAAGAAATAACATCATTATCCTTATATTCGATATAACCAAAGCCAGTCTCTATCCTATTTGGCATTATTCCAAGTAATACTATAGAATTATCGACAAATTTGAAACTTTCTAATATCACTTTATTAAAAGCTTTTTTATCAATTATAAGATGATCAACTGGGAAAACACCTACTATATCTTCATCATCCAAAAATTGAAGACCATAGATTATCGATGCAGCAGTATTTTTTGATATTGGTTCAAATATAGTATTAAAATTATAATTTTTATTTTTTTTGAGATTTGAAATAAAACTAAGAGAATTTTTATTTGTCACAATATAGATATCATCATAAATCTCAGGGTTTGAAATAAATCTTTCAATAGTCAATTCAATTAATGATTTTCCATTAAAAATAGGGATAAACTGTTTTGGATAATATTCTCTGCTTAAAGGAAATAGTCTTTTCCCTTTTCCACCTGATAAAAGTAATATTTTCATTTTTTTCCCATTATAAATTTTTATCCTTAGTATGATTAAGTATCTTTATTGAATTATTAAATATGTCTTCTATCTCAATAGATTTCATACACAAAATATGTTTGTCATATTTTTTGGGACATTTTCTTTTATGACAACCTAAACAATCTAAATTTGTATTTCTCATAACAATAGATAAACCAGATTTTATAGGTCCGAATCTTAAAGCATTAGTTGGTCCAAATAGATATATCTGAGCTGTGCCAATTGCATGTGCATAATGTGATAAAAATGAATCTGGTCCTATAAAAAGGCTTGAATTTTCTAATAAAATTCCTATTTGGGTAAGAGAGTATTCTCCAAATTTTATATTTATTTTCTTTTCATTTAATAATTTATTAAATTCATTCTTCCAGACTATATCAGGAAATTTGTTGGAAATTATTAAATTCAAAGATTTGTAAAAAAAACGCAAATCTTTATCTTTAATATCATTAAAATTTTCGAAATTATTCAATTCATTATTCCAGTTTACATAATCTTGTTTAGAACCAATAAAGGTGATTTTATATCCTTTTGAACAAAGCAAAATTGACAAGATTATTAAGAAAATAATAGGACAGTTTTTTGTTTGCCATCTAGTAAATGGACCAATAATAATATCAGTTTGCTCTGATTTGAGAAAATCAATTATTTTTTCTTCAATTTTAGCGTCTTTAATTTTATAATCATAATATTTTAAATTTAAATTTTTTAATACTTTTTTAGTTACTTGAAAAAGGGCTAAGACCGCATGAGTATTTTTATTTACATCTAAATTTTTATATGGCAAGCTCCACTTGCATTCTTTTATCTTTGCTCTTGTAAAAAAATAATAGAGTAAAGATTTTTCAATACCTTGAAGATCTAATATAACATCGTAATTTTCTCTATTGATTTCTTTTATTTGTTTTTTAATTTCTTTTATTATTTTAAATACATTTGAAATAATTTTTATACCATGTTTTTTTATTTTTATTAATTCAGAATATTTAGATTCATCAAAGTAGTAAAATTTTTCTATAACATTTAAATTTCTTACTATTTCTTCATACTTTGGATCTATAATCATATCAATAATATATTCGGGATATTGATTTTTAATAGCTTTAATAACATAGGTAGAATTTAAAATATCACCCAAAGATGAAATTTTGATAATTAATATTTTCAAATATTCTCCTGATTTTTATATGAATCTGTATTTTGTTTTTATTATTATTAAACATTAGTTATTGTCGCCATTATTGTTCTTCTGATTTAACTAAAATAAAATTTGAATATTTCCCTAGTATTATGCTCTTTTCTGGTATTTTGGAATTATTAGAATAGAACTTTAAAAAATATATTTTAATATTTTTGTTATTACTAATATTTTCAAGATTTGAAATATCCTCAATTAATGATGTGTTCGTATTAATAAATCTTTCAATGCATTGAATAATTTGTTTCTGTCTTTTCCCGTCTTTTTCTATATATAAATTATCATATGTAAAACAATACTTTATCTCTGAATTATTAAGTTGATCATTTATTAATTTTCTTTTTTCATAATCTTTTATTTCTAACCTAAATAAATCTTGTAGAAATTTATAATTAAATAATGAATGATTTTTAAGTAATTGAGTAGTTTTATCATAATTAATAAAATGAATAAAATTTTCTGGTTTTTCGGTAATGCCTTGGATAGAAAAATAATCTTTAATGATAAAATACTTTATCTTTTCATAATATATCAAAGAAGGAATTAATCTAATTTTATCACCAAAATTAGGGTACCTTTCCTGACAGAAATGGGAAAGTGTGATATATGGTGCTAAAATTATGCAAATAAGAATACAAATCAAAAGAAATCTTTTAAATATTGTCTTTTTAATATTAAAACTAAATAATAATTGATACCAGCTATACCCCAAAATAATATAAGGTACTGAAAAAAATATCACAGTATATCTATCTTCATGAACCTGCAATGAAAGAAGATGAAAAAATAGTACACCAAGCATATATATTAAAATATAGTTTATTGGGTTTATTTTTTCTTTTATAAAATTTTTAATTGAAAAGGATTTAAAAGAAATATAAAATGAGTAAATAGCCAAAAAACCAGATGTTAAAACTGGAATTAAACCAATGATAAAAAAACCATATGCCCTATCTAAAAAATTTGTATATTCAAAAAAATAGTGACCAATAAATCTCGATATATCTAGTGTCACGATTAATAATGGATTTATTATTATTTTTAATGTTTCAGGTTTAAATTTTATTACACTATTATTATGAATATAACTATTTAATATAAAAAAATTTGTATTTTTATCAAAAATGAAAAAAGGAAGCCATATTATAATCGAAAAGACTAATCCAAAGAATAAGTATAGATAATTTAATTTTGTTATTCTTTTTTTAAAGATAACCATTAGTAAAATTACTGGAATAGCATATATGATTATCATATGGAAAAATGGCATAATTGCAATTGTTAGTGCCAAACCAAATATATTTTTACTTTTATCTTTTGTTAAAATATCAAATAAGTATCCAAGCATTAAAGTAGAAAGAATTATCATAAAATGAGGATTCCAGTAACTGACAGTGTATTTAATTGACCAGGGGAAAACAGCAAAAATTAAAGCAATTAAAAGAGATAAAATATTTGGATATTCTATATTTAATCTATTTTTTTCTTTAATTTTGTCATCTTGAGAAGAATTAAATGAAAATATCTTCTTTGATAACCAGAATACAAGATAAATAGATAATGTGCCCAGAATAACCCAAAAATAGTATAAAGCGTTTACTGTATTAAAAATATTTACAAGTAAATAGGCAATTAAAGATAGATAGGGACCTGGTATATATGTAAAAAACCTTGGATGCCCATAATATCTTAATTGCTGTCCCCATATGTAAGCTTCTAGTTCATCTATTTTTGAGTAATGGTTTGAACCAAGTCCGATAAAAACAGCATAAAATCTTAGAAAAAAACCTACAGAAAGAATTATAGTAAGAAAAATCTTATAATTTTTTTCAATTTTTTCAAAAAAAATTAAATCCTTACTTAGGATATTATTTTTAGTTTCCATAAGTTTCCTTAAAAAACTCATTAAATATAAATTTTGCATATAAAAAATCTTCATATGTAGTAATTTTAAATAAAATTTTACTTCCTTCTATTATTTTTGGTTTAATATTTTTGTAATGAAATACTAAAGATGTATCATCTGTAAAATTTAATTTTTTACTTTCAGAAATAAACTCCAAATATGAGTCATATAAAATATTAAAATTAAATGCTTGAGGTGTTTGAATTAAATAGGTATTATCTCTATCTATATATTTTTCAATAATATTATCTTTTCCATATCCTATGGTATCATTTACTTTAATTCCAGTTGTAATTGAAGGATATTTTTCTATATTCGATATAATTGATTCTAAAATTTTAGTTTCTATAAAAGGTCTTGCTGTATCATGAATAATACAATAATTTATATTTTTATGCTGATTATAAATAGTTAATAATGCTTTATAAACAGATTCATTTCTGGTATCTCCTCCCTCAATGATAGTCAGGTTTTTTGACATAGATTTTTCTTTATATAAACAATTTTGATAATTAGTAGGAATTACTAGAAAAATATTAAAGTCATTATATCTTGTAAAAAAGTCTAACGAATACCTATAAATTTGCTTTCCTTCTAGCTCTGTGAATTGTTTTAAAACATTTCCTTTGCTAGAAAATCTAGAACTTTTACCAGCAGCTAACAAAATTACAGCGATTTTTGAAAATAAACTATTTTTTATTTTTTTATTCATATCCTGTTAATATAAAGTCATCATGTTTAATATCTTATTATTAATAATTTTCCTTAATCTTTTGAATAATTGAAGTAGTAGATCTACCTTCCATAAGAGGAATAGTTATAGTATTTGTAGCATATTGTTTTCCGACAATATCGTCAACATTATAATCTGAACCTTTAATTAAAAAATCTGGTTGTATCATTTTAATTAATTTTTCAGGTGTCTCTTCGTTGAATAAAACTATAAAATCCACTGATTCAAGTGAAGATAAAATTTTAGCTCGATCTTCTTGATTCTGAATAGGTCTTTTATCACCTTTTATTCTTTTGATTGAGTCATCTGTATTTAATCCAACTATCAAGACGTTTCCTAACTCTTTTGCTTTTTCAAGATATGTTATATGACCCGCATGTAAAATATCAAAACATCCATTGGTAAAAACAATTTTTTTATTTTTCTTTCTTAAATCTTCTAATATAAACTTCAACTGTTCTAAGTTTATTAATTTTGTTTTTTCTTTTTTTTCAATAATAGAAATAAATTCATCATATAAAATAGGCACAGTTCCAGCTTTTTGGACTACAATTGAAGCTGCTTTGTTTGCATAATATACAGATTTTTCAAGATCTACACCTAGACTTAAACAAAACCCTATGGTAGCTATAACAGTATCTCCAGCACCTGTAACATCATAAACATCTATTGGCTGAGCTGGAAAATGAATACAACTTTTGCCATCATATAAAGATATTCCTTGTTCAGATCTTTTGACACATATATTTTCAATATTTATTTTAGGGTATATTTCTTTACAAATTTTTTCAATTTCTTCATCATCATTTTTCAAATCTTTACCTACAAATTCGCTTAATTCTTTAAGATTAGGATTTATTAAATATGCTCCATTATATTTTTCCCAATTATTTTTTTTAGGATCAATAATAACTTTTTTTTTGTATATTTTTGCTAATTCTATAATTTTTTGACATAAATTAAATGTGCAAACTCCTTTTGCATAGTCAGAAATAATTATACAATCAAAATTCGTGATATTTTTTTCTAAAAATTCGATAATATTTTTTTCTTCATTGTTATTTAAAGTAATATACTCTTCTTCATCAATTCTAAGCATTTGTTGATGATTTGAAATAATTCTTGTTTTTGTAATTGTTTTATAGTTACCAATTTCTAATAAATAGTTTTCAATATTATTTTCTTTTAGCAGTTTTTTAATAATTTTACCATTTTCATCTTTACCTATTCTTCCAACTAAAATACATTTTGCTTTAAGATTTATAATATTCATGGCTACATATGCAGCAGCACCTAATGAAATACTTTGATTTTCAAGCAGAACAACTGGAATAGGAGCCTCGGGTGATATTCGATTTGCCTTACCATATAGATATCTATCGAGCATTATATCACCAATAACACAAATGTTGCTCTTAGAAAAATCATATATATTCTTAATCATACTGATTCCTTTCAGTTAAATAGAATTTTTGATTTTAAAAACTATATATATCATCAAATAAATTCTTTTATAGACATTAATTTTCAATTTATATTTGTCAATTATTTGAAATTTAATTTAATAATGATAATTTTGTTCATATACAAATTATATAATCCTTCAGCTAAAAATGAGGTATTTATGGAAATAATAAAAACAAATATACTATATGAGCCTGATGTTTCAATAATAATGCCTGTTTATAATGAAGAAAAATATCTTCCATATGTTCTAGAAAGTATAAAAAATCAAAAAACAGATTTAAAAGCTGAAGTTATAATTATAGATGATAATTCTGTAGATAAAACAGTTGAAATAGCAGAAAAGTACAATTGTACTATTTATAAAAATGAAAATAGATTAAATGTTTCTCAAATGAGAAATTTTGGTTTTTCTGTAAGTCATGGGAAGGCAATATTGCATACAGATGGGGACACTGCTTTTTCTGACAATTATATAGAAAAAATGGTAAAACCAATTATTGAAGGTAAAAGCGAAGCCTCATTATGTATGTTGCTATATCCACTTGAGGTTAAATATAATATTTTGCCTGAGAAATACTCTAAAAGTTATGCTTTTTTTTTAAAAAATTTACCCGAAATATTTTGGCTTAAAATGCCAATGAGATTTTTTATCTGGATTAAAAAATGGTTAAAAAAGATAATTGAAAAGAAAAGTTTTATTAGCATTTTTTCTATTCCTGATAGAGTTGAAGGTGCAGCAATAATCGTAAAAAGAGATATAGCTGAAAAATCTGGCGGTTGGAATAAGCCTTTTGGAGCTCATTCTGACACTTCTTATACTGAGACTATATTTACTCTAACAGATAATATAAGATGGATATTTGGAGTTAAAAAATATAGTTCAATTAGAAGATTAATACCTTCTTCTAATTCATGGATAGTTTATAAAATTTTTCCATTCTTAAAGCTTTTTAAAAATAAAAAAAACAATAAAATTCAAAATGCGATAGGATATATTGACCCAAAAGGGAAAAGGTAGTTTATTTTAAATAAAATTTTGAAATGCACTTTTTTTTATTTATTTTTTACATCTATTTATTTTTTGCATCGAAAAAATATTAATCTTATTTTCATTAAAATACCATTGAACTATGTCAAAAACCATTGATTTAGTCCTGTCCAATATTATTGAATCTGATGTTGCTACTATTTCTTTACTATCAATATTAGATAATTGGGTATCAGGATTTTTAATAACTATTATTTCAAAAAAATCTTTTTCGTTAGAAAGTAAGCTTTTTATTTTTATTGAATCATCTTTTGACATTGAAACAGGTTCATCTAAATATATAATACATTTTTTTGGTTTTAATTTTCTTCTAAAAAAAAGAAGAATTTCGCATGATTTTTCAAACCAAAGGTTGTTTTTATTTCTTCCTCCAATATTTGCACAATCCCTTACAAAACCATCCATGGCAATAAAACAAAATTTACCATTAAAATAATTTGAAAGAGTAAATAAAAGATTATATCCATCAATATGAATAATGTTGTTTTTTATACTTTTAAAAGTTGCTATTTTAGATTTTCTCTCTTTAATTTTTGATCTTGTCGATATTCCACGAAGCAATATATTTCTTTCAATTTTATCTAGTCTATAATGATCTCCTACCAATTTTAACAAAGATTGTATAGAATATCCATTTTCCAACAAATACAAAAAATCTTTTGTGGCTAAAATAAATTCATTTTTTATTTGCATAATTAATTAGCTTTTTTATATTAATACCAGTATCTAATAAATTAACAATATAATATGTAAAATAATATATAAAACTAACAGATAAAAAATAATCTAAAATAAATATATAGTTTCTTTTAATTGAGGAGGTAGATATGAATTTCCCAAACCTTATAGAGAGATTTTGTAATTATGTTAAATTCGATACTCAATCAGATCCAGATTCTTTAAATTATCCTTCCACTAAAAAACAACTTATTTTTTTAAATTACTTAAAAGACGAATTAAATTCAATAGGTTTAAAGGATGTATATTTAAATGAATATGGATATTTAATGGCTAAATTGGATTCTACTATAAAAAATAGTTCAAAAGATGATAAATCTTATCCAATTGTTTTTATAGCACATGTTGATACTTCCTCTGAAGAAAGTGGTGAAAATGTTATGCCTAGAATAATAAGAGATTATGATGGTAAAGATATATTTTTTCCAGATAATGATAAAATAACTTTATCTACTAAAATCACTTCTGTCCTTAATCAAAAAATCGGAAAAACAATTATAACTGCTTCAGGTCAAACACTACTTGGAGCTGATGATAAAGCGGGAGTAGCTGAAATTATCACTGCTTTTGAATATTTAATCAAAAATCCTGAAATTGAGCATCCTGATTTATATTTACTTTTTACTCCTGATGAAGAAGTCGGAAATGGAACAAAATACATAAATATAGATAATATACCTGCAAAATATGGATATACTCTTGATGGAGGCGCAATTGGAGAAATTGAAAACGAAAATTTCAATGCTATTAATGGTGAAGTTACTATTTATGGATTCAATACACATCCAGGAGCAGCTAAAGACAAAATGATAAACGCTATTCGAGCTGCTTCAATATTTATAAGCAATTTAAAAATAGATTTAAGTCCGGAAAAAACGGAGAACAAAGAGGGTTTTATACATCCTATAGATATAAATGGTGATGTCAATGAAGTAAAGATAAAATTTATCCTTCGTGAGTTTAATAAAGAAAAACTTGAAAATTTGAAAAAACATATCGAAGAAAGTCTACAGAAAACTTTATCAATTTATCCAAATTTCAAATACTCATTAAACTGGATTAATGCTTATGAAAATATGAAGGAGGTAATAGATAAAAATCCAATAGTCTTAGAAAAATTAATCAAAGCCTGTAAAAAAAGTGGAATCGAACCAATACTAAAAGGAGTTAGAGGCGGAACAGATGGTGCTAGGCTTTCTTTTATGGGATTACCATGCCCTAATATTTTTACAGGTGGATATTTATATCATTCAAAATATGAATTTGCAGTTCTTGAAGAAATGGAAAAAGCTACTGAATTAATAATAAATATAGCAAAAGAATATTCTATTGATTAAATACCATTTTAAACTTTAAGATGATTTGACTACTATTTTTTTATTTGAAAGTTGTTTTAATTGTTTAATAAGTTCTTTTTCAGAATTTGAAATATGTTCTGGAACATCAATTTCTACTTGAACATACATATCACCAATGATACCTTCTGAAATATCGTATATACCTTCATGTCTTATTCTAAAAGTAGTTCCAGATTTAGTATGAGGAGGTATTTTTAATAATACCTCTTTTTCATAAATAGTAGGAATAGATATTTCATCTCCAAGAACAGCTACAGAAAATGGTATATAAGCTTTTGTATATAAATTGGGTCCTTCTCTTTTGAAAATAGAATCTGTTAAAACTCTTATAATTATATATAAATCCCCACTTGGACCACCATTTATACCCGCTTCACCTTCACTGCTAATTTTTAATTTTGTATTGGTATCTACACCTTTTGGAATTTTTACTTTTACATTTTTTTTATCTTTAACTACACCCTTACCTCCACACTTATGGCAGGGATGTGGAATTATTTCACCACTTCCCTGACATCGTGGACAAGTTGTAGCTATTGTAAAAAATCCTTGTCTTGAAACCTGCTGTCCTGTGCCTTTACATACCGGACAGGTTTCTTTAGAATGTCCTGGTTCGACTCCGGAACCATTACAAACATTACATGTAGAATTCTTTGAAACCTCAACTGTTTTCTCTGTCCCATAGGCAGCTTCTTTCAATGTTATGGTAACTTCTAAAGCAAGATCTTGCCCTCTTCTTGCACCTTTTGATCTGGAAGAGGTTCTTGTTCTAGAAGAAAAACCAGAACCAAAAAAGGAGGAAAAAATATCTGAAAACTCAGAAAAAATATCTTCCATATTTGAAAAATTAGAAAAAGGGTCAAATCCTCTTGAATCAACTCCCGAATGACCATAAGTATCGTACATTTTTCTTTTTTCATCATCACTCAAGACTTCATATGCTTCAGCTATTTCTTTAAACTTTTCTTCTAATTCCTTATCTCCTTTTGTTTTATCAGGATGATATTTCATCGCGAGTTTTCTAAAAGCAGATTTTATTTCATCTTTTGAAGCATTTTTATTGACCCCTAAAACCTCATAATAATCTCTTTTGGCTGCCATTTTTTATTTCCCGGTTTGACTTTTATTCTTTTTTATCATCATCAACTACTTCATAATCAGCATCAACTACAGAATCATCTTTTTTTTCCGGATTATTTGTTTGTTGATTTTGATTATCTGTATTTTGATAAGTCTGATTTGTGTTTGCCTGTTTTGATGCTTCTTGATAAATTCTTTCAGTCATAGAATAGCTTGCTTTTTTCAACTCTTCTAAAGCTGTTCTAATTTCTGAAACATTATCAGTATTCATTTTATTTCTTAATTCTTTGATAGCATCGTTTATTTTATTTTTTTCATCATTACCTATTTTGTCACCATAATCTTTCATGCTTTTTTCAATTGAATAAATCATTGAATCTGCTTCATTTTTAACTTCTATAAGTTCCTGTTTCTTTCTATCTTCTTCTTTATGCAATTCAGCTTCTTTAATCATCTTTTCAATTTCTGAATCTGTTAATCCAGATTTTGCTTCTATTCTTATTTGCTGTTGTTTACCAGTAGCAAGATCTTTAGCTGAAACATGTAAAATACCATTAGCATCAATATCAAAAGTTACTTCGATTTGTGGAATTCCTCTAGGTGCAGGAGGTATACCAATAAGGTCAAAATTTCCTAAAAATTTATTATCTCTAGCCATCGGCCTTTCACCTTGAAAAACACGAATAGTTACAGCAGTTTGATTATCTTCTGCTGTTGAAAAGATCTGAGATTTTTTAGCTGGAATTGTAGTATTTCTCTCAATTATTTTAGTAAATACACCTCCAAGAGTTTCAATACCGAGAGAAAGTGGAGTGACATCGAGTAAAAGAATATCTTTAACTTCGCCTCCAAGAACTCCACCCTGAATTGCTGCTCCAACAGCAACAACTTCGTCAGGATTAATTCCTTTATGAGGTTCTTTATTAAAAAGATCTTTAACAATTTGTTGAACTTTTGGTATTCTGGTAGAACCACCAACTAAAATAACTTCATCAATTTCAGATGCTGAAAGACCTGCATCTTTTAATGCTGCTATTACTGGTCCTTTTGTCCTTTCGAACAAATCATCACAAAGTTGTTCAAATTTTGCTCTTGTTAATTTTTTAGACAGATGTTTTGGACCATTTTGATCAGCAGTGATATAAGGCAGATTAATATCAGCTTCCATAGAAATAGAAAGTTCTATTTTTGCCTTTTCAGATGCTTCTTTAAGCCTCTGTAAAGCCATTTTATCTTTATGTATATCTATTCCAGTCTCGTTCTTAAACTCAGTCATAAGCCATTCCATGATTCTCTGGTCAAAATCATCTCCGCCAAGATGAGTATCTCCATTTGTAGATTTAACTTCAAAAACCCCATCGCCTATTTCTAAGATAGAAATATCAAATGTGCCACCTCCAAGATCATATACTGCTATTTTTTCATTTTTTTTCTTATCTAATCCATATGCTAAAGCTGCAGCAGTTGGTTCATTAATAATTCTTTCAACATTTAATCCTGCAATTTTACCAGCATCTTTTGTTGCCTGTCTTTGAGAGTCATTAAAATAAGCTGGTACAGTAATAACTGCTCGTGTTATCTCTTCTCCAAGATAATCTTCTGCAATTTTCTTCATTTTCATTAATACTTTTGCAGATATCTCAGGAGGTGAATATAATTTGCCTTTTATATCTACTCTAACATCACCATTTGGTCCTTCAGTTACTTTATATGGAACTGTTTTTAATTCAGATGTAACTTCTGCAAACTTTCTACCCATAAATCTTTTAATTGAAAAAATAGTATTTTCAGGGTTAGTTATCATCTGATTTTTTGCAGGTTGACCAACAAGAATTTCTCCATTATCTAAAAATCCAACGACTGAAGGAGTAGTTCTCATACCTTGTTCATTAATAATTACTATTGGTTCTCCTCCCTCCATAATAGCTACACAAGAATTTGTTGTTCCTAAATCAATTCCAATAATTTTGTTACCCATAAATATTCTCCTTGTTATTATAAAATTTATATTTATTTATTTTGAAGGTTTTCACCAGTATCATTTAAATTTTTATCTTTATTAATTGATTCGTCTATTGATTTATCTTGTAAATCATTATTTGATTCTGATTTATTTTCATCAGAGTTTTTATTATTATCTAATCCTTTTTTAACGACTACTTTCGCTGATCTTAGAATTCTAGAATCAATCTTATAACCAGCTTGAAGAACTTTTTCAACATACATTCCTTTTATGGTTTTATCTTCTATCACAGATATTGCTTCATGAAAATGAGGATCAAAAGGTACATTTTCCTCGTTGATTTTTTCAAGATAATATTTTTTTTCCAGGATATTATGAAAAGATTTAATTACCATATTCAAACCTTCAAAAATAGATGAATTTTTAAATTCATCTGATATTGAAGAAATAGCTCTATCGAAATCATCTAAGACAGGAAGAAGGTCAGAAATTAATTTTATATTAGAAAATTTAATCATTTCTTTCTGTTCTTCTCTTACTCTTTTTTTATAATTTTCAAAATCAGCTTTTAATCTTATTAAGAGATCTTTATTTTCTTCATTTTCATTTTTAATCTTCTCAATTAATTCATTTTTTTCTTCAATAGTTTGTTTCAATATTAATAACTCTTCAATTGCATTATCAGAAATTTCTTCACTCAATTCTTTTTTTACATCTGAATCAATATTATTAATTGACATCTCGGAATTATCCACTGAAGTAGATTCATTATTAATTAAATTATCATTATTATTTCCCTTTTTTTTACTATCTGACATTAAAACCCCTCTAATTGATAAATATATTCAAATATAATATACATAAAAGTTGATATATAAGTCAAGTGAAATAATTATAAAATTTGTTGTTAGAATAAAAGTTTTCTCACAATTTCATTATAAAAAAGAAAGTTGTTTTCTGAAATTTTAATTCTATTATTTTTAATATAAACTAACTCCTTTTTTTGAAGGCATTTAATTTCTTCTTCCTTTTCTTTAAAAAAATCAGTATTAAAATTATTTTTAAGTTCATTAACATCCAATCCATCAAATATTCTTAATGATAACATAATGAATTCATTTAGTTTTTTATTATTATCCAATATTTCATAATTTCTTTTTAAAAATTTCATTGTATTTACCAGTTCATTTTCAAGTTCATTTTCAAGTTCATTTACCAGTTCATTTTCAAGTTCATTTTCAAGTTTATTTTCAAATATATTATCTTTAAAACCTAAATATCCTTTTCCACATATTTTATGATTCCATATTGATAAATAATCTTTAATGCAGGTATTTTGATATCTAATGTTATATAAATAACTATGAGCAGAAGCTCCCAAACCCAAATATGGTCTGGATTTCCAGTATCGCAAATTATGTCTAGAATAAGATTTCTTTCTTGCGAAGTTTGAAATCTCATAATGTTCAAATCCCATTTTTTTTAAGAATTTGCATACTTTGATGTATTGAATTACACTATTATTTTCTATTTCTTCTAATATTCTATTTTTACTCTCTTTTGAGAGTTGATATATATCTTGATATAACCTGGTACCTTCTGCAATATTTAGAATATAAAAAGATAAATGGACTAATGATTCATACTTTTTTATATATTTTTTTAATATTTTTAGTTGTTTTTCTAAATTACTATTCGGTAATCCTAGAATAAAGTCGAGTGAAACATTGTCAAAGCTAGAAAGAATAGGTTCGATTGAGTCTATTGTTTCATTTAAATTAGCATTTCTTCCTAAAAATTCTAAACTTTCATTTGTCAAAGATTGTATGCCTAGAGAAATTCTATTAAATGGATATTTTTTTATTAATAAAATCTGATCATCTGATATAAATTGGGGATTTAGTTCAACGGTAATTTCGGATTTATCTATTTCATGATTTTTATTTATTTTATTCAGGGTACTGAAAAAGGAATAAAAAAAATCATCCAAAATATAATTTTCAATTGAATTTGGTGTTCCTCCACCAAAATATATAGTATCAATTTCAAAATTTTTTAACAATAAACTATAATATTCTAGCTCATTAACAATACTTGTTAAATATTCTTTTATAGTTTTATTGTTTAAAACATTTGATGGTAATGAATAAAAATCGCAGTATTTACATTTTTCTTTGCAGAAAGGGATGTGAATATATAATGAGATAGTATTACTCATTTTTTAAAGAGATACTTAAATTTTTGATTATTTTCCCAAAAACTTTATCTTTTTCTATAATTCCAATGAATAGAGAATCATCCAAAGAATTTATATCCGTAGAGATACAATAATATTGGTCTTTTTCAAGATAAAATGTACAATCTTTATTGATTGAGGTTGAGATATTTGAAATTTCCTGTTTGGAATTAATATAAAGCACACCATCTTTTATCGTTATTAGATCATGAGGAAGTCCAATTATCTCATAAATTCGATAATCAATTTTATTTTTATTTAAATTAAAGGTCAATATTTTTAAAAATTGTGAAAAAAATATATTTTGAGTGTTATTTTTATTTTGATTCAATATTACTAAATCACCTTTATTCAATTCAAAATTGATAAAAAATAGATTGGTTTGAAGAAAATATAAAGAATTTTGATTAAAATAAGCAAAATTTTCTGAGCTTTTTATGGGTATAATTATAGTAAAAATTATACCTAAAATTAATGAAAATATTAAATATTGCGATAGTAACCATATAATTAAAGGTGAATTCTTTTTTGATTTATAGCTTTCAAAATCTCTTACATACATAAAAATATGCCTTTAATATTAGATAAATAATTACTACTTTTTTATAAATTAAATTCAACAAAAAAATAAAATTCAACAAAAAATAATTAATTGAAAAAATATAGAATTGTCTGAGGATTTATTTTGGTTTTGATTAAGTTTAAACTATATAATACTTCAATCATATTAATATATTTATCTATAGATAAAACGCCAATTTCTCCTTTACCTGTTATAAGTTCTAATGTAGATGATAAAACCTCTTCCCAGAATTTTTTTTGAGTGGGATTAAGTGAACCAACTGTTTTGTATGCAATATCAAGAGTCTCATTTTTGTTATTTATTGAATATTGAATAGATTCATTTAATGCTTTGATAAATTTAATAAAATATTCTTTATTATCTTTCAAATGTTTCTCAGAAGAAATAAACGCTCCACCCACTATATTAGAAAAATCTTTTATCTTCCATTCGGTAATATTATATCCATTTTGCCTTAATTGGATAGGTTCATTATTGAAATAACATGCTACAGCATCAACTTTGTTGGATACAAGTGATTGAATTTGAGTATAACCTATTTTAACTATTTCGACTTTATTTAGTAATTGATATTTATTTAAAAATAATAATGTTCCAATATAGTTTGTACCATAAAAATCTGGAAGCCCAATTTTTTTACCTATAAGACTTTTAGGATCTTCATTTTTACCTAATTTAACTATTGATATAGGAAAATCCTGATAATACTGGAAAAAAGCCTTTAATCCCATACCTTTTTCTGCAGAAATAATAAGCTCATCTGCATCTGTCAAGGCAAAATCTACTTTTTCAGTCATCAATAATCCGAAAATATCTCTTCCAAATCCATAATCAATATTTAATTTAATGCCATATTTTTCAAAAATACCTTTTTCTATTCCCACATATAATGGGGCAAATTGAACATGAGGGATAAATCCAATTAGCATAGTCATTTGGTGAAGATTTTGTTGAGAATAAGTATTATAACCTAGCAAAATAAAAACCAATATTAGAGTTAAAAATACCCATGGTTTTGAAAAATGATTTTTCTTAATAATTTTTCGAGAAGATTTTGAACCTATCATAGCTATACTCCTTACGCTTTTTTATTTTATTTATTAATCTTTTTTTTTGTAATTAGCTTATATATAAAAGAAGCCAGCCAAAAATATGAAAGCCCAAGTAAAATCAACCAGATTAGACCTACGAACATCAACTCAATGTCAAAATTTGCTTTTGCAATTAAAATTAATGAGCCAAGTCCAACAGAACCAGCTTGAAACTCACCTACAACTGCACCAATAATTGACAAAGTAATTGACACTTTTACTCCTGCAAATACATATAATAAAGAACCAGGTAATTCTATTTTTGAAAATCTCTGTCTGAAATTTGGCTTATAGAATAAAAGCAATCCTCTATATTGATTTTGAATCTGAGAAAATGCAGTAATATTATTTATTAACATAGGAAAGAAGATAATTATTACTGATATTATTATTTTAGGCACAATAGAAAAACCAAACCATAAAATTAAAAATGGGACTAATGCAATTGAGGGAATAGTATTAAATGCTATTAAATAAGGCATTACTATTTTATATATTATTTTGCTTCTGCTTAATAAGTATCCAGATATTATTGATAATATAAAAGCTATGGAAAAACCACTTAATGATTCGAACATTGTCTGAAATATATGAGGAAAAATTAGACGACTATTTATTGTATCTAAAAATCTTTTTAATATAGATGAAGGTGCTGGTAAAAAGAAATCTGAAATATTAGTTTTTTTCTTAATAATTTCAATGATAATCAATAAAAATATGATTTCAAAAGGAACAAGTAAATTGTATATTAATTTTTTTTCATCGACTGTTTTAGATTCATCTTTAAAATAAGATTTAATTTTTCTATTTTTATTTTCATTTTTTTCAAATATAACATCTGATTCTATTTTGCGTTTTATTTTTTTATGTACGGGCTTTTCATCTGATTTATTAATCCAAAGTTGTGAAACTATAGTTCTAATTTTTGTTTCAGTATCTTCTTCATCTTTGTTCAAAACAAAAAAATCGATATTTTGTTTATTCTTATTATTATCAAATATTTCCAATATTTTAGAAGGTTTTTCAGATAAAACATATATTCTATCGGATAAGAAACAAGCTTCTTCAATTGAATGAGTCACTAGGATAACAGCCAAAGATCTTGATATGCAAATATTTTTTAATAGAACATTCAGTCTTTCTCTTGTAAGTATATCTAAAGAAGAGAATGGCTCATCGAGAATCAGTAATTCTGGTTCAATTATCAAAGCTCGGGCTAATTCAACTCTTTTTTTCATTCCCCCTGAAAGTTCAGAAGGATATAAATAATCTATGTCATGTAAACCTAATTCACCAAGTATTTTAGTTGCTTTTATTTTATCATCATTAGTTAATTTATTATTTTTTATTTCAAGAGGTAATAATATGTTTTGCAGTACATTTAGCCAGGGAAGAAGAGCATCCTGCTGAAATACATAAGATATTCTATTAAATGGATTATCTATTATACCAGAATTAGGTTTTAAAATATTAGCAATAACATTAAGTAAGGTGGTTTTTCCGCAGCCTGATGGACCTATAAAAGATATGAATTCATTTTCTTTACAATTAAAGCTTATATTTGATAGAATAAGATTATTATTATATGAAAAAGACAAATCATGTATTTTTAGCATGTTCTTCTCCCATCCAGACTTTACTGTCGGCTGCGGAATTTCACCGCATCCACCTTTTGTCAAGGGTTGTGGGCTATACCACCGGTCGGGATTCTCACCCTGCCTTGAAGAACAAAAATGTTCATCATAAAGTTCGTATATATTTATACAAAAAAAATTAAAAAAGTCAAAACTATTTTTCTAAAAGTTTATTTATAGTGGAAATAAAAGTAACAGGATTTTCTGGTAAAATCCCTTCTACCAATAATGCTTCATCGTAAAAAAGTTGAGAAAATTGAGATATTTTAGGAGAATTTTGATCTACCTTATATGAAGCTTCTAATTTTTTGAAAATTGGATGCTCAGGATTTAACTGCAATATTTTTTCAGATTTTGGAAAATCTTTACCTTCAAGTTCGGATAGTACTTTTTCCATTTGAATAGATAAACCATTATTTTCTGTTACTATACAAGATAGTGAATCATTAAGATTATTTGATAATACTACTTTTTTTACCTTACCAGCAAGATTCTTTTCTATGATTTCAAGAAGAGGTTTTATTTCTGATTCCTTAATTTTTAAGTTTTCAGATTTTTCAGAATCTTTTTCAATCTTGTTAAGAGATTTTAACTGTTTTTCTTTATATGAAGGAATATTCATCATCATAAACTCATCAATTCTATCTACAAGATATAAGACCTCAAAGCCTTTTTCTATAATGCTTCTAACCTGAGGATGATTTTCAAGCAATCTTCTATCTGTTCCAGAAATATAAAAAATTTCTTTCTGCTCAGGTTTCATTCTGCTGATATATTCTTCAAGAGTGGTAAATTTATCTGGACTATTTGAAGACTCAAATATTAATAGATCTATTAAATAAGTTCTTTCTTTCATAAAATCAGAATATATCCCTGATTTTATAACAGTTCCAAATTCTCTCCACCATTTTTCATATTCATCTCTCTTGTCTTTAAGGAGGAGCAAAAGAGATTCTGTTATCTTTTTTTCAATATTTTTAGAGATAATTCTTAATTGCCTATCATGTTGCAATATTTCTCTTGAAATATTAAGTGAAAAATCAGGTGAATCGACTAGTCCTTTTACAAATCTATAATGCTCTGGAATCAATTCTTTGCAGTTATCCATAATGAAAATATTTTTTGAAAAAAGTTTTAATCCTCTTTCATACTCAGCTGTCATAAGGTTAAATGGTGCTTTTGAAGGAATATATAGAAGAGCCACATATTCTATAAGTCCTTCTGCTTTAGTATGAATGACATCAAACGGTTTTGTCCAATCATGAAATGTTGCTTGATAAAACTCTTCATACTCTTCTGTTTTAATTTCAGATTTATCTCTTGTCCAAAGAGGTTTCATTACATTTAATGTTTTTATTTCCTTTTTTTCAACTGATTTTTTCCCTTCTGCGGTATCTTTTTCTTCAATAATATTTACTTCCATTTTTATAGGATATCTTATAAAATCAGAATATTTTTTAACAAGCTCTTCTATTTTCCATTGCTCAAGAAAAACACTATATTTTTCTCCCTCTTCAAGGTTAGCATCATCTTCTCTCAGGTTTAATATTATTGTGGTTCCTCTAATTGCTTTATCGTACTTTTCAATAGAATAGGTACCATCTCCAATAGATTCCCATCTTACACCTTCTTGACTAAAAGGGCTTTTTGTAAGTATTATTACTTTTTTAGCAACCATAAAAGAAGAATAAAAGCCAACACCAAATTGACCAATAAGCTCCATTTTTTGATTTGTATTCTGATTGTTATTTAATTTTAAGTTTTCAAAAAAACTTTTCGTACCAGAATGAGCTATAGTCCCAATATGTTGGATAACTTCATCGTATGTCATACCTATACCATTATCTGAAATAGATATAGTCCTATTATCTTTATCTAATTTAATCTCTATATAGAATTCTTCATTAGATGTGACTATATCGGGATTTGTTAAAGATGCAAACCTTAATTTATCAAGGGCATCTGATGCATTAGAAAGCAATTCTCTTAAAAAAATCTCTTTGTGAGTATAAATTGAATTGATTACTAAATCCAGCAATTGTTTTGTATATGCTTGAAATTCTTTAATTTCTTTATTACTCATAAAAACTCCTGACAAAATATTTGTAAAATTAAGGAATTTATTAATGAAAATATTTCTTATATAATATAATAAAAATAATAATTATCGACAAGTAATATTTCATTCTTCTTTTATATAATGACACCCTATAGATTTTTTGTTATGCAAAGCAGAATTAACTATTAATTGAGCGGAAATAACAGCATTTCTTAACTCAATTATTTCTTTATTAAGTTTAGATTCTTTATAAAACTGGAAAATTCTATGAGCATAATAATTTAAATCTGCCTGGGCTCTTTCTAAACCTTTTATCGTTCTAATTATACCCGCATAATTCCACATAGTAGATTGTATAATATTGAAATCTTGCTTTATCAGAATAGGATCAAATGTAAATGTTTGTGATGGCTCCTGCCAATCGGGGATATATTCAAAACGAGTCTTTTCAATTTTATCAAAAGAATTAACAAAATCATTTTTAATACTTCTACTAAAAATGACTGCTTCTAATAAGGATGTAGAAGCCAGTCTATTAGCCCCATGAAGACCTGTGCAACTTGTTTCCCCTACTGCATATAGATTTTTAATATTAGTTCTAGCATTTATATCAACTCTAATACCTCCACAAAAATAGTGAGCAGCTGGTACAATAGGAATTGGTTCTTTTGTTATATCAATACCTCCACTTAAACAGGTTTTATATATTGAATAAAATCTTTCAGACAAAGGTATTTTCCCTTTATAAAAATTTGCAGCATCTAAAAGCATATATTCACTTCCAACTCTTCTCATCTCTTCAAAAATTGCTCTAGCAACTATATCACGAGAATCTAGCTCTTCTTTAGGAGTATATCTTTTCATGAAAAATTCGCCTTTGGGGTTTAATAGTTTTGCTCCTTCCCCTCTTAAGGCTTCGGTAATTAAAAATCTTTTAATATCTCTATGGTACAGAGATGTTGGATGAAATTGAATGAATTCGGAGTTTATTATATCTGCACCTGCTCTATAAGCCATGCTTAATCCATCACCTATTGCTATTTCAGGATTAGTAGAGTGCAAATAAAGATTACCTAATCCACCTGTTGCCAAAATTACTTTATGGGAGAGCATTTTTTTTACACAAGAATTTTTACTATCAAAAACAAATACTCCCATTACTTCTGGCTCTTTATATAATTCCTGACAATCTTCCGAGTGATGTTTATTTGTTATGAGATCAATAGCTGTATGTTCAGTTAAAATAGTAATTCCAATTTTTTTAGCATAATTTAGAAGAGCTTCCTGAATACTTTTGCCAGTCTGATCTTTATAATGTAAAATCCTTCTGTGTGAATGAGCTGCTTCTTCGGTATAATCATAAGCACCAGTCAAAGATTTATCGAATTTTACTCCAATTTTATCTATCAAAAACTCAAAAATAAATTTTGGTCCTTCTTTAGAAACAAAATCAACAATTTCTTTTGAATTATAATATGAACCTGCTTTGAGTATATCATCAGAGAGTGATTTAGCATCATCTTCTTTATTAAATGCTATAATTCCACCTTGAGCATAATTGGTATTTGTTTCATTTATATCACTTGATTTTGTTAGAATTATTGGCTCAAATCCGGCTTCTTTAAGCATTATACCGCTAGATAAACCAGCTATACCACTACCGATTATTATAGCATCATATATATAGAATTCATTCATTTTTTAATGACTCCAAAAGTCCGATTTTTTAATTCTATATTTTTAATTCTATATACTTAATTACTTAATTTATAATATACATCCAATTATATTTATCTTCTATCTCCCCTCTCTGGATAGAAAGAAGTAACTCATATAGTCTTTTTGTAAATGGTCCAACACTTTTACCTTTATCAAAAAATAAATATTCTTTATCATTATATTTTATTTTTCCAATTGGAGTTATAACAGCAGCTGTACCACAAGCTCCAACTTCGACAAATTGATCTAAAGAATCTATTGGAATTCTACTTTCTTCAACTTTCAATCCCAAATAATCTTCAGCCAATTGCATTAAAGATAATCTTGTTATACTTTGCAAAATAGATGAGGATTTAGGAGTAATAAATCTATTATCTTTTGTAATTCCAAAAAAATTTGCAGCTCCTGCTTCTTCTATATAATAATTATCTTTTGGATCAAGATAAATACAATCTGAATAACCTTCTTCAACTGCTTTTTCGTGAGGTAGTAATGATGAAGCATAATTACCACCTACTTTAACATGTCCAGTCCCCCTTGGAGCGGCTCTATCATACATTGATACAATCATTGATACTGGTTTAAATCCATCTTTGAAATATGGACCAACAGGAACACCAAAAACCGAAAAAAGATATTCTTTTGATGGTTTTACACCAAGATTTTCTCCGATACCTATTTCATAAGGTCTTAAATAAAATGAAGCATCGACTCCATAAGGGGGAATCCAACTATAATTAGATTTGACTACTTTAGATAATGCAGTCAAAAACATTTCTTCCGATACCAATGGCATCAATAAACGCTCAGCACTGTGATTTAATCTTTTGCAGTTCATTTGAGGTCTAAAAATGCCAATATTAGAATTTTTCTGTGTAAAGGCTTTTAAACCTTCAAAAGCTCCTTGACCATAATGCAGTATAGTAGAACCTTCATTTATCTGCAATTCATTTGATTCTACTAATTTCCCTTCTTCCCAAGAATTGTTTTTAAATAAAGAAATATATCTATAATCAGTTTTAATATATGAAAATTTTAAATCATTCCAGTTTAAATTTACTTTTTCTCTTATCATTTAGCCTCCATTTGTTAATTAAACAAAGATAAGCTTCTTATTTCTATAATTTGCAAGTAGAATGATTTTACTTAATACATATTGATTATAAGATCATTTTTAATAGTGTTATTGATAAAAAAATCCTTAATAACTTCTCCAAACATATTATAAGAAATAGGAATTAATTCTATTAACATTATTTTTTTTCTAAATTTAGAAGCTGTTTTTGAAGTACAATACATATAATCAATCATAAAATCATTTCCTATATCATTTATCTCTATTATCCAATTTTCAATTTCTAAAACAATTCTTATTTTCTGTCCTCTATTCTTCTTAAACAAATCTTTTTCATATGTTGAGATTTTAGTAAATTCTATAATATTCTGAGGTTGAGTTTTCATTATAAGATTGTAAAAATATCTTAAAATATTGGTGATAATAATCTTAGCTTTGATCCCAATTTCCTCTGATACACTATAACCATTTTTTGATATTATTGTACCATTAGAATTATTAATTAAAATAAAATATAAAAACTCTTTAGAGTAATCAGAAGTTGGAATAAGTTCAAATCTAAAAAGATAATTTTTTAATTGAGAATAAGTAGTTAATATATAACTTATATTTCCTGCTGAGGTAGAATTAACTTCTAATGAGGTGTCATTTATATCTAATCCTTTAAAAAAAGGATCTTCTTCTAAACCTTGATCTATTAAAGTAATAATATTTTCTTGAAAAGATAAAAAAGAAAATACAATAGAGATAAAAAGAAAAAAGAAAATTTTAAATTTTATTTTCTTCATTTCTTATTCCATATATAACATTAATATCATATAAACAATCTTATTCCTATTAAAAATATACAATATATCATTAAAAAAACAATAGAAATAATTAAAAACAAATTAAATAAAATAT
>CAYVTU010000010.1:0-71616 GCA_964454835.1 uncultured Brachyspira sp.
GTGCAAAGTTTCATTTTTTAAATTATGTGTTAAATTTTAAAGTGACTCAACATTTAAAAACTGAAAAATATTCAACAAAAAAAATTTCTCATTTTATTCAATAGATAATATTTGATTTAATGCATTTAATAATAAATTTTCATGATCTTCTTCATAGAAAGATAAAGAATTTCTTTTTTGAAAAAAAATGCTTCTTACTTTATTTATAAAATCATAAGGAGTATCTACAACAAAGGTATTTGAATCCAAGTTTATAAGATCTTGTAAATTTATTATAGATAAATTATTAATATTTATTAGTATGTTTGGTTTTTCAAGAGCAATAGATTCAAAAGCACATGTTGAATAAACAGTAGAATGGATATCCGATATTTTTATAGTTTTATAAGCATCCAAATTTTTAGATATTTCTGACATTATTAATATAGATTCTGGTAACTTGTATTTATAATAATCTTTATTTATATCCCTTGGAATAAATATTATTAAAATTTCTTTGCATAAATTTACCACTTCTTTAAAAAACTCAATAGCATCCTCTTCAATTGTCCATTGAGAAGTAAAAGAAATAATATACTGATATTTTTTTTTCAATAAATCTAATTTTTCTTTTAAAAAATGATCTGGGTAATAATTATGTTTAATGTAATTAAGATAAAAATTTCCTATTGAAAAGATATTTGAAAATTTTATAAATTTGGAATTTTTTAATAATTTCGCAAAATAGTTACCAAAAACAAATAAAAAATCAGGAAAAAAATTATTCTCCATTGATAATTCAATATTATATGCTAAATGATTATTATTTATTATTCCATGTTGAAATTCTATAACTGGAATTTTATTATACTTTGCACAATATATTGCAGCAAGGTTTATTGTAAAATAATAACAACTTACAAAAACGGATTTAGGTCGCCATATCCTAAAAAAAAATTTTAATACATATATTAATTTAATTATATGTGAAATGTGAGAACGATAACTAAATTTAATATTAAATTTTTTCTTAATTTCTAATAGAAGTGATTCATTTTCAATTATTAAATTCTTAGGTTTAATTCTTTTATTTAGAAAAATAATAATATCACTAATACTTTTAAAGAATTGAGAAGAAGCAGTGTTTTTATCTGCTAATTTTTTTTGTGGATAATGAAATGTGTTATCAGGTGTTTCTATTATTAGCACCTTATTTCTATCAATAATAGTAAATATTGATTCAAAAAGTTTATTTATCATTTTTCCATCTTTTTCCCTTCTTTCTAAAGTTGAAGTAAATATTACATAATCATATTTGTTAAATAGATGTTTAAATCCATAAAATATGTTCAAGCCTCTCTTCAGATTAATTTTAATTAAATCAAATATTTTTTTTAAATAATTTTTCTTTTTAAAACCATTTGATTGTCTTTTTATAATTATTGAAGAATATTTGTTTCTAATAGCTGGCCAAATTGAGACACCTTGAACCTTAATCAAAGATGGATCAATATTATTTTGAATAAAATATTTTTCTATTTTATAAAGTAAATTATTTTCTCTTAACATACTTGAAATTATCCAAAGCAAATTTTGCAAAATTAAAATCAAATTCATCATCAATATCAATTGAAGAATATTTATCCATCACATATGCATAAATATTATTTTCAATAAAAAATGATTTTTCTTTAAGTAATATTGATGTTTTACATATATAAATAGCTCCATTAATTCTATAATATTTTGGTAATTCTTGACTTCTTTTATTTTTAATATTTTCTGAAATAAAACCTTTCAAGCTCAAATTATCATTTAATATATTTGACCACAAAGGATTATGATCCACTTCACAAAGAGAAATTATAGCATCGGCATTTTTTTCAATTAATAATTCAATTGCCTGGTCGATGTGTGTATGATTTCTTAATGGTGAGGTTGGTTGTAGCAGGATAATAAAATCATAACTATTTTTCAGCTTATCGATAACATCAATAATTACATCTATGGTTTTTGCTTCATCTGTAGCTAAAATATCAGGTCTTTTAATAGACTGTACAGAATATTTTTTAGCTATATTTAAAATATCTATATCATCAGAAGAAATAATAATATTATCAATATATTTAGATTCTTTAGCAGCTTCTATAGTCCATGCAATTAAGGGTTTACCACATAAATCTAATTTGTTCTTATTTGGTAATCTCTTACTTGACTTTCTAGCAGGAATAATTGCACACAAACTTTTAGTTTTAATCATAATTTAAATTTTTCCAAAGTTTTTTTATATTCTTCCCATTGTCCAATATCAGTCCAGCAATTTGGACTTACAGGATATACTCCTACTTTTAAACCTTTATCTTTTGCTAATTTTAAAAGATCAGTGGCATTAAAAAATTCATTGTCTGGAACAATATTTAAAATCCTAGTATTAATTAAATAAATACCTGTACTAATAAGAAAATGGTATTCAGGTTTTTCTTTAATATTATTTAAAGTTCCACCTTCGTTTATTTCACATACACCATAAGGTATTTTAAATGTTTGAGCTGATACTATCAAAGTGATATCATATTTATTTAATTTATGAAAATAAAAAATATCATAAAAATCTACATCAATTATAATATCACAATTTGTCAAAATAAAACAATCTTCTGTTATTTTGTTTTTAAGAAGATATAAACTACCCGCAGTACCTAAAGGTTTGTCTTCTTCTATAAATCCAATAATATTATCATATGGTAATTCAGAAAAATATGATTTTATAACATTAGCTTTATAATTTATAGAGATCCAAAAATAAGATATTCCATATTGTAAAAATTTATCAATTATATGTTCTAAAATTGTTTTGTCTCCAACTGGAACTAAAGGTTTTGGCAATACTTTTGTAAATGGTTCCAATCTGGTGCCAAAACCACCTGCCATAATTATTACTGGGATATTAAGGTTTTTTATTGTTTTAATAGATAATTGATTCTCTTTTTCTTCGTTAACTATAATTTCAACCAATTTTTTTTCTTTATCTATAACTGGAACATATTGAATACCTTTTTTTTTAATTTGATCTTTTACCTCCACAGAATCAAAACCAGTGTGTACATAGTAGCAGTTTTTATTACAAGCAAATTCGATTATATCACTTAAATTTCCATTTTTTAAGATATACCTTCTAATATCTCCATCTGTCAATGTCCCGATAAAAGAATTAGTATTATCTGTAACAAAAAGAATTTTTTTAGCTGTATCATCTAATTGCTTCATGGCTTCAATAATAGTCTTATTCTTATCAATAATAAGGGTTTTTAAATCTTTCATTATTCAAACCTTTAACACCTGATTATCTTTTTAAAAACTTATTGTATGAAAATATTTTTTATAATAAAATTTATCTATTGATTTTAATGCAGCAATAATCTTTTCTGATGCTTTACCATCCCCATAAGGGTTTTTTAAATTACTTATAGTTTCTTTAAATTCTTTTGAAAGGGCTTTTTTAATTGCTTCAATAATTGATTCTTTTTCCGTTTCGCAATCTATCACACTGGCACATTTTATTCTTCCTTTCTGTCTACTACCAATATTTACAGTTGGTATTTTAAATGAGGGTGCTTCAATTATTCCACTAGAAGAATTACCTATAATAACATCTGCAAAACTCATGAGACTAAAATAAAGTTTCTGTCCCATAGAAGAAAAAATTAATGTATTTTCAGAGTTATTTTTACAAAATTCTTTTATCGTTTTATTTATCAATCTTCCTCCACTATCTGAATTAGATTCAGTAAATATGAATAAACTATTTTTAAAATATCTTAATGAATTTAAAAGATTTTCTACCTCTTTAAAAATCGAGTCTGTTTCAGATGTTGCAGGATGAAAGGTAATTAAAAAATTAGTCTTAAAAAGCTTTTTATTTAATTTTTTTTCTAACTCTTCTTTTGAATAAAGTTTAAGTTCATTTATGCAATCTAATCCTAAGGCACCAACGCAAAATATTTTATCTGGGTTTTCTCCTAATTGAATAATATTTCTTCTATATTCTTCAGTAGAAGTAAAATGATAATGACTAAGTTTAGTAATGGAATGTCTTATATTTTCATCTAGAGAACCTTCTGTAATTTCTCCTCCATGAATATGTGCAATTGGAATTTTGCTATAATATGAAGAAATTGCGAAAGAAAAGCTTTCAAATCTATCTCCAAGAAGTATCACAAGGTCAGGATTATATTTTTGTAGTATCTCAGAAAAATTAATTAATCCTATACCTATTGATTTAACTACTCCAACAGGTGTATCTGAACTTAATAAAATTTCACATTTTTCGGATATTTCAAATCCATCTTGTTGAATCTCTTCATATGTTAATCCGAACTCTGGTGATAAATGCATTCCGGAAACAACTAATTTGATATCAAATTCTTTATCAAGTACTAATTTTTTAATTAAAGGTCTTAAAAGACCATATTCTGAACGAGCACCAGTAAATACACAAATTTTTTTCTTTTTGTTCATAAATCTATTTTCTCATCTATTTTATAATCTCTATTTGCTTTTTTACCAATAAGATAATACCAAAAAGTAGGATTCAAACCGTCCCCAGGTCGTTTTACTGTAATGTTTTCGGAGGTAAAAACCTCACCCTTCTTAATATTTTTTGCAGCCACTATGCTTTTTCTGACAATTTTAATATTTTTTACTTCTGATGGTGTGGGTTTTTTTATACCATTACCTAGAGCTATTTCCACATTTCTTATTGCATTTGCCATATTCTTAAATTCTATGGGGTCTAATGAAGCTTTATGATCAGGTCCTATCATGTTCTTATCTAATGTAAAATGCTTTTCAATAACGGTAGCACCTAATGCAACCGCAGCTATAGGGATTTCAATACCTGTGGTATGATCTGAATAGCCAACATTTAATGAAAAAGCATTTTTTAAAGTTTTAATAGCATAAAGATTAACTTCATCAAATACTGCAGGATATTCAGTACTACAATGCATTAAAGTTATGTTTTGATAGTCAGTCCCATTTTCAGTTAATATTTTTAATGCTAGTTCTATCTCTCCCAAATTAGACATTCCTGTTGAAAGGAAAATTTTTTTATTTAATCTAGCTATTTTCTCTAAATATGGAATATTATTTATTTCTCCACTTGGTATTTTCCAATAAACCATGTCTAGTTTCGATAAAAAATCTATACTTTCAAAATCAAATGCGCTGGATAAAAATATTATTTTTTTTTCTGCACAATATTTATTTAAAATTATAAAATCATCAAAAGATAATTCTAGTTTTTTCAGCATTTCAAATTGAGTATTATTATTCTGAGTATTAATTTTTTGATATTCAGCCTTAGGCGCTGATTTAGATACTAATAACTCAGTTTTATATGTTTGAAATTTAACAATATCAGCCCCACTTTTTTTTGCTGAATCTATTAATTTTTTAGCAATATTTAAATCACCATTATGATTTACTCCTGCTTCTGCTATAATAATTGTTTTTTTCATTTTAATATACTTCCTGCTTTATTAAATCCTTCTATGACTATATTTTGTTTTGTAGTGCAGTTACTACCAACAAATGAATTGTCTTTAACTACAACTCCTCCATTAATTATAGCAGCTGTAGCAATATGAACATTATCGCCAATCACAGCATCATGCTCGATTAAGGCTTTAGTATTCACAATACAGTTTTTTCCAATTCTAGCATTTGCATTGATAAGTGCATGATGCATAATTATGCTCCCTTCACCTATTTGTGAATATTTTGAAACATATGATAAAGGAGATACAACTACTGGTAATATAAAATTTAATTCTTTTAAAATATTAAAAATTTGAATTCTTTTTTCATTAGAATATATATGCCCAATGGTGATAAAAGCATATTTTATAGTTTTTTTCAATTTTACTAAATCTTCATCTGTACCTATTATTGTATAATTCAATACTTTCTTGCCTAAATTTTCTTTTAAATCTACTATTCCAATTATTTTGTACATTTCAGTATTTTCTATGACATCTATTACAGATCTACAATGCCCTCCTCCACCAATTAATAATAAATCTTTTTTCATTTTAACTTTTCCTATAACTACTTGGAATATTAACTGCAATATCTTGAAGATTTCTTGAAATCGGTATTTCATCGCAATAACAATCTTTATAAGGAGGCAAATCTGGAATTATATTCCATATTGGTCTTGTTTGAACTCCATTTTCATTAGAATAATTTAAAAACTCATCTCTTTCTTGTCTGTTTTTAAATAAAATTAAATTTAACCAGTAATTTGATTTGCAATTTTGAGGTTCAATAAAAAAAGGTATGTTAAGTGAGTTAAAAAATTCTAGATATAATCTTGCTGTTCTTCTTTTGTTTTCGATAATATCATTAAAATATTCCATCTGAGCAACTCCAATAGCAGCATTAATATTTGGAAGTCTTAGATTGTATCCAGCTTCATCATGGTAAAATTCCCATGGATGTTTTCTTTTAGCAGTGGTACTCAGATGAATCACTTTATTTATAAGCTGCTCATCATCTGTGATAACCATGCCTCCCCCGCCAGTTGTTACTGGTTTATTACCATTAAATGATAGAATTGCAGCTTTACCAAAAGTTCCTGTATGTTTTTCCTTATAAAAACTACCTAAAGATTCAGCTGCATCCTCTATTATAGGCAATTCATAACTATCACAAATTTTTTTAATCTCATCAATTCTTACTGGATGGCCGAAGGTATGCATAGGAATGACTGCTGAAATTACTCTATTAGTATATTTATTTATTAATTTTCCATTTTTTAATACACAAGATTTTGAGAGGAACCTAAATAAAGATTCAGGGGACATACCTATAGTATCCCTTTCGACATCTATAAATACTGGTTGAGCCCCAGAGTGTTTAATAGCTGCAGCAGTAGCGGCAAAAGTAATTGCCTGTGTAATAATTTCTTCTCCCTCTTTTATATCCATACTTTTTAAAATCATAAATAATGCACTGGTTCCATTTACAATGGCAGTAGCATATTTTGATTTTGTAAGATTCTTAATATGGTTTTCAAATTCAGTCACAAAGTTTCCGACATATGAAACATAAGTCGAGTCAATACATTGATTTAAATATTCTTTTTCTTTTCCTAGAAATCGCGGGGCATGAAGAGGTACAGGATTTTCTTCTGGATATAATAATTTAATATAATCTGTTATTTTCTTAAACAATTGGTTATTCATTTTAACCTCTTAAATATTATAAATATCTGATTTATACTTTTTTAAATTTTCTGGATTTTTAAACCAATTTATAGTTTCTATAAGTCCTTCTTTTAAAGAATACTTTGGTTTCCAATCTGTCAATTCCATTATTTTTTTATTTGAACCCAATAACCTTTCAACCTCACTTTTAGAAGGTCTATATCGATATTGCTCACATAAAATTTTGGCTTTTGGGTTAATCATTTCAATTAATAATTTAGCCAAATCACCTACTGATATTTCAGTAGAGGTTGCAATATTTATTTCTTCTCCAATAGTTTTATCAGACTTTGCGATACTTATAAAACCATTTACAGTATCTTTTACATAGTTTAAATCTCTAGTAGGAGTAAGATTACCCAATTTGATTTCATCTTTACCATTAATAAGCTGAGTGATAATAGTCGGAATAATAGCCCTTGCAGATTGCCTTGGACCATAGGTATTAAAAGGTCTGACTATAGCAATAGGCAAATTAAAACTTTTATAAAAAGCTTCTGCAATTCTATCAGCACCTATTTTTGAGGCACTATATGGTGATTGAGCTTGAAAAGGATGATTTTCATCAATAGGTACATATCTAGCTGTTCCATAGACTTCTGAAGTAGATGTTATAAGAATTTTTTTTGTATGATTTATTTTTGCTGCTTGCAGGATATTTAATGTTCCTTTTACATTAGTATCAATATAACTGTCAGGTGAATAATAGCTAAAAGGAATAGTTATAAGTGCTGCAAGATGAAATATAATATCTATTTGTTCAGTTATTTTTATTAAAAAATTTGAATCTCTGATATCCCCTGAAATAATTTCAATATTTTTCAAAGTATCAGATGAAAAACTATCTAACCAACCCCAACTATTAAAAGAATTATAATAAACCAATGCTTTTACTTTAACCCCTAATTCAATTAAAGTCTCAACAAGATGACTTCCGATAAACCCATCAGCTCCGGTTACTAAAATTTTTTTGTCTTTTAATTCCATCATTTTTCACCTTTTGTTTGAAAAAAATATCATTAATACTCAAATAAAAAAAGTCACTAAATCTTTATCATATTTTTTTACTTTTTAAATACTAATCTACTTGAACCAAAATAGTTAAAAATTAGACCAAATAATATTCCTATCGCCTGTGCTACAACTTTAAATGGAAGTTTAAAAAAATATAGAATGATATTTAATACTACAAGATTTATTCCTAAGCCAATCAGTGATATACCGACAAATTTTAAATAGTCTTTTATTGATACCTTCCTAATTTTGATATATTCATTAAATGACCAGAAATGATTAATAAAATAATTTTGTGTTACAGCAAAAATAAAAGCAATTATTGCTCCAAGATTTGAAGGCAATTTTAAAAGATCACAAATTAAAAAGAAGATTAAAAGATTTGTAATTGTTCCAAGTCCACCTGTTATTGAAAAGCGAAAAAACTTGATTGAGAAAATTTTATTAATCAAATTTACTAATTTCATTTTTTCTTTTAAAATACTATCATAAATTTATTAATAATAATTTAATTGAAAACAATACTATAATTATAAATCATGTATTTCAATTTGAATTATCAATAAAATAACAATCATCACTCAATATTACATAATACATACGAAATAACTTTAACGCTAACTTATCAATTTTCTATTTTTACAATTATCATTATTAATTTCCTCTGGTAAATATTCTGGTACAACTTCTGATATCCACTGCCTTATTTCTTTTCTTGTTTTAGTAAATAGCTCATTTGGGTCTGTAGATAAGATTTTATCTATCGAATTTTTATTAAATGAAATATCTTTAGGATTTATCTGTAAAATTTTTTCATTTAAAGTTGCAAGCATCTGTTCTTTTTTAAAAAACAACTCCTCATATAATTTCTCTCCAGGACGAAGTCCAGTATATTCAATTTTAATGTCTTTTTCAGGTTCAAAGCCAAAAAATTTTATCAAATTATAAGCAATATCTACAATCTTATATTGTTTTCCCATATCAAGGATAAATATATCTCCACCATTTGAATATGCTGCAGCATTTAGCATAAGTGTTGCAGCTTCGGGAATAGTCATAAAATATCTGACAATATCAGGATGAGTTATAGTAATAGGTCCACCCGACTGGATTTGCTCAATAAATAAAGGTATGACAGACCCTCTACTTCCAATAACATTACCAAAACGAACAATTGTAGTTTTCAAATTATATAAATTGTTATAATATAATGCAAGAATCTCTGCTGCTCGTTTTGTAGCACCCATGATATTGACAGGATTAACTGCTTTATCTGTTGAAACCAAAATAAATTTTTTTATTTTATATTTAACACTTAAATCAAGAACATATTTTGTTCCATAAATATTATTATGAATTGCTTCAGATTCATTAAACTCCATAAGAGGAACATGTTTATGCGCAGCTGCATGAAAAACTATATCGGGTCTATATTCTTCAAAAATAGCATCTAATAATGCGAGATTTTTTATATTTACTATCTTATATACTATATCATGATTTAAGTTATTTTTTTGTTTAAAACCTTCGAGTTCTTTAATCAAATTATATATGGAATACTCACCTCTTCCAATTGCTATAAGTTGAGCAACATTATATTTTAATAATTGTCTGCAAATTTCGCTTCCAATACTTCCACCAGCTCCAGTAATAAGAATTCTTTTCCCATTAAATAGCTCTGATATAGACTTTATATCAATTGAAAATTCTTCTCTACCTAAAAGATCTTCAATCGATACATCTCTTAATGTATGAAGTAAAGGTATATTTGAAGTTATCTCCAAAAATGAAGGAATTATTTTTATAGGAATATCTGGGTAAACCTTTCTAATTGTCTCTGTAATTCTGCTTAGTTGCTCTGATGTTGCTGAAGGAATAGCTATATATATTTCATTTACTCCCTTATCATCTATTTCTTTTTTTAATCTGGTTAAATCTCCAAAAATTCTTTTACCATTTAAAATTTTTCCTTTTTTCAAGGGATCCTCGTCTAAAAAACCAACAACAGTATCTTCTTCTCCCCTTTTTATTATTTCGCCTATGAGATTCCTACCTGCTTCTCCTGCTCCAATTATTAATATTTTCTTGTTCTCTCTATCTTTTGATTTTTTAAAACCTCCATTTCTTCTGGAAAAATAATCTCTATATATTGCTCTTATGAAAATAGTGCCACATAATATAAAGAAGAAATCTATAAGAACCATTAATCTTGAGGTTGTTTTATGATAGAAAAAAAGAAAAACAAAATAAACTATTGCTGCTAAAAAGTTTCCTAAAGCCAGTCTATATACATCCTTGATATTGGAATAAGCCCATATTATTTTATAAATATTCAGGATTGTGAAAATAAGAAGATAAATAGAAATTTGAACAAAAATATCACTAATTCGAATGAAACTTTTATTTTTAATAAGCTCTGGATAAAATCTTAAAAAATATGAGATAAAATATGAACCTATTATTAAAAAAATATCCACAAATAAAAATATTCTATTACTCAATGAAAATTTTCTCTTATTATTATTATTATTATTATTATTCATAGATAACCTTTTATTTATACTTTTTCTTAAAAAAATGATATTTCATTATATCATATAATAATAAATTCCTATTTTATTAATTTAAACTCTAGTGTTTTAATAGCACAATAATAGCTGTTTTTAAAATAATTAATAGATCTGAAATCACATTATTATTATCCGCATATTCTTTTGCAAGTATTAGTTTTTTTGGCAAAAGTTCATTGATATACAAAATCTCATGATTTTCTTTTCCAGACAAAATTTTTTCTTCATTTCTATATAAAAGTGATGCATTATCTGTTATTCCTGGTTTTACCTTTTTTAAAATATAATCAAATTCATCTTTATAGTACAATGCATATTTCTCAACTTCTGGTCTCGGTCCAACAAGACTCATATCCCCTATTAATACATTAAAAAATTGAGGAAGTTCATCTAATTTTGTTTTTCTTAATATTTTTCCAACTTTTGTTATTCTAGAATCATGCCCTGCGGTAACTAAGACCCCTTTTTTATCTGCATCTTTAATCATTGAACGAAACTTATATAGAGTAAATTTTTCACAATTTTTCCCAAGCCTTTTTTGTTTATAAAAAACTGGAAAACCAGATTCGAGTAATATTAATATAGAAATCAAAACAAATAATGGCGAAAAAATGATTAAAGCAAATATTGAACCTAAAATATCAATTAACCTTTTCATTCTTTTCCTTTTGAGTAAAATTTATTGTGGTTATAATAAAAAAAATATAGAATAAATAAATCCAAACGACAGGTCTTGTTAGTAAAGAACTTACGCTAATTGAAGCGATAATAAAACCAGCAAGAGATGAAAAAGATAAAATAGATAAAAGTATTTCCTTACTATCAACAGATTTTACAAAGGTTAATCTTATAGATTTTATAGCTAATGAAATGTAAAAAATAATGAAAATCATGAATATAAAAGGTCCATATTCAATTAATAACTCAAGCCAAAAATTATGAACATTAGTGACAGTGGATTTTGTATATCGTGTAGTACTATAATATTTTTCAGAATATTCTTTCATCAAGATTATACTATTTCCTGGACCAACTCCCATAAAATGACTATCTTTTAACATTATTAAAGAATTTAATGCAAGTCTAATTCTTAAAATATCTGAATTTAAGTATTTAGGAGGCGTACTTGGGTCAATGGATTTTTGAATTGATTTTTTAATTTTATCAACTTCATTTTCTATAATTCCATTTTTTAAGTTAATAAAATTAAAAGTAACTATACTAAATGTAACCAATAATAAAAATAGAAAAGTAAAAAACAATATTTTATGTTTTAATTTCTTTAATTTTAGAAATAATTTTCTAAGATAAAATATTATTAGAAATAAAAAAAATAAAGCAACAAAAATACATATCCCCAAGAAATTCGCTCTTGAATATGTCCTTTTGATAAAATAAATAAATAAATAAATAATTGTTGTTAGAAAAGGAAATAAAAAATAAATTTTATTGAGCTTATTATTAGAATTACTAACTAAGAAAATTTGGATAAAATATAAAGAAATATATAAAAAAGTTGCGAAATCATTTATATTCCATGATGTACCACCAAAAGTCTTAAAAACTTTGCTTTTAACTGGATGAGTCCCTGGATAATGAATCCCAAATTTCATTTCCGAAATAATCAATATTATTAAAAAAATGGATAAAAAAAACAGAGTATTGACAATAATTTTAAATTTTTTGGAAATATATGAGTAAAAATACAAAATAAAAATAAAAACAGAATAGATTATAAATTGCAACCTATGAATGATAATCTGCTTGTCTTTAGCCCACAATAAAGAAGATACTGAATATAAAAACCATAAAAATAAAAACAGAATGAGAATTTTTATTGTAAAATCATTTTTTATATAATTTTGATAAATATAATTTAAATTAATTTTATTTTTAATAAAGGTAAAGACTAATAAAAATATTGTTATTATAAGCAAATAATCAAAAAGATTTGGTAAAAATAAAATTTCCGTAAAATAAACAAATGAAAATAATCCAATTAAGTAATTTAGCACATTATCTATTTCTTCTTTATCTGATATTATTGCTACTGATAGAATAAAAATTACAAGTAACATAGTATTAATAATTTTAATTAAATTAAATTCAACAATCTTAAATAAAGCTAAAATTGAAAACATAATGAAAAAAATAAAAAAAGAGATAAATATTAAATTTATTATTTTTTCTAATTTCATTTCTTAGCCTTTTTTATTTAAAAATTAATAGTTTTATCCTAAAATAAATAATGTTTTATAAAATTTATTATCTTACTAATATCTTTATCTTTTATCTTACAATGAGTTGGAAGATTTATTATATTTTCACATATGGATTCTGCAACGGGGCAAGTTCCATTTATATAATAAGCAAATTCTAAATTTGAAGTTAATGGATGAAGTGGGGAAACGAACCAATCGCCTATTTCTATACCATTTTTTATGGCATCTTTCAATATTTGTTTTTTGTTTTTAACAATAAGCGGATATCTTAGATAGATAATATCATATTCTGGTGAATAAGAGTTAATTGAAAAACCTAATTTTTGCAATTCTTCTTCATATTTTTTTGAAACATATTTTCTATGTTTTATTATATTTTCAATGTTTTTAAGATTTTTATCAAGTCTTTTTTTCTGCCAATTGCTCATTTTTTTTGCATATTCAACGGGAAGCAAACAATTTAATTCTTCAGGAGAAGATGAACCTGTAATAATGCCTTTTGAATATAGATATGAATATATCTTTTTTATTAAAAGATAAGTCTTAGGAGTTATAAAGGTATTATATAGTAAGTATTGTAATGATATAGAAAATTCCTCTTTTTTTCTAGGCATCTTAAAATTTTCATATATTGTTTGCATTTTCTGTAAAAGAATGGGATTATTTATTTTTACCCAACCACCAAAACCAGTTGTCACTGGTTTAGACCATTGAGAAGAAAAAAAAGCAGCATCTCCAAAATCTCCAACTTCTTTTCCTTTGTATTTTGAACCTATTGCATGACAGGAATCTTCAATGACATAAAGATTATTTTTTTTTGCTATTTCAACTATTTTATCCATATTAGCTGGTATACCAAAAGTATGTTGAGCAATAATAGCTTTTGTTTTAGCTGTAATTTTGGACTCTATTAAAGATGGATTTATGTTGAAAGTATTAGATTCGATATCGATATATACTGGTTTTGCTCCACAATATAATATAGCATTTGGGACAACCACACAGGTAAAGCCAGGCACAATGACTTCATCTTCTTGACTTATTCCCATGGCTTTTAATGTAGCATAAAGAGCGACTCGCCCTTTGAAAAAGAAAAAGATATTCATAGTAGTCATCCTCTATTCTTCTTTATTTTTTCTAATTCAAATAAAGCTTTAAGTTTGCTATTAAATAATCCAACAGTATTATTAATTGGAAATAGAGCTTTAATTAAAAATGATATAATTGGTTTATATTCTATATACAAATTGGTATAAGCTTTTCTAAATCCAAATTTTTCTATTAAAAAACTTTGAATATTTGTCTCATGCAAAATAGACTTAAATCCATCATTTACATATTCAAATCTTTTTTCTTCTAAATAGTATTTATTCATTTCAAAAAACAAAGAATAAGAAGGATATAAAAAGAGATAATCTGGATGAAATTTTATAGTTGAATAATTAACTTCTATATTATCATAAATAAAATTTTGAGAATAAGCAATTAACTTACCAGTTTTTTTTTCAAACACCCCCCAATAGTCTATAATATTTTCATATTTTGTTGACACTTCCATATTTTTCAAATACTCATTTTTTTTTATTGGTTTTGAATCTTTATATCTTTTAAATGCAGATAAATAGACTTCATAGCCATGATTTAATAAAAATTTAGAATTAATTTTTTCAATTTGACAATTTTTCAAACCTCTTTTCACTTTGCTTCTTGTGTTTGAAGAAAGAGTATCCAAATTTAAAAACATATCACATATTACTGAATACCAATTTTGATTAGTTGTTTTATCGAAATCATAATTTAGTCTTACTAAAAGCGAATTCTTAAAAAATTTAAATAAAAATCTTTCTTGTTCCTTATAAATTTGATAATTAAATTTTACTGGTCCTACAGGAATAATCATTTTTTGATATTCTCTAAATAAAATGCCATCTATAATAATAGTTTTTATACCCAATTCATTATAATATTCAGAATAAACTTTAATATTTTTAAACATTTTTCAACCTATTTGAAAAAATTAGTTTTATAGTGCCAAAAATTGAACCAATTCCATAACTAAAATGCAAAGTCAAAAAAGATAAAACTATAGGAAAAAATATTTTAGTACCTTTTTTTAATGAAAGTCTTATTGAAAAAATTAATAAAATAGTAATATATAAACTTAAAATAATTAATAAAAGTATAAAAAATGGTTTAACAAAAATAGTAATTATTGTAGAACAAACTAATGAACTAACAAATATTAAAGGTATTAAATGTCTAATTGAAAAAGATGTTTTGCAAAATTTTAAACTATATATAACCCAAAAACCATTTAAATAGTTTTGGATAAAAAAACTTTTTAAATTTTCTCTAGGAAAATAATAGCTAACAATATCTGGAGCTAATAAAATTTTCCCTCCATTTTTCTTTATTCTTAAATTAAACTCAATATCTTGGTTCCTAATCAAGTTTTCATTAAAATATCCTATCTTTTCAAATATCCTTTTATAATAACAACCAAAAGGGACAGTATCAACATATTTTGGTTCTTTTGAACCAATTCTAAAATATGAATTACCAACCCCAAAAGAGTTTGAAAGAACTAGGGATATTGCTGCAGAAATCAGATTATTATTATCTGACAAAACTTTAGAAATACCTCCTATGTTATCTACTTTATATTTCTTTAAATAGAAAACACATTTTGAGATATAATCATGTTCATAAATAGAATGTGCATCCATTCTTATTATTATATCACCAAATGAGTTTCTTATTCCAATATTTAAAGCAACAGGAGTAATTTTTTTATCATTATTTAATACTTTTATAAACTTATATTTTTCTGAATATTTTTTTGCAATATCAATAGTCTGATCTTCACTTTTACCATCTACTATAATAATTTCTAATTTTTCTTTAGGATAATCCTGTTTTACTATTGAATCTAAAAATTTAGATAAGTATTTTTGTTCATTTCTACATGGAATAATTACAGATACTATTGGTAAATTTTCATGTTTATACATAAAATCCTCAAATGTTAATAATAGCAAATAATATAAATTAATTTAAAAAATGAAAATAAAATAGTAAAGCTCATAATTTTTCAAAATTTATTTTTTAGATTTCTTTTTTATAATTTTTGTAAAGAATAACCATTTCCATAAAAAAATCTCGTCTATTTTTTGAAATCCAATTTTCGCAAAGTTTTTTAATGATATAAGGTTTTTAGAATTAATATTCACTTCAAAAATTATTTCCTTACCATAAATTTCAAGAAGATTATTTATGCATAATAGAATTAATTTTTTATGAATTCCTCTACCTCTGAATTTTGGATTTACCCAATTTGAATGTATCCAACAATGCCCCGGATTCAGAGGATAATAATTATATATTTTTGTTTTCACATCATTATTGTGTGAAATCCAGCATATACCAATAATAACATCGTTAAATAAAGCGATAAAACCTTTGTCGCCTCTTGTCAAATAATTATTCCTAATAAATTTTAATAAAAAATTAGATTTATCATATAATAAAAGCATTTCTTTATTAATTGGTAGGAATCTAATTTCATCTATTTTTAATTCAAGATTAATAATATCACTTGTTTTTGCTACAAGAATATAGTATTTATATTTCCTTGGAATGAAAAAATAAATAAAATGTTTAATAAAATTTATCATTTTTAATCTACCTTAAATTGATTTTATTATATATTTGTAAGAGTTTTATTTTCTCTATTTCCCAATTATATTTTTCAATCACTGCTTTTCTTCCATTTTCTCCCATTTTTCTTGCAATATCTATGTTGTTTATTAAATATTCTATTGCCTTGGAGATTTCATCTGGTTTTAAGGGGTCAACGCAAATTCCACAATTATTACTTTCAACAATTTCTTTCCACAAAGGGAAATTTGAGGCAATTACAGGCAGTCCTGATGACATATATTCGAAAAGTTTATTTGGTTGAGATTTTATATGATTTTCTTCAGGTAAAAAAAGTATTAGACCACAAATACATTTATTAAGAATTGTTTTTATTTCATTTCTATTTAAAAAACCTAAATATTTAATTTGGTTATTATTATTAATTATTTTTTTTAATTCATCATTTTCTAAAGGACCAGCAAGGTATAACATAATTTCAGGTAAATGCTTTACTGCCACAATTATTTCTTCGATTCCTCTTATCTTTGTAATTCCACCTATATAACATAAAGCTTTTTCTTTAGTTGCCCAATTATGTTTAATATTGGTAAATTCAGAAAGAATAGGCATATTTTGAACATCAATAGTTTTATGATTAATTTTCAAAAACCTATCTTTAATAAAGGGGGTTGATGTAATTATATAATCGAACTTTTTTGCGATATAATTTTCATATATTTCGAATAATATAGATAATATTTTTCTTATGAATTTTGGTAGATAACTTTTACTTAATATCTGTCTTGGAACATCTTCATGGACATCATAGATAATTTTTTTACCTTTTTTTTTAAGTTTTAAAGCAATCGATATTAATTCAGGATCATGAAAATGATAAATTTTACAATTAAGAGATATGGCTTTTTGATAAACTTTTTTACTAAAATTAAAGATTCTATCTATTCTATTCTTAGGTTTACCTAGATCATATATTTTAATTCCTTCTTTTTCTTCATAACTTTTTCCATCCGTTACAATTAAACAAATTTCATTTCCTTTTTCATATAAGGTTTTACATTCCTTTTGAAAAATTCTTACATCATACCTTTGATGAACTGTTGTTATATGACATATTATATTATTCATTTTTATACCTTAATTTACTTTTATTAACACTGGAATGTATTATTAGTTTTAATATTTTCCTTAGCATCAACATGACCAAACCCTATACCAACAATAAAAGCAAACAAAGCTCCAATTCTAGGTTGACTAATTGGTGCCATAGTTATACTCGTTATAATAATTATTATTACAAATAATAATGAAATTTGTGAAAATTCACTATTTTTTAGATTTTTAATTACAACTATCAGCGGAAATGAAAGTATAAAAAAATGTAGTATAAGTCCAATAAAACCATAACGCCAAAACATTAAAATATATTCACTCTCTGCTACAATATTTCTTTGATAAAAAAAGTCCTTATAGGGTCCATAGCCAATTAATAATTTTTCCTCTTTTATCATCTCAATTAAAAAATCCCATACTTCTAATCTTTTAAGTAACGATGAATTTTCCGTTATAGGACGTAAAATTAATGTCGAAAGATATTTAAATTGATTAATTTTAAGAATAAACATAGTTACTAAAAATACAGCAATAATAAAAAAAACTTTATATTTAATATTTTTATTAATAAAAACAGTATATATCGAAATTGAAAAAAAAATAGCTAAAAAATTAGTCCGTGAATTTGTTAATAATAATAAATAGAAAGATAAAAAAAGAAAAATATAATTAATTAATCGTTTATCTTTAACTGCTATTATTAAGTAATAAATTACAAAGAATGATAATACTATAGAATTTTGGTTGGGATTTGATAATGTACCTAATAATCTGACATTACCTTTAACTTTTAAAGCTATTAAATTATATTCATAATGAAATGGATTTAAAGAATAAAAAAATGGTTTCATATAGTAATTAAAATTAAATATATCATAATATTGGAATATATTAAAAATAAATAAAAAAAAGAAAATAATATTAATTACCTTTAACGGGTTTTTATTTGTCTTTGTATAATAGTAGGACGTACAAAGAATAATAATAAATTTTATTATTTTTAATATTTCATATATACCATTAAAAGACTGTAAATTAATATTTAGTAAGAGAGATATTATTAACCATATTTCAAATAAAAGTAATAAAAATAAGTAAACCTTAATTTCATTATTTAAATAAATTTTTGTTTTTAATAAATAAAATATTAGTAAAACAATAATAATTTCTTCGGGTCTTATTTTAGGAAAATGTCCTGAAATTACTATATTTGGAGCAAAAAATATAGAAATAAGGAAAAGTTGAATTAGAATAAAATAAATTTTTTTATCATTCATTTTTTTACTTAGTAAGTCTAATTATGTTTATGTCATATATTACTAATAATTTTATAAGATAAGAACCAACAAAATAATAACAAATAAAATATTTATTGCAAATAATTATCTTTTATATAAAATAAATAAATAGAAACTATGAATTTAATAGTTTATTCATTTGAATATCATGATATAAAAAATTATATATAAAAAGAAAAGCAAAAACAAAATATAACCTCCAGTTGTAAAATATAACCAAATAATGCCCCAGAAGGTCAAAAAATGACCTTAAATGAAATATTAGACAAATTTATAAAAAGCTAAAATATTATTGAAGAGAGAGAAATATTGAGATCCCACTTTTTCTGGACAAAACAAGCGAATAGTAGTATAAAATATATTAATATATTAAGTTATTATTATTCGTTATTCGTAGAATGATAAAAAGAAAACTGTTTTTAAGCAAAATAAACTTCATCAGGAGTTTTATTATTAAGACTTTAATGAGGTCTATTCTTATTATAAAATAAAAAATAGCTTTCTGTCAATTTTTTAAGTTCAATTAAATTGCTTATATATTGCATAAAATAAAGCTCTTATTTTATTTTCCTATTAAATCTTCCATTTATTCCACTTAAGTAAGGAGCACCTCAGCTTATTCTATTTTGAATTATTCTATTATCATTAAGAAAAGATATAAACGAACTAGAAATAAATATAAAGTCTAAAGCTCATAGATGATTTGGTTAAGCAGTTTTTCTGGTTTGTAATCTTTTATATCTTTAAAAAATATTCTTTTATATTTTTCTTTATTCTTCTTTTGTAAATTCATCTTACAATATATGTTGTAAACTTTTTTATTATTTACTTTTATATTCTCCATTATAAGATATTTGTGTGTTTTTCTATATCCATAGAAGATTTTATCATAAGTTATATTATTTATTTTTTATTAGTTTTAAATCTTATTTTTTAGAAGATTTATAATAAAAAGAACTTTTAGTTTTCTTGCTTCATCCTTACTCAAATTGCTGTATTTTTGTTTCCTTTTATAAAAAGTAGTTGAATCAATTGAGTACTTTTTATATACTGCTGCTATTGAATTTCTAGGTAAATTAGTTTCTGCTAAAATTCTTCCTTATTTGTCCAAAAGAAAATTTTGATTTTATCTTTTTCTCCTTAATTTATTTTTAACTTATTCACTTTTTTTTGGGAAGTTTTTGGGATGCAGTAATAAAAAGGCAACAAAAGATATTAAGAGATCTTTCTATATGAAAAAATGATTTAATACGAGTTTTTAAAAAGTATTAGTTACTAGGTAAGTCACTTTTTAGCTTCTATCCAAGCAATAGAAAAAAACACATATAAATTTTCTTGACAGCACCTTAGCAGCTAAATGCATAAAATTATTAATTATTATATATTCTGCTCTTAAATTATTTCCAAAAAATCTTCGATATTTTTGTTGTAGTTATTTATGAATAAAGAACTATTTGTTAATATTATATCTTTTTCCTCTAAAAATGATAAATTCTGAACTGCATAAAAAAACTCTAAATCATTTTCAATAATAATAGTATGTTTCATTTGCTCCATAAAACCATAATATTTTTTTGCATACCCATTAATATTGAACAGTATATTAGGTTTCCCTAGAGATGGAGCTTCTAAAGATGTAGTTGAATATGCACTAATATGAAAATTGCAATGTTTAGTAATTTGATAAAAATCCAGTTTAGGATAAAAAATTACATTAGATGGTAATATAAAAGAATCATATTTTTTCGTATAAAATCTTGGTATTAAAATAAAAATATAATCAACATATTTTGACGCAAGAACCAAAATAAATTCTATTAATTCATTTTCACAAGTTATTTGTAAAGAAACTGAAAATGAAAATTTATATTTATTTAATAATCTTAATAGCTCTTCATCAGGTACAAAGTGAGAGTTAATATACTCTAAATAAAAACTTCCTATAGGAAATATATCTTTTATTATAAATTCCTTGTTTGCCCCTTCTTTACTAAAAGTTAATAATTTATCTGGTATACAATTTTTATCTAGTTTAATCAAAGAATTGTATGCTGGATGATTATTACCTATTACACCATGTTGGATTTCAATTACTTTTATTTTAAGTTTTTTTGCAGCTTTAATTATTCCTTCTTTACCATAATAACACGTGATGAATAAAATTTTAATTTTATAAATTTTGAATATTAGATAAAATATTTTTTCCAAACAAATCTGATATAAAATGGAAGTTATAAACATAGATTTATAATCTGTAAAACATTTTAAATCTGAAAATAATTTTTCGAAATTTTTTAATTTTATAGAGTATTTTTTTGACATTAGACATTTAAGGATTCTTCTTAAGATTTCAACTAAAACTCTTATTCCATTAAAAGAAACAATATATTTGGTTTTAATCATTTTTAATTTATATGGAGTTGAATTCATTATTTCAATTAATAATGATTTTCTGGGTTTTAATTTTTCAATTATTGGATCAACCAACTTATTATAGTATTTACCTTCTATTAAAACTCTTTGTTTGCAATCACTTATTAATAAAATCTCATATGAGTTAAACCAATTGAAAAATCCATAAAATATTAAAAAAAGGAATTTTAAAACTCTTATTAATTTTATTCCAAATAAATCAATTAAGAGTTTTTTATTAAAATACTTTTTTGATGACTTTTTATTTTTATTCTCAAAATTTTGTTTTACGAAATTTGAATTATACTTCATTCGTATATAAATCCAATCATTGAAATTTTCTAATTTTTGTTTATTTTCAATTTCAAAGGTTAAAAGATCCTTCATTTTTTCCACCAGAACCAAGGCATTTTATATTCTTTATTACTCATTAAAAAAGTTAAAATAAACATTATAAAATATATCAAGCAATATGTAATCGCTGAGCCCATAATATTAAATTTTTTTGTAAAAAAATAGGTTGTTGGAATATTTAATAACCCACAAACTATAGTAATAACTGCTGAAATATTAGTTTTATAAACATAAAACAAATAGTTTACAAACATATAGTACATTCCATGAAAAGAAGCACCTAAAGCTATAAAAAAAATAATATTTGTAGATTCATTAAAAGATTTCCCTAAAAAGTATTTTCCGATAAGAGGAGAGATTATACTTAAAAATATAGCGAACAAAAGTATTAGAATAATATATAAATATGTAAATTTTACAATTTTTAATTTAATAACTTTGTTGGATTTATTTAATTTTTCAAAAAGCCATGGAGAATATGCTTTGTTAAAAGCATCAGCAAACAAACCTATAATACTACCAATTTGTAATCCAACAGTATATATGCCAGTTGCTTTTAATCCAATTAAATTAGTAATTATAAATCTGCTTGGTAACATTATTAGCATTCCTCCTAAAGATTGAGGAATCAATGGAACACTATATTTCAAAGAATGTTTAATATAATCAAGATTTATTGTTTTTTTGACCCAATGTTTCATTATAATATATAATGAAAAAATTCCTGTAAATATTATAGCTATACTTTGACTTATTAACCTTCCATTCCAACCTTTTTTATATATAATTATTAAAATAATCGTCAGTAATGAGTTTATTAAGGATTGTAAAATCTGGAAAAAAGCAAATTTTTTAGCTTGCATTTGAGATCTATAAATAGATAATAATGATAAATACACAAATTGAAAAAAACTAGATATTACTGCTATCAATATCCATAAATTAGATATAGAAGATAGTTTTGAAATCGGATTAATAAATATACAAATCAGAATCAAAGATACAAATGATGTTGATATTAATATTAATAAACAATTAAAAATATATTCTTTAAAATTTATATTTTGTTCAAAAAAAACTCGATTGATAGCTCCATGTACATTTAATCCTAAAATAACACCAATAAATGTCAGAAGCATTCCAAACATACTGATTATACCATAATCCTCTGGAGTTAAATATCTGGTTAAAATTGGTAGGAGGATAAAAGGAATCAATGCATTGAAAAATGAAGTCAAAGTATAAATACTTGAGGCTTTAATTAAAGAAGATTTTAATATTTTCGAGATATATTTGTTCATTTTAATTATTAATTAAATTATTATATAAATTCTAGTTCGTTATCTCTTTCCAATTTTTCTTGAAAAAATCTATTATAAAAACCAAAAATACAGCTAAAAATATTGAAGCGATAAAAATAATAATTTCTTTTTTAATTATAGATTTTAAAGAATCAGTTTTTGAAATTTTTTTCTCAATTTTTATATCTAAATTATTAATTAATAAAAATTGTTTGGATAGAATATTTAAAAAAACTTTTTTAGCATAATTTAAATAGGAAGATGTTAATTTTAATTCTAAAAGATAATTGTATACAAGATCATAATCTTTAGAAATATCATTGTTTCCTAGATTAAATAAATAATCAATATTTTGTAAAATATCGGTAAAAAATAAAAATAGTTCAGGATAATTTTCCTGGGGATCTATAATTGTTCCACCAGATGATATTAGTGGGTTTCTAAGAAGATTAACTATATCTTTTACAGAAGATTTGAATACTAAATCTCTAATATAACTTTCAAATTTGGATATATTTGTCTCATTAGGTTTTTTATCAAAAATAACATTTATATTAAAGGAATTTATAGGGAAATCAGATGATTTATAAAGTTCTTGTTTTAATTCTTTTGAATCAATCGATATTAAATTTATATTATACTGTTCTATAAGAAAATTATTATTTACATCAAAATTAATAGATAATTTAATAGAGTTAAACAAATTATATGAAACAGATGGAAGATTTATCAGAATCGCATATTTATAAGCTTCTGAGTTAGCAGATAAAAAACTATTGTAGTAAAAATATATAAATCCTAAAATACTAATAATAATAGTAAAAATTACAATAAACAATTTATATTTCCATAAAACTTTAAAAATGTCTAAAAGAGAAATTTCATCTTCGTAATTTGGAATTTTTTTTGAATCCATAAATATATCCTTAAGATTATACTAAATTAATTTATATATATAACTAATTCAAAATAAGTTGATTTATTTATCAATTATTACAATTTAAACACCTTTCCATCCTCAATATGCACTCTTTTTACTGCATTTCGCATATCTACAACAAGTTTAGCTTTTTTAACTATATTTTCAACATCAAAACAGGAATGATTTGTTGTAAAAACAACACAATCAACACTTGATATTAATTCATCTGTAAGCTTTTCTCCTTTCCAGAATTTACCATTATCATCGACAACTTCTGGTATATATGGGTCATGGTATAAAACTTCTGCACCTTTTTTTGCAACATGTTCCATGACAAGTAGTGCGGGACTTTCTCTTGGGTCATCGATATCTGGTTTATAGGCAACTCCTAAAAATAAAATCTTTGAACCATTTAATGCTTTTTTATGTCTATTTAAAGCATATGAAATCTTGTTCATCATCCTATATGGCATAAGGTTATTTATCTGCCCTGCGGTATGAATCATGGTCAAATCAAAGTTAAACCCTTTTGCTATATATTCAAGATAGAATGGGTCAAGTGGTATACAATGCCCTCCAATACCAGGACCAGGATAAAATGCCTGGAAACCATAAGGTTTAGTTTTAGCCGCTTCTATCACTTCCCAGATATTAATATCCATTTTACCAGCCAGTAATGCAAGTTCATTTATTAAACTTATATTTATCAGTCTATATGTATTTTCGAGTATTTTAACCATCTCAGCAGCTCTTGGTGTTGAAACTGGATACAAATTTGTAATTGCCTTACCATATAAAGTCATAGCTATTTCTTTTGCCTGCTCACCCAGTGCACCAACAACTTTTGGGGTATTTTCTGTTTTATAATCTTTATTACCTGGATCGACCCTTTCAGGTGAAAAGCAAAGCCAAAAATCTTTACCTTCTTTAAAGCCTGATTCTTTTTCTATTATTGGCTTCATAAATTCTTCGGTAGTAGTTGGATAAGTAGTACTTTCAAGACTTATAAAAGTCCCTGCCTTCATGTTTTTTGCTATATCAATGCATGAAAGCTCAATATAGCTCATATCCGGTTTTTTAAATTTATCAAGCGGAGTTGGAACACAGATAATAGCTGCATCACAGTCTTTTATCTTTGTAAAATCTGTAGTTGCATAAAGATAATTATCTTTTACTACTTGCTTTAACTCTTCATCTTTAACATCACCTATATAATTTGAACCTTTATTAACAAGCTCTGCCTTTTTATCACTTTTTTCAAAGCCTATAACTTTAATGCCTTTTTTAGCAAAAGCAACAGCCAAAGGTAATCCAACATAACCAAGACCAATAATACCTACAACAACTTTGTTTTCTTTGATTTTTTGCATTATCTGCTCAAAGTGATTCATAAAACTAAAACCCCTTTAATTTCAATTATTTTTAATATCCTCTATAATCTTTTTTATATTAAAGGCAAGATTACTTAATTCTTTTTCAATAATATTCCATACCATATCTAAATTTACACCAAAATATTCATGAATTAAAATATTTCTTAAATCTGACATTTGCCTCCATGGAATTTCATTATATTTATCTCTAATATTTTTTGGAATCTTTTTAGATGACTCACCAATTATTTCAAATCTTCTAAAAATTGCATCTTGAAGCATTTCATTGCTCTCAAATTGTTTTTTATCAATATTTTCAGCATATTTCAATATTAATGTTATAGAATCTAAAATATCTGTTAAATATAGTATAATATTTCTACTCATATATTATAATTTGTTCTTTTATTATTACATCTTTTATAATAGGTTTCAATGTCGAATATTCAACTAAATCGATTTTTTTATGTAAAATATCTTCCATTTCATTTTTCATTTTTATAAATTCAAAAAGATCAATATTTTTTGGTAACTTAACTATAATATCGATATCTGATCTTTTAGTAAAATTTCCTCTTGCATATGAACCAAAAATCGCAGCTCTACTGACATTGTATTTTTTAAGGACAGGTTTAATCTTAGCTGAAATTTCTAAAATAATTTTATTTGTTTTTTCCTGCTGCAACATATATTTCTTTTCCACATTTATTTATATGATCAATTATATCATGATCAAGGAGATCATATTTTGTTAAGTCAATTTTATTAGGAATATCAAGCTGCTCCATTTCATCTAAAATTTTCTAGCTTTTTTTACTTTATCATTTTTAGAAATAACATCAATAATCAATTTTAAATACTCTGGTTTTAATCCAAAATTATCTTTCATCTTATATCATCATTCATAGAATTAAGACTTTCATTACAAATTCATATAAATAATTCATTTAAGTTCTTCAATGAATTTACTTAATCTAATATTAAGCATAAAACTTTTCAATTTTATCACATATATAATCTACCTCGTCTTCTTTCAGCTCTGGATACATTGGTAAAGCTATAATTTGCTCACATATCCTTTCAGCAACAGGAAAATCTCCCTTTTTATAGCCAAGATAAGAAAAACATTTTTGTAGATGAAGAGGAAGTGGATAATAAATTGAATATCCTATTTCATTTTCACTTAAATACTGCGCTAGTTCATCTCTTTTTGGTACTAAAATATTATATACATAATAGACTTCATGGTTGTTTTTATCAATCTGTGGAATTCTAATCTGAGTAATTTTAGAAAGTCGTTGGGTATAATGATTTGCATGCTTTGCTCTTTGAAATATAGACTGCTCAGTGGTTTTTAATTTAACTCTTAATATTGCTGCTTGAATAGTATCTAATCTTGAGTTATAACCTATATAATCGTGAAAATATTTTTTTGATGAACCATGAACTCGATAGCTTTTAATTTTATTGTAAAGCTCTTCATCATTCGTTACCATAAGCCCTGCATCACCATATGCACCAAGAGTTTTTGTGGGAAAAAAAGAATATATACCTATATCACCAATAGTCCCTGCCTTTTGCCATCTTCCATCTACGAGACTTTCCATGCCCCAACCTTCTGCTGCATCTTCCAATATTTTCAGATTATATTTTTTAGCTAAATTCATAACCTGCTGCATAGGAGTTGGTTGCAGAAAAAGATGAACTGGAATAATACCAGCAGTATTTTTCGTTATCTGGTTTTCAGCTTGCTTTAAGTCCATATTTAAAGTGCTTTCATCCATATCTACTAGAACTGGTTTTCCACCAAGTCTTGCAACACATGATGTTGAGGCAAAAAAAGTAAAGGTTGGAGTCAATACTTCTTTACCATCTTTAAACCCAAGAATATCACTTCCTAAAACAAGTGCATCTGAGCCAGAAGCTACTCCAACAGCATATTTTACATTTAAAAATTTTGCTGCTTCATGCTCAAACTCCGCTACTTCTTTTCCAAGTATGAAATCTCCTCTTTCTAAAACCTGTTGGATTGCTTTATCAAAATCTTCTTTTCTTGTTTGATACTCTCTAACAGAAGTATAAAATGGAACTTTCATCATAAATCCTTATTTTTAAGCCTTATACTTTAAATTTATTTTTTATCATTTTATTTAATTTAACTAATATTATTTTTTAAGCAATAATTATAAATTTTTGTTCATTTCATGAACAAGATAGTGCAAAATCATTTTTTTTCAACCATTATCATTTCTATTGTTGATTTCATAAGATTATCACTTAACATTCTCTTAATCCTAATATCATTTTGAATTTTACCTTATATTCTATTAATTAACTCTTTTCAAATACTAATCTTTATTTGAGGAAAAACTGGTATTTATAAATTCAATAAGATTTACATTTTCTATTTCTCTATTACCCTTACCAATATTTATTAAAGAAATAATATTTTGAATTCGTTTAATTTCGTACTCATTTAAATTCTCAGAAAAGAAATAAGCACATTTGGAACTTGTATTTGTTTTATCACATTTTTGTAATAATTTTTCTATTTCATTTATAATAATTAAATTTTCATAATCTATTTCTGCTTTAATGCAACAATATTCTATAATATAATCCAGGTTGCTTTTACCTAAAAGAACAATTTTTTTAAGTCCTTGTTGTTTTTTTCTATTTATTAGATTCAAAATCGAATCTTTGTAGATATATACATTTTTTACAATATTTTTAAAATATTTAATACTTTTATTGTAAATTATACTTAATCCTTGAGGAGTTAAAAGATATTTATAATTCTTTCCATTAATTTTGCTTATTTTAACAAATCCTGTATTGACTGCTTTTTTAATTATATTATTGAGCATACCTAGTGAAATTTTTAATGCTTTAGCAACTTCTCTTTGAGTGAAAGACTCATTTTTCTGGTTTTTATCGAGGATAAAAGATAAAAAATCAAATTCGATATCGTTCATTTATTGAACAAAACAGATTATAATAAATTTGTAAAGAAAAATTTTCATTAAGATTTTTCATTTCTTTTTCTCAATTATAAAATTTTATCTTAAAAAACTATTTTACTGAAAAGATCCTTACTGTAATGTATATTAGAATAAAAATAAATTTAAGTAATTAATTATCTATTAATATATTCTTAGAGAACCAAGTATCTTTTCAGCAGTATTTCCATCGCCATAGAGCTTGATATTCTTACCATAAGCAGGTATTTTGTTAAGTACTGTGATTATTTTTTCCTGATCTGCCCCAACAATTGTATTCCATCCTGCATCAACAAGCTCCACCCATTCAGTTGAATCTCGTAAAGTAATACATGGTTTACCAAAAAAATAAGCTTCTTTTTGAACTCCACCAGAGTCTGTTATTATAAATTCACATTTATCTTCAAGATAAAGCATATCAAAATATCCAATTGGTTCGATACAATGAATATGTTTCTCAAATATAATCCCATATTTCTCCAACACTTTTTTAGTTCTTGGATGGACAGGAAAAATTATATCATATTTATTAAAGCTATTTAATGAATTAAAAATTGATTTTATCCGTACTTCATTATCTGTATTTTCCTGTCTGTGAATGGTAAGCAGCACAAATTTTTTCGATAAATTTTTAATTAAACTTAAAGTTGATTTTGATATACTTTCTTTTGCCTTATTTCTATAATATAGCGAAGCCTCGTACATTATATCACCACAGAGCGAAACATGTTTTTCATCTGAAGAAGGTTTTTCTGGTTGTTTATTTAATATACCTTCTTTTTCAAGATTTTTTATGGCAATTTGAGTCGGACAAAATAAATAAGTAGCCAAATGGTCTGTCAATCTTCTATTTTGCTCCTCTGGCATTACCATCATAAAAGAACGAAGCCCTGCTTCGACATGTGCAACAGGTATTAAAAGTTTTGATGCAGCCAAAGCACCTGCTAAAGTCGAGTTAGTATCTCCATAAACCAGAACTAAATCAGGTTTTTCATTTAAAAGCAATTTTTCGATTTTCTCAAGCATTGCTCCTGTCATTGCACCATGGCTTAATGAGCCTATTCCAAGATGATAATCAGGCCTTGGTATTTCCATTTCCTTAAAAAAAATATCTGACATGTTTTCATCATAGTGTTGACCAGTATGGACAAGTATTTCTTGCACTTTATTCTTATATTTTTCTGTTCTTATAAGACGACTCAGCACAGCAGCTTTAACAAATTGAGGTCTTGCTCCAATAACAGTAAATATTTTTAACATTGATTATCCTTTATCTATGAACATTAATAATAAATAATAAAAGTTTTAGCAAAATTTTTTATTTAGTATTTAATTCTGGAAATATTTCTACTAAAAATTCAGCTAAGTATTTATTAAATATATAAACTCCATATTGATTTAAATGATGTTTATCATAAAAATGAATATTATCATATAAAGGAATTTGCGTCTCATTAAAATTAATATAAAATCCTTTAGATTCAAAATAATCATTGAGTTCTTTAGTATTTAAATAAGAAGAGTATTCCGCTTTTGTAATTGGAGAATGAATAATGACATAATTTATTTTTTTCTTTTTAATAAATTCGATGAGTTTTTCAAACGATTTTTTCTGAATTGAGTTTATTTTTATATTTTTTTTAGAAAACATTTCTTTATTAACAAAAAATTGGGGTTTTCTTTCAACAAATCCTCCGGTAATATAATTATCAAATTTATTTGAATAATTTTTTAAGTCTGTATTATTTCCCTTTGTATAATTATAATAATAGGAATAAATTAAAGTATTTAAAACTATAGGATTAGGCGACATAATAAACAATTTTATGTTATCTTTGGAAATACAATTTGAAACAATATCAATAGAAGATTCAACTCCATCACTTTCAAAAAGAGGAAAATAGATATCAATAATAATATATTTTGGATTTAAAATATTTATGAATTTTTTGAGCAAAAAATAGCTTTGCAAAGGTGTTTGACTGGTAGTACCTAGGTTAAAAGATCTACCGAATTTATTAAAAAATCTTATATCATATCCTCTATATGCATGAGAAGAACCTATAAAAAGTATATCAATATTTCCATAACTTGAGGCTTCAATTAAAGTTTTTTTTGTCCAACTTCTTTCAGGAATAAATTTTAAATTTTTTTGATTAGAACCAAATATTTCACCAATACTAATGATAAAAAACGGGTAAAAAATTGCTAACATTAAAAAAAATAATAATAATTTTTTTATAAATTTCTTCATAATATTAAAATTGAAAATAAATAAATGTTGTTCGACTTGCTTGCATAAATAAACCGATTAAGACAATAAAAAATATGTAAAATCCATACTGAATTATTGGAGAAAATTTATTTATGAAAGCTAAACCATATTTTTCTTTCCTTGATAAATATTCAAATATATTCATTATAATTATTAGAATTAAAGTAATAGTAAAATCTGATAATTTTATTATTTTAGGATAATGGAAAAGAGAATTTGAGAATATTTTATCCAGGCAGATCATTAGATTATCAGTTGTGTTAGCTCTGAAAAATAACCAAGCAAAACACACTAAACCAAATGTAAATAACATATTGAAAATTTCTTTAAATGAAGGAAATTTTTTGTTAAATGCAATTATATCAATATTTTTTCTATTTTTTTTTAGCAAAAGAAGTGGCAAAAAATATAGGGCATTTAACAGTCCCCATAAAATAAAATTCCAACTAGCTCCATGCCAAAAACCACTAACCAAAAATACAATAAAGGTATTTACTACATTTCTTAAAGGTGATTTTTTACTACCTCCCAATGGAATATAAACATAATCTCTAAACCAGGTAGAAAGCGATATATGCCAACGTCGCCAGAATTCAGCAATATCTCTTGAAAAATAAGGATATAAAAAATTTGTCATAAGCTCGAAACCAAAAAGTTTAGCTGTTCCAATAGCAATATCTGAATATCCAGAGAAATCTCCATATATTTGAAAAGCAAAAAAAATACTTGCAATAAAAATAGAACTTCCTGAATAACTTGAAAGATTCGAAAAAACCAAATCTACTATTTTGGCGCAATTATCTGCGATTACTAGTTTCTTAAAAAAACCCCATAGTATTTGTTTTAATCCATCAACAGAATTGGAATAGTCAAATGTCCTTTTTTTATAAAATTGAGGAAGTAAGTTACTCGCCCTCTCAATGGGACCTGCGACTAATTGAGGAAAAAAACTTACAAAAGCCAAGAAAGAGAAAAAATCAGTAGTAGCTTCTAATTTGCGTCTATAAACATCAATAGAATAACTTAATGTTTGAAAAGTATAAAAACTTATTCCAACTGGTAAGATAATACTCAAATGTTTTGAATTTATATTGAATCCAAAAAATGTAAATGCCCTGGAAAAATTATCAATGAAAAAATTAAAATACTTAAAAAATCCTAAAAGCCCTAAATTAACTATAAGACTTATTGAAAGAAATAGTTTTCTTTTATTAGGGTTTTCCTCATTTTTTAATAATAGACCAATTGAATAATCCACAATGCTTGAAAAAAAAAGTAAAGATAGGAAGCGATAATCCCACCAACCATAAAAAATATAGCTAGCTACAACTAAAAAAATATTTTGATACTTTAAATCATATTTTGATAATAACCAATAAATAGTAAAAACTATTGGCAAAAATATAGCAAAATCAATAGAATTAAATAACATAATTAATATTCAAAATTATATATTCTTATTTTGTTCTTATATAAAATAAGTGAATAAAAACAAATTAAAATCCTAGCTAACGTAATAGCATGAAATTGATTAAATTCAACTAAAGATTTTTACTGTAAAATCCAATTCAAGACAAACTAATAAGTCATGATATGATTAATTAAAAAGATTAAAATAATAATAGAATTTAACTCAATCAAATTTAAGACCAAGAAATGATTTCAATTATTATTTATTTAAAAATTGTATAAGAAAGAGGATTTAAAAATTTGCCAAATTTTCTTATTTCAAAGTGAAGATGACTTCCAGTTGAACGACCCGAGCTACCCATTGCAGCAATTTTGCTACCCTTCGACACTTTTTGTCCAACTTTGACAAAAACATTTGAAAGATGTCCATATAAGGTTGAATATCCTAAAGGATGAGATATTATAATGCAGAGGCCATATCCTCCTTTTTCTCCTACAAATATTACGGTTCCATCATATGCAGCATATATGGATGTTCCCCACACATTTGAAATATCAAGACCAGTATGAAATCTTCTTAATCCAGTGAAAGGATCTTTTCTGTACCCAAACCTTGAAGAAACATAGCCTCTTGTTGGAAATCCGAAGGCAATACCATATGCTTTCAGTTTTTCTGTTTGAGGAAGCTCAACATTTGGCAAAAAAATTTCAGTTTTATCAATAAGCTCCTCTTTTGTAGAAACCCCATTTGCAATTAATAGTGAAAGCTCATCTATGTCAAATTGATCCAATAAATTGTTAACATCGTTAATATTTGATATTTCTTTTACTATACCCATATTTGATGGTATTCGTAATACAACTCCAGCTGTTAATATATGAGGATTTTTTATCCTCTTCATGTTTGCTGAATAAACAGAATCGACCGAAACTTGAAATTTTTTTGCAATAGTCCATAGACTATCTCCAGCAGATACCTGATAATCAAAATATTTTATTGGAGTCAGAACAATATCTTCTCCTCCTGCTGATAGATAGATATTTTTAATTTCTGATGTTGATAGATTTTGAGGTATCTCGGAATTATAAGTACGATTATATGGAAGTTTAAGTATATTTTCATTAGAGTTACTTTTTAAGTAATCAGAGAATACTATTGCTCCCGCAAATAAACCACCACTAATAAGAATTACAAATAAAATGGAAATAATTGTTTCCATCTTTATTTCAAAAGGCATAACAAATTTTTTTTTCTGAAAAAAATTTAAAAATGCCCTTAATATAAAGTAAAAATTAGAGTAATAAAATGAATTTTGCTTTTTATAATTACTGTGCAGAATGACTTTTTTAGTTTTTTTAGTCTTAATTACATTCTTTTTATTAAATTCCTGATTATTTGATCCAAAATAATAAGGCATCTTTCCACCACTATTTTTTTTTGTTAAAATTACCTTAAATATATCGGTAAAAAGCAACTAACTAATAAAATAGTTTTAATTTTTTAATAAAAATTTTTAAAATTTGTTATATAAAATATGTCAAAAAGCGCTTAAATATAATTTTACTTTTCCAACATCTTTTTAAGTTCTTCTAAAAAATTAAGTGCATTAACAGGAGTCAATTCATTTATATTAACTTCTCTAATTTTTTCAACAATATTTTTTTCAGAATTTGTCAAAATTGGATGTATATCATCATCAAATAATGTGTTTTTTTCTTTATTTTTTTTCGATTTAATTTTTACATTAGTTTTTTTTTCAAATACTATCTCGTTTTCTGATAAAATATCTAATATGGCTTTTGCTCTTTCTATAATTTTAGAAGGCATTGCTGCCAAAGATGCGACATATAATCCGTAACTTTTATCTGAAAAGCCTTTTATACATTTTTTTAAGAAAATAATCTTATCTTCCCATTCACTAACCTGCATATGATAATTTGTCACTTCACTATATTCTTCTTCTAAAAGTGTAAGTTCATGATAGTGAGTAGCAAAAAGGGTAAAACATTTTATCTTGTTTATTAAATACTCACAAATGGAATATGCAAGACTCATACCATCGAATGTCGCTGTTCCCCTTCCTACTTCATCAAGTATTACAAATGAATTTTCTGTCGCAAAATTTAGTATCTTTGCAGTCTCATTCATCTCTACAAAAAATGTTGACTGTCCAGAAGCAATGTTATCCGATGCTCCAATTCTTGAAAAAATGGCATCTAATATAAAAAAACTGCATGATTTAGCAGGAACAAAACTACCTATATGAGCCAAATATAGAATAAGTGCTGATTGTCTTAGATATGTTGATTTACCCGACATATTAGGACCGGTAATAATATTGAAAAATTTTTTATTATCCATTTTTAAGTCATTTGCAATACATTCTTTGCCCAGGATAATATCGAGAACTGGATGTCTTCCTTCATCAATATCTATTATATTCTGGTCATTTATTTCTGGTTTTACCCAGTGATATTTTTGTGCTATATGACTTAAACTATTAATTACATCGATATAGGCAATTTTTTCTGCTAATTTTAAACCCAAATCATAAGATTTAATCACTTGCTCAATAATTGAATCAAATATCTTTTTCTGCATTTCCTTATAATCATTATTTGCAGTCAAGATTTTTGTTTCTAGCTCTAAAAGATATTCAGTAGTAAATCTTTCATTATTAATTAATGTTTGTTTCCTAATAAAATTAGATGGTGTTTTTTCAAGATTTGCTTTGGATATCTCTATAAAATATCCAAATACTTTGTTATACTTTATTTTTAAGCTTTGAATTCCGCTTGTTTTTTTTAATTCTTCCTGATACTTAGTAAGAAGTTCAGATGCATTATTTGTTAAATAATAAAGTTTATCTAAATTCTCGTCATATCCTTTTTTAATTATTTGTTGTTCAAAATCTGAGACCGCTGGTTCCAAAATCGTCCTTTCTATCAAATCCACTACTACTAATAATTCATCTTCAACTTTTAAAATATCAATACCAGCATCTTCAAGCATCAATTGAATTGAACTAGCATATATTATTGAATATTTTAAATTTATTAAATCAGCTGGTACAGCTTTTTTAAAATAAATTTTAGTAAAAATTCTTTCTATATCCAAAATTTTGTTAAGCTGTTGCTCAATATTTGATATTATTTTTAAATCAATAAATTTATCTATTAGAAAATATCTGTTTTTAAGTTCTTTTTCATCTTTTAATGGGAAAGTAAGCCATCTTCTAAGCAATCTTCTTCCCATAGAAGTTCTTGTCTGATTAATACAGGAAAACAAAGTATATGTTTTATCTATAGGTAAAAAAGGCTCGAAAATTTCAAGATTATGAACTGTTCTGGAATCAAGGCAAAGATGCTTGTTTTCTTCCAGAAGGTTTACTTTTGATAATATTGGTTTAACATTTATTTCGTTTTCCTTTAAATACAAGACAAGTGCACTTATAGATTTTTTTAACACATCACTTTTTATACCGAAATCCTCAATGGAATAAACTGAAAAATATGAGTTCAATAAATCATCTATCTTATCTGCTTCAAAATAAGTTTCGGAAAGAGTTGTAGTAAAAAATCTTTTAGATAAGTTTTTTAATATTTTATCATCTGTTGAAATTATAATTTCAGAGGGTTTAATTTTTTCTAAAAAAGTAAGAATATTCTCAAAAATTTCTTTTTCATCTTTATTTAATTTTATTTCAGAAGCGAAAAATTCACCAGATGAGACATCACACCAGCAAATAGCACCTTTAAGATTATCTACATAAATCGAGGAAATAAAATTATTATCAGAAGATAAAAAATCAGATTCCATCAATGTTCCAGGAGTAATGACCTCAGTAACTCCCCTTTTTACCATTCCTTTTGCTTTTGAGGGGTCTTCAAGTTGCTCACAAATAACGACTTTATATCCATTAGAAATAAGCTTTTTTACATATATTTTATAAGCATGATAAGGTACTCCACACATCGGATGTCCATTTCTTGAAGTTAAAGTAAGATTTAAAACTCTAGAACCAAGATTGGCATCCTCTTCAAACATCTCATAGAAATCACCTAATCTATAAAAAACAATAAAATCTTTATATTTAGATTTAATTTTAGCCCAATGCTGCATCATCGGGGTCGTTATTTCCATTATTTCTCCAGGAATATTATTAGATATTCAAATTTTAAAAATCTATTCTTTTTTAGCAAGGATAAACTGGACATCTCCTCTATCAAATTTCTTTACATATCTATCTGTAAATGGTTTTAAAAATTTTAATTTTGAATCGATCGGAATTGAACCCCAAGATTCAATAAAAATTGGATTAAATCCTGATATTTTTATTAAAGATTCAAGATGCTGCCTACTAAATAATATAAGATGATCTGGAATTAAGGATCTCCATTTTAAACCAAAAAACCTTGACCAGAATGAATCTTCTCTGGGAGTTGTGATTAAAACATAACCATCTTTTTTTGTTATTCTATAAATTTCTTTCATAAAATTAATTGGATCTTCAAGATGCTCTATAAGATGAGAAAAATGAACTATATCAAAATAATTACTCTCATAATGAGCATTTTCAATAGTTCCGTTGTACAAAGTAAGATTAAAGTTTTCATAGGCATATCTACATGATTGAGTGCATATTTCTACGCCATATACATGAGCACCTTTTTGTTTTAAATGATTTAAAAGCAAGCCAGTAGCGCATCCAATATCAAGTATTCTTTTTTTTTCAAAACCATTAACCAGTTTTTCAATTTTACAATCTTCAAATGTCTTTAGTTGTAATTGAAAAAAATTCTTCTGATTTTCTATTTCATATTGAAAATAATTATCATCATATCTATTCTGTATAAATTCATTTTTTGGTCTCGGATTTTGATATAAGACTCCACACTCATTACATCTAACAAATCTGAATGTAGGCTTACTATACACTATCGTATAATCTTTAGCTTGACATAGAGGACAATTTATTTCATGAAGGACTTCTCCTTTTCTTGCATTATTTCGCATATAGAGATCTTTCATCTATTTCTCCAGCTAAGCTATTTTATATAGTATGTTTAATAGCTCTTAACAGTAAACTTTTTTTGTATTTCTTTGGAATTATTAAAAAAATCGTAGACCTTAACTCTTAAAATATGCTCACCATCTGATACATTTGAAACAATATATTTAATGAACTGAGGTCTACTTGATGTGACAATAAGTTCAACTAACTTTTTTTTCGAAATATTATCTAGCTTTCTTTCATATATTAGTTCATTATCAAGATATATTTCTAAATCAAAGACATTTGCAGTAAAAGCAAATCTTCCTGAAAGATAAGTTGAATAAGCATATATAAGTATTGGAATAACATTATTTTTATAGTTTTGTCTAAATGCGACAGCAACATCCTCTTCATTTAAGTAATATACATTAACAATAGATACAGATGAAGAAAGAACAGGTTTGAAAAAGCTTGTTGGATTATAAAACATTCCATTTTCTATTATGAAGCAAGTTGTCATAGTATCATTCAATTCTATTTCATCTTTAATCTCTAATTTATCCTGAGGAAAAGGAAGATTAGTATATCCAATTAATTTATTACTAGATTTATATATAGCAAGATTTGAAAAGATACTATCTTTTTGATATGGAGAAATATTCATCTTTTGATATATTAAATATCCGGAAAAAGGGGAATTTATTCTTTTATCTGTTGTATAAAATTGTGATGCCGGTAAGAATGAATTTGACCAATTGCAAAAATCTCTAACTAAAAATATATTTGAAAATGATTTAGTGATATTACTAAAAGAAAATATTAAATAGATCATTAAAAACATTAATAAAACTAAAAAACCATAAATGTTTTTTCTATTTTTATTATAAGGCATCTTTTTATACCCCTATTAAAGATCCTGTTTTAATGAAAGAATCCAGATTTTCTCTTCGTTATAAACACAAAAGGTTCCATTTGAATCAATAATATCAAGCTGATAAATTTTATCTTTCCATGTTTTTTTATAAAATTTCTGTTTATTATAATCATAAAAAACAAGATAATAATTGTTATTATCAGCACAAATAAAGACGAGATATGAATAGAATTCAAGTATATCAAGTATATTACCTTTGATGTAAAATGAAGATAATTCTTTAATTTTTATGTCTTTTTCGAAATTAATCCTGAAAATAGTCAAAAAATCATTGTTTTTTAAAAGTAATAATTGATTATCCAATAAATGGCTATAGATAGAAGTATAACTTTTTTCAAATTGGTACTCAGATAAAATATTACCATCTTTATTTAACAAACTCAATTTTTGTGGATTATACCCACTTATTATTATATAATTATTTGATGAAGAATTTGCTGCTATATTATATATAAAAGGTGAGTTTTTTACAAGATTTTCAGATGATATTAACTCAAATGGATTATATATATAGCAGTTTCCATTCATAAGGGAAAAATAAAAACTATTTCTTGTGATTTGATATCCAGTATAAAAACATGAAAATACTTCTTTTTTTAGTTCAACAGCCTTGTTTTCTATTGGGACAAATTGAAAAAAGCTAACTTCCAGACCATTTTTCTGTATTATTGCAAACAAATTTGATTCTTTATTTACAAGAGCTATTTCACCATTTGTTAGATAATTCTTTTCTTCTTTATTTTTATCTATTATGTAAAACTGGTTGTTTTCTTTTGATATTATGAAATCTTTACCTAAATATAAATAAGAATTTTCATAACTTAAATCCATCAAATTGAAATTTTTTGAAATTTTTGTTATTTTATTTAGTCTATTCCAATAGATAATTGAAGTTATCTGAAAACTTTTATCATAAACTTTAACATTATTATCTAAAATTTCACCTATTAAATTTAATGCAGAAGCTGATTTAATAGATGGTATGCTAATTATAAAAAATAATAGAATCAAAAAAAATAAAACAATTCCCAATATTTTTCTTAACATATGCTGCTCTAAATCTATATTTATTTATCTTTTTATCCCTATTAAAACACCGTCGCCCACTGTTAGAAAAAGAGAGATAATTCTTTCATCTTTCGATATTTCATACAAGAAATTATCTAATATTTTTGCACCTTCTACATTCTTTCCTTTTTCCATATTTGCCAGCCTTAAAAGATTGCCATTAAATAACACATTGTCAAATATGATTAATCCATCTTTACTTAAAAACTCAAAGCTTTGCTCAAAATAATATGGATACTCTCTTTTGGTACCATCAATAAAAATGATATTGAATTTATCTATATTATTATCTTTTAATATAAAACTTAATTGTTTTGAAGAAAAATCCTGGTTAATTATTTCAACTGGAATATTCTTAGATTTTACAAATTCTAAACCTCTAACATATCTTTTATTTTCATGCTCGAATGAAATCAGTTTTTTTAAATAATTTTTTGCTCCAAGACACATTGAATAGCTTGAAAAACCAGAACCATACCCAATTTCAAGGATATATTGGGGCTTTATTAAATAAGATAAGAAAAATAAAAGTCGGGCTATATCTTTATCTATACATGGAATTTTTTCCTCTATTCTTTGTTTTATAAAATATTCTTCATCTGGTATATTTATTGAATTTAAATTCATATTAAAGATATATTCAAACAAATTTCTATCTAAAAGCATGCTTGATCCTTGAAAAATTTCAAAATATTTTATCAATTAAAACTTTTTTCAATTGAAGCATATGCGTTATGATTATGTATTGATTCCATATTTTCTGCTTCTACCTTAAAATACTTGATAGCAGAAATATTTTGAAGTTCATTAGCTATGGCTCTGACAATATCCTCCACAAACATAGGGTGATTATATGCATATTCTATCACATATTTTTCATCTACCCTTTTCAAGTACGAATATAATGGCGAAGAAGCATTTTTTTCGGCTATTTCGACAAGATCTTCAATCCAGATTACTGTTTTAGCTTCAATTGTAATTGTAACAAAAGATCTTTGATTATGTGAAGAATAATCTGATATCTCCTTTGAGCATGGACAAAGTGAATGAACAGGAACAATAACAGTCAATGTATAAGAAAAGTTTTCCGATAAAGTTGCTGTCAATTTACAATCATAATTTATATATGCCTTTGAATGTGATATTGGAGCTGTTTTTTCCAAAAAATATGGGAAATTAAACTCGATTTTTGATTTTTGGGCATTTAACTTTGTTTTCATTGTTTTTAGTATCTCTTTTAATCTATTTACAGAAATTTCACCATCCACTTTCGAAAGTATTTCAACAAATCTGCTCATATGAGTACCTTTATAGTGAGATGGAAGATCAACAAACATTGCTACTTCTGCCACAGTATGTTGATAGCCTCTTTTCTTGTCAAATACAGCAATAGGATACTTTATTCCCTTAATTCCAACATGATCAATTACAAGAGGATGATTTGCTTTTCGATTCTGCACATCTACTAAATTTTTATGCATATTCATTTTTCTTTCCTCTTGATTTAATTTGAGAAACAAAGACTCCTACAATTACAAGAAAAATAGCAAAAATTTTCTGAATATTAAATTCTTCTTTCAATATTAAAAAAGAGAATATAGCTGTAAAAATAGGTATTAAATTTGTAAAAATATTAGCAGAATTTATGCCTAACTCTTTAAGAACTCTTGTAAAAAGAAGAAAAGCCATGACACTTGCAAAAATTGTCAAAGCGAAAATGTTTAGAATAAGCCTTAAATCGGGTTTAACAGTCAAAAAATGATTTAAATCAAATATCAGAAAAAAAGGAAGAAAGAAAAAAAAACCAAAAAAATTTTGATATTTAATTATTGTAACAGAATTATATGAGAATGTTAGTTTTTTAGCTATTATTCCATATCCTATTGCAGAAACAACTGCAAATAGTAACAAAAATATACCTTTAATTGGAGCATTTAGGTTAAGGTTTTTATCTACAACAAGAAGTATTACGCCTATTACAGATATTAATAAACCCGAAATTCCAAAAAAAGACAGTTTTTCTCTATAAAAAATATAAGAAAATATCGGAGCAAAAACAGGTATAGTAGCAATTATAATGCTGGCTATTGTTGAAGAAACATACTGCATTCCAAAACTTTCACCTAAAAAATAACAAAAAGGCTCAAAAAAAGCTAAAAGAAGAAACTTTGGTAAATCGATAGGTGAAATCTTTTGTTTATCTTTTGCAATATATTGATAGATTAATAGTAAAATAGTTGCAAGAAAAAGTCTTATAGTAACAACAGTAAATGGTCTATAATAAAGGTATACAATCTTAACCCATACAAACGATAATCCCCAGAAAAGCATGGATAAAGTAGCAATCAAATATATTAAAATATTTTTTCGCATAATAAAATCTTATATTTATATTAGCATCCATCTACATGATATAATTTTGTAAGTCAAAAATTAATTTCCATTTATGTAGATAAATACAAATCCTATTGAATGGAAATATTTTTTGATTTTTTTATTTTTTTTAACTTTTTAACTATTTTACAATATGCTTTATAGGAAATAATTACATTCTTTCTGCTTATATACATTTTTTTTATCTTTTCAGGAGCAAAATAAAGATTGTCATAGATCTTTGCAAAATCATTAAAATAGGATTCATCTGATTCAGAATATTCTATCAACTCCTCTGCTGTAATAAAATCCTTTTTTAATATTTTCGCAATTCTTTTCATATATATTTTATAGGATTTATAAATAAGATGAGGAAAAAATAGTGATAATAAAATAATTAAATTATTTTTGAAAACAATTAAAAGAATTATAAATATTATTGGTAAAACTATATAAAGATAATCTTTTAAACTTAAATTTATTTCCTTTTTCTGCTCTTTTATCTCATTTTCTAGCTTTTTTTGTTGAGGTTGAAGCTGCTTTTCAAGTTTTAAAATTTCTTCTAAAAGAGAAGATTCATCCTCATCGATTGGTTTTTCAAAAGGCAACATTTCATCTTCTGAAATCCTATCACTCGTTGGATCTATTGGTATCCATCCATATTGATCGGTATATACTTCTACCCAGGAATGAGCGTTGAAATCATAAAACCTATAATAATCCAATAATTTGTTATCTTCAATTGCTTTAAATCCTCCAACTACCCTTGCTGGAATACCATAATATCGCAGCAAAAGAGCATAAGTCGAGGCAAAATGTGCGCAATATCCCTTTTTTGTCTTAAACAGAAAAGATAATATTCCTTCATACCCTTCTTTTTGGAATGTTGAGATTGAATAATAGTAATTTTTTTTAAGATACTGATAATAAAATATAATATAATCTCTTCTATCTTTGTAAAAATCACTGTATTTATTAATAAGCTCTTCTATCGAAGAATCTTTTTTTCCAAAGCTGGTATATTTAAGATAAAGATCTTTACTTAAATTATTTGAAGAAAAATCTATATCATACATTATTTCTTCAAAATTCTTTATAGATTTAGAATATGTCGAAAATATCGAGGTAAATCTTGAATTAGTCACTTTGATATAAGGTACGATTCTATATGGTTCATTCGGACCAAAAACTATTCCATCTGCTAAATTAAGGTTATAAGCTGTAATTTGTTCAATTTTTCTTTCTCCTTTTATATAATCCTCGTTTTCCCATATTTTTTCTATAAGAATTGGTGGAAAAGGAAGATCTCTTGTTGTAAAATAAAAACCTTTTTCTCTAGAAAACTCAGGGTATGAAACTGCTTTCAATAATTTAGAATCTTCTAATTTTGCTATAAAAAGAAGTGTTCCCTTAAATTTATAGTCTGTTTTTAAGTTGACCTGATCATTAAAATTAAATTTAAATAAACTCTGGGTTAAAAGATTTCCATCCTGTTTTTCACCCGTAAATTGAACAAGAAAGAAAGATATAGCTATCAAAAATATTAAAATGATAAAAAGAAATATTTTAGTCTTTTTTTTATTACTCTGTAAATTAATAAGAGTATAATAAATTAAGGAAGAAAGATAAAAAAATAAAGAAAAAATTATCAAAGAAAAAAGAAATGATTTTGATAATACTGCGAGAATAAAGCTTATGAAGAAAGAAAAAATAATAAATAAGTATTCATTTTTTGAAATAAAAAGGAAAAAATAATATAAGACAATCGAAACAATTGTATATATAATAAGATATAACCAGATGATAAGTGTAAAAAATAAAGATTTTTCAAGAACAAAAGAAGCAAAAAAAGCAAGTAAAAAAATAATGACAAGTGAAATTAAAGATACAAAAATTAATTTAGAAAATATGGTAAATTTTTCAAATATTTTTTGTTTTATTAAAAATAGTACAAAAGTTGGAAAAAAAACAAGAATAAAAAAAGGAATACCAGTAATAAAAAAAAAGAGCAAAGAAATCAACGATGAAGAAAAGAAAGATAAAGCTAACAGAACTCTATTTTTTTTGAAAAAGTACAAAAATCTATTTTTATACAATCTGATACCTTTTTTCGTAAAGTTCATCATAATCTGAATAATTGCTAAAATATAATTTAGTAATAGAACTCATAATCGGTTTTTTGATAAATAGACTAATAAATGAAGCAGTATTATAATAATTTTTTTTGTCTATTGTGAAAAAATCTTTTAATGTAATGTAATAAATGGATTTATTTTTGGGTATCCATAACTCTTTTGTTGGATTGTTCTTAATGGCAGATGCTGTGAATAAAAGGATAGATGATTGAGAAAAATCGAAGTTAATACCATTTTTCTTTTCTTTTTCATATATTTCAAAAATCTCTTTTTGAATAGCTTTATCATCTTTTTCATTGAATGCCTTACCATTAAGAGATATATTACATTTGTTTTGAATTAATACTTTTATAAGATTAAATATTTTATATATTATTAAATTTGAAAAAAAGTAATTATCTGCATAAATCCCACATACATATATTGGTAAATAGTTATATGATGTTTTCTCCAGCCATTCAGTTCTTACCTTTATATCATCTGATATTGCATAAATTCGCCATAATATTTTTCTTACATCATCTCCAAAAAGATAATCTCTAACCAAAACAGAATCATCAATTGTTCTGTATTTTCTATGCTCATTGCTGGTTAGAGGTAAAATTCCTTGATGAGTTAAAGATGAACCATACTTAAAAAAATTATAAAATTCATTTGCGTTGAGTTTAATTTTTATCGAAAAAATTTTGAATGGGTCTGAAAAAATTATTTGAAATTTCTTTATATAATGCTTTCCCCTATAAAATGGAATTGATTGAAATTTTTTCTTCTTGTTATCATATGTAAAGAATATTTCGCATTTGTCGCTAATTAAAATTAACTTGAACTCTGTTAAAAAAAATATAGGACTAATCTTAAAATCAAAATCAAGATTACTATTATCTATTTCTTCAGGTATTTGAAATAATTTATTAAATTGTTTTCTTTTTTTTAGGCAATATAAGAATAATAAAAGATAATAGATGAAAAAAAAAGATATTAAAATAACAGAAAAAATAAAAAAGGAATTAAATATTATATTTTCACGGTAGAAAAAGCTAATAATACTTATTAAAAGGAAAAAAACAAACATCACAACAACCTTTCTGCGAAAATATTATCTAAAAAAACAGTTAAGTAATCTTTTTCTCTTTGAGAATGTAATCTATGAGATATTACTGGTACAATTATATCTTTTAAATCCTGATCTATGCAAAAGTTCTCACCTCTTGAAATCAATGCATAGGCTTTTAATGAATTCAATATATGAAGTAAAGCTCTAACAGAAAAACCATGACTGAAATTAGTATCTGTACGAGACTTTATGCCTATTAAATTTATTATTTCTATTAGTTTGGGGTCGACATATACTTCAGATATTATTCTTCTTATTTCTTTTATTTGACTGAGTGTTATGACTTTATCTATTTTTTCCGGATTAAACTTCATTAAATTTTGAGTTAAAATTTCATTTTGCTGCTCATTATCAGGGTAACCAAGACTTATACACATTCCAAATCTATCAAGAGATGATATTGGAAGAGGGAATGTCCCTTCAACTTCTATAGGATTCTGAGTGGCGATTACATAGAAAAGTTCATGAAGATTGTAAGTTTTGCCAAAAGCAGTTACCTGATTTTCGCCCATCGCTTCTAGCAAAGCAGATTGAACTTTTGGGTTCCCTCTATTAATCTCATCGGCTAATAGTATACCAGAAAAAACAGGTCCTTTTATAAAGATAAATTGGTCTTTTTCTCTCGAAAAAATTTCATTTCCAATGATATCATAAGGAAGTAAATCTGCGGTAAATTGAATTCTTTTAAAACAAAAAGAAGAATCATTTTCTGTATCTATGGAATTAATCAGTGTTTTAGCAAGTGTCGTTTTTCCCATCCCCGGTAAATCTTCCAGTAAAAGATGTAACCCAGAAAAAAATGAAGTTAGAACAAGATTAATAGTATGTTCACTAACTTTAACTCTCTTTATAATTTCATCTTTTAATTTTTGAAGTATTTCAAGATAAAATGAAGATTCCTTAGCATTTTCAGACATTTAAAATACCCCTTTTTTTCTTTTTATAAAATCAATAGCTTCTGTTTTTTCATTTGAATTATCTTTATAAAACCTTACTATTGCTTCTTTATCTTTTTTTAAAACTGTTTCAAGTTGAGATAATGATTCTATTTTAATATTATCTCTCATATGACTAATAAAATATACCTGAATTTCTTTATTGTAAAGATTGATTTTTCTATCAAAAATATGAGTCTCTATTTCCCCTTTTGCTCCAATATATGTCATAGAATAATCATAACAAAATGGATTCTGGTTTTCAATCTTATATTTTGTAATTGTAGCATAAACACCATCTTTAGGTCTTATTTGCTCATATATATATATATTGGCAGTTGGAAATTGAATTAATCTACCAAAATGCTTACCAGCTTCTACAAGTCCCGATATGAAAAATGGTTCAATCAGGTATTTATTGATAGAAAAATCACCACTTAAAATATGCTGTCGAATCATAGTTGAGGATATTAGATGTCCTTCATCATACAACAAAGGAACAATATCCACTTCAATATTATTCTGAATCAAAAATTCTTTTAAAGTTTTACTATTTCCACTTTTATCTTTGCCAAAAGTAAAATTTTCGCCAATAACAACTGCTTTTAAAAATTTATTTGATATAAGAAATTTTAAAAATTCTTCAGCAGTTAAATTTTTTAATTCAGAGTTAAATTCAAAAACAAAGATAAAATCTACTTTTAACTCTTCTAAAAAAGAGATTTTGGTTTTTACTGAAAAAATCTGAGTATTAATATAATTTTGTTTGAATAATGGAGCGGGTTTATTACTGAATGTAATCGCTGCTTTTTTATATTTCATTTTTTCTGCAATATCAAAAGTTTTTTTCAATATTGCCTGATGACCCCAGTGAATACCATCGAAATTTCCAATGTTTAAAACAAAATTTTCATCAATTTTTAGATAATCTTGTAGAAGATTTTTTGAGATTACTGCCATATTTTGACTTTTAGATTTTATTTATCTTCAAAGTTTATTAATAAGGTCAAGAACTGCTTCTCCCTTTTTATAACCATAATCTATTGTAAAATTTAGTTTTGGGACCATTCTTACCCTTATATTTTCAGCAATTTTCTTCCTAAAAAAACCAGAAATTTTATTAAAGGCTTCTAGTTCTTTTTTATTTATTTCTAAATCATCAGAAGAAGGGATTAGATAAATTTTTGCAAATTGCCTATCTTTTGAAATTTCAACTTTACTAACAACAGTATCGCTATGAATATCTTTATGGTTCACCTCATATCTTATAGAAGTCTGAACTATATGAGATATAGCTTCAGCTAATCTTAAATTCTTTAAATTTTCGACCATTATCTAATTTAACCCTTATTTGCCTTTTCTTTCTTTGATTCCTCTTTTTCTTCTTTATCCATAGCAGCTAATTCATCAAAGTTTACTTTTTCTTCAACATTTTTATAGATTTCTAAAATATCACCTTCTTTAAGATCGTTATATTTTTCAACTGTTAATCCGCATTCAAGACCTTGTTTTACTTCTCTCACTGCATTTTGAAAATGATATAGTGAAGATATTTTTCCTGTATGGATAACTACATTATCTCGATAAATTCTGCATAAGGAGTCTTTTGTAATAATTCCCTTAGTTACAAAACCACCACCAACTGTTCCAATACTTGGAATTTTGAATATCTGTCTAACTTCAACTTCTCCAATTACCTCTTCTCTAATCTTTGGTGCTGCTAATCCAGAAATGGAGTTCTTAATATCTTCTATAACATCATAAATGATATTATATCTTCTTATTTCAACACCTTCTCTCTCAGCAATTAACTGTGCTTCTTTTGTAGGTTTTGTGTTGAAACCTATGATAATTGATTTAGAAGTTATGGCAAGATTAACATCTGATTCTGTAATTGCACCAACTGATGAGTGTATAACTGTTACATTTATTTGTGCTACAGATAGTTTCTCACATGATGATTTTAAAGCTTCAGCCATACCCTGAACATCTGCTTTAACTATTAAGTTAAGTTGTCCGATTTCACCTTTGTTTATTTTTGAAAGGATATTTGCTAGATTAACATTACTTTCTTTCTGCTTTTCAAAAATTTCAACTTCTCTTCTTTTTCTAGCTATTTCTTTTGCTGTTTTTTCAGAATCAACAACATTAAAAATAGAACCTGCTTCTGGTAACTGTTCAAAACCAATTACCTCTACAGGAGTTGAAGGATAAGCCATGGTAAGTTTTTTACCATTTTCATCTGTCATTGTTCTAACTTTTCCTTCATAATTTCCAGATATAAAAACATCTCTTTCTTTAAGTATTCCATTTTTAACTAAAACTGTTGCAATAATTCCTCTACCTTTGTCTAATCTTGATTCAAGTATTACACCTTCAGCCCATTTCTTGGGGTTATAATCTGCTTTTAATTCTAATAATTCAGCGATAAGTAAAATTGAATCTAGTAATTCATCTATACCAGTTCCCTTTAATGCTGAAATTTCAACATATATAGTCTCTCCACCCCATTCTTGAGGCAATAAATCTAGATTAGCAAGATCAGTTTTAATTTTCTCAGTCTTTGCACCGGGTTTATCGCATTTATTGATGGCAACTATTATTGGAACTTTTGCTGATTTCGCATGATTTAAAGCTTCGACAGTCTGAGGCATAACTCCATCATCAGCTGCTACAATTAATATTGCAATGTCTGTTACACTTGCTCCTCTAGCTCTCATAGAAGTAAAAGCTTCATGACCCGGAGTATCTATAAATACAATTTCTTCATTTTTTACTTTAACCTTATATGCTCCAATTCTTTGAGTAATACCACCAACCTCTCCATCAGCAACATTGGTTTTTCTTATCTTATCTAATAAAGTAGTCTTACCATGGTCGACATGACCAAGAACAGTAACTATTGGAGGTCTTTTTTGTAATTTTGGAACAAGATCAACCTGTTCTGGAATCTTTATAGAATCAAGAATAGAAGTTCTTTTAACCTTACAATTAAAATATGATAAAAGTATTTCAGCTGTATCAGCATCAAGAACCTGGTTTATAGTAACAGTATTTCCGATTTCAAATAATTTTTGTATTAAAATGTTTGCCTTTATATTCATTTTTTTTGCAAGATCAGATACAGTAATTGTCTCGGGTATTTCTATCTCATCTGGAATGGCAAATTCATTTTCTTTTTTCTTTTTTGCTACTCTATTAAGTTTATTATGCAATTCATCTTTTTCAGATAAATCATATTCAAATTCATTAGTTTTCTTTTTTTTGTTCTGATAATTTGTAACTGGTGGTTGAATTTGCATTATAGGAGTGGTTTTAAAAGATTTAGCAAAACCAGAAGTCCTTTGTTGATTATATCTTGGTTGTTGACGATTTTCAGTTGTTTCCTTTGCTGTAGGCTTTTTGATAAATATTCTTTTTTTATGGTGATCTGACTCCGTTTTTTGAGCCGTACTTGAAGGTGTATAAGTGTATTTTTTATTATAAGAATAAGAAGTACTTACTTTTTCTGTTTCAGTAGCTTTAATTTCAGTCAAATTTTCTTCTTTATGATGAATAGGATACTTTTTATTTTTGACTTCCGATGTTAAATCTTTAGCAATTTTTTCTACATGCTTTTCTTCATGTTTTTCTTTAGGAATCTCAGCTTTTTTTTCTTTTGCTTCTAATTCTTTTTCTTCCAACAATATTTCTGATTCCTTTTGACCTTTCATCTTGTGTTCTTTTGTCTTGACTTCACTCTTATCTGGTTTATGAGTTAAATTTTCTTCAGCTTGTTTTTTTGATTCTTTTTCCTCTTTTTTTATTTTGTTTTCATCTATAATATGTTTTTCTTTTTCAGTTTCATTGGGAGTTTCTAGTAAATTTTTTTCTTCTTCTTCTTCATACTTTGATTCTTCTTCATTTTTGACTGCAACTTTTTTGATTATTTTCTTTTTAATGACTATTTTCTTCTGTGGTTTTTTGTATATCTCAATTTCGTTATCAACTTTTTCCTTAATCTCTTCACTGAGTAATTCTTCTGGATTAACATTTAATTTTTCAATAATAGATTTGATTTGAATATCTGATAATTCTTTTTCTCTTAAATAAGTATTAATCTTAATTCTCTTCATAAAATATTTTTTTACTCCCATTTACAAACTATCATATAATTTTCAAAACGCAATTTATATTAATCTTGGTCAGCAAATTTTACTCCACAATATGGACATTCAGTTGCTTCTGGATCTATATTTTTTCCGCAGTTAGGACAAACAGTGTAAGATTCTTCGACTTCATATTCATCTTCTGATTCTTCTTCAATTTCAACATTTTGCTCTATGAAATGCCTTATTTTGAAAAGCTCATCTGTTGTTAAAGATGGTATAGTTCTTAGTCTATCTGTATCATACCAATCAATTAAAGAAGAAATAACATCAACACCAGCATCAAGAAGTTTTCTAATAAGTTCTTTACCAAGATGTTCCGTTAAAACATTGATAGAATCTTCTTCACCGATTTCTTCCATATCATTTTCTTCTTCTGCCATTTCATAAATAGGTTTAGAAAGCATTAACTCCGCTTCCTTACTCATCATCTTATAAATTTCAGAATTAATAAATTCCTCTCTTGTTTTAACATCAATCTTCCAGTTTGTTAGTTTACTTGCAAGCTTAACATTTATACCATTTTTCCCGACAATTTTATCTTTTTCACTTTCCTTTTCAACTACAAAAATACATCTTTTTTTGCCTTCAGATTCTTGAATTTTGATTATTTTTCCCTGCCCAAATTTTGACACATTTAATGCATTTTTAATAAACTGTTCTTCTTCACTAGAATATTCAAGTACTTCTATTACTTCTCCTCCAAGCTCAGCTCTAACAGTTGATATTTTACTTGAATTTTTTCCTAAAATTGTTCCAACAGGATCTTTAGACGAGTTCTTAGTATAGACTGCAACTTTTGTTTTAAAACCTGCTTCTCTGACAATTTTTTTTATCTCTATTTCTCCTCTTGCAACTTCATCTACTTCATTTTCTATTAATTTATAAACAAATTTTGGATCGGTTCTAGAAAGTATTATTGTAGGAGCAGATTTTTTATTTTTTTTCAAATTACTTGAATTATCATCATTTTCACCACTTTTCAGTATATTAGCTTCGACTTTCTTAATAAAAAACTTTCTTGACTCATTAATTTTTATATTATCGAGTGGTGATTGTTCTTCTTGAGGTAAGACTGCTTCAACTTTATTTTCATCTAGATAAATAAAAAGACTTCCTTTATTAGATCTATGAACCTTACCATTGATTATTGTTCCTTCCAATTTTTTATATTCTTCATATAATTTATTTCCAACATAATTTTGAATTTCCTGAGTAAAAGTATCCATTGCAGTTCTAACAACAGTAGATGGAAAATTAGAGTAATCAATTGGAACAAGGATATTTTGTCCGACTTCGATATTTTCATCATATTTCTTTGCTTCTTTTAATGAAATTTCTTTCAAAAGAAGTTCTGGTTTTTTAACCACTTCTTTTTCTATAAATATTTCGAGTCTATTTTTATCTGATTTCGCTATCTTTAATGATACATCTGTTGTTTTATCTTTTTTCTTATTTTCTTTAGAACTACTTTCATATTTATATAAATAGTTCCTATATGCAACAATAAGTGATTTCTTAAAACAATCTAAAACGGCTTCAGCGGATATGCCTTTATCTTTTGCAATTAATTCTATTTCATTATAAAATTGGTCAGCTGAATTTGTAGTTTTTCCTCTTGTCATAATTCCTCCGGATAAAATATAGTCTTAATCTTTATAATCTTTTCTAATTGAATAGAAATGACTTTTTCATCTTCAATAGCATCATATTTTTGATTCTTTTTATTTTTTTTATTAGTTATATCAAATTCTTTTAAACACACAAATTTATCTATAAAAGTAAGTATTCCTTCAACTTCTTTTACAATATTTTTTCCTTCTTTTTCATCATTGTAAAAAACCTTAATAGGTGTTTGAATAAATAAATTTAAAATATTAAATGAATCGGGTCTAATTTCTAAACCAATCCCAGGACTTTGGACCTGTAAATCATAATCATCCGGGATATATTTGCTGATATAAGAAGATACAAATTTACAATCATCAATAGTCACTCCTCCTTTTTTCATTATTGTAATAACTATAGCTTTTCTAGCTGTAACTTTCAAAGAAATAATATGAATATCATTTATTGGAAAACTTTGTGAAAACTCTTTTTCGAGTTTTTCGCTTAAATTATTAAAATTGTTATTTTCCACAAATATAATCCTGTTACTTAATAAAATTTTACAAAAAGATTTTCTGTAAAAATAAAAAAAGAGACGATAAAATCGCCTCTAGACATATTAATATTACATATTTTTAAAATGTCAATAATATTTTCTTCATTTTTTAATTTAATATATTATTTTTAATTTGTGAGTAAATCAAATTAATTAAAGGTAAAAAATGGTTTTATTAGGTTTTCCTGTTTATAAATTAATAATATTATTTTTCTCTATATTTTTCGCAGGATTAGTAGATTCAATTGCAGGTGGAGGAGGAATATTATCTATTCCAGCATATCTTTTTTTGGGTTTGCCTGGACATATGGTTCTTGGAACAAACAAGTTTTCATCTTCTATTGGAACTTTATTTGCAACAATAAGATTTGCAATATCAAATAAGATAAACTGGGTAATTGCTATAATTTCAGTGATTTTTGCTTTAGTAGGTTCAAGTATTGGTTCAAGGTTGGTTTTGTTAATACCAGTAAATTTCATCAAGATTTTATTAATAATTTTAATCCCAGTAATAACAATTATCACTCTTATACCAAAAAAAAATAATTTGAATTTAAATAAAGAAAATTTTCCAAACATTAGTCATCAAGATTTCAATATTGAAGTAATTGAAAAAAATAGAGATATAGATGAGAATAATAAAACAATTCAATTATACAAAATTAAATATTTTTATTTCTATCTTATAGCAGCTTTATCAAGCCTTGTAATTGGGATGTATGATGGTTTCTTTGGACCTGGAACAGGAACATTTTTTATTCTTGTATATACCACATTCTTAAAATTTGATATGACCACTGCCTCAGGAAATTCAAAGGTAGTTAATCTTGCATCAAATGTAGCAGCGTTAATTACATTTTTAATTTATAAAAAAGTATATATTCTTCTAGGAATTTTTTGTGCATTGTTTTCAATTGCTGGAAATCTTTTAGGTTCTACTCTCGCAGTAAAAAAAGGAAGCAAAGTGATAAAACCGGTATTTGTCCTAGCACTTTTGCTTCTTTTTTCGAAAGTAGTATATGATTTAATATTAAGAAGATAGAATTAAATTAATAAAACCTATTTTACTAGTTTTTCGAGTCTGCTCCTATCAAAACCAACAATAATTTCACCATTAAAATCAATAACCGGAACTCCACTTTGACCCGATTTTCTAATCATTTCCATTGCTGCATTTTGATTTCTTGATACATCAATATCTTCAAAATGAACATTTTTACTTTTAAAATAATCTTTTACCATTGAGCAATATGGACAACTTGGTGTAGAATAAACAATTACCATAAAATATCCTCCAAATTTTTATTTATACTTTAATATAATAATTAGACTTCTAACAGTCAATAGGAAAATATAATTTTTTAATAATTTTAATTAGATTTATTGATAAAGAATTAAAGATTATATCAGTAATATTAGTCTTATAGAAATTTTTTAATTACCCTGATATATTCCAGACAGATTTACCATTTAAGATATTATTTAAAGTTTCAGAAAAATGTCTGCCATCAATTGGTTTACCGATAAAACCGTCAAATCCTGCCTTTTTCGCTCTTTCTATATCCTGACTCATTACTGAAGCTGTTAAAGCAATGATAATAGCATTTTCTGTTTTTTCGTTTTTTCGTAACTCTTTCAATATCTCGTATCCATCTTTATGAGGAAGATGTATATCTAAAAAAATAAGATCTATATTTTTATCCATTGTTTCAATTAAATTTGCTGGATCTTTATCTGAAGAAATTATTTGATTTTTATCAATTCTTTCAATCTGTAAAAGCTTTTCTAAAAGATAAAGATTATTTGGCTCATCTTCTACAATTAATATTGTTATTGATTCTTTAACCATTATTTTTAATTTTTATTTTTTAATTATTTTTAAAAGTTTATCTTTTGTTAGTTGATCTTTTCTAATATAATCAATCTTTTTTTCAGAAATATATTTTTTTTCAAAATTTGTAAGATCACGATTACTGACTATTACAATTTTCGGAAATTGAATATTATTTCTTTCGAGTTTTTTTAAGACTTCAAAACCATCATTATCTGGAAGCATTAAATCAAGAAAGACAATTTCCTTATTTTTTAACTGTGAAATTTTTTTTAACCCTTCTTTAGAGGTCTTTGCAATATCAATTTCATACATTTTTTGAGTTATAAAAGATGTAAGAATATCTATATTATTTTTGTCATCATCTATAATCAATATAGTCCCACTTTTTTTATTTTTAGAGAAAGCATGAAATATTTTTTTTAACTGATCTATATCTGTTGGTTTTGGTAAAAATCCATCTGCTTTCAGTTCTTTGGCATACTCTTCCTCATTTAGTATTGAACATACTATTACTGGAATGTTCGAATATTTATTATCTGATTTTAGCTTTTTAAGTATAGTCCATCCATCTATTTCAGGAATAATAAGGTCAAGAAAAATAATATCAGGAGAATGTTTATCTATCAATAAAAATGCATCAATAGCATTTTGAGCACTTAATATTTTCCAGTTTTTATTCAACTCTTTATCAATAAATCTTACAAAATCATCTTCATCATCTATTATGAGAATTTTTTTAGTATTATTTCCATTATTTGTTAAAACATTATTAATCTTATCTTTATTTATATTTGTTTCTTTATCTTCTAACACATTTATTGATATTATTTCCTCTTCTAATTTTTCAAATTTATTAAAGGGTATTGAAAAATTAAAAGTAGAACCTTTTCCAAATTCAGAATTAACCCAAATCTTTCCTCCATGCATTTCAATAAATCTTTTTGCAATTGGTAATCCAAGCCCTGTCCCTTTTACTTCTCTATTTGTACCTCCATTTAATTGCACAAATTCCATAAATGCTTTATCTATATCTTCTTTTTTAATACCTATTCCTGTATCTTCCACTGAAAAAATGAATTCTAATTCATCTTTGCGATATATTTTTAATTTTATATAACCCTGTTTAGTAAATTTTACTGCATTTGAAAGAAGATTAAAAAGTACCTGTCTTAATCGTGTCTTATCAGCAAAAATTAATGGCAAATTATTTTCAATATCTGAAATCAAAGATATCTCTTTATGAGATAATAATGCTTGTGTGTTACTCAATATTGGTCCTATAATTTCGAAAATATCAAAATACTCTTTATATAGTTCCATCCTACCCGATTCAATTTTTGCAAGATCAAGGATATCATTAATCAAAGATAAAAGGTATCTACCTGATTCTTCTATCCTTTTTAACATATCATATTCATCGTGCCATTCTTTTTCAGGTAAAGTTCTTTGGATTAAATATGAAAAATTTATTATTGAATTCAATGGAGTTCTAAGTTCATGACTCATATTTGATAAAAACTGAGTTTTCATAAGATTAGCATATTCTGCTTCCTTTTTTGCATCTTCAAGATTTTTATACAGTTTAGCATTTCTTAAGGCTACACCTATCGATGCTGCAATATTTTCTGCAAATTCGATATCATGAATGCTAAATTTATCTTCATTTTCAGCTCTCCATATTACTAGCAATCCTTCAACCTCATCTTTTAAAAAAAGAGGAATTGACATTAATTTCTCATTTTCTGGACCCTCACTCGTTCCTTCCACCTGAACTGCGTAAGGATTATTTGATAGATCATTTTCAACAATAGTTTCTTTCAACTCAATAGATTTTCCTACAAGACCAGTTGAAGAAAAAATTTTACCATTTAAAAGCGCTTCAGAGTCTTTTCCTACGGCTGTAAAACAATGAAAATATCCATCTTCTTTTTTTATATAAATTGCAGCAGTAGTATGAGAAATGACTGGAAATACTATTTCAATTATCTGTTGAATTATTTTATTTAAATCCAGAAAAGATGTTATTTCGCGACTGATTTCAGCGATTATTTTTGCTTCAAGTTCTCTTTTTTTTGCTTCGCTAACTAAAAAAGCCTTCTCGACAGCGACACTTATCGAATTTGCCAGTATTTGCAATAATTCTATATCCTGATTTGAAAAATAATTTTCGATATCATACTGTTGAATAGATACAATCCCAATTGCTTCATCATGAGACATAAGTGGAATACCGACCCAGGATTTAGGTGGTCTACCTTTAATAACTTTGGCTCCAAGTTTTAAGATGTCTTCTCTATTTGAATTATTGATAATAAGAGGTTTTTTTTGCCTTAATACTAAAGTTGTCAAACCTTCACCAAGTTTCATTGGCTCAACAGCTTCATTTTTCCCATAAACAGAAAAATATGGGGTAAAAATTTTTTCTCTATCCTTATCTAAATATCCTATATAAATTACATCACAGTTAAATAGTTTTGATAATGATTCTCCGAGAATTATACATAAATCATCCAGTTCAATAGATTTATTCATCGCTTCGAAAACTGTTTTTATCGATTCTAATTCTAAAAATCTTTTCGTCTGTTGTTCTTTTAAGTTTTGGTTTTGAACAGCGATTGCTATATAAGAAGCGAATGAAATAGCTAAAAAAACATGAGAAGATTGATAGAGATCTATTTCCATAGATTCAAAGCATAAAATTGCTACTACCTTGCTTGATGATATTACCGGTATTCCCAATTTTGAATGTATCTTTGTACTATTATTAGATCTCTTTTCAAAGATATCTAAATATTCCTTTTCTTTTTGCAAATCTGCAATACAAAAAGGATTTTCAAGTTTTGTAATTTTATTGATAAATTGGGCTTCTTCAAAATTTAAAGTATCATTTTCTTTATATATTGGATCTGAAAAACTCAAAGAAACAATTACCCTAAATTTATCTTTTTCTATATTAAAAATAGTTGCCCAATGAAATGAAAGCATTTGATGTATTTTTTCAAGCATAGAAGTAAGAAGTTCTTGAAATCTAATCTCTATGTTTAATAGATTTGATATATCTATAAAAGTATGGGTAATTTTATCGAAACCAGAAAAATTTGAATTCATTCCATTTTTTTGCATTTTCATTTTTATTATAAAGCAGTATTCATATAAAATCAAAGTATTACAAATTTATATTTTTTATATTACTTAATATTATTAATTGAATCTTGCAAATTTGTTTTATATTTTATCTTTAATTTTATCTTTAATTTTATATTTAGTAATTATTTTGACAATCTCTTATTAAGAGATAATTTTAAGACATGAGTAAATTAACTAAAAATGAATCACGAGCACTTGTTTTACTTTCCATTGCATCATTATTTGATGGTATAACCCAGGGGATATTGATCCTTCAAGAAACCATAGCTAAAAAAGCTCTTTTTGCTACTGATTTTCAAGTCTCATTAATAGGAGTTCTTGCTAATGGAACAATGATATTTTCATTTTTTATTTCCTATTTTTTTGCAAATAAAAATAAAAAAACTTTAATTATCCTTGGATATCTTTTTGGAAGAGCTATTTTTCTTTTATCATTTTTAATTACAAATAGTAAAATATTTCTTATTTTCCTTTTTTTCTATCATAGTCTTTTTTCTATTCAAGTACCAGTTTTTAACTCTTTTTTACAGACAAGATTTGAAAAAAATCGTGGTTATGTGTTTGGAATAACCCGAATGATTTTAATATTATTCATAATGATAACTTCAAATATTGTTGGCAAAATATTAGAAATCTCTGCAGGATATTATAAGTTAATTTTATCACTTATTTCTATCCCTTCTTTTTTGACTTATCTAATCTATCTTATTTTAGAATCAAAAAACAGTTATGATAAAAATAATACCAATCAATTAATCGGGATTCTAGGGAATTTTAATAAGATTTTTGAAAACAAAGATTTTATCTTTTTTGAAATTTCATTTATGATTTATGGTTTTGCATTTATGATTATGGTTCCTGCTGTTCCGATATACTTAATTAAAAAAATGAATTTTTCATATTCTGAAATGTCTTTTGTCCAGGGTATTTTAGGACAAATAGTAATTCTTTTGATTACTCCATTTATTGGTAGATTGTATGACAAAATCAATGTGTGGAAAGTCGGGACATTCTCTTTTATAGCTTTGGTTTTTTATCCATTATTTTTTGCTTTATCCGCAATATCAAAGACAAAAGGATTTGTCTATTCTGGATTTTTAGCTTACTCACTGGGATTATCTGGGGTCAATGTCCTATGGAATGTAGGTTCAATAACCTTCTCTAAAAAGGAAGGAAATTCTTTTTTATATCAGGGCTTTCATGTTTCACTAACCGGTATAAGAGGAATAATAGGACCATTAATTGGATATTTGATTTTATCTAAAATGGGCTTAATCTGGAATTTTATCTTAGCTATCTTTCTTTTTGGTATTGCTGCAATAGTAAATAGCTTGTATTCGAAAAAAGCAATTATTAGTAATAATTAATATAGATAAATTAAATATTAAATTTTGACTATTTTTTTATTTAAACATTATTCAATTAAAATTATTCAGTTAAAATTGAAATTATTTCTTCTGGATTTTTTGCCAAAAGAAGTTCATTTCTTGTATTTTCTGTCATTGTTTTTGCTATTTGAGACAAAAGTTCAAGTCTATTACTTCCACTTGTAGGACTTAAAATAAGAAAAAAGAATTTTGAAGGTTTGCCATCAAGAGATTTAAAATCTATTCCATCTCTATTAATTCCAAAGGCACAGATAATTTTATCAATACCATCTATTTTAGCATGAGGTATTGCGATTCCATCTGTTAGCCCGGTACTCATCTCAGACTCTCTTTTCATAAGTTCATTAAATGTATAAGAAAAATCAATGGAAGGATAATCTTCAATTAAAACCCCAAGAAGTTCTTGAATAACATCTTCTTTACCATTTGCCTTTATATTCATTATTATATGCTCTTGTTCAAGGTACTGTTTGTCAATTTTTTGTGACTTTTCGCTTTTCTGAGAAATCAAGTTTTTAAGCGCAGCATTCTGATCTAGTGGAACTTTTAATCCTTTTAGCATTTTTTCGACATTGGCAAATACATCCAGTAGACTTGCCAGGATAATACCTTCATCTTCTTTTTTATATGAAAAAATAATCTCTTTACCTTCTCTGTCTACTGTAATAACATATTTTTCTTTTCGCATCTGATATATCTCTTCTTCAGGATTCAGTACATTTACGAAATAATGTTCCTCTTCGAAAAAATTAATTATATTTTGCATCATTAAAAGAGAAAGTTCATTTGATGCAAAAGAAAGTTTGAAGGTTGTAATTTCCGAGACTTCCACTTCTTTTTTAGTTCCTTTACCTGGAATCTGAAAACCTGACAGTAAAATAGGAGGTGCAGATAAAGTAGTTAAAAGAGTCATTAATACTGAAACTCCAAAGATTCGTTGGTCAATAAAACCACCAGAAATTCCAATACCTGCAATTATAAGTGCTACTTCTCCTCTTGGAACCATGCCCGCACCTACTCTAAAAGCACCTTTTGTATTAAAGCCAAACATCAAAGCAGGAATCCCACAACCTGTTATCTTTGCTAAGATAGCTCCAACAGTATATATTAAACCAAATGCAATTACTGGAAAAGAAGTAAATGTCCTTATATCAACAAGCATACCCATTACGCAGAAAAATATTGGAACAAAAAACTCATATAATGGATGCAAAACATCATGTATAACATTTTTTATATCTGTATTGGAAAGAGAAAGACCAGTGACATAAGCTCCAATTATCATGGCAAGGCCTGCTTCTTCGAATAGTCCTGAAACAATTAATGCAAGCCCTAATGCTCTAATAGCTATGGCTGTTTTCGATTTGAAAAGTTTTAATAAAAAACTTATCTTATGTGAAGATAATATTCCAATTAATGTAGCTATTAACCATATTCCGATTGCTTTTATTGCTACAAGTCCAATTTTACTAAATCCACCTGCTATTTTTCCACTTGTTGAGCCAACTATTCCCAGTACTATTGCAAGAGCTATAATTCCTCCAACATCATCTATTACTGCACCCGCTAATATTGTGACACCTTCTGGTGTTTCCATCTTCTTCTTTTCAGAAAGAAGCCTTGCAGTTATACCAACAGAAGTTGCTGCTGACATAACTCCTAAAAACAAAGATTGAGGAGAAAAAAGTGATATTGGATTTTTTAATAGTAATCCTGAGAATAAATAAGAGACACCCATACCAAATGCAAATGAAGCAATAATCCCGCCAAATCCCACGAAAGAACCGACAACCGAATACTTTAAAAAAAGCCCTAAATCTGTTTCAATTCCAGCCATGAAAAGAAGTATTATTGAAGCAATAGTCGCAATACCATAAAGCTCAGTTGTTACAGGAAATTCCCCTTCAAGAGGGAAGATACCATTTGGAAACCATGGTAAAGATAAAGAACCTAGTAGATAAGGTCCTATAATTATGCCAATGACTAATTCACCTAAAAGCCCAGGCATTTTCAATAATTCAAACAATTTTCCGCCTATTTTTGAAAAAAATAAAATTAATCCAATTTGAATACTTAACATCATCATATGATGAGTCATGATTTTACTCCTTTGAATTTTATAAAAATGATTTTGATTATCTTTTAATATTAATATTGAAATTAAAAAAAATTAGCTTTTGACTTTTCAAAGTTTATCTTTTTTTCTTAAATTTTTGTAATACTCTTTATCTTCTTTTGAAAACTTTTCGATTGAATACTGAAAAGTAATTGACAATATCTCTTTAATATTTTTATCTAAAAATTTCTTTTCTACTTCAAGATTTCTTTTTCCTATTTCCCTAAGCATCCATCCAACTGCTTTTTGAATCATTGGGTGTTTTTCAGAAATCAATAACTCTGCCACTTTCAATGCCAACTCAAAATCATTTTTTTTAATAAAATAAAATGTTAACATCATGGCAATCCTTTTATGCCATATATTTTCGGAAATTATTAAAGGAAGAAGAATCTCTTTTCTTTCTTCATCATCTAGCGAAAAAAGATATGAACCTAAAATATTAGGTGCTGAGCCATCTATAAGATCCCAATTATTTATATATTCAAGATATTGCATATAAAAGTCGACTTTTGCTGTGATATCAATATTAATTTTATCTAAAATCATCAACGCAAGATTTCTGTATTCATGGATTTTATTACTAATAAGCTTTGATAAAATTTCCAAATCGCATTTTTTATAATATTTTGTTGCTATTTTTCTAAGTGTGGGAACACTTATACCTAAAAATATATCTCCCTGCCCATAACCACCAGTAAATGCTTGAAAATATTTACTTAAAATTTTAGCTTTTTCTTCGTTTTTGTATGAATAAACTTCGTCTTCTATTGATTTTAAAATCTGCATAAAACAAATTTATAACTTGTTTATTTTTTTTCAACTAATCTTAAAATTAGTTTATTTTTATTATTTTATTATTTCAGTATAAATTGGTTTAAAACAATACTCCAAACAACCAGCCTGCGATTGCTGACATTATAACGACAAGAAAGACATAAGTTAAAGTTTTTTTTGCTCCAAGTTCACCCCATATAACAAGTATAGATGGAAGAGAAAGAGATGGCCCTGCAAGTAATAGTGCAAGAGCTGGACCCTGTCCCATACCCGAACCAAGTAAACCCTGCAATATAGGAATCTCAGTCAAAGTGGCAAAATACATCAAAGCACCTGAAATGGCTGCAAAAAAATTAGCAAAAATGGTATTGCCTCCAACTAATGTGACAATCCATTTTGAAGGTATTAAGGCTTCGTGTCCAGGTCTACCCAGCAAAAATCCTGCAACTAAAATACCCATAAAAAGAAGAGGAATAATTTGTAAGGCAAAATCTCTAGTTGCTACCAGCCATGCATTTAGTTCATCTTTTTTAAACCAATAGATAAGAATAAGAGTTAAAAATAAAACTAAGACAGCAGATATAATCCATTTGCTTTTGAATATAAAATCCCAGAAAACCACATTTCCTTTTGAAGGTGCCCAATTCAAAAATATTAAAATAAGAATCATAACTGACATATATACAACTTCATGCCATAATTTTCTTGTGGGATTTTCAATTTCAACAGAAAACATTTTTTCGTCTGCAAGCCTTGCTTCATCTTCTTTTTTAAAAATAAGATGCATAAGCAGTCCTATTATAAATGCAAACAAAATTGCACCTATCATCCTGGCTACTCCAAGTTTCATGCCCAAAACTTTCATTGAAAGAATTATTGCCAGAACGTTTATAGCTGGTCCAGAGTAAAGAAAAGATATAGCAGGACCAAGGCCTGCACCTTTTTTGTAAATACCTTTAAAAAGTGGTAAGACAGTACATGAGCAAACAGCTAAAATAGCACCTGAAAATGAAGCGATTGTATAACTTACTAATTTTTTAGCCTTTGGTCCAAGATATTTTAAAACAGCCTGTTGATTTATAAATACTGTTATTGCCCCCGCAATAAAAAATGCGGGAATTAAACATAATAAAACATGTGCCTTAGCATAATCTAAAAGCATTTCAATAGCTTCGATTATAGATTGATGAATTAAAGTATTAGATAATGGAAGGAAATAAAGAATTATAAATATAACTGAATATAGTAAAAGTTTTTTATTTGGCGAATCTGAGTAAGAAGCCATCTATTTGGTCTCCTTTTTAATGATTTCAACAATCTCATTTTTTGAAAGTACTTTGCCACTACTTTTTACATTGCCATCAATAGCTAAACCAGGAGTTCGCATAACGCCCATTTCAATTATCTGGTCAATATTAGTAATTTTTTCGATTTCAGCCTGGATTCCAAGCTCAGCTATAGCCATTTTTGCATTTTCTTCTAGTTTCTGACAATTGATACAACCTTTTCCTAAAATCTGAATTTTCATAAGTCCCCCTTTTAAATATTTATTTATTTATCAATTCTAAATTATCTTTTTTTGTTAATAAACTCTTTTTCTTTTATTGAATCGCATAAACACTGAATCCCTGATCTACTTTGAATTATTTTATTTACCTTCTCAACATCTATAAAATTTGATGATTTAGCCATTTCAATAAGTAAAGAATTAAGTTTTATTACCTCATCTTTTTGGAATTTTGCTGGAAGATATAGCATATATTTTCCAAATCGCATTGATTCAATAACTCCAATATTTTCGAGTTCTTTCAAGTTTTTTGAAATTGTATAATATGGAAGATTAAGAATAGAGCTTAATTCACAGACATATAAACCATCGGGATACATTAATAAAACTGAATATACCTTTAATCTATTTTCATCAGATAATACTGAAAAAATATTAGATAATTTCTCTATCATAATTTATTTGCCTTAATTTCGATATTTAGGCTTAGTAATAAAACTTATCTTAGGTATTTAATAAATTTATATTATCATATTTGCTCATTTGCGCTAATTTGCATATATAATATAAAAAATTAAACCTGAAATGTCAAGAATAGATTTTTAAAATTTTTCAAAATAAAGAATTATATATGCGAAGCCTAAATCTTTGGGTGGATTATCTATGGAAGGAAGTTTTTTCAATTGAATTGGATAACCAAAATTTTTGTCATATTCCACAACTATCTTATACATTGAATCTTTATTAAGTTTATATGAATAACTGGCAATCATAAATAAAGATTCTATCGTAAAGTTATAAAATGGTAATTTTTTATTTATTTTTTCTTTTTCTATTACTTCTTTTTTATTTGTAATTATCTTTACAACTTTATCCTCTTTGACCCATATTTCCCAGATACCTGCTGTCTGAGAGTTAGCAATATACCTAACTATAAAATGATAACTATGAATATTAGATTCTTTCCATAATTTGTAATAATAATTAAAATTTTCATATGCAATAGTATTTTGTTCAAATTGAGCATCAATAGAAGTAAATTGTTGGAATTTTAATTCATCTGTTTTGCATTGAAAAAATGTTAAAAAAAAGGGGAAAATAGATAATAGAATAAAAATAACAATAATTTTTTTATTTTTATTTATCAAAATTTCCCCCTTTTTATACTTATAAAAATAAAATAGATAATTCTTTATCTAATTTTTAAATTAAACAAAAAAATGAAAATTTTCTATGGTATTCTAATTGTTACGGTCATAGAGGTTCCAACTGTAATAGCTTTAATATCTACTATAATACCTGATATTAAAGTAGGAGTATGGTCATAAGCACCCGGTCCTGGATAATAATTTGTATTTGGGTTTGTTGCAGATGAAAGCACTGCATCAGCAATAATTGTAAAAAGATCTTCCTGTTCACCTAAATTTGAACCATCTTCCAAATAATATTCCCATAATTCCCATCCATTATCTGCTTCGACTACCTCTACTCCATGGTGTAAATTTTTAAAATCATTAAAATTAATTGATTCACTTGAATTAACTCCATCATCGACAAGATTCTGATCGACTCTTAAAACTAATAGACCCGAACCAGGAAGATATTCTGTCCAGGTACCAACTTCTTGATATAGATACTCTAAGAATAGATATTGATTTTTATCTGCGTCGTTTTCAAGTTGAACTTTCAGTGCATTCCTTGTTGGAGAAAGGCTTTTTGAAAGAATAAAATCAAATAATTCAGAGCCATAATTTACTGTATCATATGTAATCCAGCCTAAAACAGATCTTTCCCATGCTGTTAATGGTACTGGTCTTGATCCATCAAAGTTTGGACCTGCGTAAGAACCACTATCCATCAATGAGAAAAGACCAACTCCAGCAGCTTCATATTTATAATCATAGAGATCTGATAAACCAAGTATATGGCTAAATTCATGGCAGAATACACCAATTGTAGAATCTCCTGCTTGAATATTAAATTCTGGTTGAATTGTATAATCGTCAATTACAACTCCATCGTAGTTTCTTGCACCGGTACCATCTCCATAATATTTTGCAGATGATAGATTCCACCTATGAGACCAGATAAAATCAGTTCCTCCTAAATATCCATATATTTCTTCACCGGGTCCAGCATGAATAACAACGACTCCATCTACTTTTCCATCTTTATCATTATCATATTGTGAAAAATCTACCCCTGCTTTTTCTGCTTTATCTATAGCAATTCCAACAAGTTCAGCAGGGTGTAAATCACTTCCATAACTATCATTGCCACCATAATAAGAGTATCCCTGAGGGGCAGCAAATGGTCCAACAACATCAAATGTAAGATTCAATGCACCATTTGACATATCAAGATAATATTGCTTCCAGCTAAAAGTACCATTTTCAAAAAGACTATCATAAAACTTTGTCTGTTCAGTATTGAAATAGTCTATCTGAACAGGGTTTGGGCAGGCTGTTAATGAAAATAAAAGGAGCATTGAAGAGGCAGATATTAATACTTTCTTTTTTAGTTTTTTATTAACTAAAAATAAAGAAACTATAAAAACAATAGAAAGCAAAATTATAGGAAGACTATCAAAAGGTATCTTTATCTTATTATTAAAAAAAGGGAAGATAATATTTTTTGCAGAAGTCGCATCATCAAATTTTAAATTTTGATAGCCAATTAAAAGAACAAGAACTTTTGCATTAGAAGAAGTTGTAGGAAAAGTTTTTACTGAACTATCTATCCCCATCTTCTTTTGAATATTCATCTTTGTAATCATCTTGCTTAGTTGTCCTTCCGAAGCAAGTTTTTTTAAGTAATCAGGGTGTGGGGGCATAGCCATAACATTGATTGAAAGAAGAATAATAAGAAAAAGGATAACTAACAAAGGTTTAAATACTTTTTGCATCATTCCTCCAAAAAAATTTGAATTATTTTTGTGAGATTTTACATATATTATTATTTTGTCAACATATTTTAATATTAATCAATAACATTCATTCTTAGTCTATAAAATTATATATTTTGTATGTTTATAAACTAGAAAATATAAAAACTAATTTTAGATAAATTATATGATAAATATATATGAAAAATATAAAATTTTTAAGATATCTATTTTAGCCCATTTTCATTAAAAAAATTACTATATTTTTTATCCACTACTTTAATGTGTCTCACAAGCCATTCCTGTAAAAATGTAATAATATCAATAGTGAGACCTATTTGCCCTGCTTCGAAGCTTTTTTTGAACTCAGACACTTTTTTCAAAAAATTATAATGCTCAAGTTTATGACTTTCGCTTTCAGAATAGTTAAATCTATCAAAATACTTTTCTTCCGTTGAAAAATGTTTTTCTACATATTGAAAAAGCTCATCTATAATTTTTGGTAAAATCTCTTTGCCCTGTCCTTTTTTCATTGCTTCATAAAGGCTATTAATAAGATCGAAAAGCTTTTCATGTTGGTGATCGATTTCTTGAACATTCACACTAAAACTATTATCCCATAATACTAATGGCATAGGAACTCCTTGTTTTAATTAAATATAATATGATAAAATTCATAGTTAAAGTCAATAGTGCTATGCGAAATCTAATATTAATTCATTAAAAAAAATCGATAAAGTTTCACAAAATTATCAAGCTATATTTTTACTGGATTAATACAAAAGATATAATAATCAAATCTTTATAATAATTTTTTTCTTATACAATATATAAGCGGAAAAAGATAAAATTGTAAAAAAACATATAAATTCTGTAAAAATAATATAAAAAGGAGCTGTATTAAATAGTCTGATATTTACTGGAATAAAAGTTACGCCAAGTAAAATCATATGAAGTAGATATAAAAATAAAGGATTCTGTCCCCACCAGATTAAAAAATTTAACTTTATAAACTTAATCTTGCTAATAAGGTAAAAAAAATAAAAAGAGAAAGATGAAACACCAATACTTAATAAAACATAGCTTAATGAAATTCGATGTTTGCTTACAGGAAAATATCTATGTAAAAAAAAACCAAAAAATAAAAATATTAAAGATATAATAATAAATACTGGTTTTTTAAGATTTTTATCATAAAAAATATCTGAAAAAAAAGTAGATAAAATCATTAAAGAAGCCCAACTAATTGAAGCAAAAAGTCCCCCATGCTCAGAATTTAATACTAAATTTAAGAAAAATTTATCCAGGACAATTTGATATACAATTAATAAAACTAAACCAATTATCAATCTCACAAAATTTTTAAGTCTTATAAAAATTAATGTTATTAGCCCAGAAGCTCCTATTGCCTGCAACACCCCCCAACTTCCTATTGCTGAATCTGGTGAAACAATCGCTGCACCAGCAGTAAAAAATGCACCTATACCTATAATTGCTAAAAATCTAGTTATAAAATGATAGTATGCATCGTTTTTACCATTTTTTATATATCTTCTGGTAAATGAACTTTTGTAAGTAAGCCCAATTGCATAAATAAAAGCAGGAGCCACCAAATCTGTTATTGTAAGTCCAATATCTTTTGCATGTTTAAGCCAACCTGGTGTGGATTTAGCAGTTGCAATAAAATTTACAAAAACCATTAAAATAATTGTAAAACCTCTAAAATAATCTATTTCAGTCAACCTTTTTTCTGTAAGTTTTTCATTCAAGAATTTTTGAAAATTATCCATAACCAACCTCTATTTAATCTCTTGTTTTTCATTTTTTTACTCAATCATTTTTATAATATTTCATATTAATCTTTTTTTCAATATTAAAATTTCCGATTATTAGAAAGAATGATCCTTTTAATATATACCTAAGTTATTTCTAATACAAGGAGAATTTATTTATGAATATAATTGAATACATTATTGATCAAAATAACACTATAACATCAACAACAGATAAAGCAGGTCAAAATTATATCAATAAAAGTTATTTCAGCGTTTTTTCAGATTATAAAATAAAGCATATTGTAGAAAAAATATTTACCTATGTTCGTAAAACTAAAAAAGAATTTGTAACGACATATTATTGTGATAAAGACCTTGATATTCGACTTTTTAAGATGATTGTCTCGCCTCTTAGAGAAAATAATTTATCTATAAAACATTTTCTTGAGCAAAAAACAACAATAAAAGATGAAGTTGATGATATGGATATTACTAATAAAAAAATATATATGTGTGCATGGTGCAATAGAGTAAAAATCGATGATGGTCCATATTTAAACTTTGAAAAATCATTAAATATTTTAAGGTTACTTGAAAAGAAAAACATTCCTTTATTTTCACATGGGATATGCGAAGAATGTGAAGCAGGTTTGAATGATGAGCTCTCGAAATAGTCAAATTTACATTATATCTTCATATTCTTATAAATTCTCCACTATTTTGGGCGATTTTTTCATCTAATTTACCATTACTTAAAACCTCTTTGCCATTGATAAAAACATATTCGATACCTTCGGGTTTTTCTTCTGATTTTTCTTTATAATTTAATTTATTTAAATCAAAAACAGTTATATCTGCTTTAAGCCCTTCTTTAATAAAACCTCTTTCCATAATATTATATCTTTTTGCAACTGCCCCTGTCATCTTATTTATTGCTAATTCTATCGATGTCCTCCTATTTTTAGCAAGTAAAATAAATTTTGGGAAATTATAGTAAATAGCATAGTTTTGAACTCCATTATCTTTAACCCATGCATCGCTCATATAAAGTGCAAGCTTATGATTTCTTAATTTTTCTAAAATTTCTTCATTTGAATATTTAAACATTAATACTTCAGATTTAGCTTTTGTCATTTCAACAACTTTAAGATAGGCTGCAAATTCAGAAATTTTCCAGTCTTTTGCTAGTTGATAAATCGTCTTTCCTTCAATTTCTTTTGCAAAATCTTTTGTATCTGATATTAAAATATCATTAAAATTAAATCCTAAAAACTTTTTAGCAAGGCTTATTTCAAGAAAAGCTCGAAGTTTTGTTATTTTGTTATTTCTCTTATCTTCTGGCAATGCAAGATACCATGAAGGAAGAACGACTGTTATAATAGAAGCACCAAAATCCATGGAGTAGGTATCAAACATTATATCTATTCCTTCATCTCTTGCTTTTTCAATAAGACTTAATGCTTTATCTACATAACTCCATGAATTTTTACCAACAAAAATCAAATGTGAAAGCTGAGTCTTCGCCTTAGTCTTTCTTGCAATATCTATGACTTCTTCTATAGCTCTTAGTCCATGAGGCTTCCCTCCAATCGGTGGCGAATATGAAGTCGAAACCTTAGAATAAGCCCTCGTATGAAATGATATAATCTTATTATGTTTTTTAACAAGTTTTGCTATCTCTATAATTTCATCTTTAGGCGCAAATCTTCCTGGTACATACATCAGCCCAAAAGAAACACCCCCTGCCCCTTGTTTTAAACTTTTATCTATAATTTCTAACATCATATTCAGTTGCTCTTTATCTAGCTGATTACTTTTAGTAGAGTTAAGACTTATTCTAAGTGAACCATGACCTAATAAAGATAAAATATTTAAGGGACAATTATTATTTACCTCTTTACCCCAATCTTCAAAAGAACTAAAATTCTGCCAATCAACATTAAATAACCCTCCTCCAAGTTCCTTTTTATATGGAGTATCTCTTAAGTAACCTGAAACTGAAAAGCCACAATTTCCGCTAATCATAGATGTAACACCCTGCTCGATAAATGGCTTAAAATATTTTAAATTATCAGGAATAGCTGCAAAAAAATCATTATGTGAATGAGCATCAATAAAACCAGGTGAAATGCAGAGATTTGTACAATCAATTACCTTTAATTTATCTGATTCTATTAAATCATTATTAACTTTTTTATTATTTATCTCTTCATTATTTGCTTTTCCAATATTTACTTTAATATTATCATTAACCTTAGCAAGATTATCCTGAAACTGCCCTTTTATAATTTGTAAAATAATTCCTTCGTCTATAATAACACTACCTTGAAATGGTGGATTTTCTGAACCATCATAAATTAAGCCATCTTTAAGTAAAATCATTTTTGACTCCATAATTCGAAATTTAGTTTCGAGGTTTCATCTTAGTTTTATCCTGAACAAATTTTCCATTTAATTTCTCATCTTTTATCATAAGATGACTATCAAGATCATAAAAATCAAACACACCAGTCCCAAACGCAAAATGAACACTTTGATTTATCCCAATGCTCGACTCACCCATACAACCAATCATAAGTCTTTTATTTGCTGCCTTTACCATTTCAACTATTGCAAGAGCATCACTTATCCCTGATTTCATAAGTTTTATATTTATATAATCAACAGCATCTTCCTTAATAAGCCTTAAAACATCATATTTTGTCTTTGCAGATTCGTCAGCAGCAACAGGATATAGGCAATTAAATCTTACAAATTTCAATCCATCAATATCGCTCATATGAACTGGTTGCTCAAAAACGCATATATCCAATCCATTTTTATAAAGCTCTTTAGTAAAGTGAATAGCCTGTTTGGTTGTATATCCCATATTTGCATCAACAATAATCTTTTTATCTTTTAATAAATCCTTTACTGAAAGCATAAAATCAATATCTTCTTTCAAATTTTCACCAACTTTAATTTTTATATAACAAAAACCCTGTTTTATTATTTCTTTTAATTCATTTATCCTATTTTCAAAAGTATCTATACCAACAGTTTTATCTGTCTCTATCTCTTTTAATGCTCCTCCAAACAGTTGATAAACCTCTATACCAATGCTTTCACATAAAGCATCTAACACTGCAAATTGAACTGCTGCTTTTAAACTTGGCAAAGCAAAGAGTTTATCTGTAACATTAAATATCTGCCTATAGTTTTTGACATCCAATCCAATAAGAGTCTGTTTAATAAAGCCTTCCGTATTTATTATCATTTCTGGTTTTTCACCATTGACCCTGAAAGATGGAGAAGCCTCACCAAATCCTTTTATACCATTATTTAATGTTATTTCGACTTCAACATTTGTTGAAGATGAAGAAATCCCTCCAGTTATATGAAAAGGTTTATCATATTGGTAGGTTTTTAATGTTAGTTTTATATCAGATATTTTTGTATCAGCCTTTTCAGCCATAAAATCTTACCTCTGTAAATATTATGATTTTTCCAATGGAAAATTCAAGGATATTTTGATTTTTGTTTCAATTCCTTATAGGTAGGCTAAAAACGCAATGAAAACCACTATAACTATCCGAAATATTTATAAAGTTTCAATTCCTCATAGGTAGACTAAAAACCCTCCCATTAAAAGGGATAAAAAAAGAAGAAATTGAGTTTCAATTCCTCATAGGTAGACTAAAAACTAAATAGGTATATTCATCAAGACCGAGTTTAGTTCTGTTTCAATTCCTCATAGGTAGACTAAAAACGCAAGAAAAACAAGATTAAAAATATTCTATAAACATTAGTTTCAATTCCTCATAGGTAGACTAAAAACAATTGAATCCTGATGTTGAATTGAAAATTTTTTATAGTTTCAATTCCTCATAGGTAGACTAAAAACAAAATACTTTAGCCCGCCTTCTCTGTACTTGTCTATCTGGTTTCAATTCCTCATAGGTAGACTAAAAACATTATAAAGTGCTTCCAAGAGTTCTGCTACTCTTGTATGTTTCAATTCCTCATAGGTAGACTAAAAACTCCTTTAATATCATTGCTTTGGGTCCCGGACAAATAGTTTCAATTCCTCATAGGTAGACTAAAAACTAATTTCTGCATCAAAAAATATGTTTCTTATTCTATTGTTTCAATTCCTCATAGGTAGACTAAAAAC
>CAYVTU010000010.1:71716-75709 GCA_964454835.1 uncultured Brachyspira sp.
GTTTCAATTCCTCATAGGTAGACTAAAAACGATTAGACCCGAGACAATTATAGAATGGTTGTATGAGTTTCAATTCCTCATAGGTAGACTAAAAACTGTATTCATTTTTTTTATTCCTTTTTAGAGTATTCTTGTTTCAATTCCTCATAGGTAGACTAAAAACAATTAAAAGTAATTATGATTATGCTTTATATAATTCTAGTTTCAATTCCTCATAGGTAGACTAAAAACAGATATTATGCAATTATATACTGGATTTGATATTTTGTTTCAATTCCTCATAGGTAGACTAAAAACACATTGCGGTTATAGAAGATGAATTTGGAAATAAATAGTTTCAATTCCTCATAGGTAGACTAAAAACATTTAATAAATCTATCGTATATGGTAAAATATATAGGTTTCAATTCCTCATAGGTAGACTAAAAACTGAGGATTCACCTGCTTATGTATACTACCAAAATGGGTTTCAATTCCTCATAGGTAGACTAAAAACGTGGCTCAATAGATAATATTCACACAGGGACAGGTGGTTTCAATTCCTCATAGGTAGACTAAAAACCTTCTGTTTTATTCCAATCCATTCCATTTCGTCATCGGTTTCAATTCCTCATAGGTAGACTAAAAACCCTGTTTCTTACTGCTTCAATTTGTTCTTTTATATTCAGTTTCAATTCCTCATAGGTAGACTAAAAACTAAATGGTTTGGAGAATATAAAGAGTTCATTCAGGAGAGTTTCAATTCCTCATAGGTAGACTAAAAACTATCAATATATGCTTTTTTAGCGTTATAGTAGTTGTGTTTCAATTCCTCATAGGTAGACTAAAAACCCTCATTTACAAGCACTCCAGCCACATATAGAACAAGTTTCAATTCCTCATAGGTAGACTAAAAACTCCGCCTTGCAAATTTACTCCAAGCGCTTGACTTGTGTTTCAATTCCTCATAGGTAGACTAAAAACCTGATATTATAGTTAATCCATATCTGGGAGCTTCTGAGTTTCAATTCCTCATAGGTAGACTAAAAACACTCCCTTTTTTTATGCTCATTTGCCTGTTTGGAGCAGTTTCAATTCCTCATAGGTAGACTAAAAACATGAATGATCTAGAAGCAGAAGAAATATATGTAGATAGTTTCAATTCCTCATAGGTAGACTAAAAACCTGTTTTCGTTATGCTTAAACTTGCACTCGTTGCTGCAGTTTCAATTCCTCATAGGTAGACTAAAAACCAGAAATACAAAATTTTGATGGAGAAATATGGATATTGTTTCAATTCCTCATAGGTAGACTAAAAACTATTTTAAGTTGTTTATAAGTCTTCGTTTCTCTCCAGTTTCAATTCCTCATAGGTAGACTAAAAACCCAAGAATCTTTATACTTTTGATAATACTCTTCAAAGTTTCAATTCCTCATAGGTAGACTAAAAACTGCGTTTGAAGTTATTAAAGATTTCAAAGACTTGAAAGTTTCAATTCCTCATAGGTAGACTAAAAACTTGGTTCTTATAATAGTTCAGGGGTTTTTTCTAAATGTTTCAATTCCTCATAGGTAGACTAAAAACATAAAAAATTTAGAAGAAAAGATTAATAAAATTGATAGTTTCAATTCCTCATAGGTAGACTAAAAACTCAGTAGATTATATCAAAAAAGAGTGCTTTTTTTTGGGGTTTCAATTCCTCATAGGTAGACTAAAAACAAGATATTTTAGAGATAATACAGATTATATAATTAACTGTTTCAATTCCTCATAGGTAGACTAAAAACTATCATTTTCATCTTGTTTACTTTCTATTGAATATGCGTTTCAATTCCTCATAGGTAGACTAAAAACAATATATTCAAAATGAATATAAAAATCAGCAAATATGTTTCAATTCCTCATAGGTAGACTAAAAACAATTCAACAGATTAAAAACTCTTCTCAACTTGAAAATTGTTTCAATTCCTCATAGGTAGACTAAAAACATTATTAAGATTGTCTTTTATAATAAAATTATTTAAGTTTCAATTCCTCATAGGTAGACTAAAAACTTTTATTTGTGCTACAATATTTTCCACCTCTATTTAGTTTCAATTCCTCATAGGTAGACTAAAAACAACATTCTTTTGAATTAAAAAGAAAAGAAGATTATAGTTTCAATTCCTCATAGGTAGACTAAAAACTATAGACAAAATCATTAATCAGCTTACTTTTATATTTAGTTTCAATTCCTCATAGGTAGACTAAAAACCTCTTATTTCAAAATAACTATATTCACATTCTTTAGTTTCAATTCCTCATAGGTAGACTAAAAACCAATTACACCTTCAACTTTCTTATCTCTTGTTTCCTGTTTCAATTCCTCATAGGTAGACTAAAAACTTTAAAATATTTTCAATTGAAACTTGATTATTTATTTTGTTTCAATTCCTCATAGGTAGACTAAAAACCATAAACCCCCCTTTATATAAATATAAATAACACTAGTTTCAATTCCTCATAGGTAGACTAAAAACCAATTACACCTTCAACTTTCTTATCTCTTGTTTCCTGTTTCAATTCCTCATAGGTAGACTAAAAACGTCAGCAGAATTTGCAGAAGAATTTTTAGAAGAGCAGTTTCAATTCCTCATAGGTAGACTAAAAACTTTTATTTGTGCTACAATATTTTCCACCTCTATTTAGTTTCAATTCCTCATAGGTAGACTAAAAACTTTCTAACCAAAAAGATGCAAAAAAAGTATTTTTTCTTTGTTTCAATTCCTCATAGGTAGACTAAAAACTCTAGTTTTTTAGAATGCCAATATTTTCCAACATAAGTTTCAATTCCTCATAGGTAGACTAAAAACTAATTCTAATTATTATACTTTAACTACAAATAGCTAGTTTCAATTCCTCATAGGTAGACTAAAAACCCTAAATAAATATAGTAATCATAGTTTTTGAAATTAGTTTCAATTCCTCATAGGTAGACTAAAAACTATTTTACAAACAACTTTTAAAGATAGTATAGATACCTGTTTCAATTCCTCATAGGTAGACTAAAAACTCTTCATTATATAAAAAATCATATGTATCATTTTCAGTTTCAATTCCTCATAGGTAGACTAAAAACTGTATAAAATCCCAAAAATTGTTTGCGTCCAAATATAGTTTCAATTCCTCATAGGTAGACTAAAAACGCTGGTGCTGTTCCAAATACACTTTCTTTCGCCCAAGTTTCAATTCCTCATAGGTAGACTAAAAACCAACCTGCAAACTGGATAACAAATTCTACGCCTATACGTTTCAATTCCTCATAGGTAGACTAAAAACTAGCCATTCCGTAATCGTTTCTGGTCTAATTGGAGAGTTTCAATTCCTCATAGGTAGACTAAAAACTGGATAATGTTTTTCTTTCCAAGCAGCATATTTTGGCTTGTTTCAATTCCTCATAGGTAGACTAAAAACCTTGAAATAAAATTTAGCGGTGGAAGTTGGCAAGATAGTTTCAATTCCTCATAGGTAGACTAAAAACCAAAGCAGGTGCAAACTGACTGCCAATTGTTTCTTTGTTTCAATTCCTCATAGGTAGACTAAAAACTTTCATTTGTTTTTATAAAAATCGTTATTTCTGCGGTAGTTTCAATTCCTCATAGGTAGACTAAAAACCGATTTTACAAAATTATTAAACAATTTTATTGTAAGCTAGTTTCAATTCCTCATAGGTAGACTAAAAACTATTTGGGATATATTACCTTTACTATCTTTTACTTTAGTTTCAATTCCTCATAGGTAGACTAAAAACTTTCCTGTAAAAGATTTACAAGTGCAATTGCTGCCGCGTTTCAATTCCTCATAGGTAGACTAAAAACCTTTTAGAATATTTTTGTTTTTCTAAAATGTAATCAAGTTTCAATTCCTCATAGGTAGACTAAAAACCCATACCAATATTTTATATCTTGATGTTTGGTCATAGTTTCAATTCCTCATAGGTAGACTAAAAACCCTCTTTTATTTCTTTTACTTTT
>CAYVTU010000010.1:75809-103689 GCA_964454835.1 uncultured Brachyspira sp.
CTTTATTTTCATCATATTCTTTTGCGTTTCAATTCCTCATAGGTAGACTAAAAACCCGAGACAAGCTTATTATGCATAGTTCTTTCTATTTTGTTTCAATTCCTCATAGGTAGACTAAAAACGCTGCAACTTTATATACTATTATCTCTGTTGCCTCAGTTTCAATTCCTCATAGGTAGACTAAAAACGCTGCAACTTGTCTTATTTCTGCTGCAGCCGTTTTGCGTTTCAATTCCTCATAGGTAGACTAAAAACCTGTGTCTTGGCAATCAAATACCCTTCATCACAAGAGTTTCAATTCCTCATAGGTAGACTAAAAACTATAAACGAGGAATATTTATATTTGCATCGATTGCTTTGTTTCAATTCCTCATAGGTAGACTAAAAACGCTTGCACTTTCTAAACCCGCTTGCATTTCTTCGATGTTTCAATTCCTCATAGGTAGACTAAAAACGCTTGATCAAAATTTATTCCTTGATTTTTCATTATTTGTTTCAATTCCTCATAGGTAGACTAAAAACGCTTGCTATTATACTCGCAATTAAGTAGTCTGGGTAAGTTTCAATTCCTCATAGGTAGACTAAAAACTATTAGAAATACAAAAAATATAAAAAAAATTAAAAATGGTTTCAATTCCTCATAGGTAGACTAAAAACTCGTTTGAGACTATATCTGAAATTCCAAGGTCTGAGTTTCAATTCCTCATAGGTAGACTAAAAACTGTCTAAACCGTTTAGATTTGTCACTGTTGTATGTGAGTTTCAATTCCTCATAGGTAGACTAAAAACATAAATATACTGTGTTTGACTTAGAAGAAAAATTCAGGTTTCAATTCCTCATAGGTAGACTAAAAACTATATATATGCATTACCAAATTTAATTAAATCTTGTGGTTTCAATTCCTCATAGGTAGACTAAAAACTTTCTTCTGGCAAATCAAATATATTACATTTGATAAGTTTCAATTCCTCATAGGTAGACTAAAAACCTGTGTTGCTATATTCAAACATCCTGGAAATTTACAGTTTCAATTCCTCATAGGTAGACTAAAAACGCTTGTAGAATAGGTCGAAATGCAGCGTCCAACATCTGTTTCAATTCCTCATAGGTAGACTAAAAACCCGTTATAATATTATTATAATTAATTTTGTTATAATTACAAAATTTATTGTTTTCTATTAAATTTCTGTTACTGCTTATAAATTTTATATATTTATCTCGTCTATCCTTCATGTTTTTTACATTATAATACATTGACTTAATAGAAACTTGAAATTTCATTTTTTGAAACACCAAGTACTTCTCTGTTTGCATATCTTTCTTCTTTTAATTGGTAAATAATTACTGAATCATAATCGTAATCTAATACTTTTTTTAAATCTATTTTTAACTTTTCATATTGCGATAAAGTCAATTCACCTTCAAAAACAGAATTTTGTACCCATGTCAAATATCTTCTACAAACTTTCAATGCTTTTGCAACCCTTTTTTCATTTACATCATACATCAAAATATAAAACATTTACCACTCCGAAATAAATGATTTATACTCTTCATCTTCCATTAAATGTTTTTCTATTTTATATAATTCTAACCTTATTAGACTTCTATATGAAACATTTCTTTTTAGTTTTTTATTAAATATAGTTATTCTAAGTCTTTCATCAAATTCATGTAAAAAAATTTCACTTCCTTTTTTATTCAATATTATTCCATTTAATTTATCTTCGAAATGATTCTCTTTTATCATTCCTTTATTTAATAAGGTAAAAATGACTCTATCGACAATTATTGGTTTAAAAATTTCAGCTACATCCAAATTTAATGAAAATCTTCTGAAATTAGTATTGTGAAGTATACCAATTCTGGGATCAAGGTGAGTTTTATAGATTTCTGAAAGACATACTGTATAAAGAAGGGAATTTCCAAAACTTATTAATGCATTAAGATTATTTTTTGGAGGTCTTTTTGATCTTATCTCAAATTCAAAATTCTCATTTTTAATTATTTCATCAAAAGAATTATAATAATTCTCTCGTATATTTCCCTCTATTGCCATTAATTGTTCAATATCGTTTTGTTCATCAATTTTATTTTGAAGATTTATTATCTGGGTAATATATGGATTTAAATTTTTACCTCTTAAATTATAATAATTTAAAACTTTTTTAATATTTTCGATAGCACCGTTTACTATTTTTTTTGCTAAATTTAACCTTTTTTCATTATTTAAATAATATTCTACCTGTTTTAAAATAACATATCCAGAATTCAAATGTTCTCTTGGATAAAATGTTCCAATATAGTACCCATAATGATTAAAAAAATGCATAACTACTTCATTTTGAGTCATAAATTCTAATAACTTTTTATTAAAACTTACTTCTCCAAAAACATAAATTTCTGATGTAACTTCAATAGGAATAAATTTTTTTTCGTTATCTTTTTCAAAATAAATTGTTTTATCTTTTCTTTTCAATTCTCCATCTGAAAATAAATAAATAGGTTTTTTCATTATAATAACCCCTTAGATTATGAGTTTTAATAAATAATCTAAGTGTAACATAAATCTCTATAACCACATTTTTTACAAAAAATTATCTTTTTTAATTTTGGTGGTCTATCTAAATTTATTATTTCCTCAATCTTTTTAATATCTTCTTTTATTATTCTCTCATTTTCAATGTCCAATTCTATAATTATTTTATTCTTTTCTTTTGGAAACAACAATTCTCCTTTTAAAATTATTCCTTTTTGTTTTAGTTGATACAAATAATATAAAAGTTGCATTTTTGCACTTTGCATATATTTAGAACTTTTTTTAACCTCACATATAACTATTTCTTGTTTATCTTTTTTTATTATATCTATAACCATATTCTCAATTCTTAATTCTTTCTTTTCTCGTAAATAGCTTTCATCTTTAATGATTCTACCTAATTCAATATTTGTATCATCTTGTGAAGGTGCTATATTTCTTACCATAAACCATACTTCTCTTGGGCAAATGTAATAGTACCAGAAAAGTGTAGGTGTGATAAAAAAATTGTTTCTCATATTTCTATAAACTTATCTGGATCAAATCCAATACCAACATTTTCTTCATTGTCATAATAATCATTAAGCATCTCTTCAGAAATACAATATAAATCATCCTGAATAATTTCTTCACCTACAATTTTATTCTTTCTTACAGTTATTACATACTTATAAAAATCGCTTTTTATTTCTTGAAAAGTATAATGTTTTTTAAGCCTATCTTTTTCTTTTTTTATTTCATTAAATTTATTTAAAATTTTAGTTGAGTCATCATTTAATTCTATAAATAAAGAAACTTCATAAGGTAATTCACTAATAAGTTCAAAATTACTCAAAGGTAGTCGTTTCTTAGGTTCAAAATCTTTATCAAAAAAATAAAACTCTCTTAAAGAGTTTATTAGTTTTTTAGATTCTTCACTAGATTTTTTTTCTTTCATAATTTCAAAATACTTATTAATTAAAGTTAAATACTCCTTTTCATCCTTATCTGAACTACCTTCAAATATTTTTAATGTACCCTCCTCTATTGATATGCTATCATATATTTTCTTTGCAAATAGACTTCCTTTATCATCAAGCAATTTAACAATATGAACTTCTCCAACTTTACTACTTAGCTTACCATTTCTATTACTCCTTCCAGCACATTGAATAAGTGAATCAAAAGAAGCTATATCTCGAAAAATTATTTCAACATCTATATCAACCCCTGCTTCAATAAGCTGGGTTGATACTACTATCACTTTTTCATTATTTTTTAGACAATCTTTTATCTTTTTTATTCTATTTAATCTTTCAAATGGAGTTATATTTGTTGAGAGATAAAATTTTTTAAATTTAGAAAAAAGTTTATCCTCTTTAATCTTTTTTATAAACTCTTTACTTGAATTAATTGTATTTAAAACTACCAGTACGCTATTTTTACAAGGTATTCTTTTTTTTACATAACATACAAAATCATCTAATTTCATAGGTTTTTCTTCAAAAATAAGTCTAGTACGATTAAGATTCTTAAAATATTCTTCATGGTTTTCAAGAAGTTCTACTGACTCATCATTTTCAAATATTAATGGTTTTGTCGCAGTAAGAAGCACTATGTAAGTGTTAAAATACTGAGAAATCAGTTTAAGAATATGATTAATTAGTTTCCAGTATTTCACTGGGATATTTTGAACTTCATCAAGAATTATTATTGAATTTGCAAGATTATGGAATTTTTTCAGTTCCCTATTTCTCCATCCTATGAGAGTATAGAAAAGTTGTACAAAAGTGGTAACAACGACCTGGCTATCCCAATTTTCAATATACATTAAAGCCTCATCAACTGGTAATTTTTCATTTTCAACTTTAAATTCAGGTTTTGAAAAGTAGTGGTGTTTTAATAAATACAAACTTTTGTTTTCTTTAAAATCTTCTATTAAACTTAAAATTTTTTCAATGACTTCGTAGTTTTGCTCTATTATACTTGTGAAAGGAAGTGAATATATTATTTTCATATCTGATTTATTTAATTTTTCTCTTATCTTTAAAGCTGAAGCAAATGAAGTAATGGTTTTTCCTGTGCCAGTAGGTGCTGTGATTGTAAAGATTTTATTTCTTTTTATGTCAATTTTTTCAAGCTTTTCTAAAACGCTGAAATAAATTTTTTCTCTCATTTCAATCAAATTACATTTGGATATTTCGTTATTTATAATACATTTTATTTCATTCTTTGAATTAAAATTATTATTTTTATACTGTTCCACAATGTCTAAAGAAAATTTTTTCCCATTAACATTTATTTGTTCTAAACTCGCAGCATCTATCTTATCTGATGAAATCAGAAGTGAATAAATATATTGATTTATAATAAAATAAAAATCTTTTAATTCGTCATTAATTTTATTATTAAAACAATAATTCAGTTTATTAATTTCAAAAATTATTTCTATGGGATAATCTTCATATTGAGTTTTTGTATTTAATTTCTTACTAAATTCCTCTAAAAAATCAAAATCTTCAGATTGACAAAAAATATCTCCCAATAGTTTTTTAAGTTCAGATGTAATTATTTTTTTATTTTTTAAAATATCCTCCATTTGTTTTTGCAAAATATCTAATTTACTCTTTAAATCATTAATCTTACTATCTAAATTGTTTAAATTTCCATGATGATGTTTAATGCACTGAAATACTAATAAAGGTAAAAACTGTATGTATTCATTTTCTTTCAGACTGTTAAAATAAAGGTATTTATCTACAAGGAAAAAACTAAATAAAGCACTTAGAAGTCCATGATTTGATAATTCATCTTTATTATTGTTATTTCCTAAATATTTTTGAAAATAACCTGTATATTTGGCAAAATCGTGAGATATACCAGAAATTTTTATTATATTAATGAAGTGTTCTTTAAACTTTTCAATTACTTCTGTATAAACAATTTTGCCAAAATTAATTTCCATTAACTTGGCAACAGAATTAAGATGTTCTTTTAATTCTTTATTAGGATGTGAAAAAAATTCACTCATAACTTATTTATTATTCCATAAATATAATATTATCTTCTTTTATTTCACTATTAACATTGTATTTTACTTGATAAAGAGGAGCTTCTTTTTTTAACTTTACTTTTATAATATTACAATTTTTTTCAATTATATATTCACCAAACATATCTAGCTCTCTATTTTTCTTAAACTGTATTGGCATTCTATCAAATAATACATGAGGATTAGAAGAAATATCTAATTCGATAATATATTTTTTGTTAAAACATCCAGCTACTTCTATAAAATCTTTTTCGTTTATTTCTAATTTTTTTAAATTTTTACTATCCAATAATGAAACAAAATTTATATTAGCAAGAAATTCTGATATTCCAAGATAAGGATTATATATAAAATTTCTATTTTGCAATCTGCTAAGTAACTTATTAAATATTTCTTCGTTTTTATGGGAAAAATAAATTCTATAAGAAACTAATTCATCTCTTTTTTCTGGAACTAAAATTTCCAGAGGAACTTGATATCTAAGGGTTTTATTCTTAATCTCAATATTGTAATAATTTACGGTTTGTGTTAACTTTTTAGATTTTGTCAAAGGTTTTACACCTATATTTGCTTTATCTATTGAAAATTCTTCATAGTAACTATCAATTGGTTTACCAATAATTCCAGAAATTAATCCAGAAATAACAGTTCTAGGAGGAATAATGTAAGTTAAAGAAGATGAATTTGTATAAAATTTTCTAAAATTTGCAAAAGGCCCAGATATATCAAAAATAATTAACTTATCCATATATTTATGCCTTTTTTATGGGATTAATTACATTAATTCCGTAAAAACTTTCAAAATCTTTATCATTTATGGTAATTAGGTTTTGTATATGATTTTCTATCATTATCATATAATGGGCAAAATCAAAAATATTTTTGTAAGATACTTTATTTGCCTTTATTTTATCAATAAGGAAATCCCTCTCATATGAAATATTATTAACAATTTTAAACCAACTAAAGAAATTATTTATATTCTCAATGGCTTTTTCTATAGTTAAACAATCTTTAAAAATTTTTGGATTTGTTATAACCCTAAAGTATTCATGTATAGTTTGATTTGAAATAAAGTAAATTCCTAATGGTTTCTCAAGAATTTCCTTACATTTAGGATAAAACTCATTTGCTGAAAAAGTAGCATATATAAGAATATTTGTATCAATATAAAATTTCTCTTTATCTTCCAAAATCACCATAAATAATCTCTCTATTGAATGTGATTTCTACAATTAAATTCTCTACCTTGTGAAGTTTGCTGATATCAATTTTACTATTAGAATCATATTTTTTAAGTAACCCTTTTTCCAACTTTTCTTTTTTTTCTTTTTCATCTATTGTTAAAATACAATTTCTAACTGGATCAATTACAAAAAGCATAAAAATTACTCCTTTAAAAACTTATTTCCGAAGTTGTTTCAAGATTTAAATCTCTGAAAAAATAAGAATTGTCCTTATCTAACAGATTACTTTTTTTCAATTCATTAATCAAACTTTGAAGTTTTGAAACATCAAGAAATACTTCTGATACATCTCTAACATCTTCTTCTTTTATACCCCTTTCTTCAATTGAAGATTTTATTTTAAATTTCACAAGACTCCTTAAATCTCCATAAATATATTCATTATTTGTATAAGCAAGTCTTAAATAAAGCCTTGGATATTGACCAATCTTACTTCTTGTTGCAAAAAGTTGTATAGAGTTAATTATTGCCTCATCAAATAATTTTATATCATCTATTGTTAAAAGAGTACCGTTTTTTTGTATTTCATTCCAAGCTTTGTGGGCAATAATATTACCATAAAAGGCTATAAGAGAATAGTTTACTCTCCAATCTTCACCCATAGAACTTTGAGTAGCCTTTTCAGACGATTTGAAAGTCGTAGTTATTCCATATGAATTACAAAGAGAAACTTTGTGTAATGAATAACCCCAATTTATTTGAATAGGACCTGTAAAAGCCATTTGTTCTTTCTCTATAGCCATTGTCGCACCAAACATTCTTACATCAATAAGATTTTTCAAATAAAATTCGGCTATATTAGAATCATCTTTGAATTCAAGTTCATCCTTTTCTTTCTTTAATTTTTCTAATATTTCTTTTGGTTCAACAGGTTTACCTTCAATTTTTGTTACATAGATTTTTTTCTTTTTGTAAGTTTGCAGATAATCTCTTATAAATCTCTTAAGTCTCACATCTGAACAGAGATTTACATCTCTATCCTCATCCATCCTCGGTTTGTTTTCATTACCTGGATCTCCATTTGGATTGCAAAGCTTTGCATCATAAATAAACAAAAATTCATGATTCACTTTAACTAAATTTTCTGGAACTTCTAAAGATTTCATAGAACTTTCACTTTTTTTAGCCATAAATTTCCTCCTTAACAACAATATTTATATGTTATTATTAATCTTCAGTTAAATCCTCATCTTCTTCCTCAATAGTTTCATCTTCTAATTCTTCTCCTTCTTCTTGCCTATAGGTTGATAAAATTCCTATAGAAAAACCACTCATTATATAATATACATTCTCTTCTTTGGAAATTGTTTTATCCCATTCTTTTTGATATGTCGATATTATTTCACTAATGAGACCCATCAATGAATTGTTACTACTTTTACTAATTAAGTTATACTGCTTTAGCTTTTCCCAAATTGTATTATAAAGACATTGAATATCCTTGAACTTCATACCTTGAAAATTTATCTTATTCAAAATTGGATAATTTGAATGCCCTTTTCCGCTCTGTTTTTGAGCAATTCTTGAAATCATAATTCCAATTATTACTAAAGCTTTATGTAAATCATTTGTTGTATTTTTTGTTAATTCAAAATACGAAATTATATTTTCGTATTTATTATTTATAAAATTAAGCTTTTCTTTCTTTTTATCATCTTTTTCCTCTTCTATTCTCTCTTCAATTTCCTTTTTAGAACTAGTCAAAATCGATAATATTTTGTTTCTAAAATCATCCATACTTTTATCCCTCCTTTCTCCACAATTTAAGTAATAAACTAACATTAAAAAAGCTGTTGAATTCAAAAAATTTCTTAAAAAATATGAATTACTTTTGCCTTCTTTATAATAATTGCTTAAATTATAACCAGCAAAAGATCCATAGTATATTCTTTTATAAATAGCAATAAAATTTTTATATACTTGAGAAAGATTAATATATTTTCCGTGAATAAGTGAATCTAAAATATCAATATAAAATGTATCCTGACTATTTTTACCTGTTTTTACTAAAAAAGTATAATATATTTTTTTTATGGAATAAGAAAAAAGCAAAGAATTATTTTTATTAATCTCCTCAATATTTTTAATCAAAGTTTTAAATCTTGAAGGACTTATATCTTTTATAGCTTTAATTAATTTAAAACTTGCTTGCTTTTCTTTATAAAAAATATAATCAAAAGTAAAATAATTATTAGGATCTTCAAACATTTTATAGTCTTTGAGTTCTTCCTCAAAATCTGAAATCGATTTTATATTTGATAAAGGACCAAATATATCCATTATCTTCATAGATTTTGCTTTTAAATCAAAAGAAGGTTTGCTGTTAAAATAAGGTAATATCATAAAGTTGTATATTCCAATTCTTGAAGTTAATCTGTTTCTAATAAAAACAGAACCAATCTTTGTATCTTTATAGCATTCTTTGCAGATTAAAAAATTCTTTATAAATTTACGATCAAATTTAGATGAAAAACCCGACTTGTCTATATTATAAAACTTAAATGGAAATTCTTTGCTTGAACAGTAATTTTCTTTTCCACACAAAGCACATGTAGAATTAATTAAAAAATCTTTGTTCTTCTCGTTTTTATCGAATAATTTTTCTAAATTTTCATATATTAATATATTTTTGTAATTTTCATCATCTAACAAAGTTTTTCCATCGATTAAAATGATATAAAGATATTTTTTATTTTTTCCTTTTTCAGTTTTTTCATCAAAATTATAAATTTTTTTTATAGCATCAACATAATTTTTAACAAAAAATTTTTTATCATTTGAATCAAATTTTATAAAATTTTCTGGTTTTATTTTATTTTTTTCATCCTGGTAATTATTATATTCTTTCATTTTTTCAATAAAATTATCTAGCTTATTCCAATCAAGATAATAAATCTCTTTATTTCCTTCCTTTTTAAGGAGAAAAAAGTTTTCCCTAATTATACTTATCTTTTTTTTAATTTCGTTTGAACTTTCATCATAATTTGAAATATAACTTTCAAAATCAGGAATTGTTTTAGTTATAACATATTCGAGATTAGATGTTGTAAAAAATATTTTTGGATTATTCCCACTTGGATTTCCAAACCATAAATACTTTCTTATTTTATCTAAATCAGCATCCTCTTTTTCAAACTTAACTTTTTCATTTACTGTATCAAAATTAATCTTAATTATATAGTCAAAATCCTCTTCCAAGACAATATCATTCAAGAATCTATCACCCCTGACTAATTTACCAATCTGACATATTGCATCTATCATTTTACTTTCCTCTTAATAAATATTATTCTTTTTTTAAACTTTTTTATCAATTATCTTTAAACAACCGAACCCCATACTATTTTTTGACCCTAAACCTGTTTCTATTGCAAATCTTAATATTTCTTTTGGTCCATTAATTTTAAAAAGTCCACTATAACCTTTAATTATAAAATCTTTGTAGTTTATTATATTTTGCTTATATTTTGAAATTGGATTTATTTTAATATTAAAATCATTGACAGTATAGTTATAAAAAGCTTCATATTTATGCTTCAAATTTAAATTTATCTGTTTTTCAAATTCATTTTCTTTTGGCTCAAAATAAATAGTATATTTCGAACCACCATGTTTCATTAAAGTACTATAAGCTACAATTGGAGATAATGTCTTACAAAGGATTTCATCTTTTTCAATAATAATAGGATTAATTTCAGCACTTACAATTTCAAGCTCATTCTCACCTAAAAATATCTTTTTCTGAATTATTCCATTTACAAAAGATTTACAAAATTCTTCAAAAGGAGAACAAATAGTAAGATTTAATTCTTTATCATATATTATAAAACCAGGTTTAGTTTTAATATTATATTTACCATATAATTTTGAAAATGTAAACATCTTAAATTTTCTTGAATCGCCAAATCCATTGTTATGCAAAAACGATGCTAATTTCATGTCTATAATATTATATATAAAAGCTTGAACAATATGATTATATTGAATGGGTAAAACAATTTGATCATTTTTATAAAATTTAATATTTATCTGCATAAAATATCTTTATTAAATATATTTTATAATAGGTTTATTTAATTTCAATATCATTTTTCTATTTAGGCAACTTTTCACCCTTAACTTACCACACTACCATGCCATATAATGTCCCTGTAAATTTTTTTTAATTATTTTTATTTTTTTAATTTTTTTATATATTTAGATTTTTTATTTTATGAATTCTTACAAAATCATTTCATTTTTAAAAAAGCATCATACATCTTTCTTATTTTTTCAAGCCACAAATTACGAAGCGAAGTTGGATAGATAATCTCGGCTTCATCTCCATACCGTAAAATCTTTCCTATAAGCTCTTCTGGGCTGGCGAAAGGAAATTCCAGTTCTATATAATTACCCTTTTTTTCGTCATATAATTGGGTTATTTTCTGTTCATTATGCCATATCTGTTTTGAAACGATATTTGCTGCTGTTTTATAAAAATGAATTTTAACTATTTGAGTACTTTTCCCTTTAAATATACCAAAACCACTTTTAATAAACTTTTCTAAATCTTTTTCTTCTATATTATCATATTTATTAAATTCAAACAAAGTTTTATTTGATAAACTAATTTTGCTGATTCTTGCTACTAAAAAATTTCTTAGCTCTTTATTATCAATATCGAAAGCTATTAAATACCATTTCCCTGTATAATTTATAAGTTTTTTAGCAATAATTTCTCTTTTTGTCTTTTTATTATTGACATCTTCGTAATCAATCTCAATAATTTTATTTTCTATCTGGCTTTCAACAAGGATTTTTAAGTATTCAAGATTAATCTCTTCATATTCAATATTTTCATATAAAATAAAGTTTTCAGCAATATTCTTCCATTTTGATGGAAGATTTTCTAGTATCATATTTTTAATCTTTTCAGAAAAACATGGAAGATATTTCGAAGTTTTGACAATATTTTTAAAAAAGACAATGGTCAAAAGAGCCTTTTCATTCATAGCTTCAAGATCTGAATAAGGTCGTTCATAATGATAATATTTATATTTTTTAGAGTATAAAATAGGCGCATCAAGCCTATTTCTCATATATTCGATATCTCTTTTAATCTGTCTTTCAGATATTTCAAAAATTTCCGAAACTTGGTTAAGTTTAATACCACCATTTTTTCTTATTGCTTCATCTATATAACGTATTCTTTCAAGTTGACTCATAAAATTCACCTCTTTATCTTTATAATACTAATAATTAGAATTTAAAATTTCTTGATATTATATCTGTTTTATTCAAATTCAACTTATAATTATCATAAAAATTGGATTTTTGTCAATAGTTTGAAAAGCATTGTAATTATTATAAATAGCAAAATTAATAATCAGTAGAATAGCAATAGAATTAGAGATATAATTTTTTATTTTTTATTTTTTATTAACATTAATTTTTCTTGACATTTAGTAAAAACAAAATATTAGATGTTAAATGTCGGGCAGGCTAAATTTTTTTGCAATATTTGACTATTTTTTTATAAGCTGTGCTTATATATTAAAACAAAAATTGACAATATTTTATTTAAATATTTCAAAATTTTTTTTCATAAAATCAACTTTCCTTTTTTTCATTTTCAATCTCCTTATTTGTTGGTGTTCTTTTAATTGGTGGGCGGGTTAGACCGCCCAAACATCTTCATAAAAAAATCTATTAATCTTATTTTCATTAGTTGTCTTCAATTTGCTATATTTCAGCTATGATAAAATTTCAATTGCATCATATTGCATCATAAAAATTAAGGAGAATTATATGTTAAGAGATAAATCAAAAAATATAAAACATCTTTCAGATAAATTTTACAATATAAAGGCTGACCTTGATCAACTTCCACCACCACCACTTCATCCTGCAACTAAGCAACAATTAAAAGCCAAAGACCTTGAAGCAATTTTTCCTAAAAGTTTTATAAAACAGGAGATTTCGACTGAAAAATATATCGCAATTCCTCAGGAAGTACTTGATATTTACTCTATTTACAGGCCAACTCCACTAATTTTTGCGTCAAAACTAAAAGAATATCTTGATACTCCCGCAAATATTTTTTATAAATATGAGGGTGTAAGCCCTGCTGGAAGTCATAAGACAAATACAGCGTTAATGCAGGCTTATTTTGCAAAAAAAGATGGGGTATCCACACTAACAACTGAAACAGGCGCGGGTCAATGGGGCTCAGCTTTATCTTATGCAAATTCTATTTTTGGAGTTAAGACAAAAGTATTTATGGTAAGAGCATCATATAGACAAAAACCTGGTAGAAAAATCCTGATAAACCTCTTTGGCGGGCAGGTCACAGAAAGTCCAAGTAAAGAAACAGATAGTGGCAAAAAATACTATGATGAAAACCCAAACCACCCTGGAAGTCTTGGTATTGCAATTTCTGAAGCAGTAGAGATGGCACTAAAAAATCAGGATATCAAATATTCGCTTGGTTCAGTTCTTGATTCTGTCTTAGTTCATCAGTCAATAATAGGTCTTGAAGCTATTTCGTAACTTGATGAACTTGGAGTAATACCCGATATAGTCATAGGTTGTGTTGGAGGTGGTTCAAACTTTGCAGGTATAAGTTTTCCATTTATCGAAAAAGTCATAACGAAAAATGCAAATATAAAATTCATCGCAGTAGAGCCAGATTCCTGTTCGTCTATTACAAAAGGAAACCTTGTATATGACAATGGTGATAGTGCTGGGCTTACTCCACTACTTTATATGCATACCCTTGGAAAAGATTTTATCCCTCCTCCAATTCATGCAGGAGGTCTTCGATATCATGGAATGGCACCTCTTGTAAGTCATCTTGTAAAAAAAGGGTTTATTGAAGCTAAAGCATATCCACAGGATAAAGTATTTGAAGCAGCAAAACTCTTTTTGAAAACAGAAGGAATATTGCCTGCACCTGAATCTTCTCATGCAATAGCAGAAGTTATATATCAGGCAATAAAAGCAAAACAAAAGAATGAAAAAATAAATATTCTTTTTAACCTTTCTGGACATGGATTTTTAGATATCTCTGCCTTCGATAATACTTGAAAAGAAAAAAGGGGCTGTCAGCAAATTTTATAAGACAGTCCCTTTTTTTTATTAATTTTCAAATCTTTTATAAATATATTTTTTTAATTTTTCATAAATATCAATCAATAAATTTACTGATTCATAGAATTGGTTTAATTCATCAACTAATAAAAGTCTATTAATATTATATTCATGAACAACTAAATTTCTTATTTTTCTTAGTTGTTTCCATTGCTCAACATCTTCAATTATTCTAAGTTTTTCAAGTTTATTTAACACATCTATAAAAGCAAGAGTCTCTACATCTTCCTCTAACAATAACAATATTGTTTTAAATAATTTTTGAGAAATTGTATCCTGAAGTTTAGCAAACCTAAAGATTAATGAATCAAGAATTGATTTTTCTTCTAAATTCATGTTTTCAAATCTATTTTTACTTAATGGAAATATTTTTTTTAAGTTTTGAAGATCCCATTCAATCATCTCTTTATGATATTCACATTCTTTTAAGATGTTTATTAATATTTCATTCATAGTTTTATACCTTCTTTTTTAGCAATTCTATGAATAAGTTCTTCCTCAATCTCTTTATTTTTAATAACAATATCAATTTTCCTTTCTCCAAGTTTATCTTCTAATTCAACAAGTACTTTTACTTTTGCTTTAATAAGTTCTTTTATAGGTAGGTTTGATTCTACATATAAATCTATATCTCCTCCTTTTTTAGTATCATTAATTCTTGAGCCAAATAAATAAATATTAGAGTCATTGCCAAAATATTTTCTTATTGTCGAAATAATTATTTCTTTTTCTTCTTTAGTTATTCTCATAATAATTTTTTATTTTTCCTTGGTACAAATCTTCTTGTATTATTATAATACTCTTCCCATTCTTTTCCAAAATATGCATGTAAAACCTTCTCTTCTTTCGGTATCCTTTCGGTAAGTAATAAAAACAATCCACCATTATAAACAAAAAATATCAAGATATTGGCAAGAGCAATTGTAACACCTATATGAAGTAATATAAAACCTGCATATATTGGATGTCTTATGTATCTATAAGGTCCTGTTTTAATAAGTCTATGCCCCTGTTTTAACTCGATTGTCTCAGAAAATTCTCCATCTAATGTAAAACTTGCCCATCCTATAATAAAAACTCCGCAAATACTGATAAACAAAGCCAAAGTTCTTACAATAAGTGGTAAGGTGATATTAAAATAAAAAATAAAATCTATCTTAAAAATATAAAGGAAAAGGAAAACGACCTCTATAAAAATTAGACTTTCCAAAATTATGCTATCTGTCTTTGCATAAGGATTGATATCTTTTTCCTGTCCCGAAAGTTTTGCTCTTTTTGAAGCCATCCTTTTAACTCTAACAAGTATTATAGTATAAACCGTGTAAATTATAGCGACCGAAATTATGAAAAATCTATTCAAAGGATTCATAAAAATTTTTCAATTTCCTTTTTATTTTTAATCATAAATAATTTACTTAATAACTTTTTTTAATTCAATTATATTTTCCAGTAAGTATTTCAACAAGCATATTAATTAGTCCATGTAAAAGATTAAAAAATATCATTTAATCAATCTGAAAATTAAAAACTCTGCTTTAATATCATGATTATTTACCGAGCTTCTTGTAGTGTTTTTAGGAACTTCAAGACAATCATTTTCATGCAAAATCACTTTCTGCTCATCAACCATCACTTCAATACTGCCCTTTACAATATAAAACATAACATCAACATCTGCTTTATGAGGCGAAACCATACCCCAAGGCTCGATCTGCACTTTTGCAACCTCGGGACCAAATGAAGTCTTGACCTTTACCGCCTTATATCCGTCTTTTTTACCATTTTCTCCTGAAATATCTTCAAGTGAGTCGAAATGATATATATTCATATCAACTTCCTAATTTCTATTTTCTATAATTCTAATGAAAATTTGCCATAAATCAAAATCATTTTTTACCTTTTGCCACAGACCGCCCCACCACCCACTCAGCAGTTTTAAAAATATTAAAATCAATCTTCAAGAATAAACTCTTTTATCTGCATATATGTTTTTGCTTTTTTAGGAAAAGGGAAAACAAGCCAATCATGGATAAAATCTTCTTCAATGATTAATTTTATCGATGTATTTTGGGCAGTTTTTGCTTTTTGTTCTAAAATCAAGCAATCGGGATAAAGGATTTCATTTGTTCCAGTAAATACAAGTATTTTACCAAGATTATTCAGATCTCCAAAAAGAGGAGAAAGCAGGGGATTTTGAAGTTCATTTTTTGAAAATTCTTTTAACCCCGAATAAAGCATCGCCGATTTTTTCAAAATATCATAACTTAAAAATGGGTCTTTTTCCTCGAACTCCTTTATTTTAGGGTTAGATAAAGAAAGATCAATCCAGGGTGAAAGAAGAATTGATTTTTGAGGGATTTTGATTTGAATATTACCAATTTTCTCACCTAGATTATTGAACAAAATATTTTTTGAATACTTTGCTTGAACCAAACTCTGTAGGAAAGCCAAGGTAAGACCTCCACCTGCTGAATCCCCCATAAATATAAACTGGTCATCAGGATATTTTTCACATAACTCGAAATACCCCCGTGTAATCATATCAAAAGTCTGATGATACGTATTTTCAGGTGCTAATGGATAATCGAAAAAAGAAATATTTATATTTAATAATTTAATTAAATCAAATATTAATTTTTTATGACCTCTGACAGCATCGAAAACATATCCACCACCATGAAAGAAAATAATATGTTTATCAGGTTCTTTTTTGGGTTTATTTTGTTTTTTAATAAAAGTATAAATCCAATAACCTGATACATTTATTTTATCTACTAAAATTCTTTTGCTTGATTTTGTTTTGCCAAAAATTTTCGAATTTCTCGGTGGCTTTTCAAGACTTAAAAATAGGATTTTCTTAAAACCAATTTTATTCAAAATAAAAGATAACAAAAAAATATACAGTTTTATTAACATAAATCGCGTAATAAGATAAATAATTTGTTTAATTTTTATAATATTTTTGTTTGCTTAATCTTCATAGATTACAGCAGTTCCACTTGCACTAACCATAAGCATGCTTTGGCCAATTGTTTCATAATCAAGATCAACTCCAACAACTGCATTTGCTCCTAAATATTGTGCCTCCTGCATCATCTCATTCAATGCAATTTCCTTTGCTTTTCTAAGTTCAGATTCATAAGAAGAAGCACGACCACCAATAATATCTGTGATATTTGCAAAAAAGTCTCGGAATATATTTGCACCAAGTATAGCTTCTCCACTTACTATACCTAAATAAGATTTAATAGTCTTTCCTTCAAGATTTGGTGTTGTTGAAATAAGCATTTTATACCTCCATATAAAAATATATAAATTTTTTATTTAAATTTAACTTTATACAAAAATTCATTATTATAAATTTATTTAAAATTTCTAATTTTTTGACCTAAAAAAATCAACAGAAATTATTAAGCCAATAGCACTGAAAATTATAAAAACCAAAGGAGTAGATTGTAAGAAATAGAAAATAATTCCCCCTGTCATAATTTCATCAAATGAAAAATTGTTTGCATAATTAAAGCTAAAAATAAAGAATAATAAAAATACTTTAATTATTACATCAATCAAAATTGCTGCTAAAACAAAGATAAAGGAAATATTAAATAAAGATTTTCTTTTTATTTTTTCTTCACAAATCAGCTTAACAATTATAAAGGAAATAAAAACAATAAAAGATATGACTAAATAATTTGGAAAATCATTTGAAAAAGTTTTATTCATTCTTTTAACTCCTTCAACTTATTTCTAAATATTTATTACATTTACATTAATATAGATTAATAAATATTTTTGGCAACAATAACCAAAATAAAAGATTCATATTTTTTAATTCGCAATTATGTTTATTGTCTTTAACAAAAAAAGAGATTGCCTCGTAAGTTTTGAGACAATCTCTTATTTTTGCTTTTATTAGTTTAAAAGGAAAAAATATTTATTAAATCAGTAACTAGATGGTGTATATAAATTTGATGGATCATACCAGTACTCAAAAAGCTCACGCCAGGTTTCGACTGTACCATCTGCGTCAGAGTATGCGAAGTCTATTTTCCCATAATAATAACCGCCAGACGACCATGCATTTGTATCTTCACTTGTATACCACAATTGACGGGCATAAGCAGAATTACCTTCCCATAGTTCATGTCCTCTTGTAACAAAAATAGAAAGCCCTCTACCTACACTTGCACCATCTCCAAAATAGTAAGTTTCGCCAGTATAACCATCATCTGAGTATGCATATAAAATAGCAGATTGCATAGCAGCTTGAACAGTCTGGGCAGAAGAAACAATATCAGCATAACTTGAATAGTATGAAATAATTGCATCCATAAAATCATATAAATCTATGTATGGAAAGTTTAGTGAATTTTCAAGATCTGTCCAAAAATTGACAGCTGCTTCATCATCTAAAATAGTTTCATATATTGTTTTGTATGCTGGATCATCATCAAGAAGAGAAGCCAAATTCCAGCAAGCTGTCTTTACATCTTCAATTTTAGACAAATCAACTGCTGACATTGTTTCAGCAGAAGTTGAAAAGTATGTTTCAATAAAATCTCTATAACTTTTAACTGCTCTTATTGCTAATTGCTCAGCAGTAATACTGGTTGGATCAAGTAAAGGACAATTTGCTGTACCACCATAAAAGAGACTTTCATAATCCCAACCATCCCCCTGCTCGGTGTGCATCGATCCTACCATATATGAAGCAAGATCTCTAAATTCATAAGCAACTTCAACTGTTGCCATAAGACATGCATCAAAGCCTAAGATATCTAGTTTATTTGAAGAAGAAAATTGAGAAGCCAAAGCTGTTTGAAGCTCATCAAGATATAAACAGGAACCACCACTTGTATCATCCCAGCAAACTTCTTTTTCTACATTACTTGAAATGGTTGTTGTAATTGATTTCGCTTTTGCTCCTCCGCCATGATTCCATAATATTAACATCAGATGTTGATATGTGAAATTCTGTTTCGCATAAGTAATAAAATTACTTAAAGTCGTCGGATTTCCCATATCAAGTTCACCATAGTCTTTCAGTAGAGTAGAGTTTATATCATTTGAATCATTATCTGGTTGTACATAATATAATCTTGTCCCGGTCCAATCACCGTTAGTCGAATCATATCCAGAAGTTCTATCGAATAATGCCAGGATATTTAGTCCACTATTGGTTTGTTTATATAGTGCAGATTCCATCTCGTTAAAATCTTCTACCGCAGCACTTTCAAGATTATTATCTCCATCAAGATAAACTAAGACCAGCCAGGTCGAATCATGATTTATTATTGGTTCAACAGGACAGCCTGACATAAATATGAAAGCAGTAATTATTAATATGGCAAAAAATACAATAGTGATTTTCTTACTTTTCATAATTTTTCCTTAATATAATATTAAAAACAATATAAGTATAAATAATACAAATTTTGATTTATTCAACCAAACAAAGAAGATGTTGATAGGAAATTTGCTAGAAATATAAAAAAAAAGAGACTGCCTCATTGATTTTAAGACAGCCTTCGTTAAAAACTGCGGGCGAAGGATTTGAACCCTCACAAACAGAGCCAGAGTCTGTCGTGCTGCCATTACACTAGCCCGCATCTATTAACATAATATATATTAAAACAAAAAGGAGCAACAAAATAATTGCCATTAAATATTTTTATGTCAAGAGCAATTTCTATTTAACATCATAAGTTGCTTCATCTGTTTTATTGCATTTTCAAATCCTGCAAATAGAGAGTGGCTTATAATTGAAAAACCTATATTAAGCTCGAATATCTCTGGTATCGTTGCTATTAATGGTGTATTTTGATAGTCAAGTCCATGTCCTGCTGCAACTAAAAGCCCCATATCTTTACCTTTTTCACTGGCAATCTTTATTCTTTTATATTCATGAATAATATCTTTACCCCTTGCTCTACTATATTTCCCTGTATGAAGTTCTATTCCATCTACTCCAAGTTTCGCTGCCTGTTCTATAGTTTCCAAATCTGGCTCGATGAATAAGAATACTTCAATTCCTGCTTTTTTATATTCCTTTACAAGATCATTAAGTTGTTTAAAATTTTTAGATAAATCTAATCCGCCTTCTGTGGTTACTTCTTCTCTTCTTTCTGGAACAATGGTAACCTTATCGGGCTTTATATCGAATGATATCTTTATCACATCTTCTCGAAGTGCCATTTCTAAATCTAAATCTTTTGTAACAATCTTTCTTAAAATAGATAGATCTTCATCATTTATATGTCTTCTATCTTCTCTTAAATGACAAACTACCATATCTGCCCCAGAATCAATGGCAACTGTTGCTGCCTGTGAAATAGATGGAAATCCTTCTTTTCTTGCATTTCGTAAGGTTGCAAAATGATCAATATTTACTCCCAACCGAAGAGGCATTATTTTATTCAATTTACTCCTCCTTTTTCCAAGTAAAAACTTAATTATTTACATTTAATATTATAGAAATTATTTCAATTTTATTCCCCTGCGTCTATCAAACTTATCGTAAGTTGAACAAATTCTGGATTTGTATTTAAAATATTTATATTTAAATTTGTTTGAGGTATTATTTTTATTGTATATGTTCCAGCTGATGAAAAATAGGTACAATCAATGATAAATATTAAATCTGATGAAGATATCTTATTTTGAATATCTTCTGTTAAAAGTAAATTAGCTTCAAACTTATTTATTGAAAGATTGTACGAAAATTTACTATTTTTATTCGAAAGAAGTATAGGTATATCCTTGATTGTTTTCATTATACTTATAGGTCTAATATCTATTATTATTTGTAAATCAAGAGGAGACACTATTTTTAAAAGTTCATTTTCAAGTTTTACAGGGGCAACAAAAGAAAAATTAAGCCCATCCACCGATATTTCTGAAGTTTTAATCGAATCTATCTTTGAAAGAATAGAATAAGGTCCCTCTACTATAATATATGGTGATTTTGAAATTGTTACGGAGGATACAGTAAAACCAGTTTCGCATTTTCCTGTGATTTTAGGTTCAAGTTTTACCCTTTTTCTAAAAGTCTTATCTAGAGTTACTTTTACTGTAGAAGGTTCAATTTTAACTATTTTTATGTTTTCAGGAAGATAAGCCTTATCGACAATTACTTTGTATACATAATCTCCTGGTTTTGTGGCATCTATGTTAATATAAGTTTTTATTATATCTTCATTAACAAGTTTAAGATCATCTGGTTTACCCCTAAAAGTTATTTTGACCTTTATTTTTTCTTTATTTATAATAAATAAATCGTTTGAATTCAACTTATATTGCAGATCTCCAACTGTTAAAAGGCTTTGTATTCCTATGTTGGTAATATAATAAAATAACATAATAGAAAGAAGTAAAGAAATTAAGAAAGGAAATGGATGCTCCTTTATATCTAAAAAAACCTGAGAAAAAAATTCTTTCAATTTCCAGTTTTTAAATAAAGACATTGTGATACCTTATTATAATTATCTATCTATTGTTTTTTTTTCATTTTTTTATTTCTTCATTGTTTTTATTCTTTTTGTTTATCTTTACTTATTATTTCATTTTAATTATTGTACCTTAATTATTCTATTCTAATTATTCCATCTTAATTATTATATATTTATTCTTCTAAACTTAAATTTTTTCATTTTCAAACCTAATTTTTTTCTATTCCTTTGTCTCTTCTTCAATAATATCATCTTCGGTTTCCTCCTCTTTTTCTCTGTATAGATGCTCTACAAGAGTTGCCTTCAAATTTTGAGAAGGTATATTCATATAAGGTTTACCATCATCAAATATCGATATATGCCCCGTTTCTTCCGATACAACAATGGCAATAGCGTCTGATTTTTCAGAAATTCCAAGTCCCGCTCTATGTCTTGTTCCTATATGCTTTTCTAAGATATGTGAATCGGGTGGAGAATCTGTCAATGGCAAAATGGCTGCAACAGCCTTTATCCTGAAATTTTTATCTATAATTATTGCTCCATCATGAAAAATAGATCTTTTATCAAATAAGAACATTATAACATCTTCTGAAACTTCAGCATCCCACATGACATAAGAAGATATGATGTCAAAAAGGTTTTCCTGCCTTGAAAAGACAAAAATAGCACCATCTTTTCTTTGAGAAAGTTTAATAATACTGGATATAATTCTTTGAAGAGAATCTTCATCTTTTTGAGATGTCAGAATCTTAGAAGTATCTTTTCCGACATTCATCAAAATAACTCTTATTTCAGGAGAAAATAAAATTATTATTAAAAGAAGAATATTATAAAGCAACTTTTCAAAAAGCCAGGATATTACCGGAAATCCTATCAGTTCCATTACAAAAAAAACTATAAGTATAATAAAAAGACCCTTCGCCAGGTCAACAGCTTTTGTCTTCTGAATAAAAAGATATATATAAAATATGACAAAAGTCATTGTAACTATATCTAATAATGGTATAAGATAATTTCGTAAAATTATTTCAATAATTTTCAAAACGCTCAAGCTCTGTTGACTCCATATATTTTCTGTCTTAAAATTTCCATCTGCATAGTTTCTTTATAATCATGGATCCTTAGAATTGTTGCAGAATCAGTTGCAATTAGATGAGAAGCCAGAGAACCGAAGAGTCTTTCCTCCGGTTTTATTGGTTCATCAGTTTTACTTAAAGCCATACCTATGAAGCTTTTTCTTGATGCAGCATACATAATAGGTTTTTTAAGTGTTTTAAAAACCCTAAGATACTTTGTTAGAATAAGATTATCTTCATATCTTTTACCAAAACCAATTCCAGGGTCTATAATAATCTTATTCTCATCTATATTATTTTCAATACAATATTTTATTCTTGTTTTAAAAAATTGATAAACTTCATCAATCAAATCCTCATAAAAAGGATTTATTTGCATATTTTTAGGTTTCCCTTTCATATGCATCAAAACTACTGGTTTGCCACTTTCACTGACAACCTTTACCATGTTTTCGTCCATGGTTAAGGCAGAAATATCATTTACAAGATCAGCACCTTTTTCAATAGCAAGCTTTGCAACCTTCGATTTATAAGTATCTATAGAAATAGGAATATCTGTAATCTTTCTTATTAATTCTATTGCGGGAATAACTCTTCTTATTTCTTCTTCTTCTGAAATAGGTTCACTCGAAGGTCGGGTCGATTCTCCTCCTATATCTATTATATCAACCTTGTTTTCAATCATATCCAGTACTACTTTTTCAAGTGAATTGTATTCAACTCTCGAACCGCTATAAAAGGAATCGGGAGTAATATTAATAATACCCATAATATATGCTTTATTTGAGGGAGAAATATTTAGTTTTCCTATAGAAAAAGGCTTAAAATCACCTTCTTCCAGCAGGATTTTAAGATCATTTCCAAGCTCTTTAAGTTTGAAAGGTTGTTTTAATAATTTTTCTGCGATTTTACCAAGCTGAATATTGCTACCACATAGTAAAACATCAGTCTTTTCAGGATTCATAGTATATGTTTTATATGAAATTGCAGCATCTGATTTGCATGATAAGGCTTCCTGCTTCAGGATATTTGCAGCCCTAAAATCAAGATTTTTAATATAGTATCTTTTAAAGGTGAACTTTTTACTCATATAGTCAACAACATCTGAACTAACACCAATTTTATTAAGTTCAGATTCGAGATTAAAAACCTTATTATCAGATAAATCATATATATTATGAAAAATCACCATTACTCCTATCTAAATAATATTTTCATGTTTTATTAGAATTTTCATATAATAAGCATTTGTAATTTTTTTATTTTCTTATTTGTTTATTTATTTATTTGTTTTTATCATTATTTTTCATTTATTTCATTTATCAAATTCACAAGCTGTTTTTTTGAAAAACCGATATATTCAAATAACTGAGCTCTTGTACCATGAGGAATTATAACATCTGGTAAGGAAAATAAATGTATGTTTGAATTTTTAATATTTGAATCTTTCAAATTTGATATTTTAGATTTTGATATTTTTAATGAAGAAGAAATTTTTGAAAATATTTCAAAAATATAGGAAAAAGGAGCTTCATCGACAATTATTATATCATCATATTTATTTATTAAATTTTTTGCATTTTCTTCATCAAATGGCTTAATTTTGCTTATATAATAAAAATCGAAGATATTATTGGCATTATTTTGTTTTATTTTCTCATTATAAACTTCCATAAAAGCATCTTTACATATAGAAAAAGAGCTACCAACAGATACAACAGCTATTTTTTTATCTCCTTTAACTATATTATTATCTGTATTGCAAATTAAATTAATATCTGTATTACAATTAAGATATATACTGCTTATTCCAGATGGAATATACCTTGCATCTATTCTTATATTTAGTTGCTTTTCTAAATCTTTGATTTCATCATTAAATGATTTAGCAGTATCCTTTGGATATTGCATAAATACGGGTAAATCGATATTTCCAAGTAAAGAAAAAGCATCTTGCATGTCTTCAACAAAGCCACAATTGAAAAGATAAATATCGGGAAGAGAGTATAGAAATGGATAAGTATATATTCCATGATGGGTAGGACCATCTATACCGACCAGTCCCGCTCTATCTATTGCGAAAAAAACTGGAAGATGATTCAGCACAACATCATGGTAAACTTGAGCTGTTGCTCTTTGCAGAAAAATTGAGTACATTGCTACAACAGGAAATTTTCCAGCTTTTGCAAGACCTGCTGCCATAGAAACAGCAAGGCTTTCTGCAATGCCAACATCTATGAATCTATCTGAAAATTCCTGTTCAAATTTATCAAGACCACAACCAGTTTTCATGGCAGCGGTGATTGCAAAAATTTTATTATTTATCTTGGCTTTTTCATAGATTAATTGGCCAAAAACATTTGTAAAAGAGTTGCTCGCTTGTTTGATTTCACCACTAACAGGGTCAAAAGGTGGTGCAGAATGAAAAAGCTCCGGGTTGTTTTCTGCTGGAGCAAAACCCTTTCCCTTAGTAGTTTTCACATGAACTAGAATTGTTTGTGGGAAGTTTTTAGCAAAAGTAAAATAATCGACAAGTTCTTTTATATTATGTCCATCGATAGGGCCAATATATCTTATCCCGAAATCTTCAAAAATTTGTCTTGGCAAAATCAGATTTTTTAAAGAACGGAAGAATTTCATAAGACTTTCAATAAAAACCGAATGTCCCTTTCTTTTAAGTTGTTGTTCTAAACTTCCTCTGATATTTAATTTTGTAGCAAATAAAGATAGCTTTTTAGTTATAGATGGGACTGTTCGGGATATTGACATGCCATTGTCATTTAGTATTATGATTATCTTACCATTTTTTCTATTTGATATAAAACTCAATGCTTCAAGCATCGCGCCATTTGTTAATGCCCCGTCTCCTAAAAGAGTAACTATCTGTCTTTTATATTTGCTTTTACCCTTTGCTTCATCTTTTTTCTCTTCACTTTCTTTTTCATCCAATGTAGTTTCACTAATGCCAGCAGCACTTAAACCTAGTGCAAGAGGTAGTCCACATCCTACATGACCGACTTTAAATAGATCATAGCTTGATTCTTCTGGATCTGGAAATCCACTCAAACCCTGAAATTCTCTTAATGTAGGAAACCTACCTAGCCTTTTTGTCAATATTTTATAAGTATATATCTGATGTCCAACATCGAATGTAAAATAATCCTTATCAAAATCAAAAACCCTGTTTAAAGCAAGAAAAATCTCTACTGTGCCAAGATTAGATGCAAGATGAGTGCTTTTTTTACTGCATATTTCTATTAGATATTCTCTTATCAGACTAGCATATTCATTTAATTCTTTTATACTTAATGAATCGAAGTATTTTTTGTCAGATAATTTTTCAAGATTCAATTCATTCAACTCTTTTTTCCTCAATAAATTCCTGCAATTTATATTTAAGATATTCTACAACTTTGTTTTTATCTATAAAATCATATTTTTTAACAGAAGAGATAAACTCTAAAATCTCGGTATCAAGTTCATTATAGAAATGTCTGTTTTTTTTTCTACTACTTCTTTTCGATTCAAAATTATCAAGTCTAATATTTTTTGCAACTTCAAGCTCAACTTCATCAAGTAAATATAACCAGGTTATTTCTTTATCTTTTTTGAACCATGTAAGCTGTCTTTTGGCATAATTTCTTGTTTTTCTTTTAATTCTATCTATTACTTCATTTAAATCAGCTTTCCCTTCAAAATATTCAAATAAATCAGAATATCCCATTGCTTTAAGAGATGGTAGATCATATTGACTATATTTATCATAGATTTTTCTGGCTTCTTCTAAAAATCCATTTTCAAACATTAAATCAACTCTTTCATCAATTCTTTTATAAAGTTTTTTCCTCGGTAATATAAGTCCAAATTTTAAGCAACTTTGCCTCAATGGTCCAATATCTTTTTCATTGTGGAATGATGAAAATGGTTTACCTGTTATCTCGCACACCTCTAGTGCTCTTATTATTCTTTTAACATCATTTTTCGAAATTTTTTGCGAGTATTCATAATCTAAATTTTTTAGTTTTTCAAAAAGCTGTTCAATCCCATTTTGATAGTATGAATCATATAACTTTTTTCTAATTGTCTCATCTTTTGATGGAATTTTTGAAAAACCTATAGTTAATCCATCATAGTATAAACCAGTTCCACCGGTAATAATAATAGCTATATCATTTAATGTTGAAATAGTGTTATGAGCATATTTAATATAATCAGCGGTGCTGTAGTGAACATCTGGATCAACTACATTAATCCCAAAATAATTGATTTTTTTTAATTCTTCTTTAGATGGTTTGGATGTCCCAATATTTAACTCTTTATAAATTTGCATAGAATCCATTGAAAGAATCGGTATATTGAAATAAGTTGATAAGCTATTTGAAATATTTGTTTTTCCAGAGGCAGTTGGACCAACAATATAAATTATCTTTTGAATCACCTGTTTATCTTAAATGATTTTTTAATAACTTATTAGTTTTTTTCCTTATCTAAATTAAAAAACTTAACTTTATTTCTTAAAACATCAGACATGGCAGTTATCTGAACTTTTGTGTCTTTTTTCGTATTGTATTTATTTGAAGAAATCATATTTTGTTCTCTATCTTTGTTTTCTTCCTTCTTCTTCAAGACAAGATGAAATGCACGCATTGAGCAGGCTCTTACAAGTTCATATCTATTGCCTTTGTAATTTATAATTTCATAGATAGGAAATTTATCTTTCATTATTCCTCCATTTAAAATATTCTTTTTGATAACTATAAATTATATTTTCAAGATTATTGTAAGAATCTTCTAGTTTATCATTAATAAGAACATACTTAAATATCTGCTGTTTTAAAAGTTCATTTGCAGCTTCATTTAATCTTTTTTCTTTTTCCTGCTGACTTTCTGTTCCCCTTGAATCAAATCTGCTAATCAAAACTTCAATAGAAGGAGGAGCTATAAATATTGAACAACAATCGGGATATTTTTTTATAATATTTTCAGCACCCTGAACATCGACTTCTAGAATTATTGGTTTACCAGACTCTATTACCTTTTCAACCTGGCTTTTGCTTGTCCCGTAATAATTCCCATATACTATTGCATATTCAATAAAATCATCTTCATATATTAGTTTTTTAAATTCATCGACACTAACAAAAAAATAATCGACCCCATCTTTTTCATTTGGTCTTGGTTTCCTGGTAGTATAAGATATTGAATAAGTTAATTCGGGATGATTTTGCAAAAGTTTACTTCTTAAAGTTGATTTTCCTGCACCCGAAGGGCCAGATATTACTATTAAAATAGGTAAAATCAAATTCATCTGCTCTATAAATAATTGGAGTTTTTAAAATATGTCAAGAAAAACTTTTTAAATTGCGTAGCAAAAAATGAAACTTTGCACCTAAAACAAAAATTGAAAGTT
>CAYVTU010000011.1:0-103025 GCA_964454835.1 uncultured Brachyspira sp.
ATATATTTTATAATATTATTCACTTCTTTTTGTCCAGAAAAAGGGGGCATCTCAGATAATGTTAAAAATACTGTTAATACTAATAGAATTATAAAAATTAGTGTTTTTTTACCTTTTTGCATATTTTTATCTCCTTTTATTATTTGTTATTAAATACGATTGATACTATTGTTATACTATCTATTACCTGCTTTGTCAAGCCTCCATGTTGTATCTTAATTCTTTCGCCTTTAGAGCCACCCCTACCAACCCACCCCAATATATCTGTTTATATATTATATAACAGAATATAACAAAAAAGGCGGGATTCCCCCCGCCTTATATTTCTTAAATCTTTTCTATTTCCCCAAGTTCCCATTAACATCCAGTTTGAGAATTAATATATCACTCCAGGGTTCTTCATATTCACCTTCCGTGGAAACAGGTTCATTGGCTTCTCCCACAACAATATATCCTCCATCATTTGTTTGTTGGATTGAATATGCGCAATCATCGCAAATTCCACCATACATCTTCTGCCACTGTATATTACCTTTTGAATCTAGCTTTATTATATAAAAGTCTTTTGATCCATGATTTTTTAATCTAGGTATATTTTCAGAATTAGAATCTCCTACAATAATATATCCTCCATCATTTGTTTGTTGGATTGAATATGCGCAATCATCGCAAATTCCACCATACATCTTCTGCCACTGTATGTTACCCTTTGAATCTAGCTTTATTATGTAATAATCAGTTCTTCCATAATTTTTTACTCCCGATATATCTGTTGAATATGAATATCCTGCTACAATATATCCTTGATCTTTTGTTTGTTGGATTGAATATACCCAATCATCACCACTTCCACCATACATCTTCTGCCACTTTATGTTACCCTTTGAATCTAGCTTTATTATGTAATAATCAGTTCTTCCATGACTTTTTAATCTAGATATATCTTCTGACAATGAATATCCCGCAACAATATATCCTCCATCTGTTGTTTGCTGCACACAATATGCATAATCACCACCACTTCCACCATACATCTTCTGCCACTTTATGTTACCCTTTGAATCCAGCTTTATTATGTAATAATCAGTTCTTCCATGGTTTTTTAATCCACGTATGTCTTCAGACCATGAATATCCCGCTATAATATATCCTGCATCATTTGTCTGCTGGACACAATATGCATAATCTTCACCAATTCCACCATACATCTTCTGCCACTGTATATTACCTTTTGAATCTAGCTTTATTATATAAAAGTCTTTTGATCCATGATTTTTTAATCTAGGTATATTTTCAGAATTAGAATCTCCTACAATAATATATCCTCCATCATTTGTTTGTTGAATGGACCTTGCACAATCATAATCATTACCACCATACAACTTTTGCCACTGTATATTACCCTTTGTATCTAGCTTTATTATGTAATAATCAGTTCTTCCATTATTTTTTAATCCAGGTATATCTTCTGACCATGAATATCCCGCTATAATATATCCTGCATCATTTGTCTGCTGGGCACAATATGCTTTATCTATACTACTCCCACCAAATTTTTTCTCCCAGGTTATTACTTCTTGCTGTCCATAGATAGATACATTTAACAGAAGATAACTGATAAGAATTAATAATAATACTGCCTTTTTAATTTTTTCCATCTTTTATTTCTCCTTTTTTACTTGAATTTTATTTATTTTTATATTCATGTTTTTATTTTTTTTCAATTCAGTTTTAATTTTATTACATATTGTAAATCCATCAACTTTACATTATTTCATAAATTTTTTACTAAATAAAAATAATTAGAAATAGCTGGATAAATAAAAATTAAATTCTGAAATACAAATAATAGAAATTATTTTATTTATTAAAGTAATAAATTTAAATATCAAAAAAATCAAATATAATTTATTAATTCAGTAAAAGTATACAAACTAAACAAATATTCGCTTATTTTATAAAAAAGGTCTTTGTAAAGTTTATTTTTCTTTATTAATTTAATTTTTCTTAAATTATTTTAGTTTTTAAGTTTTTTGGTTGGATGGTTTTTTGAGTAACTCTAAAGGCAAAAAAATATTTACATTAGATTTAATTTTGATTAGATATGAAAGAGAAAACTCAAATTGGAGATAGATATGATTTTATCACTTATTAAAAGTGCTATCTTTGGAATTGTCGAGGGATTAACCGAATTTTTACCAATAAGCAGCACGGGACATCTGATTTTACTTGATAGAGTTATGAAACTTACCGATAACACTGCATTTACAAATATTTTCGAAGTAGTCATACAAAGTGGTGCAATTCTTGCTGTTATTTTGATTTATTTTAAAAAACTCTGGCCTATTAACAAAGGGTTCAGATTTGATATGGCTAAACTAAATTTATGGCTTTATATTATTATTGCTTTTATTCCAGCTGTTATTTTAGGGTATTTATTTAAAGATATCATTGGTGAAAAACTTTTTAATCCAATTACTGTAAGTATTACTTTGATATTATATGGAATAATTCTTTTATTGATAGAAATCTATTTAAATAAAGCAAAATCAAAAATAGATAATACAAGCTCTATAAATATAAATAAAAGTAATGAAAATCAGGCAAAAACAATTCAAAATCTTACACTAAAAAAAGCATTACTTATTGGACTTTTTCAGGTTCTTGCAATGATACCTGGAACTTCTCGCTCTGCCGCTACTATAATTGGCGGACTTCTGGTTGGGCTATCTCGAGAAGAAGCTGCTGAATTCTCATTTTTTCTTGCAATCCCTACAATAATAGGTGCGGGTGTCTTCTCTCTTTTAGATGCAAAAATAGCTTTTACCTCTGAAATGATTTATCTTTTAATAATAGGATTTTTATTTTCATTCATTGTCGCCATTATTGTGATTAAAGCCTTTATAAGATTTATTCAGAAGCATAGTTTTAATATTTTTGGCTGGTATAGAATTGCTTTAGGAATTCTAGTTATAATTTTACTAGTTAAATAAGTTATTTTAATTTTAATTTTATTTTTATTTTTAATTTAAATTGAAATTTTAATTAAAATTTTGCTTTATATTTAAAAAAAGGGCTATTCTTTTAGTTTCTGGATAGCCCTTTTATTTATCTTTAATTTAAGTTTTTTTATTTAATAAATTTAAAAACTATAGGATATATTTCATTATATCTTTCTTTTCAAATACATCTGAGACTTTTGATTGAATAAAGTTTTTATCTACAACTATTTTCTGATTTGCATATTCATTTGCCTTGAAAAGTAAATCTTCAAGGACAAGTTCCATTATAGTATGAAGTCTTCTTGCTCCTATATTATCTGTCTTTGTATTTACTTCGCTTGATATTTCAGCTATATAATCCAGCGCATCTTCAGAAAATTCAAGCTGAACATCCTCGGTCTGTAAAAGAGCCTTGTATTGTTTTATCAGAGCATTTTTTGGTTCTACTAAAATTCTTCTAAAATCATCTTTATTCAAAGAATTAAGCTCAACCCTGATTGGGAATCTTCCCTGAAGCTCAGGGATTAAATCTGATGGTTTATGGAAGGAAAAAGCACCTGCTGCAATAAAAAGAATATGGTCAGAATTTACCGGTCCATATCGGGTCATTACAGTTGTACCTTCTACTATTGGAAGCAAATCTCTTTGAACTCCTTCTCTTGAAACATCTGGACCACTTTCAGCTCTACCACCTATTATTTTATCTATCTCGTCTATAAAAACAATCCCCATATTTTCGACTCTGTCTTTTGCGATTTCAACTGCTAAATCTTTATCTACCATTTTTTCAAGTTCTATTTCTTCAAGAATTTTTTTTGCTTCTGAGACTTTTACCCTTCTTTTTTTCTTTTTCTGACCAAAAGGAGGGAATATACCACCAATAGCTACTCCAATATCTTCCATGCCGGGGATATTAAACATGTCTCCAAAGTTCTGTTGTTCCTTAACCTCTATTTCTATTATTTTATCATCAAATTTACCCTGAGAATAAAGCTCTTTTAATTTTTCAAAAGTTGTACTTGATTTTTTGGCTGCCTGTCCAACTACTTCAATCTTGCCATCTGCTGTCGCATATGGTTCATCATCAGATGGCATCAGTTTACTTAATATTATAGATTCAACCTTTTCCTTTGCCTTTTCTTTAAATAACTCCATCTGCTCCTTTATGACTGTTGAAACCGCATTTGACATTAAATCTCTTATAATTTGTTCAACATTTCGACCGACATATCCAATCTCTGTATATTTTGTTGCTTCTACCTTAATGAAAGGAGCACCTGTAAGCTGGGCAATTCTTCGAGCAATTTCTGTTTTACCTACGCCTGTTGGTCCTATTAAAATAATATTTTTAGGAATAATCTCATCTCTAATATCCTTAGGAAGTTTCTTCCTTCTGCTTCTGTTTCTAAGGGCAATGGCGACTGCTTTTTTTGCCTTATCCTGACCTATAATATATTTATCAAGCATTTTAACTATTTCAGAAGGAGTAAGATTATCTAAATCAACTTTTTTCTCTATATTTTCATTATTGTTACTTATAAGATTATTATTTTCCACCTTCAATCTCCTCGATTATAATATTTGAATTTGTATATATACATATATCCGAAGTTATTTTCATAGCATTTTCGCAAATTGTTCTGGAATTAAGCTCTGTATTTTCATATAAAGCTCTTGCAGCAGCATAAGCATATGGTCCACCTGAACCTATCGCAACTATTGGTTCATCTGGTTTAATGACCTCACCTGAACCAGAAAGCAAGAATAAGTCGTTCTTATCTGCAACTATCATCATGGCTTCAAGTCTTCGAAGTATTTTATCTGTTCTCCACTCCTTAGCCAGTTCATAGCTGGCTCTTTGCAAATCGCCAGAATATTTATTGAGTTTTTCTTCAAACCTTTCTAAGAGTGCAAAAGCATCTGCAACAGCACCAGCAAAACCTACTAAAACAGAATCTTTATAAATTTTCCTGATTTTCCTTGCTGTATGCTTTATTACTATGTTGCTCAATGTGACCTGACCATCTCCCGCCATACAGACTGAATCATCTCGTTTTACACATAAAATTGTAGTAGCATGAATTTTTTCCATTTTCCCTTCCTGAAATTATATCTAATATTATTAAAAATATGTAAAAACCTAAAATTAAATAAAATAAAATAACAAAAAAATAAAATAAAAACCTAAGCATGAGGATGAAATTTATTATAAAGCTGTTTTTTTCTTTCTCTATCAAGTTGAGTATATTTTTCAGTAGTGCCTATCGATTGATGACCTAAAAGCTTTTGAATCATCCTTATATCTGCTCCATTTTCCAGTAATAATGTAGCAAAAGTATGCCTTAACTTATGTGGATGAATTTTAAAATTTATTTGATATTGAGACATCCTTTTAGATAATATATAAAAAAGACCTCTTCTAGTCAACCTATTTTTCATTTTATTGCAAAATAGGAAATCAAAACCTTCTTTCTCAACAAGATTCAAATATTTGTCAAAAGAATCTTTTAATTGTGTTGGATAAGGAATAATTCTCTGTTTCTTCCCTTTTCCTGTTACTTTTATTATTTTATGACTTAGATCAATATCACTTTTTTTCATATTAATAAGCTCTGAGGCTCTAATACCGCAGAAAGCCAAAAGATATACAATTATTAAGTCCCGAAAAGAAGAGTAATTTTCTTCATTAATATCTTTTTTTAAAAAATTTATAAAACCTGAAATTTGAGATTTTGTAAAGAAATCTGGAAGTTTTCTATCTCCTCTAAAACCTTTTGGAAAAATTATAATTCCTTTTTCAATAAAATTTCGTTGCTCACAAAATCTCAAAAAGGAATGAATCGCCGATCTTTTTCTGATTAAGGTTGTTGGCTGTCTTTTTAATAGTCTTAATTCCGATAAAAATGACCTTACAATCTCTGTTGTAATATCTTTTAAATACTGTTGTTTCCAGTTTTTCACGATAAAATCGTTAAATTCATTTAAATCATTATAGTAACTTTGATAAGTATTTTCAGAATATTGTTTTACTTTCTGGATATAGCTGCAAAATATTTCGATTGCATCAATAATCTTAATTTCTTTCATTTATATTTATAATATAACTCATCTATAAAATCTTTTCTTATTTTAAATCATCTTTTTCAAGATTAATTTTATAGTCACATTCGGGATTAAGACAGATTATTTCTTTTAATTTTTCATCATTATACATATACGAACCACACTTGGGGCATTTTAGTAATTCCAGTTTTTTATTTGTAATAAAATCACATTTAGGATAATTTGAACAACCAAAGAAAGATTTATTCTTGAAATATCTTTTAGTTACAAATCCTTTATTACACTTTGGGCAAACTCCATAGGATAGTGGTTTTGCATTTGTACACTCAGGGTAATTTGAACAACCAAGAAATTGACCATTTTTAGAATGACGAATAAGCATCATTCCACCACATTTTTCACATTTTAATGATGTTTTGATAATTAATTTTTCTTTCACAGATTCCATCTTATCTACTGCCTGAATTAGTGGCTCAAATTTTATATAAAAATCTTTAAGTACATCAAGATATTTCAGTTGCCCACTTTCTATTTTATCTAAATTTTCCTCCATCTTTGCTGTAAAACCATAATCGAAGATTTCAGAAAAATATTTTCGTAAAAAATCAATTGTAAGTTTTCCAATATCGGTTGGAACAAGTTTTTTATTCTCTTTTATAACATAATTTCTATTGTATAAAATATCCAGGATAGTTGCATAAGTTGAAGGTCTACCTATTCCTTCATCTTTTAGTTTTTTTATTAACAAGGCTTCATCATACCTGGAGGGAGGTTCTGTCATCTTCTCGTTTATTTCAAATTTGGTAATTTTAACTATATCTTTCTCTTTAAAAGCTGGAAACTCTTCTTCTTTGCTATCTGGCTTCAATAAATTCAATACTTTTAATGAGTTTTCTTCCAATATAGATTTAAACTTTATCTCAAAAAGCATCTCCCTTGCTGACATTTTTATAGTTAGATTTCTGTAAACAGGTGGTTTCATAAAGGCAGACACGAATCTTTCCCATATTATAGAATATATATTAAGCTCTTCTTTTGAAAGATATTGTTTTATAGAATCAGGAGATAGATAAACATCCGTTGGTCTTATTGCTTCATGAGCATCCTGAACATTTTTTCCTTCGCTTCTATAATTTGATATTGGTGAAATCATCGAATTTCCGAAATTTTGTGAAATATAGTTTCTAACTTCAGCAAGAGCAAGATCTGAAACTCTTACTGAATCTGTTCTCATATAAGTAATCAAGCCTTTTTGTTCATTTTTTAAGCTAATGCCTTCATATAATTTTTGAGCTATAAGCATAGTCTTCTTTGGAGGATAATTGAATAATCGAAAAGCAGTTTGTTGTAAAGTAGATGTCACAAATGGAGGTAAATTTTTTGCATTCGAAGAAGTTATGCTAAGACTTTCAATCTTGCCTTCTTTAAGTTTATCAGGTTCATTAATTCTTTTTTGTGCAATGTTTTTCTGTTTTTCATCCTTTGGATCATATGTTTTATTATCTATTTTTTTTAGCTCAAATTTATATTTGTTTTCAACTATTGCAAAAATAGGCCAATACGGAACTGGTCGGAAGTTTTCTCTTTCTTCTTCTCTTTCTACAATATAGCGAAGAGCAACAGTCTGAACTCTTCCAGCAGATATTCCTCTTAATACTTTTTTCCATAAAACAGGAGATACCTGATAACCGACCAGTCTATCTAAAACTCTTCTTGCCTTTTGAGAATCTACCTTTTTTATATCTATTTCACCAGGATTTTCAAGCGCTTTTAATATAGCTGGTTTTGTTATTTCATTAAATACTATTCTTTTAAAATTATGATTTTCTGAATCTTTTTCACTAATTATTTGAGCAACATGATAAGCAATTGCTTCCCCTTCTCTATCATTATCCGACGCCAGGTAAATATTCTCTTTATTTGATGAAGATAATACTAACTTTTCTATAGTTTCTTTTTTTTCTTTTGGTATTTCATATTTTGGTTCAAAGGAATTTTTTATATCTATGGCAAGACTATATTTTGGTAAATCTCTAATATGTCCTTTTGTAGCTATAACTTCAAAGTCTTTACCAATATAATTTGAAATTGTCTTTACTTTTGTTGGACTCTCTACAATTATCAGGTTTTTTTTACTGGAATTATCTTTTGATTTTCTGGTTATTGTTATTTCATTTTTTTTGGTATTTATTTTTGTATCTTCCTTTGTTTTTGATACTATGTTATTTTCAGATGTTCTTGACTTTTTTATGCTTTTAGTTTTTTTTTGTACTATTTTGTTTTCAGATTCTTTAACTTTTTTTGTAGCTGTTTTACTATTTTTTGCCTTTTCATTTGAAGTTTTAACTTGCTTTTCTTTAGCTTTTGCCATTAAAATTTCCTTATTATGCTGTTTTTTCAATATTACTTGAAGTGTTTTATATTTTAGCTTTCATTTGTCAAGAAAATTTAATTAAAAATAGTCTTAATGATATTTTTTGAATAATCAGGAAATATTTGATTAATCTTATTTCTCTTAATAAAACCTTTTTCTTGTAATGATTCAATAGAACTTATAATTGTTTGAATACTAAAATTAAGAGTTTGACAATAATATTCTAATGATTTATATGGATGAATAAAGATTTCTTTTAATAGAATTATCTGTTCTTTACTTAAAATTTCTGCGTCTTCAACTAAATTTAGTAAATCTATTTCTACTTCGTTTTTATTACCATTTCCATCAATAGATAACTGGGCATTTGTTTTAGTATAAAACTTGTTATTTTTAATACCATATATAAGTTTAGATTGGTTATGGATAAAAAGATTTTTATTTCCTTCAAATCCTTTTAATTCAATTGGATAAAATACATATACTGGTTTACCGAGTTGTTTAGCGTAATTCACCGTTATCAATGCTCCCGATTTTTCTCCTGCCTGAATACAAATAAGCTCATCTCCGAAAGCAGCGATAATCCTATTTCTAATAGGGAAATAGTATTTTTTAGGTAAAGTATCTGGTGCAAACTCAGAAATAATAAGAAAATTATTGCCAGTTAATTTGCTATATAATTCAAGATTGCTTTTTGGATAAATTATATTTGTCCCACAACCAAAAACTGCGATAGTAGGAATATTTTGTTGAAAAGCAAAAAAATGAGCAAAATGGTCTATTCCTATTGCAAAACCTGAAACTACTGTTTTTTTGACTTCCCATACAATATGCATGGTAAAATCTATTGATAAATCTAAAGGTTTTCTTGTACCAACTATGCTTATCTTTTCTGTTTTTAGTATTTCAATATTTCCCTCATAAAATAACAGAAAAGGAAGCAATTTGCATTGTTCATAGATAACTTTATAATATTTTGTATTTGAATTATTTTTAATTTTAGTACTTTCTGCTATATTTTTCCAGCATTCAAAAGGAAAATCTTGAGATTTACAGGTAATAAAATTTACTTTATTATTAATTAATTCCTCTGCTTTGCTGTAAAATTCACTGAAATCAAAAGAAATAAGTTCTTTTTTATTAAGTAATTTTTTAATCTCTTCTTTATTTAGTTTAAATATCTGTTTTATATCAAAATCAAAATTGAAAAGCAAGGAGACTTTTTGTGAATGAGTAATAATTTCATAAGGTATTATGCCAAAAGCAAGTATATCGATTATATCATTATTTTGTAAAAGATTCATTTACCACCAAGTTCTCTATCTATTTGCGCTATATTATCAAGTACTGTTTGTCTTCTGGAATCTTTTTTTGAAATCAAGGAAAGTATTTTAACATAATATTCTCTTGCTAATGAAAGGTCCTTTTCAAGATAGGCTATTTGAGCCAAAACAAAATAAGCTCTTACATGTTTGGGTTCGAGTTTAATAACTGTCAATAATTCTTCTTTTGCACTTTTTAAATCTTTTAATGCTTCATAATAGAAAAAGCCAAGTCCATAATGAGCAGAAGTAAGTGAAGGAACTATCTCAATGGCTCTTTTATAATGCATTATAGTCTTATTCTTATAATCATTTTTCAAATCAACATTTAATTCTGTTGCCCAAAGATTAGCATAGCATATCCCAATATAATAATGAGCAATATATTGAGTTGGGTCCATTTGAATAGCTTGAGAAAGAAATTTTATCCCTTCTCGCCACTGACCATCTATAGTATATGAAATACCTATACTTTTACATACTGCAAGAAGTCCTTCTCTTGCTTGAGAACTTGTAGAAGCATATTTTAAATATATTTCATATGCTTGAAGCCTTGGCTGTATTTGAACACTTCCAGCAAGTCTATTTGCCTTTAATAATTCGACATTTTCTTTTGAACATGAATAAAATAAAAAGCTCAATAAGATAAAAATAGTCATTGATATAAAAATTGTAGAAAAATGAAAAAATTTATCTTTATTCTTTTTATTTATTTTGAGCATTCTGATTTCCAATATAATTTGAGATATAGTTACCATCACTTTTCAGTTTGGAAATTAGATTTTCCATAACAGCGAATTTATAAATAAGACTATCCTTATATATTTCAAGTTGTCGATTTAATGTTTCTATTCTTTTCTTATTGCCTGTTATTAATGTTGAAAAATAATCTGTTCTTTTCTTAACAGTACCATCAGAAAAATTTGTCATACCTTTTAAATACTGAAATATTTTTTCTCCTATACCATTATCAGGAATTCTATCTCCATCACTATCGTAGCCAAAAAGCTCCTTTACCTTTTGTGGATTTTCTTTTAAGGCTTTATCAAGCATTGCTTCATCTATTTCAAGGTATCCACCTCTAACCGATGGAGTATTACCGGGTTTTCCTGTAGAAATACCTATTTGAGCAAGCATCCTATAAGGTCCATCTCCATATGTAGATTGCATAAATCTTTGAATAGCATTATGAAGTATCATAAAAGAAGTATCACCCGCAAAAGCTCCATTTTCTCCACCTTCGCGGTCTATCTTTGTCTCATTAACTATGAAATCTATCATATTATTATAGTGACCTACCCATTCAATTATCTTTTCTTTCATAAAGTCTGTATTTGGCTCAATTGATAATGTTTCTTCTCCTTTAGTTTCTTTTTTAAGTGTCAATGTTACACCTTTAATTACATCATCAATTATATTTGTTTCTTTTTCAATTCTTATTCCATCGACTGTAATAATGGCATTTCTTCCTTCAGATATGACATTTTTAGCAATAAAACCTTCTTTTTCCTGAACACTTTTAACGGTTAAATCCGAAATTGTATAAACATTGCTTGAATTATTGACAAATTCTATTGATTTTATATCACCGATTCCAAGTTCATCTTTTGCAATAGTAAAATTTTGCATAGATGAATTTATCTCAATTATTTTTTCTCCTTCACTTCCTATTACTTTAATTTGCATAGGGACATTAGAAATTTTAGAGCTATCGACTATTTGATTTGCATTAACTGGATCGGGATAAACTGTCTGAGGATCAATAGTTATAGGATTTCCTCCACCAGATTCTTCCTGCACTGGAACCTGGGCTGGTTGAGGAAGTGTAATTTCTTTTTTCTGAACATTGAAGGAAATAAGAAGTTTTTCGCCTTTATTTCCCTGTGGAATATTTATTGCATTTTGTTTACCAGAAGATAAAGAAAAAGGATCAACTTTCAAAAGAGTAGCTTCGGATTTTTGTGCTTTAATAAGTATACCTAACTGCTCAAAAATAGGTTGTATTTCTTCGGAAAAAGTAATGCTACTATTTGCTCCCTCTTTCTTGGCTTCAAATGTGACATAAACAGTATCTTTATCTTTGTATATTAAATTAACATTAACTATATCTTTTGCCTGCTCCTTTATTGAATTAATTAAATCTATTATAGAACCACCTTCAAAAGATATTCTTCTGATTGTATCACCTACCTGAATACTGAAATTGGTTTTACCTATTTTAGTATCAACCGAAATAGGATCACTTGAAATTCTATAACTTTTAGCCGTTTGAAGAATTTCTATTCTTCTTCTTGCTAAATCTGCACCTCGTGAAGCTATAGCAGTAAAATATTCCTCATTTGATGATTTTGCAAGCATCTCATCAAATGGAGACCTATAATCAAATAAAGCCTTTGATGCATCTTGCAATTTTTTCATTAAATCTAATAGTTCATTTAGCTTCTGTATCTTATTTGTATAAAGTTCATTTTGATTTTTTAATTTTTCAATTGGTTGAGATTTGATTTTTACAAGTTGTTCTATCAAATTTTGAACATCTATTCCAGAATTACTTAGATTATTGATGGTTATTTTGCCCATTTTTTAATCCTTTAAAAAAGACATACTCCATTATAATAATAGAACCATTACTTCGATTTTCAACAAATTATAAGATCTTTTTTAAAATATCGGAAAAATATGAATAATATAAAAAAATATAGATAATAAAAAAATTAATATATTTATTTATTACTTATGTTTTAAGCATATCCATATATCTCTGAATTTCATCAGGCAATATACCATCTTCATTTTCAAATTTTCTGTATCTTGAAATATTGGATTTTAATTCCATCTTCCTTTTATTTATAAATGTTGTTACAAGTTTTTCATAAGCCGGAAGTCTTTGTAGTTTTAATAAAATATCTTTTTTAAAAGGTATTTCAAAAATAAAAATTCTTCGTAAAAGAACATTTAACTTTAATATTCCTTGCGATTCAAAGAATATCCATTGTATATAATCATTTGCAAATTTTTCTCTATCAGTTCTGAATTTACTTAGAGATTCCTTAAGTTGTTGCTTCAACTCAATAGATAATTCATTACTCTTCTGGTAGAATTGCAAATAATCTAAATATTGCCCTGTAATACCTCCCGATGTAGCATCTGCCCAACCCGGGCCTTTCATAGTTTTATTACTTTCCCATCTAAATGTTGCACAAGCCATAGCAATAGATTTTTTTAAATCAGTTCCAGTAAAAACAGATGGGAAAACGAATCTTGCTGGCATGTATTTATTAGAACCACAATCCTGCCACATTATTATTCTATCTCCTATTCCAGGGAGAATTATAATATAAGGTAGTATCTCTTTTTTATAAATATCGTAGATTTCTTCCTGTCTATATATTGCTTCTCTGAAGAATAGTGAATAATCATACTCTCTCATCCAATTGAATTCAGATGCTATTCTATCTTTTGTTAAAATTAATTCTTTTAAACTTCCTCTGACATTTTCAGAGAAAAATATAGGTATTGCTGTCAGTGGAGAAGATGTAAGAATCCTATATGCTACCTGATAAAATGAACCTATTTCAAATTTTAGTTTTCTAAGATTCAATGGTAATTCACTATCTTCACTTTTTTTATATCTCTTTGCTTCTTCTCTTTCCATATCAAAAAAACTTTGTCCAAGTTCATCAATTGAAGGTTCTATCTGCTCATTATATATCAAGGTAAACCATTCCATAGGATTATAGATTTCAAATTCTGATGTAGAAGTATCTTTGAACTCCATTATGACATTCATATCTTCTGCACTTAATAGCCTTTCATCTATAATCCCAAATTTTAAGAATTGTTCTACAATTTTAGGAGGATTTTTTTCAGAATTATATCTTAAAAATATTTTATTATAAAAATTAAAATAGACTGTCCTAATTGCCTTATGAATTTTTCTAACTGTTTCATTATCAGCAGTTTTGTCGGGAAGTTTTACAAATGCATCAAGTGCTTTACCTAAAAGCCGAGAATCTTCTTCTTTAATTTTACCAAAGTTACATAATTCTGTAAAAATCTTTGATTGATTTGCTGCTGTTGTCTTCTGTTCCTTTATTATAATTGAATCTAAGGAAAATCCTTCCTGTTTATTATCATCTAAAATATCAGAGACAATTGAGCTGACTGAACTTGTCTGTGCAGTAGTTTTTTGAGGTTCAATGGGCTTTTCTTTTTTTTCGGTTAAATATAAAAGATCATTTTTTAAATTTAAATTAAAAGGCAAAGAAATTAATTGAAAAAGATCTTTATATCTATCACTAAAATTTTCATATAATTTATAAAGATTATCAAATAAAGATCTGGTTTTATCTTTCCCAAATTTTTCATGAATACCTTTTAATAATAAATATAAAATATTATTTTGATTGGAAAATAATCTATCTAGTTTTTTATCCAGTTCTTTAATCTTTTCTCTGAAAAGAATTACTAAATTATCCGTCTGTTTGCTCATAAGACGAGATACACTCAAAGGCAAATCAGGATTTTGCTTAAAAATGACATCTTGAATTTCATTGGATAATTTTCTAAAACTATAACCAAGGCTTATTATAGATTGATCGATTATATTTTTATCAATCAAAAATTCATACTTTTTAGAAAGAAATCTTGAGTTATCAGTGGTAAAAAAAGCGAAATTATCTATTCCTGGGAAAAACCCGCTATTTTCATTGAATAATGTCTCATATTCTTTTGAAATTTTATATAAATTGAATGAATCATCAGAATAAATAACAAGATTTGAAACTATTTTACCAAGAGATAGAAATAGTATTATATTATCAAATAGCTTTTCAACTTCCAAATAAAAATTATAAAACAACTTATATTGATTTAACATATCGTTGAAATCAGAAAATAATGAAACAAAGATTGATTTTGCCATTGGTAAATTTTGTGCGAAAAATGCAAGAGGACTTTGCATAAATGGATAAGAATGAATTACTGAATCCTGCAATGATACAAGTTTAATACTGGTTTTATTTTCAAGTAATAACATATATGGAAAAAGAATTCTCTTAGTCTTTATTGTACAAAGTGATCTTTCTAATTTAGTATTATCAAGTTGGATAAATAATTGAATGGTGCCAGACTCCAACATATTTAGTTTATTAAAATTATCTTCATATGAGTATAAAACCGCACCTTTTGGTATAGCTAAATCTTTCTGAATTTTCCTTGGATCTAATATAGAAGACAAAATTAGTTAACCTCCTACCCTTCTTCCTTAAATTTCTGTATTTTCTCTCTTCTAAGAAGCATTTTTTGATAAAACTCAACTTGATTCTGTATTAACATTGTATTTTTGCAAACAATTTTATCTTCATGCTCTTCAAATTTCTTTGTCTGTAAGAATTCAGTTTTGTATCTTGGTGCTTCATGTTCAGGAAGTCCAACCATTTTAACAAGTCCAACAAAAGAAAAAGGAAAAATAAAACTAGAATTATCTGCTGGTACTATTCTATTTTTTTGTAATTGAATTAATAAAGTATCCCACATCTTAGCAATTGGTTCTGTTAAAAGAGAATTTTCAAGTTGTCTATATGCTACCCATGATCTTTCTGAAAGTAATGTTATTAGTTTGGTGGTTAAACTTGGTTGAGTTGTAACCATAGCATCGAAATTTTTTCTTTCTACTATTAAAAAAGAGCAATCTTCTGCTGTAATAGCATTTGCAGTTCTTGGTTTGTTTTCTAGCAGAGCCATTTCACCAAAAATATCTCCTTCTTTAAGAACAGCTATTAATATTTCCTTATCATTCATTATCTTAGTAATATTTACTTTTCCTTTTTGGATAATAAAAAGCCTATCGCCAGGTTCACCTTCAACAAAAAGCAAATAATCTTTGGGTACATTTGCATTCAATCCATTTGTTTGTATTTCTAAAGGAGCATTTGTACAGTATGGTTTTAAATTTACTGCTTTTTGCTTAACTTCATTTACATATTTACCATTTGGATAAAGTTTCAAATATGTTAAGAAAATTTTAAACGCAAAAGGAAATTTTGAGTGCTGTTCATAATATTTTCCGTTTGAAAATATAACATCTTCTTCATTAATATTAGTCTGATTAATAGCTTTCAAAGAAAGAGAGGCTATGAAATGGTCATATTTCCTTAATTTTTCAGAGAATGATTTAATGATTTTTATGGGTATTGTTGGTGATCTTTGAATCAAAGTAGGAAATTGCTCTCTTTGTATAGATATAATGGTTGTAGGGGAAGTAGATATTGCTCCTTCAATTCTTGGTAAATTTCCCATACAAGATTCTACGCCAAAAAAATCACCTTTTGTTAAATCAGTATCTATATCATCAATTATTTTTGATAGAGGGCTGGTAAGTCTTACCGAACCTTCCTGTATTATAAAAAAAGCTCTATTATTTATATCTCCACTAATCATTATTGCAGCATTTGAATTATATCTTGAAATCTGAAATCTAGCATTGTCACTCATTCTGTCTTACCTTTTTTAAGCTTTGTCATCTTTTCCTTTAACTCATCAAATTTAACTATTACTTTGCTTTTTTCTACTTTTTCAGTTGATATTCCAAGATAATCAAAAAATGTTTTTTTTGATTGCTCTTTACCCGCTTCAAGTTTAATTGAATCTATTATTTCTTGATTCTCGATTTTTTCTAGAATTGTAATGTCTGTTCCTATTGATATTATATAATATGAACCAAAAAATTCCAGAATCCCCAAAGAAAGATTTCTAGATATTTGTTGTTTTAAAAGAATATTGAAGTATTTGTCTGAGTTTTTATTTTCAATTGTCTTAGAAAACCTATATTTGATTAAAAGATATGCAATTACAAGTATTAAGAGAACTATTAATGTTCTAATAAAAAAAGAAACAATAGAATTATTATTCTGTTTAGTTTCAGTAGATTTTTGATTTTCTAAACCTTGATTTATATCTTTAATTATACTTTCTTGTTGTTTTTGCCCATCAGATTGTTGACCAAACAAATTTAAATTCAGGAATAATAAAAGGAGAATTAAGAAAAAGATATAAAATTTTTTTTTTGAATAATATATTTTATTTTTACTCATATTTTTAAAACAAATTATTTCAAAGAAGATATTCGGGCTTCTTTACTTAAAATTTCAGTAATTCTTACACCAAAATATTCTTCAATAACTATTGCTTCTCCTTTTGCAATTGGTTTACCATTGACTAAAACATCCAGTGTTTCACCTGCTAATCTATTTAAAGTAATAATTGTTCCTTCTCCCATAGATAAAATTTCTTTTATAGTTTTTTGAGTCTTACCAAGTTCAACGGTGACTTCCATTTCAACATCAAGTAAAAGAGAAATATTTTTATTTTCTTCATCAGAAAGAACGGGCTCTAATTTGGAAAATGCAGCAGGTTGATAAGCTCTTGTAGCTTTAGTTTTTGGTTCTGATGGCATTTCAAAACTTTTAGATTCAAATCTTTCAGGCTGTTTAGCAGAAGGTTTTGAACCAAGTTTCATGCTGGATAAAACCTGTGCAATTGAAATAGAAAGAATATGATATAATGTTGTGACAGTTTTATCTATCTTAAAATTGTAAGTTATAAAAACAAAAGATTCATCGGAAGGTAAATTTAAGTCTGAAAAGCCATTTGCTTGAGCATGTTGAGGAGAACCAGTATTAATATGAATTTTATAAGTATTTGAAAAATAAGTTATAGATGAACCAATTATTTGAGAAGTTGCCTCAGAAACCGCTGATGATATCATTTCAGTAAGTTCTTTACTTTCCTGTCCCATCATTCTTGAACCAAGTAAAATTGCGTCAGAAACTTTATATAGATATGAATTAAAACCAGGTAATTCATCTTCAAAAGGTAAACTGACCTGCAATACTGGAAATGGAAGTAAAGTTGCCAATCCTTCTTTTGGAATAATATCTATTTTTGGATTAGAAATCTGAACTTCTGTATTAGTAGAAATCTTCAATGTTGAACTTTGAGCATCAATAATTGAAGTTAGTATATCCTTTAAAGCTGAAATATCATTATCATTTAATGCACCAGATTCAGCACCCATAGAAGACGAATCTAAAAAACTATCTGTTCCTTGTAAAAGAGCATCTATTTCACTTTGAGAAAGAGCACCATCACCCATTATCTTCCTCCTCGGCTAATATATCTTCAAAAGTTGGAGATTCAAGAATTTTGGTTATTTGAATAGAAAGCTTTGAATCAAATATTCCAGGTCTTCCTAAAAATTTTGTATGATTTCCAACTTTTATATTTATATCATCGGTAACTTTTACATTATGAAAAGCGATAATATCATCTAATTTAAGGTCAAGGATATCTCCAAATCTTATTCTTGTTGAACCTAACTCTGCTTTTAAGGTCAGAGGAATATCTTCAATTCTTTTTTTCAGATATATAAAATATTCTGAACCTTTCCCTTTTCTATATGAAGAAAACCAGTAAGTAGGTGTTAATTTACCAATTATAGGGTCCAGGGTTAAAGCAGGTATACAGAAATTACTCATTCCTTCATTATCACCTATCTTTGTTTCAAGTGTGACAAGGGTAGTCATTTGAGTAGGTGCTATTATTGTAGCGAACTGCGGATTAACTTCTATAGTTCCAAGTCTTGGTCTTAAATCAACATAGTTAGCCCAAGATTCCCTAAGGTTTGATAACAATTTAACAATAATATTTTCCATTACCGCCTGTTCAATATCTGTTAATTCTCTTGTAATTTTCTGGGTTGTTTTTCCTTTCCCCCCAAAAATTCTATCTATAATTGCAAATGTAATTGCAGGATCTATTTCAAAAATAGCTGAGCCTTTTAGTGGGTCCATATTTATGATAGCCATTGTTGTAGGTGTTGGGATAGATCTTGTAAACTCTTCAAAAGTTAACTCATCGACAGAAGCAACATGAAACTGAACGGGTGCTCTTAAAATGGCTGATAAAGTAGTTTGAGATAACCTTGCAAAAGAATCATATATCATTCTTATAGCTCTTTGTTGATCTTTAGAAAATTTTGATGGTCTTTTAAAGTCATAGATTCTAATCTTTTTTTGTGTAGTGGTTTTAGACACATCTTCTATTGTAGTATCACCCGCATTGATTGCTGATAAAAGTTGATCTATCTCATCTTGAGACAGTACTTCTGTCATGTTTTCTCCAAAAATATTATATTATAGTTATATTATAGTTAAATAGATTAAGAGATAAAAAAATCAATAAAATATACATCTTTAATCTTTCCATTTACCATTATATTATTGATTGCGTTCTTAATCTCTAATTTTAAGTCTTCTTTTCCATCTACTGAATCTAATTGATCTTTTCTCTTTGCACTCAATATTTTATTTATAATATCTCTGATTTGAGCTTCTCTTTGAGCTAATTCTGCACTTACCGCTGCATCTTTTTGAGCATAAGCTAGAGCAATAGTAACTCTAATTACATGCTGTTCGTCTATATCAGCTGTATTGATTGTAAAATCTGCAAGTCTTAAAGTATCATATGGAGGAGTGACATTTTTATAAGTTATATCCTGTCCCATTTTATCAGGTTTTTCAGCAGTTTTCGAAGCGACAAGATAGGCAACTGTAACAGATATTGCAATTAAGACAATTATTCCTATAATATAAAGAAGAATCTTTACTATTCCAGAGGATAGTCCCTTAAATCCTTTTTTCTCTGTGGGCTTTTTCTCCTCCGCTGCTTCCTCTCCTTCAGTTTCTTTTAACTCGGCTTCATCATCAAAATTTAAATCGTCTAATTTATCTTTATCTCCCATCCTGTTTCTCCTTTACTTCAATTATAAACTGCTTTTAATAAAAAATAAATATTTTTAATAACTAAATTTAACTTCTATATTAGTAAAACAATTAGAAATAATGTCAATAGTTAAAAAGACAAAAACAACTTAATCTTCCTGTCTTAAAATTACGATTTCAACTCTTCTATTATATGCTCTACCTTCTGGAGTTTCATTGGTTTCAATAGGTCTTGTGTCCCCATAGGCTATTGCTGATAATCTTTTACTTGGTATTCCTAAAAATTCAAGATATAACAGAACATTAATGGCTCTTTTAGATGATAGATCCCAATTTGTAGGATATAATTTTGAAAGCTCACTTCCAAATGGAATTGTAGTGTTATCTGTATGTCCTTCAATTCTTATTTTATTAGGAAGAAACTCAAATGCCTTATATATTCTCTGTAAAACTTCTATTCCATCTTGATTCAACTCTGCTGAACCTGGTTTAAAGTAAAAATCTGAACCAAGAGTTATAACTATGCCCCGCTCTTCTAGTTGGATTTTCAGTTTTTTGGCCAATATCTCCGGTTGGAAAAGCGAGACAGCTTTTTCCACCGCCTTAGATAAACTCTGACCTTTTTCACTTGATGGAAGAGACTCTATTTTTGAACCCATCTCTGCAAGTTGTCCTGGCTCCAGAGAATTTCCTCCCGACATCGGTCCAAGACCTCCTTTGAATGGGGAAGGGAAAAATCTTGGAATATTTTCAACCTGAACATCAGTTAATACATAAAGAAGAATGAAAAAACATAGAAGTAAGTTATTTAAATCAGACATCGTAGTAATCCATGAAGGCGCTTTCGCAGCTTTTTCCTTTTTTTTACCCATCATTATTCCTATTTATTAAAATTATTCACCCATTTCTTTATTTATAGATTCTCTTAAATTAGGTGAGAGAAAAGAAACTAATTTATCTTTTAATATTCTTGGATTTTCTCCAGCTTGGATTGATAAAATACCTTCAAGCATTATCTCTTTTAGCAAAATTTCTTGAGTATCTCTATCTTCCAGTTTTGTTTTAAATGGGTGTGCAATAATATTTGCTCCAATTGTCCCATAGAAGGTAGTAATAATAGCTGTCGCAAGTGATTTACCGAGAGCTTCTTTGTTTGTTAACTGAGTTAACATGAGTACTAAACCTATAAGTGTTCCTATCATACCAAAAGCCGGGAAAAAACTATCTAATTTGTCAAATATAGTTTGATTTTGGGAATGTCTTTCAAGAATTTTATCCATTTCAATCTGCAAGACATTTTTAATTTTTTCAGGTTCTGTTCCATCTACTACAAGTTGTATTCCTTTTTTTAAAAATGGATCTGTTAACTCTGCTATATCATCTTCAAGAGCTAATATTCCTTCTCTTCTTGCCTTTTCTGAAAATGTTATAAGCATTTTGATTATTGAACTTGGATCAAAAACGGGTGTCCGGAATACGAATTTTGAGTATTTTGGTATAGATAGGAATCGGGATAAAGGTACAGAAGTCAAAGCACAAGCAAGCCCTCCGCCAAAAGTGATTAAAATGGATGCTGGATCAAAAAAATACTGCAAAGCACCTGGTCCACCTGCTGTTATTATACCAAAAACAACCATAACAAATGCTGCAATAACACCTATTACCGATGCTAAATCTAACATTAACTCCCCCTATATTTTTTCATACTATAACTCATTTTTAAAAATTCCGATTTTCTTTCTATAATCTACTATTTTATCTATTACCTGTTCTGGAGTCTCTTTCACATATAAAGTCGTACCATTAATCAAAGAAATAAGAGTATCAGGAACAGATTCAATATATTCTATTAAATGAGGATTCAAATAGAAATATGTACCATTCAATCGTGTTAATTTAACCATTCTTTCCTCTTTTAACATAATAATTCCTAAAAAATTTAAAACAATAAAAAGGGAGAAATGCTAGTTTTTAAAGCATACTCCCTTTTATACTATAAGTAACATAGGACCAAAAGCTAGTAATCTATTTTATTTTATTATCTTTTCAGTCCCATAATAACCTGTAACATCTGGTCTGCTGTTTGAATAGTCTTGGAGTTAGCTTCAAAACCTCTTTGTGTAACAATCATGTCTGTGAATTCTTCAGAAAGATCTACATTACTCATTTCTAGAGCTCCTGCGACCAATGCTCCTTTACCTGCTGTGTTTGCTGCTGATACATTTGCTGTTCCAGAGTTTATAGTCTGTGCAAAATTATTATCTCCGACCTTTTGAAGACCTTCGGGGTTAGTAAAAGTTGCAAGTGCAATCTGACCTAATGGTAATTTTTCACCATTGGAATATATTCCTGTTATTACTCCCTGATTATCTATGACAAATGTCTCTAAATAACCCATTCCATAACCATCTTGATCTATCGCTTTCGTTGTTGTAGGAGATGCAAATTGGGTAATTCCATCATATTGTCCACTTGTTCCAAGATTCAAAGTAATCTGTTGTTGTTGCCCATCTGGTAAAGTAAAACTTGCATTTGCAATTAAATTTCCAACATTAGATAAATCCATTGGTGCACCTGGTTCATTTGGATTATCTTGAGCTCCAATTATAGCACCTTCATTATTAAAAAGAAGACTAATTGTGTTTGAATCATTGATATTAGCTCCTGGAATATCTAATTGAATCTGAACATCTGGCAAATCAATAAAACTAGCCTGACAAGTCCACTGATTTGTGGTCCCTGGAACTCTTGTAAATGATAATTGTAACTGATGTTTATTTCCTTTTGAATCATAAATATCAATTGTAGTTTTATGTACAGATTCAGCAACTTCATCTGCTGTTGGTTCTCTACCTGTTGGAAGAGGTTTTGTTTCAGAATTTAAATTTGATTTATAGTCTATTCTGGTAGTTGCTTTTGCAGGAGATTTTCCACCAACAGGAATTTGTATTTCCCCTATAGGATTAGAAGTGTTTATGACATATTTACCATCAACAAATTCAGCATTCCATCCCTGAACTCTAAATCCATTTGCTGGATTGACTAAAATCCCATCCTTATCAATACCAAAAACACCTGTTCTAGAATAAAAGACATTTTCGCCTTTTTTTAATATGAAAAATCCTTCTCCAGTTATGGCTAAATCAAGATTTCTTCCAGTAGTCTGTAAAGCTCCTTGAGTAAATATAGTTCCAATTTGTGCAATAGCCATACCAAGGCCTACCTGTTTTGGGTTAATACCACCGACTTCGACGGTAGGAGCTGCTGCTCCTGACATGTTTTGGTATAGTAAGTCTTGAAAACTAACTCTATTTTTTTTAAAACCATAAGTATTTACATTTGAAACATTATTTCCAATAACATCCATCCTAACTTGATGATTTTGTAATCCTGCTACGCCAGCATATAAACATCGCATCATAATAAACTCCTTTTAATTATATTCTTTGATTTTCGATAAATGTGTCTACAGTATTAGTTTCACCAGTTGTTTCAGAATTATTAGAATTATTATTCTGAACTACTTCATTTGTGCTTTCTTGATTATCCTGAGAGCCAGCTTCTATTGTTGTGTTAGAAGATTTCTTTTCTTGATTTTCGCTGATATTCTCAGTGTTCTGATGGTTCAGGTAATTTTGAGGTAATCCAATTGAAAAAATAAAAGAAGTAGGATAAAGATTACCATTAACAGAAACTTTTGGTATACCACCTTCAAAAACAACTGAATCGACAATTCCTGTTTCTACACCATATGGGGTCTGCACATTTACTTCAGTTCCCAGTAAAGCAAGGGTTTGATTGACTAAAAATCCTTGATTTAGCAAAGATAATGTATCATTAACCTGTTTCATCTGTTCAAGACTTGAGAATTGAGCCATTTGAGCAATGAATTCCTTATCTTCAAGTGGTTTTGTGGGATCTTGATGTTGTAACTGTGCTATTAATAATTTTAAAAAATCATCTTTTCCAAGTTCATGTTTTATCTCTTTTCCCTGTAACATTAAAGATTTATTAAAAGATTCGACAAGAAGCTGAGTCTTGGCATAATCTTCTTTTGTTTGATAAGTATTTAATGAAGATACTCCGCTCATTTTAACTCCTAATATTATACTAATTTATTGACCAACCTTCCAATGCCTTTATGATATCCAATTCTGGTAAGAAAATTTGGTCTTTTGTTTTCAGCTATTTCAATTGTCGGGTTTAAATGATTAAAATTACCCCTATTCTCAGCTATAATTCTATCAAAATTATTAGCACCATTCCCCTGTCCTTCATTTTTTACTTCGACCATAATTTGATCCAGATTATAGCCCTGATTCATTAAATAATTTGAAAGATTTTCTGTATCTCTCATCATAACCTGTTTGGCTTCTTCGTTCATTACATATGCTACCATTGAAATACTTAACCCTTCTTTTTTAACATGAAGTTCCAGTTCACCCAATTCCTCTGGATATAATCTCATTTTTACAGTAAAGCCGCTTTCAAGAGATTTGAAACTAATTGAATCAAATGAATGAAGAATTTTGTCGATTGAATAAGAGTAATTTTGTGAAATATTTGTTACCAGATGTTTTATTACAGGATTAATAATCTTACTATCATTTGTTGATATATTGCTTGAAGAAAAATCTTGAGCTAAAGTAAAATCATCCATATTGATTCTTAAATCATCAATATTGAAATTTGATTCTTTTATTTGAAATTTCAAATCTTCATTAATTTTTGAAGAAATTCCTGGATTCAAATTTTTTTCATTTACCGATTCTTTACTATTTTTTGATAGAACTGAATCATTTTGATCAGATATATCAGATATATCTTTTTGAGTATTGACAATTCGTTTCAATTCATCATTTTTTAATGAATCTTTAATTTCATTTTCAAATTTACTTTTTAATTCATTTGAATTCAAGTTTTCAGGTAAAAGTTTTTTTGTTTCTTTTAAAAAGCTTCTTTGAGTTTCTTCAAGCCGTTCTGAATCTAATAATCCCAGATTAGATTTAGTAAGATCAAATGTTCCCTGTAATTTGCTTTGCTTCTTTTCTCTTACATCTAATTTAGTAAGAGCGAATCTTTTTGACTCAATATCCTTCCATGGAATATTTTCCGCATCCTTGCGCCTTAAGCCATTTCCCTGATTCTGGATGATGTTAGCATCCATCCATGATTTTGAAATATCTCCCTGTTTGATCCGCTTTTTTCTATTAAAAGCAAGTGTTTCATTTTCATTTAATAGTTCTTCAAATTTTTTTTCAGTTAAGAAATTCTTGCTTTTTTTAGAAATTAAACGGATTGAATCCTCCCCCCCCAAATCCATTTTCTGAATATTGGGAAGAGTTAATTTCACATTTCCTCCTTGTTTGGCTTTTTATGGCGCGGGGCTAAAAGTTGTGGCTCCTTCTATCTTATATTCACTAAGTTTTGCTGCTCTATCTGGTGGCATCAAGCTAACGAGGTATGGAACAAGTGAAGTCTCTTTTATTGAAGCAAAATATTCATCCATAGCTCGAAGGATATCTACAACTTTAAGAATATCCATATTATTCAATATTTTAACTGCCTCAGCAGGTGGCATGTTAATAAATTGAATCGCCTCTTTACGGATATTCTCTTTATAATTCTCGTACTCTTTTAATTTCCTATAAATATTTTCTTCTTTTTCCTTAAAAGCAGTCTCCAATTCAGCTATTGCTTTCTCTTTTTCATTTGCCTTTTCTTCTTTTGCTTTTATCTGAGATTCTAACTGCTTTAATTGAGCGAATTGAGATTCATAAGATATTTTTAATTTGTCATAAAACTCTTTTTCAAGTAAAAATGGGTCATTTATATCTTTACCATAAGGTAAAGCCGGTATTCTTGAGACAATTTTGCTAAATGCTCTTGGAAGATTAACCAGTCCAAGGTAATTAAACCAATATACTACAGCAAAAAGGACTATAATTAGTAAAATTAACAAAAACATTACAGTAAATCCATGTTTCGCTTGCATATTTTCCTACCATTGATTTTAAATTTACTTTTCTTTTATTTATTTTTTTTTATTTTCAAAAATAGATTTTTTTTGCTTAGTTTTTTACATATGCTTTATTAGTGGAAATTTCATCTAGTACTTTTGATTCTTCTTTAAAATAATCTACTAGATATTTTTGATATCTTTTCTCTTTTAATTTTTCAAGAGTTTTTTCCTGTTTTCTCGCCTCAATATATTTTTCTTTTCTTTTATTATATTCGGGCATTAATTTCTGTATCTCATTTTCAAGAAATTTTATTTCAGCAGCAATTGCATCATAATACCTTCTATATTCCAATTCAAGATTTGCATTTGGTATTTGAGGAGGATTTTCTAAAAATTCTGTATATTCTTTAATCTTAGTTCTCATCTTATCTATTAATAAAGCAATTTCGCTGAACTCATATTCTCTTTGTTTACGAATAAAAGTTTTTAAGTGCAATATTTTTTCATATCTATAAGAAAAATTCTTCATTTTACTATAACCTTAGCTATTTCCTAAATTTTTTATTAAAAGTAATTATCTTCATTCTCCATATTTACTTCAAATATTTTTTGTAATAAAACCATACTTTCTTCGAAACTATATCCTTCTGAAACATCCTGACTTAAAAAAGAATAAATATCTTTTATTTTTTCTATTGCATAATCGATATCGGGATTAGTTCCTTTCTGATATGCTCCTATAGATATTAAATCTTCATTTTCAGTATAAATTGCAATAATTTGCCTGAGTTTTTTAACCATTTCTTTTTGTTCTTTTGAACTTATAGCTGAAAAAAGTCGAGAAATTGATTTTAAAATATCTATTGAAGGATATTGATTTTTTTCTGCCAAAGCTCTTGAAAGGACAATATGCCCATCTAAGACTCCTCTTACTGTATCTGAAATTGGTTCATTTACATCGTCACCTTCTACAAGAACTGTATATATACCTGTTATACTTCCTCTATCTGAACAACCCGCTCTTTCAAAAATTTTAGGTAATAAAGTAAAAACTGATGTAGGATACCCTCTTGTTGCAGGCGGCTCTCCAATCGATAAACCAATCTCTCTCTGAGCCCAGGCAAATCTTGTCATACTATCAACCATAAGTAAGACATCTTTTCCCAAATCTCGAAAATATTCTGCTATTGTTTGAGCGACATAGATAGATCTTACTCTTTCCAATGGTGAAGCGTCAGAAGTTGCAACTACAACTACTGATCTTGAAAGACCTTCTTTTTGAAGAATATCTTCAATAAATTCTTTAACCTCTCTTCCTCTTTCACCAATAAGACATATGACATTTACATCGGCTTCTGTATAATGAGCAATCATCCCTAAAAGAGTGGATTTACCAACCCCTGAACCTGCAAATATACCTATTCTTTGACCTTTACCAAGAGTCAAAGGTATATCAATAGCCTTGACTCCTACTGCCAATCTTGATTTTATTCTGCTTCGTTGAAGTGATGATGGAGCTTTATTGAATATAGGATATCTAGTCTGCGAATATATTTCACCAAGATTATCTATTGGGACACCCATCCCATTTAGAACTCTTCCAAGCAGTTTTTCGGAGACTGGTATTGTCAATGGTTCACCAGTAGCAATAATTATCTGATTTGGTTCTATGCCTACCATATCTGAAAGAGGCATTAATAGCATTTCATTTTCATTAAATCCTACAACTTCTGCAGAGACAAAATGATCAAAATCATTAGGATCTTCTTTATTTTGAAATATTTTACAAATCTCCCCTACCTGAGCATAAGGACCTTTACCTTTTATTAAAAATCCTCTTACTTCTTTTACTCTACCTCTATATTTTATTGGATCTATGGTAGAAATAGTCTGTTCATATTTATCATATATAGACATTATTACTTTGACTCCTCTATCATTCTTTTTTTGATAGGCATAAGCTCGAGTATCTTATCCTCAATTTCCTTTAATTGGAGTGAAATTCTAGCATCAATTTCACCAAAATCTGTTTCTATGATACATCCACCTCTTTCTATGGATGAATCTTCTAGGAATTGTATACCTTCTAATCCTTCGATCATCCTTATAAAATCCTCTTTATGCTTCGTAGCCATACCTATATCTTCTAGATTTACTCTTATAATAACATTCTTAGAGCCTTTTACTTTTTTTAGTGCTTCAACAACATTGTTAATAATTACAGTTTTTTGATTCTCGGTAATTATTTTAATAATTTTTTTTACTATCAATAATACTATCGAAACAATTTGATATTCTGTTCCTTCTATTATTTCCTGTCTCTTTGCTATTACTTCAGAAATTATCTTATGCATTCTCTCTATAAGATGTTTAACTTCTTCTGAACCTTTATTAAATCCATCTTCATAACCCTGGTCATAACCTTGTTTTTTGTTTTCTTCAATTATCTCTTCACTCTTTTTTTCAGCAGTTTCTATTATCTGCTTCGCTTCTATTTTTGATTCATCTAGAATTCTTTGAGCTTCTTGCTTTATTTTTTCAATTTCTATATTTGCTTGAGCTTTTGATTCCTTTATTTTTGCAAATGCCAGATCTTCTGCTTTTTGGATTATCTGTTTTGCTTCAATATCTGCTTGATTTTTAAGATTTTCATACTCTATTTTCCATTCTTGTTTCAATCTATCGATCTCAAGTTTTACATCTTCAATAGAAGGTCCCCTATAAACAGAAGTTTCACCTGTTTTTTCTGTCCCTTCGGTGACTTCTTCTTTTGATTTCAATTTTGGTGGGGGAATTATATATTTTTTGTCAATTTTTCTAATTTCATCATTTTTTAGGACATTTTTCGCCATTTTTCATTCCTAAAATTAATATATTATTTCATCTTCACTACCACGAGATATAGTGATTTCACCCGATTGTTCAAGTTTTCTTATAATAGATACAATCTTTGATTGAGCTTCTTCAACATCCTTTAATCTTATTGGACCCATAAATTGCATGTCTTCTTTAAGCATTGTTGCTCCTCTTTTCGACATGTTTCTGAATATTTTATCTTGAACTTCTGCTTCAACATTTTTTAATGCTTTTGCCAGATCGTTTGTATCTACTTCTCTAAGCAATCGCATAACTGAACGATCATCAAGTTGAACAATATCTTCAAATACAAACATGTTTTTCTTGATCTCTTCTGCAAGCTCAGGATCTTCTTCTTCAAGTTTTTCAAGAATATTTTTCTGAGTAGTTTGATCTGAAGCATTAAGAATATTTACAGCAGCAGGAACGCCACCAACACTTGCAAACTCTTCTGAAGCTATAGCAGAGATCTGTCTTTCAAGAATTCTTTCAACTTCTCTTACTATTTCTGGTGATGTTCTATCCATTTTTGCTATTCTTCTAGTAACATCAGCCTGTAAAGTCGGATTTAACTGCTGCAAAATAGTGGCCGCTTTCTTTTGATCTAAATAAGATAAAATCAAAGAAATAGTTTGAGGATGTTCATTTTGAATAAAGTTTATAAGATGTTGTGGATCTGTTCTTCTAGCAAACTCAAATGGTCTTACAGCCATAGTAGTAGTTAGTCTGTTAATGATGTCTACTGCTTTTTGTGATCCAAGAGCCTTTTCAAGTAATTCTTTAGCATAATCTAAGCCACCAGTAGTAATAAAATCCTGAGCCATCATTAATTCCTGGAATTCCATTAGGACTTTATCTCTTTCTTCTGGATCTACCTTTTCTATTCTTGCTATTTCATAAGTAATTGAATCAACTTCTTCTTCTTTTAAATATTTTAATACCTGAGATGCTACTTCAGAACCTAAGGTAACAAGAAATATTGCTGCTTTTTTCTTTCCTGTTAGTTTTGTCTTTTCTTTTGTTTTAGGTGCAGCTTTTCCCATTTTATTCCTCTTTTCTAATTTTTTTATTAAAACATTATAATTTAGTTTAACAAAATCAATCAGTTTTAACCTACATCCTCAGCAAGCCATGTTCTAATAAGTTTAGCGACCTCTTCTGGATGTTCTCTTGCAACATTAATTGCATTTTCCTGCATTTCAAGTCTAGCCTTTTCTTCCATAGAAAGCTCAACTTCAATTCCTTCTTTTTCAGCTGCTCTAAGGGCTTTTTCTCTAAGTTCCTGCTGCTTTCTGAGAAGTTCTTCTTCTTTAAGTTTTTTCCTTCTTTGAACTTCGGCTGAAATCACTCTATATAATACAATTATAAGAAGAAAAACTAAAATAGAAACAAATGATGTTATCAAAGCTTTTCTCAATAAATCTTTTCTTTTAATTATAGCATCTTCAGCTGCAAATTCTGCTTCATGGTTAAATGCTATATTTTGAACTGTTACTAAATCACCCCTTGCCTTATCATATCCAATTGCACCTTTAACAACTTCTTCTATTTTACTTATATCTTCTTCTGAAAGTGGAGTATATTTTCTTTTGTATCCTAGTTTAGCTTTATCTACTACTAGATTACCTTTGCTATCTACCTCTATTTCCCATAATCCATCTACCATTACTGAACAGGATATTTTCCCTATTTGATAAGGAGTCATAGAAGAAACAACTTTTTCTCTTGATAATTCATAATTTTTAGTCTGTTGATTTTCGTTTACAACAACCGAACTTGGTAAAAGTTCTTTATATCCTGGTGGGACATTAGGTTCTGTCCCTGGAGGACCTTCTGGTATTGTCTGAGGACCTTTATATTCTTTTTGTATACTCTGTTCAGAAATTGTGACATTTGGAACAACTACTGAGTCATCATAAGGGGTATTTGGGTTATCAGGTTTTATAACAACAGGAATTATTTTATTTGCTTCACTTTGTACTTGATCGAATCTAATATCAATATCTAATTGAATATCTATCTTATTTTTACCTATTATTTTTTGAAGTTGTTCTCGAATTCTTTGCTCAATTTTTACTCTTTCTCTTTCTTTAATCTGAAGCTGTTGTTTAACTATTTCAAGATATGCTGCATTATCCTGAGAACTAAAATCAGAAACTATATTACCCGAAGGATCTGTTATTACGACATTTTCTTCTTTAAGTCCAGGTATTCCAAAAGCAACAAGTTTCTTTATACCTTCAATTTGCTTCCTGTTTTCAAAAAGATTAGAATAAGGTTTTGGTATAATAGTTAAAGAAGCAGTAATTTCCTGTGTATTAGAGGTAAAAAGACTTTCTTTAGGCCATGCTATATTCAAATAACATTCCTCGACCCCATCAAGGAGTTTTAATTGCCTTTCAATTTCACCTTTTATTGCTCTTTTAAGATTAACATCTCTTTCAAAATCAGTTGTTGTCCATTTTTGAGTATCAAATAATTCCCAGCCTGTCACATTATTAGGAATTATTCCCTGCTGTCCTAGTTTCATTCTTAAAGTTTGAGCAGTTTTTTGATCCTTGACTATTATATATTTATCATCCTTAGTAGAAAAATCAGTATTCAAATCCTGCAAAGCCTTTGTAACTTTTGCATAATCTTCAGGTGAAAGTGGTTTTTGAAATAATAGAGTCTTATCGGGTTTTGATGAAAATCCTATTATAATTATTAATGCAATAACCACAACACCAATTACAGAAAATATTATGATTTTTTGTGTTTGATTTAATTTTGACAAATTTGATGAGAAAAACTCACCAATTTTTTTGAAAAAATCTGCCATACCCCCCCCCAATAAAAAAGCAGATATTATCTATCTAATTTATTAACCTTTACTCCCTTAAAGGTTATAAAATGTTATTTTTTATATTATTTTGCTCTTTATTCTTTACTTCCTTATATAGATTTTACTTATATAGATTTTAATTTAATTTTTTTTTATTTCTATTAATTTCATCTTTTTTCTAATTTTTTTAACGAATATTAATCAATTCTTTATAACCAGTAATTAATTTATTAATAACTGACTTTGTAAGATTTAATGCAATTTCTGCTTCTTTAGCAGCTATTGTAACATCGTCTATATTTGTGTTATCGGGATCTTCAATCAATTGTTGTTGAAGTAGTTCTGCATTGACAATTGCCATATTTGTATCATTGATGGATTTTGTCAAATAATTCAAAAAAGTCGGTGAACTAGAGTTATCTTTTTCAATATAATTAAAATGCTTTGGTGAAGTCGAATTCATCTTAACTTTATGACCCGACGGATTAATAGAAGAAACATTTAAAACATTTGGAGCTTCGACTCCTCTGACAATACTTGAAATTGAATTAAAATACTGTTGCATCCCCTCCCCCTACTAAAAAAAATAAATCATTTTATATATTATAAAAATATAAAAATGTTTAACATAATTTTTTAAACAATTTCATATTTATATATAAAACATTATTTTAATATGTCAATACTTTTCATATATAATTGTTTAGCATTTGTTATAACAACACTATTTGCTTCGTAACTTCTTGAAGCACTTATTAAATCTGTCATTTCTTTTACAACGTTTACATTAGGCATCATCACATATCCTTTTTTAGGACCAGATTGAATTGCATCGGGATGATTAGGGTCCCATACAAGTCTAAAAGGGGACTCATCTGCTTCTATTTTTACAACTTTAACACCTTTCCCAATGCTATTTTCATAACCAGGCGGGGTAAATGGAGAAAGAAATTGAGGTTGTTCATCATAAGTTCTGAAAATAACCATCTTCCTTTTATATGCTCCTCCCTCAGGAGTTCTAGTTGTATTTGCGTTTGCAATATTGTTAGCAATAACATCCATTCTTAGTCTTTGAGCTGACAATCCAGTAGAAGCTATATTAAATGCTCCAAGCATGATTTTACCTTTTTAGAGATTTAACTAAATATCGGTAAAATAGAAAATTTGATAATAGAAAAATTAAAAATATTTTTAAATTTTGAAAAATTTTTAATTTATAAATTTTGAAGTTTTTTAATCATTAACGCTATTTTAGATGCTACCTCTGTATTATTATATATTAAAGACATATTTGATTTTAAAGTTCTACCTTTACTTAAAAAAGAAAGCTTTTCCAGTAAATATGGTGTAACATCCTTTCCAGATATGTTTTTATTCTCTAATTCAATTATTGAAGAATCAATTATTTTTGAAATTTCAGAAAAAAGTATCTCATCTTTTTCTGGTATTGGATTAACAACAAGAATAGTACTTGTCATTCCTATATTTTTATTAAAGATATATGAATTGGCAATTTGCTTTTCATCTTCTGCTACCAGTTGAAGTTTAATGCCTGAATATCTAGAATAAAAAGCTGGAAAATCATCTGTTTTGTAGCCAATAACAGGGATTTCAAAGGTTTCTAAAATTTCTATTGTCTTAGGAATATCTAAAATCGACTTACAACCCGCGCATACAACGATGCCAGAATATTTAGATAAGGCATGAACATCAGCAGAAATATCAAAAGTTTTTTCTGCATTTCTATGAACTCCACCAATACCACCAGTAGCAAAACAGTCAATTCCAACCAGGCTAGCAAGATATAATGTTGCTGCTACTGTTGTTCCTGCATTAAGTTTTTTTGAATAGCAATATCCAAGATCTTTTGTAGATGATTTAAATGATTTAGAAGAATTTTTAGCAAGCATCTCTATTTCATCATCACTTAATCCAATTTTTGGAATCCCTTGAATAATTCCAATGGTAGCTGGAATAACACCATATTCTCGGGCAATTTTCTGGCATTTCTTAGCAACTTCAAGATTTGTGGGATATGGTAATCCATGGGTAATTATAGTTGATTCCAATGCAATAATAGGTTTTTTTTCATCTAATCCATTTTTTACTTCATCTGAAATCTTTAAAAATTCCATTTTCATTTTTTACCTTCTTAACAATATTAACTTCTTACAATTTTATATTATTTCCTTAATGATGAAATTAAAATTTAATTACTTTCAAGTATATTATAAACTTTCATAACTAATATTTTCATATATTATTAATTTTATATAGATAATCCAGTACTTTTTCCATTCCTATAGTTATAGATTCCTTTATTGAAAAGCCATTCGCAATCGATTCTACAACTTTTGCGAACAAAAAATCCCCTGCGCCAGTTGTGTCTTTAGTATCCAATACTCTGGAAGGCTTGAAAACAAAAGAATTTTTATCTTTTTTCTTATATAAAATTGCTCCATCTGGTCCTTGTGTCTTTAATATATATTCTATATTTTGCTTTTCCATATATTCAAATACTGAGGTATTGCCTTCTACTAAAGAATTGAATTCATGGATATCGGGTGAAGTAAAATAAATATCTTTTAAAACTTCTTTTGCCCTTTTTGCTTTTTCCATTGAAATTGTTTCAAAAAAAATCTTACATTTTTTAGTCTTTAATTTTAATAAAATTTTTTCTAATTCAAAATTGTCTATATTAGAATCAAGAATGCAAATATCTTTTTCTTCAATCTTTTCAAGAAATGGCAAAATATTTGAAAAATTAAGATTTTCTTCTATAATCCTAAAATCAGCGGTTGCAACATAGCAATCACCATTTTCCATAAGAGTATTATATATGGAAGTCGGGTATTTTTCTGACATTAAAAATATTATTTTAGGAATATTATCAATAATATTTTTTTCAATATTTTTAATATTTGAAATATCTTCAATCGTTGCTATATTAACTTCTTGATTATCTATATTATTAACAATAATTTTTCCAAAAGGATCATTTCCAATAATTGAAATAAAAAGTTTTTGTTTTATTTCTAGAAATTTAAAAATATTATACCCTACTCCACCAATTCTATAATTGAATCTAGATGGATTTGAGGTCCCTCTTGAAAACTTTTCTTTTGTAAATATAAAATCACAGGATATTCCACCAAATATATATATCTTTTTGACTCTTTATTTCCTATTTTTAGCAGATTTTTTATGAAAAAATACTATTAAAAAACAAAAAAAAATCAATAATTTAAGAAACAAAAAAATAAAAAAATAATAAATTATACAATATTAAAAATAATTGAAAAAAAGAAGTATTAAAATAATACTTTGAAAATAATAAGAAAAAAATTAAGAAAAATTAAAAAATTACTAATCTATTTTTCTGTAAAAGAATAAAGCCACTTTGAATACTTAAACGAAGCTATTACTTTATCTTTTGGGAAACTCAAGACTTTTTTCAGGTTTGTTTTCATAGAAGAAAAGTCTTTAGTTCTCTTTAATATACTTGAAGGTGAAGAAATAAATGGATAACCCGTATTTATCCTGATAAACCAATGTGTCGCTCCCTGACTTATTGCTCCTGGTGGAATTATATAGAAACCAGTAAAAAAATAAAAAATAAAAAGCAAAACCAGAATAAGAATAATCAAAAATCCAAAGAAATTTTTACTCTTTCTTCTCATAATTTTTTCCTATTTTGTAATCAATTGTCTTCAGAAAATATTTTAATTTAATTTATCAAAAAAGAAAGAGTTGATAAAATTTTTATGATAAGTTTTAATGATATTATTGTCTTATTTAGTTATTTTTCTGCAATTAAAATTTAATATAAGATAATTTAATGAGGTCTTATAAATTATTAATTAGATTGGAGGTGGGGAGAGTCGAACTCCCGTCCTACAAGGTTTGATAATCGATATCTACATGCTTATGAATTTTTTAATCTCGTTTATTTCAGGGAAAATCCCAAACCTGAAATAAGCCAGTCTGTAAATTTACTTTCATCTTCCAGACAGAGATGAAAGTTTGCTTCTGTTGTCGGGGGAAGTTCTGAAACCAGAAGCAATCTCAGACTTCCCTGCTGCGCTTAATTAGGCAGCAAGTGCTAATGAATTGTTGTCAATTCGTTTTTTTCTGCGGTTTTAAGACATACAGAAAGTCTGCATGCAATCCATTACCTTGCCTTACAGTCGAAACCAGATTCACCCCCATTAAAGGTATGATTATCTGTTCACTTATATAGATAATAAAAATTGGTAAAAATGTCAAATTTTTTAACAATCAATAAAAAATTTATTTTCCTCTTGTAAAATTTTTTTTTACTTTTATTAATAAGATGATTCATCCATGGGGAGAAAAAATGATAAATTTAAAAATTGATGGAATAGAGATTTCTGTTGATAATGGTACAACAATTCTTAGAGCTGCACAAAAATTAGGTATAAATATACCAACACTCTGTTATCATGAAGATTTACCTCCTACTGGCAATTGTGGATTATGTATTGTCGAGCAAAAAGGTGGAAAAACAGTTAGAGCATGCTCGACTCCAGTAGCTACTGGAATGGAGATATTTACTAGAACACCTTCTCTTTTAAGGGCTAGAAAAACTGTAGTTGAACTTCTTTTATCAAATCACCCAAATGATTGTTTAGAATGCCCTAAAAACGGAGTATGTGAATTACAGAAAATTGCTGCAAGTCTTGGTATAAGACAAATTTCATATAATCATATTGATAGAACAATAACTAAACTTGATGATTCTTCTCCATCAATTATTTTAAGACCTTCTTATTGTATTCAATGTGGAAGATGTACTCAGGTCTGCCAAAATGTTCAGAATGTTCATGCACTTGAGACAAGTTTTAGAGGATTCAATTCCTTTGTTGGACCAACAATGGAAAGAGTATTAGATAATTCTGAATGCGTAAAATGCGGACAATGTTCTGCTGTTTGTCCAGTTGGAGCAATAGTTGAAAAAGATGATACTTCATTGGTTCTCGATGCATTAAATAATCCCGAACTGGTTGTTGTTGCCCAAGAGGCACCAGCTGTAAGAGTAGCACTTGGAGAAGAATTTGGACTTCCAGTAGGAACAAATGTAGTTAAAAAGATGTATACTGCTTTAAGAAAACTTGGATTCAAATATGTTTTTGACACAAATTTTGGAGCAGATTTAACAATAATAGAAGAAGCAAGTGAGTTTGTTGAAATTTTCAAAGAAAATCCCGATGAATTTCCTTTGATTACTTCTTGTTGTCCTTCCTGGGTTGACTATCTTGAAAAATTTTTCCCTGACTTAATTCCTCATTTTTCAACCGCTAAATCTCCTCATCAAATGCTTGGAACAATGGTTAAAACTTATTGGGCACAGAAGATGAATATTTCAGCTGATAAAATATTTTTAGTTTCTGTAATGCCCTGCACTGCTAAAAAATATGAAATCGAAAGAATGGAAGATATGTATGCTTCGGGGTATAAAGATGTTGATGCTACTATTACGACAAGAGAACTTGCAAGAATGCTTAAACAAGTAGGAATTGATTTACCAACCCTTGAAGAAAGTGAAGCAGATAATCCACTAGGTGAATATTCAGGAGCAGGAACAATATTTGGAGCATCAGGTGGAGTTATGGAAGCTGCACTAAGGACAGCATATTATTATTTAACAAATAAAGAGCTTCCAAATCCCGATATTCCATTTGTTAGAGGAACTAAAGGGATAAAAGAAGGAGAGATTGAAGTTTTAGGAAAAAAAGTACGAATTGCAGTTGCTTCTGGTCTTTCAAATGTTGAAAAAATTTTATTGAGAGTAAGAGAAGCTAAAGAAAATAAAAAAGAGATTCCATATCATTTCATAGAAGTAATGGCTTGTTTTGGAGGTTGCGTAGGTGGTGGTGGTCAACCTTATGGTTCAACAATCAAAAAGAGGGAAATCAGGGCGCAAGGATTATATAATGAAGATAAATCTTTACCTCATAGAGAATCACATAATAACCCTTCCATTCAAAAACTTTACAAAGAATTCTTAGAAAAGCCATTATCAACAAAATCAAAAAAGTATTTGCATACTCATTATATTCCAAGACCTCTATTCAAAGGAGTTCATGGAGGAAAATGGAGAGAATAGAATAATTAAGATATTTATTCTTTCACTATAAAATTAATTATTTTATCCTGCACAAAAACAATGTTCTGTATTTTTTCTTCATTGACATATTTACTTACATTTGCTTGTTTTAAGCTTTCTTCCGAAACCATCTCTTTATTTGAACCAGAAGGCATATCAATGGTTGCCCTTTTCTTACCATTTACCATTATAGCATAAGTGACAACATTATCTATAATTTTCTGAGAATCATATTCTGGCCAGAGTGCTTCTCTTTTTCCAATAGGCAAAAATATAGGTTTACTATCTCCAACTCTTTCCCATAAATGCTCTGCAAGATGAGGTGCAAAAGGTGAAAGCAGGATAACATATTTTTGTGCAACTATTCTAGGTATTGAAGAAATTTTTATAAGTTCATTTAAAAGTATCATTAAAGCAGAAATTGCAGTGTTATATGCTGAAATAGATTCTATATCTTCTGATACTTTTTTAATTGTTTTATTTAATAGTTTATCAATTTCTTCTGGTAAAGTTTGAGAATTTAAGTCAACTTTTATAAAATAAGAATAGACCCTTTCTAAAAATCTTCTTATTCCACCTATAGAATTTTTATTCCATGGCTTCGAAGTTTCCAAAGGCCCCATGAACATTTCATACATTCTAAATGTATCTGCGCCATATTCTTTAACTATATCATCAGGATTGATAACATTTCCTCTAGATTTAGACATCTTTTGATTATCTTCTCCAAGAATAATTCCTTGATTTCTCAATTTGATAAAAGGTTCAGCTGAATTTACAAGTCCCAAATCAAACAAAAACTTATGCCAGAATCTTGCATAAAGAAGGTGCAATACAGCATGTTCCTTCCCTCCCACATAAATATCTACTGGCATCCAATAATTTTGTTTTTGAATTGAAGTAAATTCTTTATCATTATGCGGATCAGTATATCTCAGATAGTACCAACAGCTTCCAGCCCAGTTAGGCATTGTATTTGTTTCTCTTTCGGCATCTAAACCGCATTTAGGACATTTTACTTTAACCCAGGATTCTACTTTGGCTAGTGGCGAATTTCCATCTCCAGATGGTTCATAAGATTCAACCTGAGGAAGTAACAGTGGAAGTTCGGTTTCTTTTAATGGTACATGACCGCACTTTGGACAATTTATTATTGGAATTGGTTCTCCCCAATATCTCTGTCGGGAAAAAATCCAGTCTCTTAACTTATAGGTTACGGCAAATTTCCCTTTACCAATTTTTGTAAGTTTTTCTATTATTTTTTTTGTGCATTCTTTTGTTGTCAAATTTGAAAATTCGGCACTATTTATAGAAAAACCTTCCTCAACAAAAGCTTCCTTTAATTCATAGGTCTTACCTAATTCATTTGTAACGACTTGAATTATAGGAAGATCAAACTTTTTAGCAAATTCAAAATCTCTTTCATCATGGCCAGGAACAGCCATTATCGCACCTGTACCATACTGTATAAGTATATAATCTGAGATAAATATTGGTATTTTCTTACCTGTCAAAGGATGTATAGCATAAGCACCAGTAAAGGCACCGGTCTTATCTTTATTTAATGATGTTCTTTCGAGATCAGACTTATTTGTGGCTTCTTTTTTATATTTTGCTATAACCTCTTTTTGAGAAGTTGTTGTAATTTCATCCACAATGGGATGTTCAGGAGCAAGAACAAGATAAGTAGCACCATAAAGAGTATCAGCTCTTGTTGTGAAAACTTCTATTTCCTTATCTTTTCCTTCAATATCAAATTTGATAATTGCACCTTCTGATCTACCTATCCAATTTCTTTGCATAGTTTTAATATCTTCTGGCCAATCAACCAGATCCAAATCTTTTAGCAATCTTTCTGCATAAGCTGTTATTTTTAATATCCATTGATCTATAAGTCTTCTTTCAACTGGTGTTCCACATCTTTCGCATTTTCCATCAACTACCTCTTCATTTGCAACGCCAGTTTTACAGGATGGACAATAATTTATAGGTGCTTTAGATTTATAAGCAAGACCTTTTTCAAAGAGTTTTAAAAATATCCATTGTGTCCATTTAAAATATTCTGGGTCAGTCGTACTGAATGACCTTGACCAATCATAAGAAAAACCAAGTGATTTTATCTGTTTAGTAAATGTTTTAATATTTTTTTCTGTTGTAACAGAAGGATGAATTTTAGTCTTTATTGCATAATTTTCTGCTGGTAAACCAAAAGAATCAAATCCCATAGGATGAAGAACATTAAATCCTTTTAGTCTATAATATCTTGATAATATATCTGTGGCTGTATAACCTTCAGGGTGACCTACATGCAATCCTTCACCAGAAGGATAAGGAAACATATCGAGTATATATATTCTTTTATCTTTTGAATAAGATTCATCTTCCTTTACTTCGTTGCATTTGTTTTCTTCCCAATATTTTTGCCATTTCTGTTCGATTTCAGTATGATTATAGCTTTCCATATAATACCTCATATTTTAATATAATTTTTTTTCTTAACTAACTTGAAATAAAAAATATTTTATTTTATTTTGATGTCAATAGAAAAGTATTATATAGAAAGTATCATATTGCTATTAAATGAATTAGATTAATTACCGATATTTGAGGTAATGAAATAAAAAATATTCAGGAAGTCTTATGCAAAAATTGATTAATCCAGATAATAATGATCTTATCTATGGTAAAATTGATGAAGAAATAATTATAAACTATAAAGATTATGAATTAAGATCGATTTTTGATAATAAACTACCCTCAATAATTCAAAAATATAGATTTCACAAATTTAATTTCGTTTTATTAATAACAGATACTCATGTTTTTGGAATAGGAATAGTTGGTCTTTCCTATATCTCTAATATATTTATATTTTCCTATTCATTTCAAGATAAAGAATTTTTTGAAACAGATAGAAAAATCCCATTCGAAAAAAATCTTAAATATCCTGTTGATCCAGAAAATTTTATTATTTCATACAAAACAAAAAATGATTCATTGATTATAGAAAAAAATAAAATAAACTCAGAATTAATTATAAAAGCTAATTTTAAAAATTTTATCGATATTGATTCCAAGTTTTTTTATGGAGCAAAAACAAATAATCCCTTAAGAATATGTGCACCAAATGGAGTTAATTGTTGGACTTTTACCGAAAAATGCACTGGCATTGAACCAACTTATTTGAAAATTAAAATCAAAGATAAGATTATTCAACCCGATATATCGAAAACAACTCTATTATACGATTGGTCATGTGGATATATGAAAAGGCTTACAAACTGGCATTGGGCTGCGTTTTCTGCTGTTGATCCAAATTTAAAGATGACTTTAGGGGGAAATTTTGCCTCTTTTATCAATGAAACATATATAACTGAAAATGCTTTCTGGGTTGACCACCAGATGAATAAGTTGAATCAGGTCATTTTCAGATTTGAAGATAATGATCCAAATAAAAATTGGTATATTAGTAGTGATGATAATAGAATAAAAATAACATTTGTTCCAATCAAATCAAGGATTCAAAAATTAAATGCGGGATTTTTAAAAATATATTTTAGACAATATTTAGGAATTTTTTCAGGAACTTTAAATACAGATAGTAAAAAAGAGATTCAGTTTGAAAATGCATGGGGTGTTACTGAAATTCAGAGAGCTCTCTGGTAATTAAAAATAACCTTGAGGGAATAGAATAACATCTTCTATTTTTTCTTTACATAATAAAATCATAATCAGTCTATCAATTCCAAGAGCAATTCCACTGGTTTGAGGCATTCCTTTTTTCAAGTTTTCAATAAATCTATTATCAAGATGGTATTTATTCATTTTTTTTTCTTCTCTTATTTTCAGTTCTTCCTGGAATCTTTTTTCCTGTTCAAATCCATCAGTAAGTTCATCAAAGCCATTTGCAAGTTCTATACCTTGAATATATAACTCAAATCTTTCAGCTATTTTATCAGAACCTTTTCTTAGTTTAGCCAAAGAAGCCTGATAATAAGGGTATCCACAAAGGAAAACAGCTTTTTTCTTTTGTAAAAATGGTTCAATCTTTGTTACCATATCTATATCAAATCTCTTGGGATCAAAAGTTTCAATAGGGTCCCATCCGCAAAGCTGTTTATAAATATCTCTTATTTCAATCTTCTCAAAAGGAAAATTTAAAGACGAAAATAAATTCTCGCACTTCTTTTTATCTATTTCATAATTAGGAGTGGATTCAAGAAATTTTTGAATCATTTCAATTTCTAGTTTAATAATTTGCTCACAATCGCTCATTATCTTTTCTATTGAACTATTTTTTCTATACCATTCACACATAGTAAATTCTGTTTGATGTAAATCTGAACAATTTTCTTTTCTAAAGCATTTTATAATTTGAAATATTTTATCGTATCCTGCCATAATCAAAAGCTTCATCTGTATTTCAGGAGAAGCTATTAAAAATCTTTCCTCACTTTTAAATGTTTCTATATTTGATTCAGGTGCGGGTGATTTTATTCTTATAGGAGTATCAACTTCGATGAAATTTTGCTGGGTAAAATATTCTCTTATTACTTTATAAAATTCCATTCTTAGCTTAGAAATTACTTTTTTTCTTTCTAAAATGAACCTTTCTTTTTCAACCAAAATAATCTCTTTATCATCTGTCATATGAAACCTTTAACATTTTATTCACAATTTACTAACAATATTTTTGATTAAAAAAACATATATATTTATTGTTGTAAAAAATATTGACAATTTTTTAGTCATTATTTATCAAGAGATTTAGGATTTTAATTTTAAAAATTTAATTTTTAATAATTTTAGAACAAATTTTTTTCACAGCTTATTCACATAATTTTGTCTGCTGAATTTTTTAAAGTTTCAAGATCAAATCCCAACATTTCAGGCTTAATTCTTCCTCCTTTCATTTTTTGCATCATCTTTTTCATATTATCAAAATCTCTTTGAAGTTGAATTATATCTATAAGTTTTTTACCTGAACCTTTAGAAATTCTTTTTCTTCTAGAAGGGTTATTTATTAATAAAGGATTTTCTCTTTCTTTTTTTGTCATGGATTGAATAATTACTTTGTAATTAATAAATTTTTTTATTTGATTATTTACCTTATCTTGATTTATTTTTGCGGCACCAGGAATCATAGATAAGACCTGATCAAAACCACCCATTTTAGCTATACTTTCCAGTTGAACTAGCATATCATTATAATCAAATTTATTAGATTCTATTTTTTTTGCTAATTTCTCTGCTTCTACAGCTGAAAACTCTTTTTCTGCCTTTTCTACAAGGGTTAAAATATCTCCCATTCCAACTATTCGTTGTGCAATCCTTTCAGGGTAAAAATATTCAATTTTATCTAATTGTTCACCACTTGTTACAAAAACAATTGGAACTTTAGAAATATATTTTACAGATAAAGCTGCCCCACCTTTTGCATCAGAATCAAATTTAGATAGAATTACTCCTGTTAATTTAACATATTTTGAAAACTCGGCCGCGACATCAGCAGCAACCTGCCCCGTCATTGAATCGACTACCAGTAAAGTTTCATCAGGTTTTGCTATCTTTGAAATTGTGTTGAGTTCATCCATCAGTTGTTTGTCTATTTGGAGTCTTCCAGCAGTATCAATAATTACAAGATCTAATCCTTTGGAATCTGCATAGTTAATAGCTTCTTTTACTATTCTATCGGGAGTTTTATTGGGAAGGCTAAAAACCTCTACACCCACCTGTTGCCCAAGGATTTTTAGTTGGTCAATAGCAGCTGGTCTATATATATCAGCTGCTACAAGAAGTGGAAATTTCTGTCCCTTATACATTCTCGCAATTTTTGCAGCTGTCGTAGTTTTACCGCTTCCCTGTAATCCCGCTAATATAATAGTGCTTCTATTTCCTTTATTTTTAATTTTAATCTCTTTTTTCCCTTCACCAAGGAAAAAAACAAGTTCATCATATACTATTTTAATAAACTTCTCTCTTGCTGAAATTCCTTTTACGATTTGCTGCCCTATTGCTTTTTCTTTTATATTCTTAAGAAATTCTTCTAATACTTCAAAATTGACATCTGCATCTATAAGAATTTTCTTCAACTCCTCTAATGCTTCATTAATTTTCCCTTCTGTTATTAATCCTTTTTTAAATATTAAAGTAAGAGCATTATCGAAACCCCTTGCTATTGCTTCAAGCATCTACTTCTCCTTATTAAAATATTAGTTTTACATTTTATAAGTTATTATAATTATTTATTTACTAATGAAAATCTAAAAAATTAGTTTCAATATTCTTCATAAGCTCTATGACTTTTTGATAAAATTCGAAAGAGCTGTTGGTAATCTTTTTTAAAAAACCATATGCAGTATAAAAATCTTTTCTTCCATCATAATATGCCATAGCTATATAATAATTGAAGTAATCTTTATAAATAGAACTATCTAAAATATCTATCTTTGGATATATTAATAAAATAATATGTTCATAATCTTTTTTCTCAAAATATATTGATGAAATTAAAAAATATGAATTATCAAATAGTGAATCCTGAGGTTCTAATTTATAGATTAGATAAAATAAATTATCTAGTGCAACATCTACATTGCCTAAGACTATTTGAGTTTTAGCCATATAATAATAAGAATATGTCTTTATTTCTGAGTTCGTTGATAACTTTGATAATGCAAAATAAGATGATGCAACGTTATATTGTTTTAGGTTAAAATAGCATACTCCAAGATAATAAGCAATTTTGGAAGCACCAATTTGTTGATATAATAATGGTTCGCTTTCTTTACCTTTAAAAAAATAATTTATTGCATCTTGGTACATACCATTAGCAAACAAAAAAAAAGCAATATCAAAACTGGATGTTGAATTTGATGAATTTGAAATATTAGAATTCTCTAAAAATGAATCCGTAAAACCTGGATTTATAGGAATATTGTTGTTTATAGAAATATAATAGACAATACTTCCCTTTCTAGCATTATCATAAAACTCTATAGTTGTTTGTCCGGTTTTTTTTGGCTTAAAATGAAAGGCAACAGTATCATATGTGATATCTTTAGATACTAATGTTAGATATTCTTTGTCAATAGTCTGAATTATCCATGAATTACTATCAAACTGAATAGAAAAAATTGAATTTAATAGAACACTTTTTTGGTACTTTGATTCCTGAGCAGTTGAAAAAAAAGAAAAAATAAATAATTCAATTAAGATTATTAAGATAAATGAAAAAGAAATTTTATGCTTTTTCAACCTAATTCCTTATTTATGTAGTAAAGAATTACTAAGCTTTTTATAAACTTCTAAATTTAAATAATAATCAGTATAATCACCAAACTCATGATATTTAATCAAATCTTGATAATCTTCTTCTTTAATATCCTTATTTATTTTATAAAATATATCAAATTTATATTCTTTTTCTATGTAGTATTTTGGTTCAATTAATTCAAACTCGTTTTTTTCAATTATTTTAATATCCTTTTCATCATTGCTCATTGAGGTCTTTCTTGAATTTTTAACGATAATAAAAGTAAAAATTGAAGATAAAACAACAATAATTATTATTATAATAATCGCAATTATTTTTATAGACTCATCTGGGAAAAGATAGTTTAAAAAATCTTTTAGTTTTTTCATATTTTTTAATCTATAAATTAATAATTAATATTTTTAATAAATATTTTCAACTTAAATTTAAGATATTGTATCTTTAATATCTTCTAATTTTACTGACACGACCTTTGAAATTCCATCTTGCTCCATAGTAATACCATATAAAACATCTGCAATATCAAGAGTAAGTTTGTTGTGAGAAATTAAAAAAAATTGGGTTTCTTTTGAAAATCTCTGAATTAATCTTTTATATAGCAATACATTATTCTCATCAAATGCAGCATCTGCTTCATCCATTACACAAAAAGGTGAAGGACAATATAAGAAAAATGCGAACAATAATGAAATCGAAGACATTGCAGTCTCCCCACCTGATAATAATGAAATATTTGAGATATTTTTTCCTGGAGGCTGAATAATAATCTCAATACCAGTTTCAAATATGTTTTCTGGTTTAGTTAAAATCATTGAAGCATTACCACCTTTAAATACTTCAATGAAAATATTTTTAAAATTTTCATTAATCTTATTAAATGCATCAATAAACTTTTCCTTAAGATTTGTATCTAATTTTTCAATTAATTCCAAAATTCTCTCTTTTGTTAACAATATATCTTCTTTCTGTTTCTTAATAAAATTATATCTTTTTGAGACTTCCTCGTATTCTTCTAAAGCTAAAAAATTTACCTGTCCAATTTCATCTAAATTTTTTCTTGCCTCGAAAATTCTATTTCTTAATTCACTTTCTTTTAAATTCTGATATTTCTCATCATTTAATAATTCTTCATTAAGAACTATTCGATAATTTTCGTAAAAATTAGTTCTTATAGATTCACATTGAGTTTCATATTTTACCTTTGAAATATTAAAGTTTTCTCTTAAAGATAAAAGATTATTTATTTCCTTAATAAAAGATTCATTTTTTACATAGCATTTTGTCAATTCTTCTCTATATTTATCAATTTCTTTTTCATATTCTCTTATCTCTGAATCAATTTTCTTTTTTTCTGAAAATATAATATCTTTTTTATCAATTAGTTCAATACTTTCCTGTTTTATTTTATTCATATTATTTTCAATCTGAGATAATTCTTCTTCTTTTTGTTTAATATTATAAATAATCTCTACTTTTTCATTCTCAGACCTTGTTTTATTAATTTGATAATTTTTGATTTTTTCCTCAGATTGAAAAATCCTTTTATTAGCTTCTTCGATTCTTTTTTTCATTAAATTTCTAGTTTCGATTATAGAATCTAACTCTTGTTGTAAATGACTTATATTGTTTTTTTCATATTCGATTTTTTCATCCAGTTCATTTATTATATCATTTGATTGTTGAAATTTAGTAAAAATTGAATCTTTTCCAAATAATAAACCTTCAATTTCCTTTAATTCATTAATAGAAATATTTATTTTTGATAAAAAACTATCATAATCATTAATTATATTCTCAATTTCATTCCTTATCTGTTCTATAAAACCAAAGGTTTCTTTTGATGATATACTTTCTCCATATTTAATAATATCTTCAATCCTGTTTCTAATTCCAGTTAATTTTGTTTTTTGGATATTAGTCAAATCATTAATATTATTTGAATTTGAAAAAAGACTTGAAACTTTCATTCTAGCTACATAAAGATTAGAAAATAATGTCGAAATTTCATTATTTAAAAATTCTTCCTGTTCTTTATAATTTTCTTTTAATTGTTTTTCTAGTTTTTTTATTTCAGCATTATTTTTTTCAATTTTATGAGTAAAATCACTAATTTTTTCATTTATTTTGCTTAATTCAATTTCAATTTCATCTTTTTTCTGCAAATCTTGACTTAATTCTTCTTTTATCTCTTCTATTGGAAAAGATAATATTTCGTCTAATTTTATTACTCTATTTTTAAAAAAATTCAAATCTTCAATTTTTCTTCTTTTTTCAAGACTAAGTTCTTCATATCTTTTTTGAGAAAGTAAGATTGTTTTTTCTATTACTGCAATTTCAGATTCATACTTATAAATAGATTGCTTTTTTTCCTCAATAATATTCTCAATATCTTTTATTTTTACATTGATAAGAGATTTTTCTTTTTCTATTTCAGATATTTTATCTTCAAATTCTTTGAGATTTTTTGAACTTTCATCGTATTCTTGTTGTAATTTGGATATGTTTTCATAAATTTTTCTATATTTTAATATTTGTAAAGCTTGCTCTGCAAAAATAATACTATCATTGGAAATCTTGAAAATTCTGGTTTTTTCTGCTTGTTGTTTTAGCTTATTAACCTCATTTTCAAGTTCTTCTACTAATAGTGAAACTGATTTCAGATTCTCTTCTGTTTTTGTTAATTCAAAAAAGGCTTTTGTTCTTTCATTCTTTATATTTTTAATACCAGCAGCAGATTCAATCATCTCTGTTCTTTCTTCAGGAGTCATATCTATTATTTTTGACACTGAACCCTGAGCAATTATTGAATAATCAATGGAATTAATAGAATAATTTTTTAGAAATTCTGTTATATCTTTTGGTCTAACCTCTTTTTTATTTAAGTAATAGATTATTTCACCAGAAGGATATAATCTTTTTTTAATAGAAAACTCTTCGTCATAATTTTCTAATTCAATATTTTCAATATTATCTTCTTTATATACATAAAAAATAAGCTCTACTTCTGCAAATCCAGCAGGTGGTTTTATATCGTTGCCCTTAAATATTAAATCCTGTTTTTCATTAGCTCTAATAACCTTTAATCCATAATTTTGAAATACCCAATAAATTGCATCGACAATATTAGATTTTCCGCAACCATTTGGGCCAACTATACCTGTTATATTTTTATTGAAAACAAATTGTGTCTTTTCTGCAAATGACTTAAAACCATATATATTTAGTTTTGTTAATTTTACTTTCATTAAAAAACATTCTCCCAATTTTCAGAAAATTCATAACCACTTAAAAAAGTAGAAATTATATAAATTGAATAGGAAATTACAAAATTATATTGAGTCTTATCCGATGATAGTACAAAAGAACCTGCTATTTGAAATTGTACTGTCATATCATGAAGAAATCTTGTTATTGATAATGAGATAGACCTTAAATCAAAATAAGAATATAATCTTGCATAATAATCGAAAAAATTAAATGAATTTATCAAATCTATAATAGCTTCTTCCAATGAAGAATATCTATAAAGAAATTGATTGTATGAAGAAACTCTAAAATTTATTTGTATTTCATTATCAATAGAAAAAGTCATATTAAAATTATTTTCAAACAACTGTGAAAAAGGATTTGTTTGGTCAAGTCTTAAGCTCATAGTATTAGAAATATTAAACCAGAAAAAAAGTAATTTAATTTTGGGAATTGCTAAAGAAAAATTAAATTGTTGATTAGTAAGACTTTGAATATCTATATAATATTTACCATTCCAGGTAAAAGTTAAATATTTATCTTTAAATTGTGCACTTAGATTGACTATATCGAAATTCTCTATAGAAAATACCCAGAGTTCACCATTTTCTGACTCTAGAAAATTATAGTTCAATGAAGCAGAAAAACTTAAAAAACTAAAAGGATTAAAAATTAACGAAGCAGAAGCTCTATTAGATAACCATCCAAAATCGATTGGTTCGAGTAAGGAATTTCTATAGCTTTGAGATAAATTGAAAGAAATTCTTAATAGTGGAATTAGAAAATTCAATGAGTTTGAAATTGTTGTATAATATATCAAGGATTCAGAAGTATCCTCTGTTGTAGTTTTCGAATATGATAGATTATTGTTCATTGAAAAAGAATATGTTAAAAAATCAAATTTCAATGAAAAATTAGGATTTATAGTAGTAGTAGCTATAAAACTTTCTTTTTGTAACTCTGAATTTGAGTCATAATAAGTGTAATAATTTGAAAAATTAGAATTTGATATCGAAAAACTGAACCAATCTTTTGATACATTTAACAGATTCCCGCCAAATGATGTTGAGTACCATTTTATCGAGCTTATATAATATTGATAATATTTAGGAGAATATAAATAATAATTTAATACGGACTCTCCAATAGAACTATTCTTACTAGCTGTAAAATATAGAGAAGATGCAATATTAACATTGAAATTAAGTATTTTAAAGCTTGTTGAAAGTTCCTCATTAAAACTCAAATTTGAAGAAGGAAAAATATTTGAATCATTTTGCCAATCAAAAGATGAGAATTGAGTAATGTCAAATCTTAAAAATCTTTCTCTTGAAAAATAGTCGAACTTAAAATATGGATCTGAGTAATATGAATAATTTAAATTAATAGTGAAACCTTTAAAGACATTTAATTTCAAGGTTCCATATAATCCCGCTCTTAAATTGATATTATAGAAAGTAAACTCATCATCTGGTGGAATAATTGTCCAACTATTATTATAATCGTCATAAAATAAGTCGGGACTAATAGCAAAACCAGATACAAGTGAAAAGTTGCCATTTTTCCATTTAAATGAAGTTTTAAATCCAAGGTATATTCCTAATCTTTCATAAATATCAATATACATCTCATAATTTTTTCTAATTAATGTATTAAAGAACATAAATCCTTCACGATAACCATAATCCATACCAAAAAGTAAAGGATATGAATATCCTCTTTCATATGAAATATATAGCGGGAAAAACAATAATTTTTCAGAGCCTATAACAAATTCAATATCATAAAAATATAATATGGATTCTGAATATAAGACTTTGTTGACTATCAAGTAATAATGAGGTTTTTCCATATCACATTGAGTCACTGTTGCTTTTTCAGTAGTTAAAACATTATTATTTGAAATATTAGCTTTATTAGATGAAATAATGTATTTATCAACATAAATAGTGGCATTATTTAAAACACCATTTTTCTTTGGTATAGAATATTCAAAACTTTCTGCTGTACAAAAAAAATTACTGGATTTTAAACTGACATTACCATAACCAAAAAAAACTTCTTCATCTAAATAAAAAATTATTCTATCTGCTTTAAATAAATAACCTTTGTACACTATTAGATTATTCCCTATAAGGTCAATAATTTTATCCTCTTCTGAAATATTTATAATATCAGTACTTTTGATGTACAGAACTTCATCAGATTTTTCTTTTCTAATTTCTGTAAAATTATAGTATTTATATAATAATTCCCTTAATTTCTCAATTGTTACATCTTCAGGAAAACTAATTCCAAGCGATATTGCCATTTTTTTTAATTCTTCGAGATTTGAATAAGCTATCAGAAAAAAAGCTTCTTCAGGAGTAAGATAAATATATATAGAATCATATGAATCATCACCACCATTTTCTTGAGCAGCAATATTAATATTTATAAATAAAACTAAATAGACAAATAGAAAAAAAGTCATTACTATAGCAAAATAAGTTTTATTTCTCATTAATAACTGCATAAAACCTCATTAAAGAAGTAAAGCAATGACAATAGATATTATTGATACTACTAGAGAGGAAATTGAAATAAAAAAAGCTGTTTGGTTCTTCTCAAGAGCTGCAACTCTTAATTCCAAAGATTTGTATTGAGATTCCAATGAAATTAATTCATTTTTAAACTCATTTATCAAATCTTTAATTATCTTAAGTTCTTCTTCGGTCAATTTAGATTTTTGTAATATCTCATTGACAACCTGTTCAAAATTGCTATTAGTCAAATTTGTATTCGACAAATTAGTATTGGTCGATTTTATTTGAGATTGAAGATATATTAATACTTTGTATATGACAAGGGCAATCTCATATCTTGACATGGATTGATTTCCCTTATAGGTACCATCAGGATAACCTGTTATAAGCCCTAGTTGGTATAATTTTAATAGAGCTTCGTAAGCCCAATGATTAGTAGGAACATCTGTAAAAAAATTTGGGGGGAGAGTTGGTGAAACCTGTGCAAAACATTTTTGTGAAAAAAGAGTATTAAAACTAATTAAAGATAATAAAATAATAGTAGTTATAATTAATAGATTTTTTTTTATAATCATATCTACCCCTTTATTCCTATAAGTCATTGATTTCTTTTTTTAAATAATATGATGTGTATGAATTTTCAAATTTTAAAAAGCTATCCATAAATCCTTGAAAAACGATATTTCCTCCTTGTTCTCCACCTTCAGGTCCTAAATCTATTATATAATCTGCTGATTTTATTAAATCAAGATTATGCTCGATAACTACTACGGTATTTCCGTTATCAACCAATCTCTGTAATATTAAAATAAGTTTTTCAATATCATCAAAATGAAGTCCCGTAGTTGGTTCGTCAAGAAAATAAATATTTGAATTACTATTTTTATTTGTTCTACCAAGTTCTCTTGTTAGTTTCAGTCTTTGTGCTTCTCCTCCAGAAAGAGTTGTGGCAGATTGTCCTAATTTCAAGTATCCTAATCCCACATCAATAAGGAGTTTTAATCTATTTGATATTGAAGGAATAGTACTAAAAAAATCATATGCTTCTTCAATAGATAGATCAAGGACATCAGCAATATTTTTGTTTTTATAATATACTTCAAGCGTCTGAGAATTAAATCTTTTCCCTTTACATACTTCACATGTCACTGAAATATCTGGTAAAAAATGCATATGTATCGTTGTCTGTCCTTCCCCTTGACAATGTTCACATCTTCCACCTTTAACATTAAATGAAAATCTTCCCTGATTATATCCTCTTGCTTTGGATTCGGGTAAAGAAGCATATAGGGCTCTAATATGATCAAAAACCTTCGAATATGTTGCGGGATTTGATCTTGGAGTTCTTCCAATTGGAGATTGGTCAATATGATAAACATAATTGATGTTTTCGATTCCTTCCAATTTAGAATAATAATCTGATAATTCTGAATTTTTCTTTTTATATGATTTTTCGTATAAAATTGCTGGATATAAAAGATCTATTATTAAACTTGATTTTCCAGAACCCGAAACTCCAGTAATGACAGTAAAGGTTTGAAGTGGTATCTTAATATCAATATTTTTTAAATTATGAAGACTGGCTTTTTCAATTTTAATAAAGCTATTTTTGCCCTCTCTTCTTTTTTTTGGAACTGTAATTTTCTTAGAACCATTTAAATATTTACTTGTCAATGTATCTGCTTTAATAAGCTGCTCCACTGAACCTTCAAACATTACATTTCCACCTTTTATACCTGCATAAGGACCAAGGTCGATTACATAATCTGACTCCAATATAGTTTGCTTATCATGTTCAACAATTATCAATGTATTTCCAATACTTTGAAGTTCTTTTAATGCTGAAATTAATTTTTCATTATCTTTTTGATGAAGCCCTATTGTTGGTTCATCTAAAACATACATGACACCCGAAAGCTGACTTCCAATTTGTGTAGCAAGATGTATTCTCTGAGCTTCTCCTCCCGAAAGAGTATATGATTTTCTCTCTAAAGTAATATATCCTAAGCCAACATCCTGCAAAAATTTAAGTCTATTATAAATCTCCTTCAAAACATCTTTAACTATCATTTTTTGAGTTTCAGTTAATTTAATATTTTCAATTAATGTAAGAGATTTCTCAACTGAATTTTTTGTAAGATCAATTATATTTAAACCTTCGATTTTAATTGATAAGGCATAATCATTTAATCTATTACCATTGCACTTATTACAAATACTTTCCTTCATATACTGTTCAAGCCAGGTTCTTATATCTTCTGAATTTGTTTCTTTATATCTTCTTTCAAGTAAAGGAATTAAACCCTCAAATATTTTTTTACCTTTAAACTCACTTTTTTCAGATTTATACGATACTGTAATTTCTTTCTGACTACCATAAAGAAGTAAATCAAGTTTATCCTTAGAAATTTTCCCTAAGGGTAAATTCATAGGTATATCAAATGCCTTACAAGCAGAGTTTATTATAGATCCAAACCAGCTATTTTCATCATATGAAAACGGAATTATTGCTCCTTCTTCAACTGATAATGATAAATCCAAGATTTTTTCAATATCAAATTCTAGATTTATCCCCAACCCATGACATGCAGAACATGCGCCATCTGGTGCATTGAACGAAAATAAGGCTGGTGAAATATCGGGATATGATATATCACATACAGGGCATGATAACTTTGTAGAATACAAAATATCTCTCGTTTTATTTTCTTCTAAAAGTAATCGGACTAAAACCTTATCATTTCCATATTTAATTGCCTGTTCAATAGAATCAAAAATTCTACTTTTTTTATCATTTGCTAATTGAACTCTATCTACTATGATATAAACATCATGCTTCTCATTTTTATTTATCTCAATATTCTGATCTAAAGTATATTCAACCCCATCAACATTGACTCTATAAAAACCTATTTTCCGTAGATTTTCAAAATCAGTTTTAAATGTACCTTTTTTATTGAGAGCATAAGGAGATAAAATAATTATTTTTGTACTTTCAGGAATAGAAAATACAGAAGAAACAATTTGGTCTATTGTTTGCTTTTCTAATTTCCTTCCACATTTATAACAATGAATTTCGCCGATATTTGCATATAGAAGACGAAGATAATCATATATTTCTGTTATAGTTCCAACAGTTGATCTAGGATTTCGATTAAGTTTTTTCTGTTCTATTGATATTGCAGGGGATAACCCTTCGATATAGTCTACATCAGGTTTTTTCATTAACCCTAAAAATTGTCGGGCATAAGATGATAGACTTTCAACATATCTTCTTTGCCCTTCTGCATAAAGAGTATCAAAAGCAAGTGATGATTTTCCTGAACCAGAAACACCAGTAATAACAGTAAAAGAATTTCTAGGAATTGTAACAGAAATATTTTTTAAGTTATGTTCTTTAGCACCAATAATCTTTATATCTTGAAGTTTTATTTCCTTTCTTTTCATTTAATTACCTTAATATATATACAGAAAATACAGTCATTTAATGAAAAATATATTTTTATTTTATCAGTTTTACAAAATAAAATGATTTAACATATTTTCTGTGATAAACAAGATTAAATAAATTTGAAAAAAAGAAAAGAAAATTGTCAATTTTTTTTATTTCTAATCTTTGAAAATTAAAGATAAATTTTTCTAACAAATTATAATCATTTAAATTTATTGATAATAATGAAATAAACTCTTCAATATATTCTATTTTCCAATCTTTAAAAAGATGATTGTCCTCTGATATAAAAAATTCATTTGTAGATGGATTGTAATATAAAAATGCTTTATCTATATTATCACAAGAATAATTTTTAATATCAACATTTAATGCACCAGAATTAATAACTAAAAAATAGATAAAAATTGTAATAATAGTCAAATAGTATCTTTTATCTTCTGTTGTTGTTTTTGATAATAGATTTATAAAAAAAATAATATTATCATATTTTACTAAAGAACTGCTTCCTTCTATAAGAGAGTTTTTTAAATAATCACAGAGGATTGCTCCAGTAACCAATTTATTGTAATTTTTTCTCAACTCGGTAAACTTATCTATAATATCATATTCCAATTTTTTACTTTTCTTTTGCAATTCATATTTGATTAATACAAGATAATCAATACTTTCAGTTGAGTGTGATGTAAATAACCTTGATTTTGAAGGATAGATATAGAATTTTTCCATATAAGAATCTTTTGAAAAGACAAAAATGACCTTATTATTCACTCCAAAATCTAGTGCATCTATTATCAAACCTTCATTCATTACTGTTCTCTTTGATTTTCAATAGAATTCTATCTATTTTATAACCTGTCATCGAGTGTATTGTAAAGTCATAGTTTTTATAACTAAAACAATCTCCTTTTTTTGGGATATCCCCTAAATTTTCCATAATAAAACCTCCCAAAGTATCAGCCAGATCTTCTGGAAGGTTTAGATTTAACTCTTCATTTAAATCGAATATTGATATTTTTGAGATTATTAAATACTCATTATCAGATAATTTTTCTATAAGTCTTTCTTCAGTATCATATTCATCAAATATTTCACCTACTATTTCTTCTAAAATATCTTCAAGGCATACAATTCCAGAAAATCCACCATATTCATCAAGAACTATAGCTATATGTACCTTTTTTTCTTTGAATTCGCGCAATAAATCTGATACCTTTTTTGTTTCTGGAATAAAAAAGGGTTCTCTTAAAATTTTCTTTACATTTATTTCTTTTTTTTGATCATCGATGAAAAATTTCAATAAATCCTTTGCGTAAAGAACTCCTACAATATTATCAATAGATTCATCATAAGCTGGAATTCTTGAATGTCCACAGGTTATTACTTTTTCAAATATTTGCTCAAGAGATTCATTGACATCGATAGATTCAACATCTATTCTAGGCTTCATAATTTCATGAGCATATGTATCAGATAATGTAATTATACCATTTATCATCTTGATTTGTTCTTTTTTTAAATCTTTCAAGCTACTCTGGTCTGGAATTTCATCCTCTTTAATTTTAGAATCTTTTTTTCTATTAAATATTGAATGGAAAAAACTCATAGATTTATATACCTCCCGAGTAATTCTTCAGTTTTTTCTTCTATAATATTATATTCTTCTTCTGAATCATGATTATAACCTGATAAATGCAAAAATGAATGAAATATCAAATATACTAATGTATTTTCAATACTATCTTCTTCCATTTTTGCTCTTTGTAATATCTTTTCAAAACATATTAAGATTTCTCCTAAAAAATCGTTATCAATATTATTATTAAAAGAAAGAACATCTGTTGGGCTATCAATATTTCTATACTTAAAGTTTAAAGATTTCATAGTATCAGATTCGACAAAAAACAATGAAAATCCTTTATTTTGACTACAAATCTCAATTATTATTCTATTAATTTTCTCAATAATTTCCTGAAAATTTGGTAAATTGTTGAAAACTTTGATTTCTTCATCCTTCGTTTCAAAGTCATAAATTACTATCTTTTTTCTTCTGTTCATTTGTTTTCTTCTTCCAATTTTTTTAGTTCATATTCATCTGGATAGTTTATTCTATTATGAAACATTGAGTATAGATTGTTAATAAGCAAATTTTGTATACTAGATAAATCCTTTAATGTTAAAGGAGATTCTTCAAGTTGACCATCTTTTGATTTATTTGAAATAACATCACTTACAATTTTTTCAATGCTTTTTTTATCTGTATTTTTTAATGTTCTGGAAGCAGCTTCAATAGCGTCAACGATCATGATAATTGCTGCTTCTTTTGATTTAGGTTTAGGATAATTATAGCAAAAGTTTATTTTCTCAACATTTTCTTTCTTTTTTTCAAGAGCTTTTACATAAAAATAACTGATTAAAGATGTTCCATGATGTTGTTCAATAATATCTATAACTTCTTTTGGTAAACGAAGTTTTTTTGCTTCTGAAATTCCGAATTTTACATGATTTTTGATTATTGTTACTGCCATATTAGGATTCAAAACTTCTACAGTAGGATTTTCACCATGTTGGTTTTCGATGAAATATTTTGAATATCTAATTTTTCCAATATCATGATATAGACCACCAGCTTTTGCTATATAGGGGTTTGCATTACAATTAGCAGCAGCTTTTTCTGCCAATGTTGCAACTATTACTGAATGATGGTAAGTTCCAGGTGCTTTAAGCATGAAATCAGAGAAAAAACTATTATTTAAATCACATATTTCAAGTAATTTTGATGCTGTTGGGAAGTTGAATATGTTCTCAAGTATTGGTGTCAGCCCAAAAAATAATACCATAGAAAAAACTATATTAAAAATACCAGAAAACAATAATTCAACTAAATTAAAAGATTTTGAAAATATTAAATTAGTAGATAAAGAATAAATTGTAGTTATTATCATAGAAATCATGATTTTGGTAAAAATTGCTTTTTTATAACTTTGTATTTGTAAAGGGAAAAAAGATAAGGCAGTATAAAGCATCAATCCATATAAAAGCAATATATAATCAAATCCTGTTATCACAAATAGAATAAATATAAAAGATAGATATACAATTACTCTATCATTTATTGAATATGCAAATTCAATTAAAAGATAAAAAAGCAAAAGAGGAAAAAGAAAAAATGGTGGTATAAAACTTATTGTTTTTAGTTCATATAATATATAGAAAAAGAAAGAAAGAAATATAAGAATAAAAAAATAAACAGAATACCTTCTATATAATTTAAAAGATGTAGAAAAACTAAAAAGATAAAAGGAAATAATTAAACCAATAAAGACAAGTAAAATTAGAGAAGAAAAAAGATTAGATAGTTGATTGTTTTTTAAAGATTTTCGAATCAATATTAGTAGCCTTTTTATTTCCGGATTAACTTTTTCACCTTTTCTAATAATAATTGTTCCAGCAGAAATATCGATGGTTTTTGGAGTAAAATTTGTTAATGCTGTATTTTTTAGTTCATCACTTTGTAACTGATCAAAAACAAGGTTCTCTTTCAAGTTCTTCTTAATAAATTCATAGAATATTATTCTTTCTTCGTTAAGAAGATTTTGATCAAAAATAGTTCCCTTAAAAATTTGATTGTACAATTGATCTATTTTTAAATCCTTATTATCCTCACAGATAAATGTATCTATCGATACTTCTTTTCTTATAGTGTCAAATTGTCGATACCAATCAACATAGACGACATTTTTTGAATTATTAACTAATTGACTTGAATCTAAATTTGTTATTCCTTTACTATATAAAGTATATAAAAAATTTCTAAATAGTTTGATAGTAGTTTCATTATCTGACATAATAATCAAAATTGGAATAATTTTTGAATTTACAAGACTTAAATCTGTTTGATTAATCATAAATTTCGAAATTTCATCTGGAATTGGTCTTTCACTGGAAATAAATTTAAACAATCTTTCAAAACTATTCCACTGTCTATAAAAAACAGAATCATAAATATTATATACAGAAGGAATATCTTGTAAAAAAATTTTTTTTTCTTCTTCAGTTTTTAATTCATCAATTATCTTTATATCTTTAGTTACAATTATATCTTCTTTAATTATTTCATCTGATCCTGGTATTATATTAAAACCATTAATTGAAAAAATCTGAAAAAAAATATAAAAAATTATTAAGATAATATAGCAAATTATGAAAATAAAAAATGAAGAATTTTTTTCAAAAAAAATGTGGTTTTTATTTTTGTATTCTTTGTTCATAATCTTCTAGTACATTAAGCATTTTTCTCACAAGACTATGCCTGATAATATCTTTTTTCATAAATTCGATGATTGAAATATCATCAATAGATTTAAAAAGTTCTATTATTGAAGATAGCCCAGAATCACTCTTTTTCTCGAGATCAATTTGTGTTATATCACCTGTTATTATTACTTTTGAATGGAATCCCATTCTTGTAAGAAACATTTTTAGTTGAGAGTAGGTAGCATTTTGAGCTTCATCCAAAATAATAATTGCATCATTTAAGGTTCTCCCTCTCATATAAGCCAATGGGATGATTTCGATAATATCAGAATGTATCAAGTATTCATATGTCTGAGGACCAACAATATCAAATATTGAATCATACAATGGCTTCAAATAAGGGCTGATTTTTTCAATAAAGTCACCTGGTAAAAAACCCAGCTTCTCTCCTGCTTCTACCACCGGTCTTGTTAAAATTATTCTTTTATAATTGTTCATAAACAACTGTTGAAGTGCAAATCCAACAGCTAAATAAGTTTTGCCTGTTCCTGCTGGACCATAACATATAGTTAAATCATAATTAGTCATTGAATCAAAATAATGTATCTGATTTTCTGTTTTTGGTTCAATTTTTTTACCAATTCTTTGAAGTTTGATTGAACTTTTAGTTCTATTTTCTGGGTTCAGTAAATTATCCTGCTCAGCCTGTTCAACAAGTAATCTTACTTCATCAAAAGGTATATGTCCATTTTTTTTTGCAATTGAAATCAGGTTTTCAAATATTGGGATTGCATAATTTAATTTCTCTGTAAGTCCCTGAATAATATATTCATCTTCGCTGATATAAATATCTATATTAAAGTGATTCTCAAGATATCTTATTATAGAATCATTAATTCCATTTATTATTGGAATAATATTACTTGGAACTTTAATCTTCTCTTCTGATGTTTTTGTTATATTTTTTTCTCTCTTACCAGTTTTCATTAATCTGTTTTTTAAGAAATTCTATCCTTTACATTTAATTTTGAATAAATAAACAAAGAAATGATTAATTTATAAATATCAAATATAATAAAAGATAAAACACCAACAATAAATGCCTGCAAAGGTTTCATAAATCTTAATAGTCCTAAAAATCCGAAAAAATAAACTGTAATCAAAGCTAATATTCCTCTTATGGAAAGAGAAATATAGTCTATTTTATTAATATTATTTTTACTATTATCTGTTTTACAAGCAAAAAAAGAGGCAAATAAAAAGCCTACAAGATATCCTCCTGTTGGTCCAAATAGAGATAGAAAACCAAAATTCTTTGAAAAGACATTGAAATTTAATAACCCAAGGGTCAAATAAGAGGAAATAGCTATAAAAGCTGTTTTTTTATCTTCAAAAAAAATAATAAAAAATATAATAAGTGTCTGAAATGTAAAAGGAACAATTGAAAATGGTAGGTAAAACTTGATTTTCGCAGATATTGCAAGGAGAATTACATAAAAAAATATTGAAATAAATTTATATTCTACTTTTGAAAGATAAGTATTCGCTAATTTTTTATTAGAATAAAATTCCATGCAAATTCCTTTTATATCTTTACTTAACCTTTTTTACTATTTTTATAAAATATTGCAACTGAAAACTTTTAATAATTTTTAATAATTAGAACTAAAAGACAAAAATAATTTGTATATTTATTTTTTTATATAGTTTAAATTTTACTATTATTCTTAATAAATTTTGACGATAAAATAGATAAGAAAAGGAGTTTGATATGATAACCATGGAAGGTGTAAATGAATATCAAAACTCTCGAATTATATTAAATGCACAAATTTATTTCATCAAAAAAATGCTTGATGTTACAAAAGAACAACAAACAGTAATTCGAGAAAGTTTAAAAGACCCCCCACAAAATCCTGATTCAACTTTTACAAAAGTAGTTTAAATTTTAAATTTTACTCTTAATTTTCTAAGTACCATTAAAGGGGGATAAATGGTACAATTTAATTGCAAAATTCCTACAATGTGTTATTTTTGAAGTAGCAGTAAAGAATATACTGCTACTTTAATATTAATATGTATATATTAGGAATAGAAACTTCTTGTGATGATACATCTGTTTCCATCGTTCAAGATGGAAAAAAAATCATATCTCTTTTTTCAGTTTCACAGAATAAAGCTCACGAATCATTTCAAGGTGTAGTACCTGAAATTGCCTCTCGCGAACATCTTAAAGTCATATATAAAACCACTGAAGAGACTCTAATAAAATCAAATCTTGCATTTGAACAAATGGATGCAATAGCTGTCACTTCTCAGCCTGGTTTAATAGGTTCATTGATAATTGGATTAAATTTTGCTAAAGGTCTAGCATATAATTTCAATAAACCTCTTATTCCAGTAAATCATCTTATAGCTCATGTTTATTCTAATTTTTTTAATAATAATATAGAATTTCCTTTTATTTCTTTATTGATTTCTGGGGGACATACTGCTTTATTTGTTTTTTACTCTTTTGATGAGTATAAGATAATTGGAAAAACTATTGATGATTCATGTGGGGAAGCCTTTGATAAAATTTCAAAATATTTTAATCTAGGTTATCCAGGAGGTCCTATCATAGATAAGTTATCTAAAAATGGAAATTGTTTAACATATAAATTTCCTTTAGCCTTAGCAGATATAAAAAAATACGGTTTAAACTTTTCTTTTTCTGGATTGAAAACATCAGTTATACATTTTAGAGATAAATATAAAGTAGGACATGGAGAAAACCAAAAAGAAAAAATTGAAGATATTCTCGCATCTTTTCAATATTCGGTTGCAAAGACTCTATTATTAAAAACTAAAAACGCGATATCTAAAACTGGAATAAAAAGAATTGTAGTAGCAGGAGGTTCTGCTGCAAATTCTGAAATTAGAAGAACATTTGAAGAACTAAAAAATGATGGTGTAGAGGTATTTTTCCCCCCTATTAATCTTTGTTCTGATAATGGAGCAATGGTTGCTGGTTTAGCATATAATTATTATTTACGACAAAAGAATATCAATCAAGACTATTTATCATTAGATGCTAAATCAAGAATGGCTGAAATGAAAAGAAATAATTTGATTACTTAATTTAATTTAATTTTTTTAATAATTTTATAATAAAATTAATTATTTGTTGAAAAAAATATTTTAAAAACTATATTTGAAATGAATAAAGGTCTGAAACTACTAATAATTTATAAGAAAGAGGAGTATTACAATGAGCAAAAAGATATTATTAGCTACTGAAAAACCTTTTGCAAAATCTGCGGTTGAATCAATTAAAAATGTATTTGAAAATGCTAAATTTGAATTACTTATTCTTGAATCCTATAAATCAGTGGATGAACTTAAAGAATCGATCAAAGATGTTGATGGTATAATAGTTAGATCAGATAAACTTACTTCGGATATAATTCAAGCAGCTTCAAATCTTAAAATTGCAGTTAGAGCTGGTGCGGGCTATGATAATATTGATCTTGATGCTGCTTCAAAAAAGAAAATAGTTGTGATGAATACTCCTGGACAAAATTCTAATGCTGTTGCAGAACTTGCTTTTGGACTCATGCTTTACATTGCACGAAGAGGTTTTACTGGAAAAGATGGAACCGAACTTCGTGATAAAACAATAGGTATTCATGCCTATGGATACGTAGGTAAATATGTTGCAAAAATTGCAAAAGGATTTGGTATGAAAATTATTGCATTTGATCCTTATGTGGATAAAAAAATCATGCAAAATGACGGAGTAGAACCTGTATCTACTGTGGAAGAATTATATAAAACTTCTGATTATATTTCTATTCATTTACCACTATTACCTCAAACTGAAAAATCGATAAATTACAAGCTCTTTAATTTACTAAAAAAAGGTGCTACCATTGTTAACACAGCAAGAACAGAGGTTATTGATGAAAATGATCTTATGAAAATAATGGAAGAAAGAAATGATGTACTTTACTGTGCCGATGTAGCTCCAACAAATAGGCAAGAATTTGAAAACAAATTTGAAAATCGTGTGTTTTTTACTGCAAAAAAAATAGGCGCTCAAACTATAGAAGCTAATAATAATGCAGGAATAGCTGCAGCTCAGCAAATAGTCAATTTCTTTATGAAAAATGATACAACATTTCAGGTAAATAAGTTTTAGTTTTTAATTTTTATCTTAATTATAATAGGGTAACTTTGTTATTTTTGTTACCCTAATTTTTTTACTTTGTTTTTTAAGAAGCTAAAGAAAAAACATTGCAAATATTTGCACATTTTCCACATTTTATACATTTACTTTCATCGATTCTTGGTGCTTTAAAGGGAGAATCTTGTAGTATTGCTCCAACAGGACAAATATTAACTGCGGGACAATGATGATTTTTTGGACAAAATTGTTCTTTTACTTGAATTTTCTTCATATTCACTGGATTTCCTTAAATTAATTATTATTTTTATAAATATATAAAATAATAAATTTTAAGGCAATATCAAATTAAATTGAAAAATGCAGTGGTGATTACATAAAAATTACTAATAACATTTTTAAATATCAATAATCATATATTAAGATAAAATAAAAAAGGCTACCTCATAAGATTTGAGGCAGCCTAATATTGATTTTTTTTTATTATTGAAATAAAAGTTTATTTACCCATTGTAGCTATCATTATTGCTTTGATTGTGTGCACTCTATTTTCTGCTTCATCAAATACTAGAGAATGTTTTGATTCGAATACTTCTTCTGTAGCTTCACAAATGTCAGGGAATTTTTTAGAAAGATCTGTGTCATTATTGTGAAATGATGGCAAGCAATGTAAAAAGATTACTTCATCGTTACCAGTCTTTTTTATCATTTCCATAGTAATCTGATATGGTTTTAATAGTTTTATTCTTTCTGGAATTTTATCTTCTTCCCCCATTGAAGCCCAAACATCCGTATAGATTACATCAGCTCCTTTTACACCTTCAGCAACATTATCGGTAACAGTAATTTTTGCACCAGTTTTTTTAGCAAAATCATTACATTCATTCAATAATTCTTTCTCAGGGTGAAGTGAAGAAGGAGCAACTATTCTATAATCCATTCCAACCATAGCGGCTCCTTCCATTAATGAGTTCGCCATATTATTTCTTCCATCACCAACATATGCAAATTTTATTCCTTTCAAATAACCAAATTTTTCTTTAACAGTCTGGAAATCTGCAAGAACCTGAGTCGGATGAAATTTATCAGTTAGACCATTCCATACAGGTACTCCAGCCCATTTGGCAAGTTGTTCAACTGTATCATGCTTAAAACCTCTAAATTGAATACCATCGAACATTCTTCCTAATACTCTTGCTGTATCTTTGACTGTTTCTTTTTTCCCAAGCTGAATATCATCTTTTCCAAGATATTCGGGATGAGCACCTTCATCATAACAAGCAACGACAAATGCACATCTTGTTCTTGTGGATGCTTTTTCAAAGATAAGAGCAACATTTTTTCCTTCAAGATTTTTCCCAAAAACACCTATTCTTTTTTGTTTCTTCAAATCGATAGCCATATCAATAAGCATTTCGACTTCATAAGGTGAACAATCCATCAATCTTAGAAAACTTCTTCCTTTCATGTTAACTGGCATTTTTTTCTCCTTGTTGATTTTTGTTTAAAGCAAATCTATGTACTATGTCAAAAACATATTCAACTGCCATAAATTAATTACAATCTTAAAATTTAATGTCAAGATTATTAACAAATATTAGATTTTATAAAGAAAAATAGCGGCGAAGGGATTTGAACCCCTGACCAATCGGATATGAGCCGAGTGCTCTACCACTGAGCTACGCCGCCATTTTGTTTAATGACTAGTAGAAATTAACACAATCAATATTATTGTCAAATATTTTATTAATTTAGTAAGATATTACCTTCCTATACTTAACATAAGACTCATACCTTTTCTATTAATCAAGATAATTATTTTTTTTGCATTTTTTAGTTTATCAAGTACTTCATAAAATTGTTCTGGATCTGTTATTTCATAATCATTTATTTGATATATTACATCACCTTCTGCTATTCCCAGTTGAGCAGCGGGAGAATTTGGAGCAACTCCTAGCACAATTACTCCATTTTTTACACCATATGCTCTATATTTTTCCTTTGTCTGCTGGTCCATGGCTCCCACAAGAACTCCTAACCAATTATTAGGTTTATCTAATGTAGAAGTCTTACTTTGCCTTTTTTCTATTATGATATTTAAACTAAGACTCTTTAATTTCCCTTCTTCTTTTCGTAAAATTTGCAGCGTTACTTTATCACCTGGTTTAGTACTTTTAACTTGAAATGCAAGATCACCAGGATTATTTATTTTGATTCCATTATATGTCAATATAACATCTAAGTTTTTAAGACCTGCTTTTGCAGAAGGTGAACCTGGCTCAATAGAAGCCACAATGACACCTGTTATTTCCTTTAATCCGAAGTATTCAGCTTTATTTTTATCCATAGGATAAACTGTAACTCCAATATAACCATACTCAATTGGTTTACCAGAAATTAATTCGCTCAAATTTTTCTTTACAATATTTATTGGAATAGCAAAACCTACTCCCGCATAATTTCCAGTCTGGGAATATATAGCGTCATTTATTCCAATTACTTCACCTTTTATGTTAAGTAAAGGACCTCCTGAATTTCCAGGGTTAATTGCGGCATCAATTTGGATGAAGTTTTCAAACTGATTAATTCCCAAAGATGTTCTTCCTTTAGCAGATACTATACCTTGAGTAAAAGTTCCATCTAATCCAAAAGGATTTCCTATAGCAAATATTATATCGCCGATTTCTATCGAATCAGAATCACCCAATTTTACAACTGGAAGAATTTTGCCAGGGGCATTTATCTTAATAACTGCGACATCGAGATCTTTATCTACTCCTAAAACCTTTCCTTCATATTCAGAACCATCCATCAATTTTATTTTAAGATCTTTAACATTATTTACAACATGATAATTGGTAAGAATATGGCCTTCTTTTGAAATTATAAAACCCGAACCAAATACCTCTACTTCTCTTTTAGATGGTTGATTTTGAGAAAAAGGATCACCAAAAGGGAAGAAAAAAGGAAAATTTGGAACTTCTTGCTCAATTAATGAAGTGATATGCACAACAGCATTAAGATTTTCTTTAGCTATTTTCCTAAACTGTTGCTGAATAGAAAGATATATTGATGAATTGTCATTTAAATTTATTTGATTATTAGTTTGGTTTTGATTTTGATTTGTATCTTGAGCATTTACAATACTATTTACAGTACTATTTTTATGGTTTATTGCATTATTAATTAATAGTGCGGTAGTAATAGAAGCTGTAAGTAAAATAAAAAGAATAACATAGGAAAATAGATTTTTTAATTTCATATAATCCTCCAAATTTTAAACAAAATTAAAATTAAGTAAAAATAACAAATATCAAAATAATTTTATTAATAAATGAAATTTAATTATTTTTATTATTTAATTTTTATTTTTTTCTCTATAATAAATTAATAAAAATTTAATTATCAGTCAATTGAATAAAATATTTATCTAAAAAAAGAAGCAAATGTGTTAAATAATTTAGAAGATAAACCATTATTTCCTGAATCGTTAAGGTAGCTATTTATAACTTCTCCATTAATCATGTGTAGGTCATTTTTCAACAGATTCATATACCCTTTTACTACTCCTGAATTTGATTTATGAATATATATAATTGTTCCATCATCTTTTATTTCGACTATCAAAGCAACATGAGTAAATAGATCATCATTTTTTCCATTTTTATTTCTATCATAAGTATTGTCAAATATTATAATATCACCAATATTAAAAGACATTTGACTTACTGAAAAATAATTATTTGCTATTAGATAAAGTTGGTGAACTCCTCCAAAAGGGGTCTGATCGACAAGATATAGACCAAGATCTACTCCTGCTTTATAATAGACATAAAATATAAATCCTGAACAATCAAATAGAAATGATCTTGAGTTAAATGAGAAAGAAGAAATACCTAACGATTGATTGGCAATTAACACTATTTTTTTTCTTAATTCATCCTGCTCTTCTTTATTAACTTGTATTTTGTCGATAGGTTTATTTATTATTTTAAATGAATAAAAATTCTTTATATATTCATAATCTCTATAATATTTATATGATGATGAACACCCAAATAAAAAAATAGATGAAAACATTGTAAAAATCAGACATAAGATAATCAATTTTTTTTTCATTTCTTAAAATTCAAATATTTCTTTATATATCGGTTTTGTAGGAGTAAGTATAGATTGAAACAATTTAAGTTTTCCTAAGGAAAAATCTAATTTTTGAACTTCAAACCCAGGTAAAGTCTCCCATAAATTAAAATTATTGAAATTAAAGTAACTAAAATTTTTAATTCTAGCAAGTGTCAAATGTGGGATAAATCTTCTGTTTTCTTTATTAATTCCTATTTTTTCAAGAATTTTTTCAATATCTTTTTGATTCTTCTCTATTATATTTTGATTATTATGAATCTTTAAAATCAAAACCTTTGGTTCTTTTCGATTTGGGAATGCATCCAATCCGCTTAAATTAAAAAGATATTCCTCTCTATTAAAATTAAAATTATGTTTTTTAAGAGCATTTATGATTAAGTCTGGATTTTGATTTTCGAAAAATTTTATTGTTAAATGAATATCAGAGATATCTACATATTTTATATTGATATTCTTTTCTCTAGAAATTTGTTGATCAAACTCTATTTTTATTATATCAATAATTTTCTTGAGCTTTGCCAGTAGAGCATCATCGAAAGTATAAGCTAGAAACAATCTCATAAAAGAAAATTTACATATTATTGAAAATATTCAATATTAAAATTATAATTTAGGAGGAAATAATAATAAAAAAATTGTCAAAATGAGGTTTTTCATGATTAAAGATAAAGTTAAATTATCTAATGAAGGATATAATATTTTTTTAGAGGCATTGACATATTGCAAAGAAGTTCTTGATAAAGGTCAAATTGTTCATACACGGGTATTTTTTCCTTCAAAAGAGAAAGACGATATTTATTTTATTGAACTATCTAAATTAATAGATGAATTGATAGAAAAATTTGAATTAAAAAATCCATTTGATAATAGAAAATCAGAATATTTTGAATTTATCAAGGAAACAGCTTTAGATATTATGAGGATGAAAATCAGCCAGGAATCGCCAGATCACTATCTTTATTTGACTCAATTTGAAGATAATTCTATCAATTTTATAATTAGAGACCCTGAATCTTTTGGTGTAACTAAAATAACATTAAAATATAAAAATAAAGATTTTGATATTGAAAAGATTGAGAATATGCCATCTAATCCTTATACAAACCCTATGAGTTCACTTTCTACTGAAAAAAATGATTTTTCTATTTAAATAAATATTTTATATTATTGTTAAATATTCGATAGATATTTTTTATTTAAGTTATTTATTTGAGATATTTTAAAAAAAATAAATTAAAAGATAATAAAAAATTAAAAAAAATTAATTTAAAAAAATGAAAATAGAAAAGATTAATAATAACAAATTTATCATAAACAAAACAGGAGAGATGAAAGCTCCTGCAATTATATATTGCAATGAACAGATGATTTCAAATATTCTTTCTGATAAATCTCTTAATCAAATTATTAATGTCGCAAGTCTTCCAGGAATAGTAAATTATGCAATTGCTATGCCTGATATTCATCAGGGATATGGCTTTCCTATTGGAGGGGTTGCTGCTTTCGATAGTGAACAGGGAATTATCTGTCCTGGAGGAGTTGGCTTTGATATTAATTGTGGTGTAAGATTAATAAAAACCAATTTGACAAAAGATGAAATAGAAAAAAATATTACAAAACTTTCATATCTTCTTTTTTCATCAATTCCTTCTGGTTTAGGTTCACAAAGTAATAAAAAATTTGAAAAAAAAGAGATGAAAAATTTTATTGATGACGGAATAAAATGGATGATTAAAAGAGGATATGCTGACAATATAGATTCAGATAGTATTGAAGATAATGGGGCTTTAAGTCAAACAGATTCAGAAATTATTTCGGAGGAAGCATTTAACAGAGGAAAAGATGAATTAGGAACTTTAGGATCAGGAAATCATTTTCTTGAAATAGATTATATCTCTCAAATTTTTGATAAAAAAATAGCAAAAGAATTTGGATTGTTTCCAAATCAAATTGTCATCTGGATTCATACCGGCTCAAGAGGTTTTGGTCATCAAATTGCAAAAGAATATATTGATAAAATGAAGAAAAAAATGATAAAAAATGGAATAAAACTTAAAGATCCAGAACTTGTGTACCTTCCAATATCTGATCCAATCTCTCAACAATATATTACTGCAATGAATTGTGCAGCAAATTATGCCTATTGCAACAGACAATTGATAACTTTTCACATTAGAGAGTCATTTCAGAAGATTTTTAACAAAACTTGGGATAAATTAGGACTTTTTATTCTTTATGATGTATGTCACAACATTGCAAAATATGAAAATCACATTGTTGACAATAAAATTAAAAAATTATTAATTCACCGAAAAGGAGCCACACGAGCATTTCCAAGCCAGAACAAAAATATCCCTATGAAATTTTATAATATTGGACAACCAGTTTTAATCCCTGGTGATATGGAGCGAGGGTCATATATTCTTGTTGGCACAAACCAATGTATGATAGAGACTTTTGGTTCGGTTTCTCATGGAGCTGGAAGAGTTATGAGTCGAAATCAAGCAAAAAAAAGTTTTGATTTTTCGTCTATACAAAAAGAACTATCTAGCAAAAATATTTTTCTTATAGCAAAAGATAACACTTTAATATTAGAAGAAGCTCCCTTAGCATACAAAAATATAGATAATATAATAAATATCCTAATATTAAATAACCTTTCAAAGATTGTAGCAAAATCTTTACCAATTTCAGTTGTTAAAGGATAGCAAAAAATAAAAATTTTTATTTTTTTTTATTAAAATTATTGACAATTTATATCTATACTCTTAAAATAGAATCAAGAGTGTTAAATTTTTTTTGGAGGTAGTTATTATGAAACGAAATTTACGCTTCTTGGTTTTCACTCTTTTTATTCTTCTAGTCATCGGATTAGTCTTCTCCGGTTGTAAGAAAGAAGTAAAAGAAATTGTCATTGGTGGCGTTGGTCCAGTATCTGGTGAAGCTGCTACTTTTGGACAATCAACAAAAGAAGGCGCAGAACTTGCTGTTGAAGAATGGAATGCTGCTGGTGGGTTACTTGGTAAAAATATTAAGTTGATTTACCAGGATGATAAAGGTGATCCAACAGAAGCAGCTACTGTATGGACAAAACTCATTACTCAAGATAAAGTTGTAGCAATAGTTGGAACAGTTATGAGTAAATGTTCTTTGGCAGGAGCTCCAATAAGCCAACAGTATAAAGTTCCTATGATAAGCCCAACTTCAACAAACCCAAAAGTAACAGAAGTTGGCGATTATATTTTTAGAGCTTGCTTTATAGATCCTTTCCAGGGAACTGTTGGTGCAAAATTTGCCTTTGAAAATTTAAATGCAAAAAAAGCTGCTTGTATTTTTGATGTTGGAAATGATTATACAAAAGGTCTTTCTGAATTCTTCAGAGATAAATTTACTGAACTTGGCGGTACAATTGTTGCTTTTGAAGCTCATCCAACAGGAACAACCGATTTCAAAGCTCAGTTGACAAAAATCATTGCTGCAAAACCTGATGTAATCTATATTTCTGACTATTACAATGATGTTGCTTTAATTGCAAAACAAGCACGAGAACTTGGTTTTAAGGGACCTATCGTTGGTGGTGATGGATGGGATTCACCTGATTTAGTTAAAATTGGTGGAACAGCAGTAGAAAATGGTTATTTTACAAACCATTTCTCAAAAGATGACCCAAGACCTATTGTTCAAGAATTTGTTAAAAAATATCAGGCTAAATTCGGAAAAGTTCCTGATGCTCTTGCTGCATTGGCATACGATGCTACTATTATCATGCTTGATGCTATAAAGAGAGCTGGCTCAACTGATCCAGAAAAGATTAAGAAAGCTCTTGCTGAAACAAATATCAATGTAGTTTCTGGATTAGTAACTTTTGATAAAAATAGAAATCCTATTAAATCTGCTGTTATAATTGCTATTAAAAATGGACAGCAGGTTTATCAAGCTACAGTTAATCCTTAGTTTATATTATATCAGGGGGAGTATTCCCCCTGACTTTTTTTTATCAGGGGGATCAAATGAATATTAGTTCTTTTATACAACAGATTTTTAATGGGCTTCAGCTAGGTAGTATTTATGCCCTAATTGCACTTGGATATACAATGGTATACGGTATAGTTAGACTTATTAATTTTGCACATGGTGATTTTTTCATGATTGGTGCTTATGCATCATATGGACTTTTCTTTGCTATTGGAACAATAATGGCCTCTTCTTTTTCTGGTCCAACAGCAGCAATTATCTTATTTCTAGTAATTTTAATTGGTAGTATGATTAGTGGTGGTTCTATTGCTCTTATAGCAAATCAATTCGCATATAAACCACTTCGAAATAAACCAAGACTCTCTTCGTTGATTACAGCTATTGGTGTTTCTATGTTTCTTGAATACTTTTTATCAGCATTACCAGTAGTAGGTCCTTCATATAGAGGGTTTCCAGAATTAATAAAAAAACAAACATATAATTTTGGTCCAGCAATAGTATCTAACTATGTTTTATTGGATTTAGGTGTGGCTGCAGTATTAATGATTTTTTTAACGATATTAGTAAAGTATACAAAAATTGGAAAGGCCATGAGAGCAGTTTCTCAAGATAAAGATGCGGCGAAACTCATGGGAATTAATATAGAAAAAGTTATAGCAACCACCTTTTTAATTGGTGGTTCTTTTGCAGGAGTAGCTGGTTTACTCGCTGGCTTGACATATCCAAGAATTTATCCATATATGGGTATTTTACCTGGTTTAAAAGCTTTTATAGCAGCGGTATTAGGTGGAATTGGAAACATTCCTGGTGCAGTGCTTGGAAGTTACATTATGGGTATAGCTGAGACTTTTGCTACTGCCATGAATTCACTTATAGGCGAAGGTATAGCATTTGCAATTTTGATAGTTGTGCTTCTTTTTAGACCTCAAGGATTACTTGGTGAAAAAGTCGCTGACAAGATTTAGGAGCATAAAATATGAAATTAAACAATACAAAAGAAAAAAAATCGATTTTTATTCAAATAATTACATTTTTTAAAAGAAGAATTGTTCTTTTCTTTATTGCATCAATGGTAGTTATGCTGTTGGTAATGATGCTTCACTATTTTGATGTTTTAAACTCATATATTATACAAATAATAAATGTTTCTCTTGTCTATGTTATTTTAGCAGTTTCTCTCAATCTAATAAATGGTTTTACAGGACAGTTTTCAATAGGACACATGGGTTTTGCAGCAGTTGGAGCTTATACTTCTGCAACTATCACAACATTACTTTTAAAAATAACACCAACTTCATTTCCCAATTACATGATATTTATAATATCTCTTCTAATTGGAGGATGCCTTGCAGGAATTGTAGGTTTTATTATAGGATTCCCTTCTCTAAGACTTAAAGGTGATTATCTAGCAATTATGACTCTTGGATTTGGTGAAATAATTCGAACTATTTTTAATAATATTGATTATGTTGGTGGACCAAGAGGATTACTTGGCATACCAAAATTTTCTACATTTCCAATTATTTTTATTACAGCCATCGTTACAATAATTATTATTAGAAATCTTATTTTTTCTACTCATGGAAGAGCTTTGCTTTCAATAAGAGAAAATGAGGTAGCATCTGAATTAGTAGGCATTAATACAACCTACTATAAGATAGTTGCTTTTGTTGTAGGTGCTTTTTTTGCAGGTATTGGAGGTGGTTTACTTGCTCATTTAATTCAGATAGCTCATCCTACTCAATTTGGATTTATGTATTCAATACTTGTTTTAATAATGGTTTATGCAGGAGGTATGGGAAGTATTTCTGGTTCTGTAATAGCTGCATTTGTATTGACATTTTTATCTGAAGGTCTTAGAGTGGGACTTGCATCACTTTCTGATCTTCTCAAATTTCCAGTAGGAGATCAATGGCGAATGGTTATTTATTCTTTACTTCTTATTTTTATAATGCTTTTTAGAACAGAAGGATTGATGGGAATGAAAGAACTTCGCTTTTTAATCCCTGAAGAGGAGGATATTCATGAAAAGTGTTCTTAAAATAAATAAACTAACTCATTACTTTGGAGGTCTTAGAGCTGTATCAGATTTTAACATTGATTTACCTTTTTCCGCTTTATGGGGTTTAATTGGTCCCAATGGCGCTGGTAAAACAACTATTTTTAATCTTGTTACTGGAATATATAAACCTACCAATGGTTCTATAGAATTTTTAGATAATCAGATAACTGGGAAAAAACCATATCAGATCGTCCATATGGGTATAGCAAGGACATTTCAAAACCTTAGAATCTTTAATTCATTATCTGTTCTTGATAATATAAGAATTGCCCGACATTATACTACTCAATCTTCTAAACATACTCATACGAGAGATGCAAAATACACGAAACAATTTTTAAAAACAACAATATTTGATTCATTCTTCAGGACACCAAGGTACTCTCATATTGAGCAGCAGATTAAAGAAGAAGCTTATGATTTACTTAAAATTTTTAAATTAGAAAATTGTATGTTTGATACAGCAAAAAATCTTCCTTATGGAATGCTTCGAAAACTTGAAATAGCTAGAGCTTTAGCTACTCACCCTTCCCTTCTTTTGCTTGACGAACCAGCAGCGGGAATGAACCCAGCTGAAGTTGCAAATCTTATGGAATTGATTCATTTCATTAGAGACAAATTTAACCTGACTATACTTTTAATTGAACATCATATGAAAGTTGTTATGGGTATCTGTGAATACATCAAAGTCATTGATTTTGGCGAGACTATTGCAGAAGGTAAACCTCACGAAGTAGCAAATAATCCAAAAGTAATCGAAGCATATCTTGGTAAAGGAGAATAGCATGCTAAAAGTCGAAAATCTTGAAGTATCATATGGAGCTATTAAAGCATTGAAAGGGATATCATTCGAAGTCCCAGAAAAAAAGGTAGTCACTTTAATCGGAGCAAATGGAGCTGGAAAAACAACAACATTAAGGACATTAAGTGGCTTGATGAAAGCAAGTAAAGGGAAAATAACTTTTAAAAATCAGGATATTTTTAATCTTCAAGCTCATCAACTAGTCGCTCTTGGTATATCCCATGTTCCTGAAGGAAGAAGAATCTTTGCTACTTTGACTGTTCAAGAAAATCTTGATATGGCTGCATGGTTAATTAAAAATAAAGGTGAAAAACAAAAAAGATATGATGAAGTATTCGAACTTTTTCCAAGACTTAAAGAAAGAAGAAGACAACTTGGTGGCACACTATCAGGAGGTGAACAACAGATGTTAGCAGTAGCAAGAGCTCTTGTTACTGGTGGAAGCCTTTTACTTTTTGATGAACCTTCTATGGGACTTGCTCCTGTATTAGTAGAAGAGATTTTTAATACTATCATTAAAATAAATAAAAATGGTTCAACAATTTTACTTGTTGAACAAAATGCAAAAAAAGCTCTTGAAATATCTGATTATGCCTATGTGCTTGAAGTTGGAACAATAAGCTTTCACGGACCAGCAAAGGAAATTGCAAATAATTCAAAGGTAAAAGAAGCATATTTAGGAGTTTAGTTCTTAGCTTTTTAATATTTAATTTATCTTTTTAATAAAATTAATTAACTGGGTCATAAGTAATACTTAATTTTTCCTTTAGTTTATGTGAATTTTAGTTTAAAGTGAATTTTACTTATCTTCTATTCAATGTGTTCAAAGATTAGTGATTATTTATTTTTTTAATAACTAATTTATTGTTGAAAACAATATTAGATTTTTTAAAACATGGAAACTTACGAATAATTTCAATAAGAAGTCATATCAAAATTAAAATATAAAAGAATTTTTCTTTAAAATTTAAGAATTTTTAATAGTTTTTCTCAACAAATAAATCTATTGATTACAATATTCAGATTTTTAGCAAATAATTTACTTTCCGATAAAATTTTGTAATATTTTACAGTTATCTATATCCTCGTGATAATCATCGCTTTTTTCAGTTTCTAATAAAAATGGAATGTCTTGAAAATATTCAAAATTAATAAAAAACTTAAATGCATCTAATCCTATAAATCCTTTACCTATATGTTCATGTCTATCTTTTTTTGAGGATAATGGATATTTTGAATCATTTACATGAATAGCCTTAATTTGTTTTAATCCTATAATCTTATCAAATATTGCCATAGTATTATTAAATGATTTTTCATCTCTAATATCATATCCCGCAGAAAATGTATGGCAGGTATCGTAACATACTCCAAAAGATGAAGTTGATTTTACGTGGGATATTATGTAAGCTATATCTTCAAAACTATTTCCAAGATTTGAACCCTGTCCAGAAGTAGTTTCTATAAGTATCATAACATTAGATGGTATTTTTATTGAATTGAAAGATTTAATGACCTGTTCTAATCCCTTTTCTACCCCAAATCCCATATGGGAACCTGGATGAATTACATAATATGGAATATTATATAAATGACATCTATCAAGTTCATCCTGTATCGATATCAGACTTTTTTCAAGTATTTCTTTATCGAAAGATGCAAGATTAATCAAATATGAAGCGTGTGCAACAATTTTAAAAAAAAATTGATCTTTTATTTTTTTATTGAAATCTTCTATATCTTTTATATCTGGCGCTTTAGAATTCCATCTTGTTGCATTTTTAGTAAAAATTTGAAGGGAATGAAATCCAAGATTTTTAGCAATATTTAAGGCAAAAACTAACCCGTTTTTAATAGAAATATGCGAACCAAATCTTCTATCGAATTCTATTATCATATTTTATAATTAAATGATGAACCTTCTGAACTATCATTTGATGTTTGTTTTTTAACAGTGTCCTTCTTTTCAAGTTCTGCCCATGCAGTCCTTAACTCGGAAAGAATTTTTACAACATTTGCAAGCATATCAGGATCTTTTTTTATATTTCCCTCTATCATCTCTTTCATACAATAATCATAAATAGCAAATAAATTTTGAGCAATTTCTCCACCTTGTTCAAAGTCTAATGACAACATTAATTCAGAAACTATATCTTGAGCTCTTATTATATTATTGTTAATCAAATCATATTTAATAGATTTCTTTTTAATAAATTCAATTGCAGTATTAAGACTTACAATTGCTTTATCATAAAGCATAATAACAAGCTGAATTGGGCTTGCTGTTTTGACTTTCATCTCAAGATAGCTTTGAGCTTGTTTGTTATCTGACAATGTAACCCCCAATCCTCAGCGTTTTTTGTATTATCGGTATTTTTTCAAAGGATTTTACATAAAATATCAATTTGAAAATATATTTCAACAAAATAAGAAATCTGTATATTTTATTAAAAATTCAATCGCAAGTCTTTGCGATTTTTCTTTATCACTATACTTAAAATAATAGTAAGAAACAATGTTAAAAAAGTAATTTTGTACTACTTCTCTATTATTTAAATATTTTTTATCTTTTTCAGTATTTTTTTCAAAAAAAATTTCAAGTTTTTTTTCTTTTATTTTTTCCCATTCTTCCTGATATTTCTCAAATAAAAACCTTTCTCCCTTTTTTATGCATGTAATTACAGATTTATTTTGAGTTGAACTTAAGTAAGTTTGTCTAGTATTATGAAAATTATAAAAATATGAATTAGAATAGTAATATTTTTTCTCAGCCATCGAAAAATCTATTCCATAAGTTTTAATTTCTTTAAATCCAAGATAATCTGCAACAAGATATGAAAAAGCACCAACATTTTGAACTTCAATTGAAAATAAAGGAATATTACAGAAAAAAGAACCTAATAAATTTAATTTATTGATTATTTTTTGAAAATTAATATTTTTTAATTCTTTTTCTTTTCTATACATAATAAATGCTTCCACAAAACCTATTATGTCTTCAAAATATTTGAGTGAAAACAAATAGATATTATTAAAATTTTTTAAAACCTTTTTTGAAACAGATAAAGGTACAATTACTGGTATTTTCTTAAATTCTTCTGCAAGACCAACCAACATTAAACTTAAAATATTTCTACTATCAAGAATTATAATCAAATCTGGCAATATTTTGTTTGCTAAGAAAAAGTTTATTGCATTATCAACACAAATTACAAAACTACTTTTTACTTTTCTTTTTTCAATTAATTCATCTTTAATCGAAATTTTATCCAATGAAGGAGAAGCTCCGACAATTATAGCAGTCTCATAATATTCTTTTTTCAAAGATTTAATATTATTATTTTTTTTAATTTTGTCTACTATATCCTTGTTAGATATAATAGAATTAATGTTAGACAAAGTATTTCCTAATTCAATTTTAAAATTAATTATAAATGATTTAATATTAAAAATTACTTCTTTTCTGAAATCATCCCATTCTCTTTCTAATTCATTTAAATTTTTTTGTAATAGACAATTGATATTTTCTTTTCTAACTATTTTATCTATTAAAATAGGATTAAAAATATTTGCGTACTCATTTATAAAAAATGATTTTAATTTTGGATAATTATTTATTCCTTTGATATAAATATGGATATTATTATTTAAGAATATTTGATAAATTTCCATATAACAGCATGCTAGAAGAAATAGATCTAAGTCAAAATCTATTAATATAAAATAGTATTTGGTATTTTTCTTATTTTCAATAATATCAAAATCTGAATTAATATTTTCATTTTTATTATTACTTATTGTTTTTAAGCCATAAAGTGAATATAAGAATCCTATCCCAAAAATTTCGAAACATATATCATTATTTGTATATTCTTCAATTTTTATTGCTTCTCTTTTTGGATTATATGAAGAATGTATTTTTCTATTTGAAGATCTTTCAACAGGAATAAATAAGTTGTCTTCTAACTTAATAATCTCGTATTTTCCCTTTATTTTAATTATGTAATTGGCAAGCAAATTAAAATCATCTTCTAAATCTATATTAAATGAAAGTTTTTCATTAAAATATATATTTTTAAGAATATCACTAAAATAAGGTCTAATCCTGGAAATTATTGAAATATTTTCTTTCAAAAGATTCTTATTAATATCAACCATTTTTTCTTTTTTTATTTAATTTTTATAATGTTTCTGTATTTAATTTTGAAAAAAATTAATAACTAAAATAATTTAAGATTTCATTAAAAATTTCAAATAAAAACTCAAAAAAAGTCTTTTTTTCCTTAAAATTATCAGAATAGATAATATCAAATTTAATTTCATCCTCAGAAAAACCAGATTGTTTTATAATGAGATTAATTAAATTATTAAAATCAATTATAAAATCAGAAAGATTAATTCCAACCGAATCATATCCCGAAAGAAAAGACTTTTCATCCAGTATTTTAAGAATTTTTAATAGAATATTTCTTTGCTTTTCTATGTAAAATTTAATATATTCTTTATTTTTTTTCAAAAGATCTTCAAATAATTTTTTTAATTCAGAATTTTCACTTAATGTAAAAAGCATTAAAATTGTATCCTCATAATTTGATGAATTTTCATTCGCGAAGGCATCAACTATTTGGGGCAAAGAAAAAAACTGATCAAAAAAATATGGAATGATGAGAGTATTTTGGTGAGTATAAAGATTTTTACTCATAAGAGAAGATATTAATGAACTTGATGAAATAATAGAATTTTGAAGGATAAAAACAGGTATTTTTAAACTAAATTCTTTTAATAAAGATAATATTTTGATACCTTCAGATAATTCCCCACCAGGTGAATCAATAATTAAAACTACTGATAGATAATTTTCTTTTTTTATTTTGTTTAAAATTTTTTCAACTTTTTGATATGTTAAAATCTCAAAATTCATTTCTGAGCTAGTTTTACTAGATTTATAATTTTTTTCTGATAAAATAATTCCTTTAAGATATACTATTGCAACATTTTGACTTTTATAAAATTTATTTATATTTAACTTATTATATTCAATAAATAATTTCTCAGTTTTTTTTATCTTTATTTTTTCTTTCTCAGAAATTTCTTTAATTTTTTTTATAATATCATCTTTATCTATGATAAAATCAATCAATTTCAGCTTTAGTGCAATATCATTATCCATTATCTTCTTCTGAATTGATAAATTTAAAATCTCAGACTCATTTAAATTTTTATTTAATGATATTATCTTTATTAAATAAAATAAGACCTGATTAAAATAATCTTTAAAAGACTCTTCTTTTATTATAGAATCTTTAATTATATTTGAAATTTTTTCTCTTGTAATTTCATTTAGAGAAGTTAAAGTAAAAAATAAATTAAATTGATTTATTATTTCATCAACCAAGTTATTTTGCAAACCTTGAGAAGAAATATTGAAATAATCTAATTTATCTAAAAAAGCAAAACGGAAATTAGTGGCAAATGAAATATTAATTAAATCAGATTTTTCAATATATATAAAACAAAGATTGTTTTTCTTTAATTCTTTTATCAAATCAGTTAAATCTTCAATATCTACTATTTTTTTAAGATTTTTACCTGTTATAAAAAGAAATATGTTTCCTTTAATTTTAGATTTTTCTCTAAGACTTAAATATAGATTTGCATCTGGTTTTATTTCATTAAAATCAACTATATATAAATTCCCATTTGAATGACTATCATGAACATTCTTTTCTTTAGATATAGAAAAACCAAATGAATATGAGTCTGATTTTTCATCCAGTGAAAAAATTAGATGAAAAGAGTTAAATTTATTATAAAATGAAAAAATAAGTTTCCATATTTTTTCAGAGGAATAAGAAATTAAAAATGAGGAATCATATAAATCAACAAATAAATCAATTTCCAAATTTACATAATTAAAAAAAAGTTCTTCAATATTTATGTTTTGATAAAAAACAGAATTGCTAAAATAAAAATAAGTAGAGAATCTAATTTTTTTAAATAAATTTATTCCAATCTCAAATTGATAGTTATAATTTTTTAAACTATAAAAATTATTATTTAAAGGATATAAAATCGAAAATCCTGAATCAAAATAACGAAATAGTTTAATGTAATATGATATACTTAAGTAGATATTTGAAAGTAAAAAACCAAAAGAAATTGGTAGATTATTTAGCTTAAAAAAAAGAGGAATTCCTACAAATATAATTGGATTATCCTGTTTATTAAAAATGGTATAACTAAATAAAAAGAAATTACCTAAATTTAGGGAAATCTGATTGAAACTATTTTCATAGAATAAGTAAGAAAAAGAAAATATTGTTTCATCATAAGAATAATAAGCTAAATTTGAATAAAGACCAAATATATAATCAGATCCTGCCAATAAAGCCGGTTGTTGAGCTAAGACATTACAAGAATTAGTGAATATAAATATAACTATTAATATTAATGCTAAAATAATAAAAAGCTTTTTCATTTTATTTTAATATTTTATAATAAAAATTTTAGAAAAAAATTAATAATAATGCTTATAATTAATTTGTCGTTATATTCTTAAAACAATTTATAAAAATTAAAAGATTGAAATTTAAAAATTTAATTATACTTTGATTCAAAAACACCTATATTCTGGAGGAATTATGTTCTTCTCCATTGATTTATCTGATTTAGTAAAAAAAAGTAATCAATATTGTGAATTGCGAGTTCAAGAAAACCAAAATATTAAAATATCCCTATTAAATGGTGATATTGTTCAGAATTCCTTTTCCAATATCAAAGGAATGTCTGCAAGAAGTTTTAGTGGAGGTAAATGGGGATTTTCTTCAAGTTGTGAGATAACTCCTAAAATAGCTATAGAGTTAATAAAAGAATCAGGAGAAAATGCCTCATTTATTTCAAGAAACAATTCTAACACAAACTTACCTTCTAACTCATCATCATTTTTCTTTAATTATGATGAATTTAATAGCATTAAGTTAGAAGAATCTCCATTTATATATATTAACTATCTAAAAGAATTAGATAATTATCTGGTCAAAAACTTTTCGGATCTGCAATCAAGAACTATTATCTTTTCTCAACAAATATTTTATAAAGATCTTGCGACCTCTGATGGTTCTAAATTAAGTATCTTATATCCAAGAAGTTATATATATGTAATATTAACATTACAAAAAGAAGAAGAACCAATAGAGTTGGGTGATGTTTATGGAGGAATAGGTAGATTTTCACATAACTTTTTTTCTTTAAAAGACATGTACAATAATTTAAATATTTTATATGAAAACCTTAAAAAGAAATCTGAAGGAGTTTTTGCTGAATCTGGAATTAAAAAATGTATTTTAGATGCAAGAATTTCTGGAATGCTAGCTCATGAAGCTATAGGACATACTGTTGAAGCAGATATAGTTCTTGGAGGTTCAGTTGCAAATGAATATTATAACAAAGAAGTTGCCTCTCCTTTAATTAGTCTGGTTGATTTTGCTCATCATTATTCTTCTAAACTTTGCCCAGTTCCAGTTTTTATTGATGATGAAGGCACACTTGCTGAAGATGCACTAATTATAGAAAATGGTATTTTGAAGAATTATCTTCATTCTAAAGAAACATCAAAAATTTTCAATATGAAACTTACCGGAAATGCAAGAGCTTATCAATACAACGACGAACCTATAATTAGAATGCGAAATACAGCTATACTTCCTGGAAAAAGTAAACTTGATGAGATGATTACTTCTATTGATGATGGATATTATTTCATACAAAGCCAAAATGGTCAAGCAGACACTACGGGAGAATTTATGTTTTCTATTTCTCAAGGTTATGAAATAAAAAAAGGTAAAATTGGAAGGGCAATAAGAGACACAACAATTTCAGGTGTAGCTTTTAATTTATTAAAAACTGTTGAAATGGTTTCAGATGAATTTATATGGGATTCTTCCGGATTTTGTGGAAAAAAACAACCAATCCCTGTTGGATTAGGTGGACCTGCTATAAAGTGTGAAGTTATGGTAGGAGGAAAATAATGTATATATTTGATAACGTTGAAAAAGATAAAATTGTATGCGAAAAAATAATTGAATCAAGCAAGAAAAAAGGGATTGAAAAGCTTTTCGTTTATAGTGGGAGAAGTGAATCTCACGAGTTGAATGTTCATGCTAATAATATAGATCTTTTTAGAACCACATTTACTGAAGCAATATCAATCACAGGCTATATAGGACATAAAAAAGGATCTATCACTGTAAATAACATAAATTTGGAGGAAATCGAAGGGCAACTTCAAAATTTAAAAAAAATTATAGAATCTTCATTTGAGGATAATGCAAATGAGTTGGCTCCTTTTGAGGGAGAAAAAGAGTTCTTTAGTGGAAATATTAATTTTTCTAAAGAAGAACTTGTTAAAAAATTCAGCGAATTCATAGAAAATAGCAGAAAAAAATATCCAATTTTAAACTTTGAAGATGGAACATTGGACTACTCAAGGGGTTACTCATTTCTAGTTACTTCGAATGGTACAAAATTCTTTGATAAAAGTGGAAAGTATTCCATAAACATCTCCTATTCATCTAAAGAGAACGAAAATGTTTCATCTTTTAATTTTTTTAGTTATTCAAAAAAAGATTTATCTAAACCAATTTTAGAATGGGAAGACATAGATAATCTTTTAAATCAGAGTACCCAACAGATAAAGTGTCAAAATATATCTGAAAAATTTGAAGGAACTATTATTTTTACTCCAAATAGCGTTTTTGAGATGTTAGGATTTCTTCTTAATAGTTTAAGTGATAGAGCCATTATTAGTGGTACAAGTATTTACAAAGAAGAAGTAGGAAACTTAATTTCATCTGATATCCTTACGATAGAAGCGAATCCTTTATCCGATTTGTTTGTCACAAATAGTTTTTATACATCAGATGGGTTTTTAACTGCTCCCATGAATATCATTGAAAATGGAGTATTGAAGACTCTTCTTTTATGTTACTATGGTTCTTTGAAAACTGGAAAACCAAGGGCTAAGAACTATGGCAATGGAATAATAGTAAAAGGGAAAACAAGTTCATTAAATGACATTATCAAATCTACGAAAAAAGGAATTTTACTTTCAAGGCTTTCAGGAGGAGAAGTATCTCCAAATGGCGATTTTTCTGGAGTAGCAAAAAATAGTTATTTTATAAAAGAAGGGCAAATTTTATTTCCTATAAAAGAAACAATGGTTAGTGGAAATTTTGCGTCTTTATTAAAAAATATTAGCGGGATTTCTTCAGAAACAATAAATGATGGTTATAATATTCTACCTTATATTAAAGCAGAAGGAATAATAATTAGTGGTAAATAAAAATATTTATTTTTAATAATCAAATGGTAAAGATAAATAAAAAAGGGGCTGTTTCATAAACTGAGACAGCCCCTATTCATTTTCTACTATCTATATTCTAGTAGCTTCTTCTTTGATATCCTCTTTGATTAGGTCTTGAGTTCTTGTCAATGGCTTCATTAACCTTTAAAGGTCTTCCATCAATTTCTTTACCATTAAGAGCGTTAATGGCATTAATAGCTTCTGAATCATTAGCCATTTCAACAAAAGCAAAACCCTTTGATCTTCTGCTCATTTGATCAATGACAATTTTAGCAGAAAGAACTTCACCAAAAGCCTCAAATTCTTTTCTTAGTGTTTGTTCGTCGGTTTTATAATTCATGTTACCGACATAAATCTTCTTAGACATAAAAAAAACTCCTTAAATTCCTTACAGAAAGCATCTTAAAACATTTTGATGAGTTTTATATCGATAAATTTTGGGATTTTTTATCAAAACTATTCGACATTAAAACAAATATCTAAAATATTAGATGCTACCTGTTACAATTAAAATAATACTAAATTATTTTTAAAAAGCAAGCATATTTTTATAATTTTTGAATTTTTTTTAATAAATTTTAAAATTTTTCTAAAATACTTTAATTTATAAAAGTAAAATTATTTTAGTTGACTAAAAAGATTTAATTTTGCTCAAAAAATGATTAGATATTATAATCTAGTAAAGATTTTTAATACTATTTTAAACTTGGTAATTAGAATATACTTAATAATTAGAATATATGAAGAAGTCTGGATTATCAAAATCTATTTTACTTTTATCAGCAATCCCATTAGAGTACAGATTAAATATAATTTCTCATCTTTCATTATTTGAAAAATTTAAGCTCCTTAATAAAGCAAACCAATATGGAGGTTTTGAACAAATAAAAGAAAGTATTTCTTTAGAAAAGAAATTATATTTATTCAATATATTAATAGATCAAAATAAAAATAGCATAACCGGTGATAGTGTAAATTTCTTAATATCTTTTCTTATATTTTTATTTGGAATTTCTATATTAGTTATTAAAATTATAATTTCTGGATTTTATGATTTCTTACTTTTTTTTTCTTCTGTCGGTTATTCAACATTTTTCACTCCGATACTACTTTTTTCTCTTTTATTAAAAAATAAATTTTCCTTTAAACTAAATTTTTCAAGATTTTCGTTATTATTAAGACATGTCTTAGAAGGAATAATAGGTTCAATTATGCTTTTTATTATTTTGATGCAAATAAATGCCTTTTATCCAGAAATTATCTTAAAAAATTACGATATACTATTTTTAATTAATGGGATATTTTTTGTACCAATTCTTGAAGAAATGTTATATAGATATATTTTAATGACTTTAATACTAAGAAAACAAAAGTTTATTATTAGGATAATTTTAAGTAGCTTTATTTTTGGATTTTTTCATTTACCTTTTATATCATTTTATACTTTTTTGCTTTATTTTCTTGCGGGTCTAATTTTATCATTATTATATGGTTTAGAAAACTATCTATTACCATCGATTTTAGCTCATAGTATTTCCAATTTTTTAATATTTTTCATTTGATTTTATAAAAATCGGGTTTAATAGAAATAGGAATGAGAAAAAATTAAATAATATTTCTAAATCTGAAAAAAAAGAATTCAATAATATAAGTAAGTTATTAATATTTTATCTTTTGTATATAAATCAAAAATGAGGTCTTATGCAAACAATTTTATCAATAGCTTTAGGTGGAGCATTAGGAGCAGTCTTAAGATTTTTAATATCCCGCTTTATAGGCTCCCTAAATATATCATCTTTCCCTTATGGTACATTCACTGTAAATATGATTGGATGTTTTATAATAGGATTTCTTTACACAGTTTTTGAAAAAACTCTTGCTTCAACTATGACTCGTGCCTTTTTTCTTATAGGATTAATAGGTGCTTTTACTACTTTTTCAACATATATTCTCGAAACATTAAACTTATTCCGAGATAATGAAATTTTACTGGGATTTTTAAATATTTTTTTAAGTAATTTATTCGGATTTATCAGTCTTATTTTGGGGATAATTTTAGCTAGAATTATGTTTTTGGGTAAAATATAATATTACTCAAAATAAATAAATAAAGGAATCCAGATGAAATTGGCAGAAAATTCAATGTTATTAAGAATTTTTATTGGTGAATCAGATATGTACAAAGGGAAACCTCTATATGAATCAATAGTTCAAAAAGCAAGAGAATTGCATCTTGCAGGAGCAACAGTAATTAGAGGAATTTTAGGTTATGGGGCTGATAGTAGAATGCATAGAGCTAAATTTTTAGATCTTTCAGAGGATTTACCTATAATTATAGAAATTGTAGACAGTGAAGAAAAACTAAATATGCTAATTCCATTTCTTGATACCACTGTAACTGAAGGTCTTATAACTATGGAAGAAGTTAAAGTAATAAAATATAGACATACTTAAATATATTGTTAATTTCTTTTCACTTTTTTATGATTTTTCAACACTTCTATTTATTTTGATGTTAATTATTCAATGGAGAATATTATGCAACCAATTAAAAATGCCATAACAGAAGGAAGGCTTATAAATTTAGAAGGCTTATCAAAAGATGAAGTCTTAAAAACATTATCTTTTGCTATTGAAAAAAGTAAGCAAACTCCCCCTGAATTAGATATTTATAAATCTATCTTAGATAGAGAGATGATTACAAATACATATCTTGGATTTAATATTGCATGTCCTCATACCAGAATTCCATGGGAAGGAGAGATTTTATGTTCTATAGGCTGGAATCATGAAGGTATATTATATAATTCAGCGACAAACGATAGTGCTAAGCTAGTTTTTCTTTTTATTATTCCTAAGAATAAAAGCAATGAATATTTAAATATGATTGCCTCATTAATTAAATTTTTAATGAAATTTGAAAAATTGAGAGATTTCGAGAATATTTATGATTTAAATGCTATCCAATCAAGAATACTTGAATGGATTTATATTATAGAAAACCCAGAGAATGATGAAATTGATACTATTTCTGCCCACGCTAACATGTCTTTAATCATTGATATGATACTTCCAGACATAAAGGAGTTAATTGAAGCAAAAAGATTTAGTAAATTACAAAAGTTTATAAATGAACAGGATTCAGTAGAAATAGCAGAAATCATGAACTGCTTAAATATTGAATCATCAACTATAATATTTAGAATTTTATCAAAATCAAAAGCAGAGGAAATTTTTTCTTTGCTTGAAAGTGAAGCTCAGAACAATTTAATCAATAATCTAGCAAAAGAAGAGATTGTCAGATAATATATAGCATGGCTTCTGATGATAGGACAATGCTATTAGAAGAATTACCAGTAAAAATTGTTCAGCAAATTCTTGATCTTTTTGATAAAAATGAAAGAAAAAAGGTTCTTACTCAATTAAACTACCAGGAAGATAGTATTGGTAGATTATTTTCTAATAAATATATCTCAGTATACTCATATGTAATGGTTAAAGATGTATTGGAGCATATCAGAAAGAAAGGAATTGATTCTGAAAGTATAGAAATGATATATGTTACAAATGAAAAAGGTAAGCTAATTGATGATCTTTCACTAAGGAAAATAATTCTTGCAAATCCTGAAACTCCATTGGAAGAAATTTTTGATTGTCATTTTGTTTCCCTATACTCCAATCAAGATAAAGAAGAAGCTGCCCAGATATTTAAAAAATATGATATGTATGCTATGCCAGTAGTTGATTCTGATGGTATGCTTATTGGAATAGTTACTAATGATGATATAATAGATGTAGTTGATGAGGAAGCAACTGAAGACTTTCACAAAGGTAGTGCATTTTACTATTAGAAAAAAAATTTTTAAATACACCAATAATGGATCTATGGAAAAGCAGGATTTCCTGGTTTATTGTTCTTATATTTATTAATATTTTTTCTGGTGCTGGTCTAGCTCATTTTGAAAACTTAATCCAATCTGTGGTCGCTCTTGTATTTTTTCTTCCTTTACTTGTAGACAGTGGAGGTAATGCTGGTGCTCAATCAGCAGGATCCAAAGAATTAATTTTCATTGAGACTACTCTTAAATAATCAATAAAATAGGTTGTCGGAATTATTAATGAAGACCCATTCCCCAAAAAATTTGAGTAATAAATAAACCACCAATCATTCCTATCAGGTAATATTGATTTTTATCCTATCCTTTCATTCTTTGACAAACAAAATAAAAGTAATATTTTTAATAAAAGGAGTCACAAATGGTAAATACAGACGAGGCTCTTATTCAACAAAGAAAAAGAGCAATTTTCTTAATTATTATTTTTGGTATCATTAGCTTACTCGGAGATATAATTTATGAAGGAGCAAGAAGCATATATGGACCTTATACCAAATCTATTGGAATGGATATTGCTCTTGTTGGCTTAATTACTGGTCTCGCAGAATTTTTTGGCTACTTTATTAGACTGGTTTCAGGATATCTATCCGATAAATCCAGAAATTACTGGTTATTTACTATAATAGGTTATTTCTTGCTTATTACCGTACCATTAATGGCGATATCTTCAACCTGGCAAATTATCAGTATATTTATTATCTTTGAAAGAATTGGTAAAGCCATTCGATCCCCAGCAAAAGACACAATTTTATCTTCTGCTACGAAACATGTTGGCACTGGCTTTGGATTTGCCATACATGAGGCAATGGATCAGATAGGAGCAGTCATTGGACCTCTAGCTTTTAGCTTAATTCTTCTATTGACTAAAAAAAATGGAAGTGAAATAATCGGCTATAAAAATGCTTTTCTTTCAATGCTTTTACCATTTGCTATTTTGATGATCTTTCTACTCTTAGCAAAAGTGAAAGTACCTCATCCTGATAAACTTGAGATTGTTGATGAAAAAATAACAGAAAAATTGTCAAAAACATTCTGGTTATACTCATTCTTTACAATATTCACAACTATGGGATTTATAACTTTCGCAATCATAGGTTATTATTTCAAAGAAAAAAATATATTAACCGATCCTCAAATACCATTTTTCTATGCTATAGGTATGGGTATAGATGCTGTTGCTGCTTTAATAATAGGAAAAATATATGATAAAATGAAAGAAAAATATCAAAATTCCAGTTCGGGACTAAATGTTCTTATTACAATACCATTATTTACAATATTAATACCATTTTTTGCATTCAAAGGCAATTTTATTACTGCAATTATAAGTATATTAATCTGGGGTATTGTCATGGGTTGTCATGAAACAATCATGAAATCAGCAATTGCTGATTTGACTCACTTGAAGAAAAGAGGAACAGGTTATGGAATTTTTAACACATTTTATGGACTTTCTATATTTGCAGCGAGTTCTCTTTTTGGATTTTTATATAAATTTAATATCAACCTTATTATTATAGCTATTATTATTTTTCAATTAATCTCAATTGTCATATATTTTATTATGATAAAAAACATAAAGAAAAATATTTGATTAGTAATTAAATAAAAACTTTTTATTTTGTCTTCAAAAATAGAAAAGCAAGAAATTTAGATAGAAATAAGATAGATAATATAATTAAATAAATGATTATTGAATCTTTTGTTCTTTCAAATTCATATTCTTGTTGATTTTTTATTGTGTAAATTTCATTTATATCAATATTTTTAAAATAAAGCTTTTCACCTTTTTTATATAAAATTGATGTACTGTTTGTTTCTAAAATTGATAGATTTTTTATTTTATCTGAGTTGATATTATTAATAAAATTAATTTGAGAATTATTATTAGTATTTTGCACTAACCCTGAAAGCATATAAAAGTAAATTATAATCTGAGGTTTTAATATAAATTTACTATTAATGTTTATAGGATAAATATTGGTATCTTTTTTAATATCATTATTAGTATTGTATAATAGATAGTTTTCAAGTATAGGATATCCTGCCTTTTTTAGCAGATTAATTGTTGCTATTAAATTTTCTTCATTTGCTCCAATTAAAAATCCCCCTGTTAATTCTGGATCAATAATTAAATCTATGTCATTATTGTTAAATTCAATATTAAAGGCAACAATCTTTTTATCCTTTCTTGATGATTTTCTAATTTTATTTATATATTCTGAAATCGAATCCCCCTGAAAAAAAGCTAAAATTGGAATTCTTTTATTTTCAATATTAAAACCTCTCTCTTTAAATTTATTAAAAAAACTTTGATAAATTGAATCATTAAAAATAATAGATTTTAAAATATCGGGATATTTACCTTTTGATTCTACTAAAAAGGGGATATTTGCAAGATTTATATAATAAGTTTGATTGAATAAACTGACCTTTAAAAGAGTTTTTTCATTTGTTTTAATAATAATTGAGTTTTCATTATTAAAATCTATTTTAACTTTATCTTCTGCCTTTATAAAAAGCTTTTTTTTATCATATATTTCGACCTTAGGTAAATAGCTTCCTTTAGATTTTAAAAATAAACAAAAAATCATATCTGAAAGCGGTTCATATATGATAGAAATTGGATAAAAAAAATCTTTATCTACCTTTCCCATCTCCACAATTTCAAATTTTTTCTCAATATTCTGATTAGTATTATAGGGAAAAATATCTGTAAGAAATATTACTTTTTTATATTTATTCAATTTTTTACTTTTAATTAATAGGTCAACATCAAAATTAAAAGGAAAGAAACTCTTTTGAAAAATATCAGTAAAACTTTTAGGATTAATTATTTTTTTTAGTTTATTGATGGAAACTATCTCTGATTTACAATTTTTCTCATTGAATGTTGCAGCAAATATATCAAAAGATTTATAATTATTTTTATGAGTATAATAATATAAAACAGCTTTATCAAATGGAGAGATACCATTTATATCTGTTTTCATCATTGAATAAGAACCATCTATGACGAAAGCTACTCTATTTGAAATGTTAATGTTGATAATAAGATTGGCAAAGACAAGAGAAAGTATTATTGCTATTGTGATATCAAAGATAATATCATAAAACAATTGTATGAGTTTTAATAGAATCTGCTTGAAAGATTGACTTTTGAATCTCTGTAAAAAAGTAAAAGAATAAGATACTCTTTTTCTTCTTATTTGTCTTACAAATAAAAGTATAAAAATCGGTATAAGTAAAATAGATAAAATAATAAAAAAATTATTCATATAGTTTTTCTAAAATTTCCCAATATAAATCTTTCATACTATGCTCAAAACTTTCTTTCTGCAACTGAAAATAAAAAGAATTTAATTGCTTGGAATTTAACATATTTAAAAATTTTTCCTGTTTATCCTTTAATTCATAATATGTAGATGAATCAAAAGGTATTATCAAAGTATTTTCTTCTTCATAATCTAAAACTTCATAATCTGTATATGTATTAAAAATCTTTTCAAATGGAGTAAAGAAATGTATTATAAAAAGCTTCTTTAATAAGCTTTTAAATGCAAGTTTATTGTTTATATCAAAAAAATCAGAAAAAATAAATAAAATTTTAGGTTTGAATTGTTTATATATATTTTTTACAGCAAGGTTAATATCTGTTTTTCCTTCAAATGAAATTGATTCAATATAGGAAGAAAGTTTTGAATAGTTATTTTCTCCTTTAATCATAGATAAAATTGAACTTATTTGAGAATTAAAAGTAACAATATTCAAAGTAAAGTTCAGCTTTAATAGAACATATGATATTGAACATACTATTTTATGTATGGCTTTTTTATCATAGAATAATTTCATTGAAGCAGAATTATCTATCGCAAGATATATTGGAAGCATCTGTTCCTCAAAATAATCTTTTACATAATATCTTTCAGTTCTTCCATAAAGTTTCCAATCTATTTTTTTTAAATCATCTGTCAACTGATATTCTCTAATATTTTTAAAATCAAATGAACTACCCTGCCTTCTATATACAGGATTTTCACTTTTGACATGTATCGGAAATTTATGCTTTACATTTCTTTTGGAAAAAGATTTAGCTATATAAATAGCATCGTTATCAGGATGTATCATCTAATTTATTCCTGTTGAATTATTAAATTGAATATTGCCTTTTTGCTCTATATATTAAGTCTTCTATTATCCCTTTTTTATCTACCGAAGCTGATTCACCTTCAAAGTTCAATATTATCCTGTGATTTAAAATATCGAAAGCCAAATCCATTATATCATCAAAAGATATGTTTAATCTTCCATCAATTAGAGCATTCCATTTAGCTCCTCGAATTAATGCTATAGCTGCTCTTGGTGAAGCTCCATAAAGCACATAATTTTTAACTAATTCTGACTCTGATCTTTCAGGATGGGTTTGAACAATTAGATGAGAAATTAATTGTCTTAGTTCTTCAAGGACAATCACATCTTTTTCAAGACTAAAAAGATTTTCCATTTCACTATATTTTAATATAGAATCATTCTGAGACTCTTTTTCTACTTGAATTATTTCATTTTTCTGAACTATATCTTTAAGTACCTTAAATTCAGGGTAATTTACATATAATTTCATGAAAAATCTGTCTACCTGGGCTTCAGGTAATGGATAAGTACCTTCAAGCTCAATAGAATTTTGAGTCGCAATAAGCATAAAAGGTTCTGGTAAAGGATATGTAATACCTAAAAATGTTATTCTTTTTTCTTCCATAGCCTCAAGACAAGCTGATTGTGTTTTAGGAGTAGCTCTGTTAATTTCATCTCCTAAGACTATATTTGCAAATATTGGTCCTTTATAAAACCTAAAACTCTTTTTACCTTCGTTTTCTTCTATTATATTAGAACCAATAATATCAAGAGGCATGAGATCAGGAGTAAATTGAACTCGAGAAAAACCTAGGTCAAAAAATTTTGAAAAATGCTTTACAAATGTCGTTTTACCTAAGCCTGGAGGTCCTTCTATAAGCAAATGTCCTTTTGACATAAATGTAATAAAAGTTTTTTTTATGGTATCATCCATTCCTACTAATCTTTCACTCATGTACTTAAAAAAGGATTCATAGGTTTCTTTTAGCAAAGATATTTTTTCATTCAACATAGATATTACTCCGTATATTTTCTTGTATTGAGATAAAAAATAATAATGCAGTAAACAAAATATTACAAACAAAAATTATTGTATAAATAGCAGAAAATTCTGGGATATTAGAAATATATAAAATAAATAATCTGTATAGGCAGGAGATAAGAAAGGAGATGATAAAAATAATTGATTTTTTTGAACCAAAAAAAACATAAATCAAAATAGTATTTATATAAGTTATAAATTTAATGCCCACTAATATCAATAAATTTGCTTTTATTACAAATGTAGTCGAATATCTTAGTAAATCAAATACTTCTTTATATATATTGTAAAACGGATAAATTAAAGACACTATAAAAGGAAAATATAAAAATGCAAAATATATTGGAGAATAAAACACAAATGTTCTGATTTTAGCAATTTTAGAGTAGTTTATATCTCTGATTTTAACTGCTTCTTCTTTTTTCCCAGATTTTTTATTGCATGCATTGAACCAGTTATCTATTCTTGCTAATTCAAGGCTATTTAAATCAATTTTACTTAATAAAATACAGGTAAAAATATATATTAAAAAAAGCATAAATTTAATTACTTCTTCAGAAATTACAAAGTAAGTATGAGATAATTTTTTTTCTAAATACAAGACAAAAGAAAGAATTAAAAATGAAATTACAAATGTAAAAATTAAAAAACAAATATGAAGATAATTCAAAATAGAATATCTTAATAATATTTTTTTATAATTCATTGATTTCCCATTTTTTGAATTTGCTCTAAATATAGAGCTATTAATTTATAAAAAAGCTCTTCATCAAAATTAATATTATTTGAGTCGAGATTGAAATGCTTAATTAAATAATTAAATATTTCAATTTTTTGAGATTCAGTGAGTTGATTACTTAAAGAATAGGAAAATTCACCGGAATTTGAATAGATTGATTGTAAAATGCTTGAAAAATCAACAGGTGAACTTGCAGAAGATTTCAAATCCTGAGCCTGGTATCCAGGTATACCTTTACCCTTTTCACTATCAGGATGAAAAAACTCAGTTTTTAAAAAATCAAGAAAACTCTGTTTGACGTTTTCCTTTTGAGTCATAGATGAAGACTTTTTTTCTGTTTGATTTTTTTCATTTTCTTTCTCTTGTTCCATATATTTTCTAGCTAAAGATCTGGACTGAACTCTTTTATCATTGTTTTTTTCATTAGACTTATTTAATGAATCAGGTTGCGAAGAAGCCGAACTGCTTGCTTGACTATTGTATTGATTTTCTTTAGATTTGCTTAAAGATGTGCTTTGCTGTAAAATCTGATTTAATCTATCAAGGAATTCTTTTTGATTTATACCATGCCTTGAATAGCTGGATTTTACTTCTTCATATAATTTACTTAAATATTTATATTGATCAGATTCTTTATCCAATTGATCAAGGGCTTTCTCTACTATTGATTGCATGGTAAGAACTTCTTTTATCTCATAAGGTACCATTTTATATACGATTTTTCCATACTCAAAAAAAGAAAATAGAGAACCAAAACTAAAAAACAATATGAAAAGAATTAGAATAATAAAAGGAATTTTCCAATTAAAATGAACTTTAAACCTCTTATGATTGCTTACAGAGGCATAATTATCCAAATTAGCTGCCAGATAAGATGAAAGAACTTTATTTTGTCCTTTAACAACCATGTATGTTTCATAAATAGCTCTAATATCAATAAGTCTTATGAATCTTCCAAGATAATTCTGGAAATTCCAGATAAAAAAAATAAATAATGCAACTATTGTAGTCAAATAATAATATAAAAAAATAATGTAATACTTTATGTTAAGAATGAAACTTAACATTCTTAAAAATGAGTATCCAGTTAATAGTATTAATGATATCAATAAAAATTTATACATAACACTTTGCCATATATAAAAGGAAAAATCTGGCAATAAAAATTGCTTGAATAAAGAAAAATTTTCTGTCTTGCCCTTTTTCATTTATTTAACTTTTAAAATTATATATCTTTATTTCAAAAACAAAATAATTTTTCGTACAGATAATAGAAAACTAAAAAAAATTATAAAGAATAGAAAAGTATAAATCTCAAGTTTAATTTTATCAATAGAAACGAATGAGAACAAAAGAAATATAATGAAAATTATGCTTTGAATGAAAACTGAATTTGAAGACACATTATTTGTATTTTCATCGATATTTTTTTCTTTTTGTTTTATAAAATTCAAAGAAATACTAAATAATACCAAAAAATAAAATAGTCTTATTGTTTTATCAATACATACAAAATTTGGTGTTAATGCACTTACTCGAAGACTAAAATTCATAAAAACAACTGTGGTTAAATAGATTTCTAAAAAATCTCGCAATTTGCTTTCACTAAAAAATAAATAAATCATGGCTATTAAATTTGATAATAATATTATTATTGTTTTATCAATTGAAGGATTATATGTCTTAACGAAAGAAAAAAGAAGAAATACGAAAATCTGAATTCCTATAAAAAACAATATAAGATTATTATTTGTTTTTATTTTCATTTAATAACCTTCCAAAAACCATTAACTTGTTTAAATTTATATAATAGCCATTATTCTCTTCATAAGTAATGCAAAAAATTTTAGGTTGAGTAACAAAATGGAAAAAATTTTCAAAATTGCCTTTTATTGGAATTTTTGAATTCTGAAAAAAGAATTTTGAAAATTGCATTGTATAAACATTTTGAAATATATTTATAGTAGAGGACTTGCTTGTAATTAAATTGAAAAATAGGAATTTTTTATAATCTATTTCAATATTCTTATCAATTTGGATTGGAATATTTATTGTAATTAATGGGTCTGTCTTGTTCAAAGTCTTGTTTTCTTCTTTTAATGGGTTCTCTATATATGCTTTTAAGATGAAGTTCTGACTATTATAGAAAATAATGTAATAACAAGATAAAATGGCAACTATTGCCAGAACAATGATTGTAAATCTTTTATTCTGAATAAAAAGTATAATTAATGAAAAAAATAATAAAATTGAAACAAGCAAAAATATCGAATATTTATCTATTTCTTTCTTATCAAAATAATTTATTATTGCAGATGTTAAAAGATTATAATAAAAAGGATTAAATTCATTTGGAATTTTAATATATGAATTATCCATCATTGGATTTACAATTTCATAATTATATTTCTCATTAAAACTATATTTTTCAAAATCTTTTTCCGCTTCTTTATTTGGTTTTATTGTAAATTGATATTCATATTTTTTATCAGAATCTAAAATTATAATTAACTCGACTTTTTCAAAATCTGGATTTACATAAAATATACAATCAAAGCTTTTAATATTATATCTTAATTTTGAATAAAAAATAAGCTCTTTCTTCTTATCATATGTATATGCAATAACTTTTATAATAGCATTTTTTTCAAAATTAAGGTTTGAAATTTGAATATCATTCAATTTATAACTTTGTATCTCATTAAAAGATAAAATAGGTTTGGCTATTACAGATTGACTAAAAAAACTACCAAATATAAAAACAAAAATTAAATAAAAAAAGATATATAATATAATTATTTTAAATTTATTTATCACTATTTTAGCCTTAATCCAATTATTTTTTATATATTCTTAAAAAATATGTTGTTGCAATTGAACTTAAATAAAATAATATGAGCCATAAATTAATAGAATAATATTTTCTCCATCTAGATTTATATTTTAGGAATTCATTTAAAATAATAGATGAATAGGTGTTTGCTGAAGCAGCACCATTAAAGAAAATAGGTATTTTCAACATTGTACTACCAAGATCTTTTATTATTAAATTATACAATCCTGTATTAATATTAGATATTGAAAAAGAAAAATATCCTTGAGAAATCTTTGTAAGCATACCATCATATAGTTTTTCTCCATCTTGAAATAAGGCAACAGTTGGTGAATATAAGTCAGTAGAATTAATAATAAGCGAAAATCCAGATGATGTCTCTGACACAGTAACTTTAGAAATATTATTTGAAAGTTGAGACTCAAAAAACTTATTAAAAATAAGACGAACATAGTTTTTATTAAAAAAATTCCTGGTATAGATTCCATGTGAATCAGAGAGAAATATTGCTGAACCTTTAGATGCCTTTTTAATAAATGAAAAAAGTGGATCTTCATATTGATTTTTAAAAATCACATTAGAATTTTCTTTTGGTGTTGTTATATTCATACCAGTAATTTGAGAAATTGGATCATTATAAGAATCAAGTATTGTATAAGTTTGTTTTAAAAATGGTGGACGAGCAATTCTTTTTCTATCTTCAAACAATATTGTTGGAATAACATCAAATGAATTTGCTGAATAAATGCTACCACCCGTTGTTTTGGCTATTTTCTCAGCTAAAGAAGGATTTATATCTGTACCTATTTGAATTACGGATATTGTTATATCATTTTCAATAGCATAACTTAAAATACTATCCCATGAGGCTGGTTTTGTCTGAAAATCAGAAATAATTATAGCATGCTTGTTAACAGAAGGGATTTTCATTAAATCTTTTAATCCTTTTTCTAGGCATGGAGCAAGATCAGTTCCACCAGTTGCTTCAATCTTATCAAATGAAAAATAACTTGTTACCTCTTTAACAGGCATGAAGTTAAATACTTTTTCAAATTGATCCCAGAATAAAAACAAACTGACAAGATCATCAGGTTTTAAATTTATTAGTAATTGGCTTGCTGATACTTTTGCTATGGATAATTTTTCTCCCATCATAGAGGAGGACACATCTAAAAGCATAAGTATAGCGACTTTTGGGTCCTGCTTTAAAGATTTAGGATTAAGTTCAATAGGAAGAATAGACTCTATTAACGCATTATCCCCTATTTTTCCAATCTCCTTTGCTTCAGATACAAATAAAATTCCAAAATTGTCCTCATTATAACCATCAACTAATTTCTGAGAAATATCCTGATCTATCTTTTTTATTGGTATACCATCAAATACTATTAAAGAGTAATTATTCAAGTTTTTGTTTTTAAGTTCATTTAAACTGATTTTATCAACCTGATAAAGTTGTTCAAAAAAGCCAGAATTTTTTTCATTACTTATATAAAGAATACTTCTATCTATCTGATCTGTTAATGCAATTGAAAAATCATACTTAGTTTCATTAGTTCCACCAAGTAATAACTCAAAAGAAATGGTTTTTTCGTCTTTAAATTTATATTTATACTCAAAAATATTAGAATTGCTTAATATTTCTTCACTTTTCTTTTTATCCAGAATTATTTTCTTATTATTTAATACTTTAAAAAGGGTAATATCTGAAAATTTTGAAATTTCGTTGTTAAAAAGAATATTTAAAACAAGTTTTCGCTCATCTACTGATATTTTTGAGTTGATAGCTGAAATAATACTTATTTTATCCTGCTTTTCAATTAGTATTTTTAATGGAATTCCATTATTTAATTCTTTTAAATAAGCCATTTCTCCCACGCTAGGATAAAACGGAATAATAATAACTGGTTTTTCAAACCAATTTATATAATCAAATACAAATTCAATTAAATCATAAAAATTAATAGAATCTCCAAATTCCATTTCATCAATGTTTTGCTTTAATTCAATAGAATTTCTGATATTTTTTATATTAAGATTTAGTTTTTCCTTTCCATCAAATAAAGTATAATTTTTGTATTTCAATAAAATTTTAAAATAATATTCAGCATCAATATAATTTTGATAAGGTACAAAATAATGATTATTCAATAAAACTGAAGGAAAACAAACTGGAATATTAAAAATTGATAAAAATAAAAATATCAGAGGAAATATAAAGATAAGGTTTTTTTTCATTTGTCCTGTTTTAATACTTCTATGGCTTTTTGAGAATAATTTAAAAGACTATTTGCTTTATTTAAAGCAGACAATTCTGAGCTAACTCTTTCCAATTTTTTAATAACTTCTGACTTAAATTCGGGATCAAAAAGCTCCTCAATTCTTCTAATCATTTCATTCACATTACAATCTTTCTGCAATAGCTCTGGTGCTATCTCTTCTCCTGCTAAAATATTACTCATCCCTACATGATTTGTTTTTACAAGCATTTTACCAATAAAAAATGTAAGAGAAGATATCTTATAGCAGATGATATGAGGTATCTTCAATAAAAGAGCTTCTAGAGTAGCACTTCCAGAAGCCATCAAAACAAATTTGGCATCTTTATATAGAGAATAATAGCATTTATCAAGAATTTGAATATATCTTCTATTTCCAACTTGAGTCTTGATTTTAGATAAAAATCTATTATTTGCAACAGGAAGATAAGCATATAATTTATATTTATCATATAAATAATCTGCTACTTTTATAAATAAAGGAAGCAGGTTTTTTATTTCTTGTTGCCTTGAACCAGGTAATAAAAAATAAAATTTGTCAAAAAAGGCATCTTGAGGAGGCTTTTCTGAAATTTTTTCTTCAATATATTGGTTATCAAAAAATGGATGACCAAAGAAAAATGCATTTTCTGTAAGTACTTTATACTCTTTATAATCAGCAAGAAATGGAACAAAAAAGTAATCAATAAATTTAATTAGACTTTTTCCTGCTGATTTACCCCATATAGATAATGGAGGGGGAAAATAATATATAGTTTTTATCCCTAAGTTTTTTAATTGTTTAGCAAATGGAATATTAAATCCTTGATTATCAATTAATATACATAAATCTGGTCTATTATCTTCTTTTGAAATATATTCCAATGCTTTTTTCATAACAATAAAATGATCAAAAATATAAGGAATAGCTTCAAGAAATCCTATAGAAGATCTATGAGTAAAATCATGAATAATCTCAACGCCTGCTTCTTCTAAAAATCTACCTCCAAATCCAAAAAACCGTATTGAATCATCTATTTTCTTTATCTGTTTTACCAAAAGAGAACCTTGTAAATCTCCTGAGACTTCCCCTGCAGAGATAAATATTTTTTTCATAAAAAATTCCCTAATTTATTTAATTTGGAATCAAAAATCTAACAATTTGTTCTTATTGCTTATAACCAAATTTCCTTAAAATATCATGCCTATCTTTTTTATTTTCATCTTTTTCTATACCAACTGGACTATCTCCATCTATTACCCCAATAACTCCTTTACCTCTTTCATTTTTTGCAACGATAACAGAAAGATTGTTTGCAGTAGCACAAAAAATATTACATACTTCAGGAACTGATTTTATAGCATTAAGTATCTGTATAGGATAAATATTTTTCAACATTATACAAAAAATATGCCCCGCTCCAATGTTTTTACAATTTTCAATAGCATCATTTATTGCTTCTTCTGAGGTACCTGTATATCTTATCAGTCTATCGGTCGATGCTTCATTAAAAGCAATGCCAAATTCTCCTGTAGGACAAATATTTTTAATTGCTTCATAAATATCTTCAACACTCTTTATAAAATGAGTTTGTCCAATAATAATGTTATCATTTTCTTTCTTACATATTTTTACTTCTAAAATTTCCATAATTACCTCTTTTTTCTTTTTAATTAATAATTATTCATATATCACTCTTATATTTTTTATCTCTATTTTTGGCATTTTATTATCAATTACACTAATTATTTTACCAAATATCTCTATCTGTTGTTTAACAAACAATGGGAATGGCTTTGGCAAAACACAATGACCAATACCATCGATATAAATTGGATTTTTTGAATAAATCATAATAGAAAAATTGTAATCATCAATTAAATCATATACAATTGCTTTCCATTGAATAAAAAGATTAGAATAAAGTAAAGGATTTTGAATAACTTCATTAAAACTTGGATTAAATGTCAATTTGTTAAAAAAAGGTTCTGTCAAAAGATTTATAATATTCTTTGATTTTTCTTTGTATTTTATATCTGCATTTGAATAAATAATTTTATTAAGAAGTAATCTAGCATTATTGTAATCAGACTGAGAAAGATATTTTTTAGCAAGATTTAAGTCTTTATCTATTTGTTTATTATCTTTATAGGTATAGATAACAGTAACAGGTAAAACTGAATTTTGTTGCGAAGATATCTCTGTTGAGTTTTTTATTATATTATTAGCTTTTTTATTATAAATACTCAAAAAAAATATAACTCCTAATATAATTAATATAACTAAGGTCATCAGAATAACTGGTTTAATTTTAATTATTCTTTGGATAACCTTTGTAGAAAAATCATTTTCTTTATTAAATAAATTAATCTTAGATTTTTTCTTTTTTACATATGCAGAAGGTAAAGGATTACAAGCTTTGTTATATTTTAAAAACGTCAAAAATGCTTTATTATCTTTTGCCTTTTTTAAATCATTCAAAATAGATATAGCTGTTTTATTACCTTCCTTAGAGAGTTTTAACCAATCATTTAAAGCCTTTTCAATAAAACCCATCTTAGCATAGCAATAAGCTCTTAGAAGTTTATATTGATCTGAATTTATTGAAAGATACTGTCTATATATAGCTAATGCTTCTTCATATCTTTGCTGTTCTATCAAGCAGTAACCATAGTATAGGATAATATTTTCATCAAACGGTAATGTTTTTATGAGATTTTGTAATATATTTTCAGCTTTTTGATATTGCTTTTGATGAATATATTTAACAGCTAAATTAAAAGAGGAATCTTCAAGCATTCCTTTCCTTTTTTTAATTTAAATTATTATTAATAATTATTACAGGGAAGCTCTTTCGACATAAGAGCCATCTCTAGTATCTATTTTTAAGATATCTCCAATTTTAATAAAGAGAGGAACACTAACTTTTAAACCTGTTTCAAGAATTGCGGGCTTTGAACCACCAGACACTGTATCTCCTTTTAATCCTGGCTCTGTTTCTACAACTTCAAGATTTATAAATGTTGGGGGATATACAAAAATAGGTTTGTCATCTATATATTCAATTTCTACCTGAAAACCTTCTTTTAGATAATAAACATTATCTCCTAAATCTTCGATATGTATTTGCACCTGTTCATAGGTTTCATTATCCATAAAAGTGTAAAAGTCATTATCTTTATAAGAAAATTCAGCCTTTCTTCTAAATACAGGAACATCATCAAATTTTTCATCAGGATTAAAAGTATATTCAAAAATATTTCCTTTTTTTAAATTCTTTAGTTTTACTCTAACTATTGCATTACCTTTACCTGGTTTGTGATGATGATAATCAACGACAAGATGATACTCTGAATTATAATTAATTACCAGACCTTTTCTTAAATCGTTTGCTAAAATCATACAATATTCTCCTTTTTTAAAATCTAATTTTCTAATTTTTATCAAAAATTTCATTTAAATAATAAATTATTAGCTACTTTTTTCTAATTTTATTATATATTTTAAAATAAATACAATATTTCACATGATAGAAGAAAATAACAGTTAATAGTATTTTTGCAATACCTAAAAAAATCCAGGTTGACTAAATCCTATACTTATAGCGATTTGTTGCTGAGCTCCGCCATATCTGGGATGCTTAATAAGTATGTATAATATAATCATCTTTTTTTGTGCTTGAACTATGTAGCTCAGTACTTTCATTAAATCTCCCTGATATATACCATAAAAAAGGGAAATCTCTGGATTAAAAAGCTTTTCAATTTTAAAAAATTCTGATTCTTTACTAAATTTGGCATCAAAAATCATGGTTAAACAATTATTTATTTCATCATTTGAAATTGCAAAGTTCATTGGATATTTGGGTCTTCTCTCGGTAAGTAAAAACATATATTTACCTTTGATGAATACAGGAATAAAGGAAGAATTTGGAAGATAGCTTATATAATTTTGAATAATTAAAAAATAATCTTTTTCATCTATTTTTTGTTTTACTGGATAAAGAAATCTAATGTCTTCAATATTACCAGAGTTATTTTTAATAAATTGATAATTTTGTGTTCCCTTTACCTGATATAATAGATTATTATCATAGAAATAGAATCCTAGCCAGCTTCTTATTACTTCTGTATTAATATTCAAATTTGTCAATATATTAAGAAAAAAGGAAATTGGAAGTATAAAATTGAGATTTTGAGAATTAAGAATAGAAGCAAACGCGATACCTATTAACTCAAAACTTGGTTTAAATACTGGACCTCCAGAATTTCCAGGATTAATTGGAGCATCTATTTGAATGACTTTACCTATTTCGAGAAATCTTCTATCTAAATTTGAAACTATCCCTTTTGAATTTGTAAAACTTAAACCATAAGGATTCCCTGATGCGATGACTTCATCTCCAATATTTATACTATTTGAAAGTCTAAAATACTTGAAATCTTTATTATTATAAGGAATTTCAAGAATAGCAAGATCTAAAGATTCATCAAACAAGACTAAATTCGCTGAAAACGTGCTGGAATTTAGCTTAACGGAAAGTATATATTTCTTCCCTTCTCCATTAACAACATGATAATTTGTAATTATCTTATTGTAATCTATAAAAAAGCCAGTACCAAGTGAAATATCGGGCAAAGATTGTCCATTTTCTATTTTTATTCCTTTATCCATTATAATCATAGCTGTATTTTTATATACATCTTCATACGAGGAAATAAAGCTTTTTTCATCGAATTTTTTAAGTTTTAAAGACTGTAATTTTTCGCTAAAATAAGGAAAAATAGTCTCAATATATGACAAATATGATGAAAAAAGATAATAATTATCAATTTCGTTAATTCTATCAATAATATATTCCAAAGTCCTATTTATTAAAATATCATTAAATTGATACTTTAATTCTTCTTGATTTGTTTTTTTTTCAAAAATAAAATAATTAAATAAAAAATAATTATTAAGACTTTTGCAAATTTGTTGAATTGATAGTTTTTCATTTAATGATGAATTTAAATCTTCGCTTAGAAGTTTTTTCATTTTATCCTGCAGTTTTTCAACAAAAATGCTGTCCTCATTATTTTGAAAGTTAATATAATACTTCATAATTGCTTCATAATCTTTTGAATTAAATATTTCATCTATTTGATCTTTCGATGGATAAAAACTGTAAGTTTTTATAACTTTTTCAGAAGTTTTGCAGGATATAAAACTCATAAAAAAAAGAATAATTATAATAAAAAGAAATTTTAAACTTTTTCTATTGGCTAGTGACATTATAAAAATCTCCTTTTTTATCTTCTTTTTAATTTATTAATTAATAATTTGAATCATTTATAAACTATTAGTATGCATTAAAAATTATGCATTAAAATTAAATTTGAAATATCATTAATCTAAGTTTAATTAATAAATGATTTCAACAATATTTTAAGTTTAAATCTATTTTCAATTTGATTAATTTATAGCAGTATAATTTCAAAAAGCAAGAATTGAAATATTGTTGAGTCACTTTAAAATTTAACACATAATTTAAAAAATGAAACTTTGCAC
>CAYVTU010000012.1:0-90526 GCA_964454835.1 uncultured Brachyspira sp.
TCGCCTTTTTTACACTTAATTTTGCTTCAATTAAAAAAATTCAAGATTGGAGATAGTTATTATAATTTTTTTCTTTCATGATCATCTTTTTTTTTGGCATCCTTTTCTAAAGACTCTTCTTTTTTAAATTTCTCATCAATAATTTCTAACAGTTTAAGAGATTTAAATAGAGTTTCTATTCTTTCTTTTATTTTTATAGGAAGGCTCATTATGGAAATTGCTGGACCTGGTTTGTAATATACAGCTATTTGATTGAAATCTTTTTCTATTTTATGTTCTGAAAGAGGTCCTACTATTATGTTGTCTTCAAATATAGTGTTTATAACAAAAACATGACTTTGAAGATTATAAATTTTAGAGCTAATTCTTTTTTCATATTTAATTAGCATATCTAACTTAAATTTTTTTATTTTTTCATTTTCAATTCTTGAAGCTTCAGAAATCAATTTTCGTATTATTTGTAGATTTTGTTCCGCAAGATAAGAATGACCTAAATAAATCTTGTTTATATTACCTCTATCATTTCCTAGGTTTTTAGCAATAATATCTTTTGAACAATGTATTACAGAAGAAAGAATTACTCCTTTTTTAGTGTAACAGATAAGATTTTTATTTACAAAAAGAGTAGAATTCATTATATCATCATCTACAATACAGTCCCTTTTGACAAAGAAAGAAGCATTTCTGATATACTTTGAATAAAGAGAGCCTTCACAATTATATAAAACCCCATGTTTTCCTATTATACCACCTTTACATACAATGTTTCCTTTTACATGTAAAGAAGAACAGGATGATATTATTCCATTGACAATTAAATCTCCTTCGACATATACGTCAATATTTTCAAGAATATTTCCAGTTATTAATACGGAAGATTTACAATTAATATTTCCAGTATATAATGATGCATCTCCAGAAATTTTGACTAGAGAATGAATATTAATAATTTTCCCTGTCAAAGATAGCACACCATCAGCAGCAGCAATAACGAATCCTTCACTTTTAATTACATTTAAACCACAAATAAAACATGGGTCATTATCATATTCTGAAATCAAAGTTTTACTAAATATATCATAACCATCTTCATTTAACTTTTCCGGAATTATTTTAGCAAGAGTATCTCCTTTTTTAAAACTTCTTAAGAAATTTCTTTCAAAAAAATCAATATTACCTTTTTCATCTAATTTCCCTGCTATAATTTTATCATCAAATAAAGGTAATATTTTTTCACAGTTTCCATTTACAGGCTCTTTACCTCGGGCAATAACAAAAATACCGCTTTTTTTTTCTTCTATAATTTTATTAATTAAAGATTTATCAATAAGTTGACAATTCAATTCTTCAAGATCATGTAAAAGAATGTTTTTATCGAGCTTATTCAATATTTGATTTGTTGTTATTAGGTATAGTTGCATGAGGTTATTTGAGACAACAAATACTGGTTCTATTGTTATAATCACACCGCTTATTGATACAAATCCTTGCTTTGAAGCGCAAAAAGCATGTTCGTCCGAATTATAATAAATATCACCTTTAAGTAGATCTGCTAGATTAATGTTAATAGAATCTTTTACATTCTCTATTTCTTTGTCTAAAATAGCTATTTTTTGGTGAACAGAAACAAAAGAGCTATTTAAAATATCTAAATTTAAGTTATTTATTGAGCCTTTTTTTATATTATTCAGAATTGCTGATATTGGTAAATTTTTTTCAAACAAAAATTTCATTTTAAATATATTCTCGTATAAATATTATTGTTTTCAATTTCTAATTAAATACTTTGTCTATTGATTTTATAATACAATTTATTATTTTTGCAAAAATGAATTATAGATAACTTTTTTCGAAATCAGCCACTTTTTTTAGATATTTTTTTAATAGTTCCTTTTTTTCTTCTTCTTTTAAAAATGAGCAATTTATGGCTGTCTTATTGATATCAATAAATTTCTGAATATCGAAAGAAAAATATTTGACCATTTTTATATAATCATCAGTCAAATCTGAATTTTGTATCACTGGATCATCTGTATTAATAGTTACAGGAACTCCATTTTCGATTAATCTAGCAGATGGATGAGTCTTTTCATCTGGCCATGAACCAGTTTGATGATTTGAAGTAATACATTGTTCTAAACCTATCTGCTTTTCTTTTAAAAATTTTTGTAGATTTTTATCGTGAATAGCAGCGACCCCATGACCTATTCTAGAAGCATAGCATAACATAATGGCATCCCATATTGATGAAGGAGGTGTCACTTCACCAGCATGGACGGTAGCTTTATATATTCCGTCATTATATATTTCATTAAAAAATCTTGAAAAATCTTTTGGTGGAAAATTAATTTCATCTCCTGCAAGATCTATTCCAACTATATCAGGTAAGTCTGCTTTGATAATTTTTTTATACAAAGAAAGCATTTCCTTTTGATTTTGTTTCCCTCTATTGAATGTTATCAAGTACTTAATATTTAATCCTATTTCTTTGGCAGCTTTATTGCATGAATTAATAATTAACCTTGTAACTTCAATTCTATCAAAATTGTTTTCAAGACAATAATGTTCAGGAGAAAAGCGAAGCTCAATATAAAAAATTGATTCTTTTTTAAGTGCATGTATAGAGTCTATGCATACCTTTTCGATATCTTCATAACTTTTGTACCAATTATTTTTAAATTTTGATAAAAATAAAAGGAAATCGGGATCTGTGTCTTTTGGAAACTGAATTTCTTTAGAAAATTCCTCAATATTTTGAGGATAATTTAATTTATTTTTTTGAGAAAGATAAAATAATGTCTCAAGAGGCATGGTCCCTTCAAGATGTCTGTGTAATTCTATTTTTGGAAATTTTGCTAAAATTTCTTTGTCCTTTGTTAGTTTAATATCTGCCTGTACATTATTTTTTTTATTCATTTTTTTGCCTATGTAGGTATTCAGTAATATCTAGAAGATTTATAAGTAAAAAAATTAGTAGTTTTTTAAGTTATCGGCATTTGATTTTATAAAATGTAGATTTAAAATTTTATTAAATAAATAGTTTTAATTGAAAAATTTGTTTAAATGATAATTTTATTTGAGTAAAAGGAGAATCTATGTTAGATTTAAAATTTATTGAAGATAATATAGAACTTATTAAAAAAGGTATTTTAAATAAAAATTTTAATGTAGATATTGACAAGCTTCTTTCTCTTAATCTAGAAAGAAAAAATTTAATTCAGGAGACTGAAAAAATTAAAAGTATTAAAAATTCTGTTTCAAAAGAAATTTCAAGATTAAGTAAAGAAGAAAAAGCTGAAAAACTGCAACAAATGCAAAAACTTACTGAAAAAGAAAAAGAATTGGATGAAAAACTTGATATTATTAAACAAGAAATTACTCAAATTTTGCTTACTGTTCCTAATCCACCAGATGAATCAGTCCCTATAGGAAAAGATGATACAGAAAATGTTGAAATAGAAAGGGTTGGAAATATAAAGAGAAAAGAGGAATTTGAATCATTCAAAGACCATATTGAATTGGGTCTTTTACTCGATATCGTGGATTTTTCGCGAGCTTCAAAGATTGCTGGAAGTAGAACATATTATTTGAAAAATGAAGGTGTACTTTTACAGATGGCTATTATGAGATTTGCATTAGATACACTTTTATCAAAAGGCTTTACACCATTTTATCCACCTTTATTGGTCAAAGATATAGCAATGACCGGAACAGGATATTTTCCAATAGGCAAAGAACAAAGTTATGCAGCTGAGAAGGATGAATTATTTTTAATAGGAACATCAGAAGTTCCATTAGTATCATATCATTACGATGAAATAATAAATGAAGATCTATTGCCTTTAAAATATGCAGGCTATTCATCTTGTTTTAGAAGAGAAGCAGGAACATACGGGAAAGATACAAAGGGCCTTTATAGGATACATCAGTTTGAAAAAATAGAGCAGGTAATAATATGCAAAAATAGTAAAGAAGAATCTGAATACTTTCATGCATTTATTCTTCAAAATTCCAAAAATCTACTTGAGCAACTTGAATTGCCTTATAGAGTAGTAAATGTCTGTACTGGAGATCTTGGGCTAGGCCAGATAAAGAAAAATGATATAGAATGCTGGATGCCATCGAGAGATAATTATGGCGAAACTCATTCTTGTTCAAGTTTTTATGATTTTCAATCTAGAAGATCAAAAATAAAGGTAAAAGCTAAAGATGGTTCAACTTATTATCCTTATACACTTAATAATACTCTTATTGCTTCTCCAAGAATACTTATACCAATTCTAGAAATGAATCAAAATCCAGATGGTTCTGTAAATATTCCAAAAGTCCTTGTACCATATATGAATGGAATAGAGATTATTAAACCAAAAAAATAGAAGTTGTTATTAAATGAAAGCAAATAACTTTTATTCATTTGGGATAGATATAGGTGGAACCTATACAAAAGTAGGACTTTTTGAAGTAATAATCTGTGATATGAAACCAGATATTGACGATATATCACAGGTATTTAATTTTGAATTTAGGAATTTTTTTTACACATTAAAAATTATAGATTTTACAAAATTTCCCACTCAAAATAAGAATAATTCGGAATATGATTTTCAAAATTTATTACTAAACAATTTTGAAAAGATGCTCGCTAATAATAATATAAAAAGAAATAATTTCTTTGGATTTTCTTTTGCAACACCAGGGTTTGTAGATAATAAAATCAAAAAAGTTGTTGGAAATTCATTTAATATAAGCTTTTTAGACAAAATAAACTTTCGAGAAATAATCGATGATTTTAAATTTAATACTCTATTTTTAAGTCTTATTAATGATGTAACTTCTCAAGCTTTTTATGAACAAATAAAAAATAAAAAAATTATTAAGTCAGATGATGATATAGCCCTGCTTGTAGCTCTGGGAACAGGTATTGGAGGAGCAATTTTTACAAAAAAAGATGTTATTATGGGGAAAAATGGCTGGGCTGCTGAATTCGGTCATATTCCAATATGGTTTAATAGTTTAAAAGATAAAAAAAATCAGTGTACTTGTGGGAAAATTAATTGTAGTGAATCTTTTGCTTCTGTCAATGCCTATATCAGAATGTTAAGAGAAAAAAATATAAATATATCAGCCGAAGAAGCCCTACAAATATATTATAAATCAGAAAATAATAGTATAATAAATGAAATTACTGAATTCTGGTTGGATGCTCTTGGCTCTTTGTGTGCTTCTCTTGTAAACATTTTTAATCCTTCATCAATAATAATTTCAGGTGCAATCGTTAAGATTGAAAAACTTATTGAATCAATTTATAAAAAAGCAAAGGAATATTCATTAAAATTACTATATGAGAATGTTTTATTCTCCGGTTCATCCTCTGCAGATAATGCGGGATGCTATGGCGCTTTAATTCATGGAATAAAAGCAGAAAATGATAGCATAAGGAGTTTTTATGGAAAATAAAGATATATTGGAAATACTTAAAAAAGAAAAACAGTATAAATTACTAAATCATATTTCAAATCTAAAAGAAGGTGAAAAAGAAAAGTTGTTAGATTCTCTTAAAAGATTAGATTTAATGAATTATTTTAATATAATAAATCAAAATAAAGAAACAAAATCAATATCCTATGATAAGATAGAAAAACCTTTTGTATTTGAGCAGGGTAAATTTGACATTAAAAATTACAAACTTGAAGGTGAAAAAGCACTTAAAAATGGGCAAGTCTGTTTTTTCATTGTTGCAGGAGGACAGGGTTCAAGGTTAGGGTTTGAGCATCCAAAAGGATTATTTCCTATATCCCCTATATTAAATAAAAGTTTGTTTCAAATTCATATTGAAAAGGCAATTGCTTTTGGAAAATATTATTCATTTATCCCAGAAATATTTATAATGACCAGTTCGACAAATCATCAAGAGACAGTTCAATTTTTTGAAGAAAAAGGCAAAGAATGGACAGATCTTAAAAAAGTTCATTTTTTTCAGCAAAGAGACTTACCAGCAATTAATGATGAACATGATCTGATTTTATGCGATAAATTATCTGTTTTTACAGCACCAGATGGTCATGGTGGAGCTTTATTGGCTTTAAAAAGAAGTGGGATGATAGATATAATGAAAGAAAAAGGAATTAAATATATTTCATATTTTCAGGTAGACAATCCACTTGTAAATATAGGAGATCCTGTTTTTCTAGGATTACATATTTTAGAAAAAAGTGAAGTTTCTTCAAAGGTTCTTTCTAAAAGATCTCCAGATGAAAAAGTTGGTGTTGCTGCAATTCTTGATGGCAAGCCTTCAATAATCGAGTATTCAGATTTGCCCCAATCTCTCGCTGAAAAAAAAGATAGTGATGGAAGATTGCTTTTTAATTTTGGTTCAATTGCTATACATGTTTTTTCTGTCGATTTTATAGATAGGATAACTACTGAAAAACTTCAAATTCCATATCATGTTGCAAAGAAAAAAATTCCTTACTATGATTATGATAAAAATATAACTATAAATCCTGAAAAACCAAATGGAATAAAGATGGAGCTATTTATTTTTGATTCAATTCCAATGGCAAAAAGAGCAATTTTCTATGAAACAATTAGAGAATTAGAATTTGCACCACTTAAAAATAAGGAAGGAGAAGATTCTATTAAAACATGTAGAGAAGGTATTTCCAATCTTTTTAAGATATGGATGAAAAAAAGCAAGATTTCATTTAATGATGAAAAAAACTGTGCACTGGAAATTTCTCCATTTTTCGCAATAAATGAAGAAGAATTTACTAATAAAATAAAACAATATTGTATTAAAGTTCCATATAAAATGTATCTGGAGTAATTATTCAACTTTAAACTTATTCATTTCATTTGAAACTTTTGTTATATTATCTTTATTTACAAGAGATAAATCCTGTATTTTACTTATACTTGAATTTATTTCTGATAAGCCAACACTCATTTCTTCTGTACTTTTGTTGATTTCGAAAGTAATACTCATCAAGTCTTCAAAAACCTGCTTGATCTTTGTGCTATAATTGACCATTTTAGAGGAATCTGATTTTACATTAGAAGTAATTAAAGATATTTGCTTAATTGCATCAAGAATTTGCTTCGAACCAGAGTTTTGTTCTTCCATAGAATTTTTTATTATTAATTCCTGCTGTTTGACTTGTTTTGCTAAATCATAAAATGATTCAAATAAATTTTGAGTATTTGTAGTAGCTTCAGAAACTTTATCTATTGATTTTTTAAGTTGTCCTAAAACATTGGTGATTGATTTACCTTGGTTGTTAGATGTTTCTGCAAGTCTTCTAATCTCTTCTGCAACAACTGCAAAGCCTTTTCCATATTCACCAGCATGTGCTGCTTCGATGGCTGCATTCATCGCAAGAAGATTTATTTGATCGGCAATATTTTGAATAGCATTAACAGCTTCAAGTAAACCCTCGGAATTTGTGGTTATTTCTTTAACCATTTCTGCAACTGCATCCATACCATTTTTACCTTTATCTGCGCCATTCATCATGTTTTCCACTGTTTCATTATTTTTCATAAGTATGTCAGTGGTAGATTGAATATTTCTTACCATTTCTTCGATAGAAGAAGAAGATTCAATTAGACTTGCAGATTGATTCTCTATATTTTGGTTAAGTTTTTCAAGATTATCAAGTATTGAATCAACACTTGATTTTGCATTATTAATTGACTCTGATTGATATTCTACCTGTTTTTTTATGCTTGCAGCATTTGCTGAAATCTGATTAACAGCAGCTGCATTTTCTGTCATTTGAGATGATAGATCAATACCAATTTTAGTAAGATTATCTGTCGAATTTCTGATTGATTTAACCATGGAAGCAAGGTTACTGATAAATTTATTAAAATTTATAGATAATTCACCAACTTCATCATTTGACATATGTGAAATTTTTTGAGTGAGATCTCCTTCGCCTGATGACATATTTGAAAAGAATTTTGTAACATTTTTTACTGGCTTAACAATTAAGCTACCTAATATTAATGAAAAGATCAGAATTACTAAAATAGATATTCCTGAAACTAGTAATATCATTTTAATAATACTAAGAATTGGTGAAGTAAGCTCTTTTTCAGAAATAGATAGAGCAATTTTCCAGTTATTGGAGTTTGGAATAGTTGCAAAGAGAATATTTTCTTTTATTTTTTGTGGATTTAATATTACAAAAACACCTTGTTCATTTGAATTTATATTATTTTCTGCTATTTTAATATTTTTAAATCCTTCTTCTTCTAATTGAAAGATATTTTTTTTCATTATGAATTCTTTATTTGGGTGAGCAATCAAAACTTTGTTACCATCAAAAATAAAAGCATAACCACTTTTTCCAAATGACACATTTGTAGCAATTTCTGTAAGTTTTTTTAATGTAATGGCGCTTGCAACTATACCAACTTTTTCTTTGTTTGAATTGTATACAGGAACTGCAATAACGAAAATTTGAGCTCCTGAAGCTCTTGATATTATTGGATCGCTTATTGAATAGTTTTTATTTTTTTCAAATATATCTATGAAATATCCTCTATCTTTAACATTTGCATTCGCTTTGCTTGTAGTATATGTTTGTCCATTTATATCCGCAAAAAATAGCATCTCAAAATCAGGGTTCATTTTATCAGATATATAATCAAGCTCATTTTTAATTAAATCCCAATTTCCACTTTGGAAAATTCTGTTTGTTGAAAAAAGTTTTAATTCATCAATATAACCAATTAAAAGATTCCCAAGTTGTTTACTTGTTCTAATTGTTATTTCATTTCCAAGATTTTTAATATAACTGACAAAATTATTTTGAATAAATGAAATTATTAGTATTGAAAAAATAATAAAAATTATTATAGAAATTAATGAAAAGAACACGAGTATTTTTTTTGATATACCAAACTTCATAACATTCTCCTTAAATTTAATTAACTAATAAGTCAAAACAAAATTACTTTTTTATACCCTGTTCTTTTACTAAAAAAAATATAATTAACGATTTAATAAAAGTCAAAATTACCTAAATTTTTTTCTCAAAAAACCTTGGATTATTTTCAGATAAAGGATTATTAAGTTGAATTTTCAATTTTGATATTATTTTCTGTATTTCATTTCCTTCTTTAGTATATTTTTGTATAATATCATCTATTAATGAATTTATAGATTGCTTCATTTCTTCTTCTTTTTTAATTTGGATTTTTAAATTATCAATAAAGTTTCTATTGTCTTTAATTAAAGTAAGAAAGATTGTATTGTATTCCTTCAAATCTTGAAAAATAGCAGATATTTCTTCAAGATAATGCATTAAAATTTCATCAAAGTTATCATCTTTTATATTAATTTTTAATATTTTTTTCAATATTTCATAATATAAATTTAATATTTCTATTTTTTTGTCTTCAATTTCAAATAAGTAATTAATATCGTTATTCATCTTAAAACCTTAAATATCAGTAAGTTTAATTTGTATCAATCTTTAATAGAAAGGATAAATTGGATATTTTTTGTTAAAGATAATACATAATCAATTTCATTTTTTTTAATTTTTTCTTTCGATTCTCTTTCTATAGCGAAAATAGCAAATTTTCTCTTATATTTATCAGATATAGGGATTCCTAAGAAAGATTTTGTATTAATCTGACTATCTTGAAGTCTGCTATACATTGTATCAGGAATTTTGGAAATATCTTCAAAATAAGTATAATCCTTTTTAGATTTTAAAGCTAAAGAAGTAATTGTATTAGCTAAATTTATTGTTTGAGGTTTTAATACTTTTTCTTTTTCTATGGCAAAAATGATATCCATTTTTTTATTATTTTCATTTACAATGCCAATGAAAAGGAGATCATAAGCAATATAATTTGAAAGAAATTTTGAAATTTCGACAAAAAAGTTAAATTTTTCATCATTTAATACAGAATTAAATGTCAACTCATTTAACTTTTCTATAAATTTATTTTTAATTTTTTCACTTTTTATATTCAGATTAAAGTATAAATTTAAAAGATTGATAATTAAAATTAAAAAATAGGAGAATAAAAGGAATGAAAAATAATAATTATCTTTAATTGCATTAATGTACCTTAAAAAATCAATTGAAAAAATGTATATTGAATAGAAGAATAATAAAAATGCTGACGAATGAACATTTTTATTATTTTCAATAATTCTTAAAGAGTAAGAATAAAAAATTAAAATGAATATATCTATAAAATATCCTATATTCTTGATATAATGAATGAAAAAATCTATTAAAAGAATAGTCAATAATGATAATAATATATTTAATATGTTTTTTATCTTTTTCGAAGGATTAAAGAGTAAATCAGTCATAAATGATAGAATTAAGAAAGGAAAACCAAAAAGCATATATGTTGTAAAATGTGTAATAAACTCAAAAGAATAATATTCTTCATGTAAATAATAGTTTTTAAATAAAAGGTAAAATATAAGAGAAGGGATTAAAATAGTAAAGAAAAATATTATTTTAGATAAATTATATATTTTGAGTAGTTCGATATTTTTTGTTTTAAATGCTGGGTTTAAAATAAATGGAAGAAAGATTAGTAATATAACTAAAAGTGAGATAAATAAAATTAAAAGTAAATCCTTTTTTTTTGTATTAAATTGAATCATCTATAATTTAATTATCCTAAAAATTAAGTTCTCTGAATTAATTATAATTGAATAAATTTGACTTTCAACTTGTTTTCAAAAATATTTAATCTTTATCTTCAATATTAAATTTAAATTAAATAATGAAATATTAAATAAATTGTTAAATAATTTGATATAAAAACATTGATCATAATATAATTTTTTTTGGAGAAAGAAGAGAAAAATAAGAAGAGACTTATTTGAAAAATATAATTTTTATGTAATATTATGAAAAAGGTAAAAAATGAAAATAGGAGTTTATCCTGGTTCTTTCGATCCTATAACTAATGGACATTTAGACATAATCTACCGCTCATCAAAACTATTTGATAAATTGATAGTTTTAATTAGTTCAAATCCATCTAAAAATTTACTATTTACCATTGAAGAAAGGATGAAAATTGCTCAGAATTTGACTTCGGACTTACCAAATGTCTCGGTAGCTCAACATCAGGGCTTATTGATAGATTTTTTGATGGAAAAAGATATACATTATCTCGTAAGAGGATTGAGAGCTGTTTCTGATTTTGAATATGAATTTGAAATGGCTTTAGCAAATAGATGGCTATCTTCAAAAGGAGTCGATACAATATTTTTAATGACTGATGAAAAATACTTTTATCTATCATCTTCTTTGATAAAGCAAATAGCAAGTTTAGGTGGTGATGTTTCTTCAATGGTTCCAGATATTGTAAATTCACTATTAAAAGAAAAATTTAAGAACAATATTAATAAAAAAAATTGAATTATGAATAAAATAAGAAAATTTCAGGTAACAATTATTGGAAGCAGTGATTCGTCGGAGATTGAATATAAAACCGCTTTTGAACTTGGACATTATATTGGTAAAAAAGGGTGGGTTTTGATAAATGGTGGAAGAACTGGCATCATGGAAGCAAGTTCAAAAGGATCTTATGAAGCTGGAGGAATTAGTATAGGCATTTTACCAGGTGATTATATAGATGGTGGAAATAGTTATTCTACAATTTCTATACCAACTACTATTGGTTTTGCAAGAAATTGCATTACAGTAGCTTCAGCAGATGTGGTAATTGTCGTCGGAGGTAAGACAGGTAGCCTCTGTGAGTTAACCTATGCTTGGCAGTATGGCAAGAAAATTATTGCATGTAGTTGGATAGAAGGTGTTAGTAAGCAATATGCTGGTAAAATTCTTGATAATAAACAATCTAAGCCAATATTAAAAGCTGATAATTTGGAGCAAGTTTTTAATTTTCTAGAAATTGAATATAAAAACTTTTTAAATCTATAAATTTAAATCAAAAATATATGAATCATACATATTTTTTAAGTGCTTAAAATCTATCTGAGTATATATTTCTGTCGTAACAATAGAACTATGACCTAAAAGCTCTTGGACAAATCTAAGATCTGCACCATTCATTATTAGATGAGTCGCAAATGAATGTCTTAAAATATGGGGGTAGAGATTTTTTTTTATATTAGATAGTTTTCCATAAATTTTCAACCTTTTCCATATCCCAACTCTAGAAATAGGTTTTTGTAACCTTGATATAAATATAAAAGGGCTTTTTATTTCATAAATTGTATTTCTTAGCTTAATATATTCGGACAATTTATTATATGCAGCATTACCAAAAGGGACGAATCTTTCTTTTCTTCCTTTTCCATAAACAATTAGATATTTTTCTTCGAAATTTATCTGATTAATCTTTATTTGAGAACATTCAGATACTCTTAATCCGCATGAATACATTATTTCAAAAATAGCACTATCTCTTTTTTTAGTAAAATCATCAAAATTTGAATTAGCAATAGTATCAAATAGCAACTTGATTTCTTCAATTGTCAAATAATCGGGTAAATTTTTTGTTATTTTTGGATAATCAATAAGATTCATAGGATTAGTTCTGCGATAGTTTTTTAGAAGTAGAAATTCAAAAAAATTACTTAAACTTGAATAATATCTTGCCACAGTGCTTGTAGTAACATCATTCTTTTGAATTGAGTAAAGGAAGAAAATTATATCTTCTTCATCAATTTCTGAATAGTGTTTTTGTAGAGTATCCAATAAAATAGAAATATCATGTTTATATGACGAAATAGTATTTAATGAAAAATTTTTTTCTCCAAAAAGGTAATCAATATATTCAGTAAAAATTGAATTATTATCTTTAAGTTCTTTTTTTTGGTTCATTTTCTTAAAAAAATCTTATTTTAATGCTTTTTATCAAAAAATACTTCAAAAATTAGTCTTGTTCCTTCATTTGAAGAGGATTGAATATTAAAGATATCAACTGATTTTTTAATATTTGGAAGACCCATTCCTGCACCAAATCCGAGATCTCTTGCCAATTGACTTGCTGTTGAATATCCTTCTTCCATAGCTTTATCTATATCAGGTATACCAGGTCCAAAATCAATAAATTCTTCATGTATTCTCTCTGAATTAATATCTATCATTGCATATCCACCAACACTATGTATTAAAACATTTATTTCTGCTTCATAAGTAGCTATAGAAATTCGTCTAACGATTATTCTATCAATATTCATTTTACTTAAAATTTTTTTTAACTCAGATGAAAGTTTTCCAGCATTTTCAAAATCATTTTGTTTTAATTCCCATTTGAATTTAATAGGCTGATCTATTCTTATTTCATCGAGATTTAATGCAGATGCCAGCTTTATGGCTTCTTTTTCAGTAGCTTCACTGAATTTTTCTACTCTTAAAAGAAGACTTTTAAGTATTATACCATTTGTTATTATTCCAATGACTTTTCTTTCATAATCTATGACAGGGATTCTTCCAACTGATTTGGTGGAAAGCAAATCCAGTGCTTTAATGATATTTACTTCGGGATGAATAGTATATATTTTAGTGGTCATCCATTCTTTAACTATATCCTGTGACTTATTTTGATATAAAGCTTCAAGTAAATCTGACATAGAAATTATTCCAGCAAGAATATTTTCAGTGTTAGTTACTGGACAACCAGTAATATGATATTTTTTAAATATATCCATCGTTTCTTTTATTGTCATATTCTCATTTACACAGATAACATTTTTCTCCATTATTTCAGAAACAGTAAGAGTGTATAACAGTTCAGTGGCATGTGAATAATAATTATTATTAAGATCATTAGAAATCATATTTAATCCTTTTTTTATTTAATAATATGTTTTATATATTAAAAAAGCCCTCTTTTTCAATTATATCGAGAATTTGTCTTTCCAGTTTATTGATATCAAAATTATCTTCTCTCTTTATTTTAAAGGCAGCAGCATTAGGATGTCCACCTCCACCAAATTTATTAGCTAAAACAGAAGCAACTTTTATACTACTTCTAATAGATACCTTTACTTCATCTTGAATTTCTCTTATAAAAATTGCAAGACAAACATTTCTTAAACTCATCAGATGATTGATAAAACCTTCTGTTGCTATTGTGGGATTGAAATTCTTATATTCTTTTTCGAATTCGGAAAATATACTTTTATCAGCTCGAGCAATTACTAACTTATCATTAAAATATAGGGAAATATTTGACAGAACATACCCCCAAAACTTATAAATATTTGGACTTTGATTCTTAAAAAGAAGATTTTTTAATTTATGAATTGAATCTGTTTTTTCTTGAAGTTCTGATACTCTTTTAAGAACTATATAATCAACATTTTCAGTATTTAAATAATATGTGTCAAATAATATTCCCATCAATATACTTTCATAAAGATTATTTAAAAGGTTTTTTTTAGAATCTAAAATTGATGTTTTAAAAAGATTAATTTTAGATAAATTTCTAGAAGGTTTTATAAATGAGTTAAAAAGTTTAGTATTATTAATAAGATCATATATAATTTCTGTAGTTGAACAAAAAAGGGGTGCAATGATATTATAATCACAAAAAAATTGGTTATCTATATGATGATCTATGCATAGAGAAGGTTTAGTTAAAATAAATTTTTCAATTAATCCACATCTAGAAAAAGAAGAAGTATCAACAAAGATTACACCATCATAATTTTGAGGATCAAATTTAGATAAAGATAATATTTGTAAATTCCATTTGTTATATTCGGTAAATGGTAATTCATTAAATAAAAAAATCTCGGAACAAATAGATTTTAATTCACATATGAAATAAATAGAAAAAATACTTGCAATTGCGTCCCCATCTGGGTCTACATGTGAAATTAGTGCAATTTTTTTTTTGTTATTAAAAAAGTTGAAAAAAAGAACTCTTTCATTATCTTCAATAAAGCGATTATTGTTATAATTATTTTTTTTATATTGAGGTCGCATAAGTTTATGCTCCATAAATTCATCTTCTTTGTTATTCTATAATTTTTTTATTTTGTGTAAAGATTAAAGGTAAAATTTTGGATAGAGAAATTTACAAAGATTTTCCACTATATAAAATCTCGGTATTAAAAAGTTTGTTAGATGAAGATAAAGTCTGGTTTCAAAAATCAAAATCTCAGAATTTTCTTGTAGATAAAAATTATATAAATAAAATATTTGATTCTATTGCACAATTTAAAGATAGAAATTTTATGGAGATAGGTGGAGGTAGTGGTAATATTTCATTAATTTTAGCTATTTTAGCTAAAAGACTCAGAATTTTTGAAATAGATAGATATTTTTCATCTCTTTTGTCTTATATATTTGGTTTTATCAATAATCAACATGAAGGATTCGAGAAATATCTTAGTAAATATGTTTTTCATCTTAAAAATTTTTTAAAAGATAATAATAAAGAAATAGAAGTAATTAATAAAGACTTTTTAGAAATAAATAATGATGTTTTTAAGGATGATAATAAATATATAATATTCGGTAATATCCCTTATAATATTTCTACTCAAATAATTATAAAAATTAGCAAGATAAAATCCAATCTGGAATCAATTTTTATGACTACTCAAAAAGAATATTTTGAAAGAATAACAGGTAAAACAGAGAAATCATTTTTTACAATATTTTGTCAATATCATTTTGAAATTAAGAAGATATTTGATATTCCTCCAACTGCATTTTATCCTAAACCTAAGGTTTATTCTACTTTTTTTATGCTATCACCAAAAAAGATTGATTTAAATTTAGAAGATGAGATTCGCTTTTTTTCTTTTGTATCAAAGTGCTTTTCAAATAAAAGAAAAATATTATTAAATAATTTCAAAGAAAATGAAATCCAATGTAATAAATTAAAAGATATTCTAAACATGAAAAAGTTAAACTTAAATTTAAGAGCAGAAGAATTATCATTAAATCAATTTCAGGAAATATTTACTTTATTAAAGGAAAGTAGTTTTTTTTAATATTTAGCTTGCACAAAATTGTTAATCTGATAAAAGAAGTTAAGAGTCGAAATGTATGAAAATGAAAGAAATTATTATTAAAATTATTATTATTTTTTTAGTTTTTACTATTTTACTTATAGATACTGAAAGAATTTTTTCTCAAGACACTATAAATTCTCTTGTAAATCTTATGAAATCAAGATATGCTTCAATATCAGATTACCAGGGAAAAATAATCTTGCAAATTACAGATAAAGGTGCTCTTCAAGATGGTGATATCTATTATAAATATCCCGGTAAATTCAAAATAGAGATTAATTCACCTGAGAAAAAAGTATATGTTTCAGATGGAAAAACATTATATATATATTATCCTTCTTTATCAGTAGTAGCAACCCAGAATCTTAAAAAAGGTCAAAATAATATAATATATGGGCAATCAAAAGAAACCTTGGGATATATTTTTGATGCATATACTTTTAACTATTCAGAAGGAAAATCCTTGTCTTCATTCAACAATTTTAAGGTTTATAAAATAAAAGGATGGCCAAAAAGAGTAGAAGCAGGGTTCAAATCTCTTGAACTTTATATTGACGAAACTGGTTTCATTGTATATCAAGCAGCTATAAATCTTGAAGGAAAACTTATTAGATATTATTTTACTTCATATAAAGTAAATCAAGATTTATCTGATCTTCTATTTAATTTTACAATTCCAGATAATGTTCAGGTAATTGAAAATATTTTTGAATAAACATATATTTTTGAAAGGAAAGTTCTATGAATGGCAGGTCTGTTGGTAAAATAGTCGAAGATAAACGAAAAGAACTTGGTTTAACCTTAGAAGAATGTTCAAAGAAAACAAGAATTTCAAAAAAATTTTTGGAAGCAATAGAAACTGATAATTATGACGCTTTCCCAGGCGAAGTATATTATCTTGGATTTTTAAGAAATTACGCTCAAATCTTATCTTTAGATGCTAATAAATTAATTCATGATTATCAAAAACAAAAAAAGATAGAAGAACCTGCTCCATTGGAAGAATTAACAAAACCTTTGAAAAAAGAAATAAAACTACCAACAATAAATAGAAACTCATTTCCAATGATTCTTATAGTCGTGATAACTATTATAGTGATTATTGGTATTATTTTAGTTTTTACTCTTCCAAAACAAGAAAAACTTGAAACAACTAAGACAGATGTTAAAGTTAAACAACAAAAAAACGAAAACGAATTTATATTAGTTCAAAGAAGAACAATTAAGACATTTACATCTGGACAAATATTGATTATACCGGATGGAGAATACCAATATAAGATAAATATCTTGAGTATCAACAAAGATGATAAAACTGCGCAGATAAATATCTCCAATTTTCAGAGTCCTTTTTCAATTAAAGAAAAAGATTTAATTAAGTTTGATTTTAATGAAAATAGTGAAACTGATCTTCAAATATTAGTCAATCAGGTCACCCCAAATGGTGTAATTCTTACTATTGAAAGATTAACTTCTGATAAAGGTAAAGGTTCACTAACAGAAAATAACTTATCTATTATTTATTCGGAGCAAACAACTGTTAAACCAGAAGATAATCAGTTAACCAATACTCCAAATCAGATATCAGTTGTTATACAAGCAAATAGAAATGGATATGTAAGGCTAGAATCAGATACAGAAGGTGTTCTTGAAAAATTTTTATCTGTTGGAGAAACATTAAAAATAGGTGGAAGTAAGCAGGTTGTTTTTCAGATTACGAATGCAAATCATATGAGTGTTTTAATAAATAATAATCAAATTCAATTACCAAAGGAATTCGCAATATATTGCATAGTAAAATGGGTATTTGACCAAAAGACAAATCAATACTCTCTTGTAACTGAATTCAAAAAATAAGATTTAATATTATTTATTTTTTAAAATAATTTGCTTTATTTATTTAAAAATCTGGAGAACTATATCAAATTTTTCTATATAGTAACTTTGGGTTGTTCAAAAAACGAAGTAATATCTGAAAAATTCATTGAATCTTTGTCTAAAATTAATTATATACAAACAAAAGATATAGGTCAAGCTGATTATATAATTATCAATTCATGTGGTTTTATAGAAGACGCATTGAATGAAACTATAGAAGAAACAATAATTAGCTCTAGACAAAAGAAGAAAAATTCAAAAGTCATTTTGACAGGATGCGCAGCGAATTTATATAAACAAGAGTTTAAAAAAGAACTTAAAGAAGCTGATTTAATATTAAATTATGAAGATTTTTATGAATATTTTAGCATCACTTCTTATGAAAAATCAATAGAAAGAAAAATAGAGAATAAAAATTGGGAATATCTATTAATTTCTGAAGGTTGTAGTAAAAAATGCACATATTGTACCATACCTTTGATAAAAGGTCCTTATAGATCTTTTAGTATTGAGCAACTTATTGAAGAAACTAAAATATTATATGAAAGAAATATTAATGAATTGATATTAATCTCTCAAGATACTGCATATTACGGTAAAGATTCTGGAAAAAATAATGATATAAATTTATTGAAGAATTTAATTGAGAAAATTTATAAAATAGGGATTAAAAAAATCCGATTATTGTATTTTAATCTTGATAGTATTGAAGAAAATAATAGATTTGAATTTATTAAAGATATATTTTCTCTTGACGGAGTCATCCCATATTTTGAGATACCATTACAAAATCTTGTTGATTCTACTCTTAAGAGAATGGGAAGGAAAATAAATTTCGAGGAGATTGAATTTACCTTAAATAAAATAAAAGAATATTTTGATAAATCAGTTATAAGAACTTCGATAATAACGGGATTTCCAGGTGAAACTCAGGAAGATTTTTCAATTCTTAATGAAAGATTATTAAAACTTCCTATAGATTATTTAAATGTATTTGCTTATTCAGATATGGATAAAGCACCTTCTTATAGGTTAAATAATAAAGTATCTAACGAAACAGCTATTGAAAGAAGAAATATTTTATTAAACACTTTCGAGAATAATTTAAAAAAAACATTTCAAAGATTTATTGGACTAGAAGATGAAATTTATATAGAAGGGGAAGATGATAATTATTATTTTGGAAGAATATGGGCTCAAACCCCTGATTTAGATGGATTGACATACATTTTAAAAGATGATAATACAAAAAAAATAGTTGAAAATAATTATGGAAAAACTTTAAAAATAAAGATTACAGATACTTTTTTTTATGATTTTTATGGAGAAATTATATGAATATTAAAAAGAATCTACCAATGATTTTAACTTTTTTAAGATTTATTCTGGTTATACCATATATTTTCTTTTTATTAATCACAAATAAAGAAGCTGCATTGATATCTCTTATTATTTATCTAATTGCTTCTATTACAGATTGGCTCGATGGATTTTTCGCTAGGAAATTTGATGCAACAACTAGTATGGGAGCTTTTTTAGATCCACTCGCTGATAAAGTGTTAACATTATCAGCTTTTTTTATTTTTTCATTAAAAAAATATATTTTCTTACCAGTTTCACTTGTTATATTGCTTTTATTTAGAGAATATTTTGTGACAATGATGAGAATTGAAATTGATATTATTGAAAAGAATGGTAAGAATGCTAAAAATAAACAAACAAAATTCGTAACTTCTAAAGAAGCTAAATTTAAAACAGCTTTTCAGATGATAACTATAATAGTGTTTTATCTTTTTTATGCTATTAATAAAAATTACATATTGAATCTTACTATTTTATCTTATTTGAATTATCTTCCTTTAATACTTTTTTCAATATCATTAATTCTTGCATATTATTCAAGTTTAAAGTACGTAAAAAATTACGCAGAAATTGCATTTCAAACTATTACAAAAACAGTTGCAACATTTTTTTATAGCGGATATTTTCCATTTGCTAGTGGTACCTTTGCTTCTTTTTTAGCACTAATTATTTTTATATTTTTTAAACCAAATTTCTTTGTTTTAATTACTTCAATTTTTATTTTATTTTTATTAGGAGTATACTTTTCTTCAAGACTTGAAAGGAAACTTATGGTTAAAGATCCTTCTATTATAGTTATAGATGAAGTTGTAGGTATGTTTATATCTTTAATACCAATCACAATAATAAATCAGATATTATTATTATTTAATTATTTGATAAAGATTGATTCAAGTGCTATTTATAAAGTTATACAAAACAAATATTTTTATTTATTAAGTTCTTTTTTAATATTTATTATTTTCAGGCTATATGATATTATAAAACCTTTTTTCATAAAAAAATCCCAAAAAATCAGTGGTGGATTTGGCATTATGATTGATGATATACTTTCTGGATTTTTTACTATATTTTCTTTTATTATTTTGACATTTCTTGTTGTCATTATATTAATATAAGCTACAAGTATTATTCAATAGGGGGAAAAAATAGATATACAGATAATAAATCTTGCAAAAAATAAGGATAAAAATGCTATCGAAAAATTGTATCAAAAATATGATCTTTATATTACTAAATTGGTCTGTATTTTTGCAAATAAGACTAATTTAAACAATGATATTGATGATCTTAAAGCAGAAGCAAATATTGCTTTCTTAAATGCAGTTGAGACTTATAATCCAGAATTTAAAGTACATTTTTCTGTTTATCTCAGAAATATTATAAGAAATAGATTAATAAATTACTTAAAAACAAGAAAAAAGATAGATTCTCAATCTTCTCAATCTATTTATGAATTGAATCAGTCGCAAGAAGAAAATTTTGATCAATTTGCCTTTGAATCAACTATTATTGAAAAACTAAAAAAAATTATTTTAAAATTTTCTTCTCTTGAAAAACAGGTTTTTGCCTGTTATATTAATAATATGAAACCTTCTCAAATTTCTGCTCTTTTAAACTTAAGTAAAAAAACATGTGAAAATGCTTTAACAAGAGTTAAAAGGAAATTTGTATGTGAGTTAGAAGAACAGGAAGTGCTTGTTTTAATGCAATACAATAATCTTAGAGAAGTAATTAAACAAATTTTTGAGAGTTTAGGCTAATAATTATGGATTTAAATTCTAAGCAAATCGAAGCGGTTCAATCAATACAATTCCCAACTTTAATAATAGCAGTTCCTGGAGCTGGGAAGACAAGAGTTATTGTAGAAAAATATCTCTATTTATATAATCTTGGATATCTTACAGAAAAATTAGTTGCAATTACATACACAAATAAAGCAGCAAATGAGATGCAGGAAAGGCTAAAGAATAGAATTCCTAAATTTATAAATTATCCATATATTTCCACCATACATTCATTTGCATTAAGATTGATGGTCGAAAATAAAGATTTATTTAATTTCAGAAAAGGATCTACAGTTATTGATCAGGAAGATTCTCAGCAGATTATAGAGCAGATAATTATAAACAATAGACTTGAACTTATATCAGTTGAAGAGACATATAGATTTATAAATTATGCTAAAGAGACATTTAATAAACAATTGATATTATATTGTTATAATAATGCACATCATCTTTTATACTTAAAAACAAAAGAAAATACTTTTAATTTTGATGATTATAATGACAATATTAAGCAAAAAATATTTGTTTTCACTGAATATCAAAAATATCTTTATAAATCAGCTCTTTTTGATTATGCGGATTTAATACTTTATCCTCTTTTAACCATGGAGTTAGATGAGACAATAAAAGAAAGAATCAGAAATAAATTTGATTATATCTTAGTCGATGAATATCAGGATATAAATAAGCTTCAAAATATCTTTCTAATTGCAATATCCAATGGAGCAAATATTACAGCTGTTGGAGATGAAGATCAATCAATTTATGGTTTTCGAGGTGCAACAATTGAGCCAATAATGAATTTCGAAAAATACTTTCACAACGCTAAAATTATTTATATGGATGAAAATTATAGAAGTAAAACTAAGATAATTAATAGTGCAAATAAAGTTATTTCAAAAAACAAGATCCGTAGAAATAAAAACACAAAAGCAATAAGGAATGAAGAAGGGGAGGTTGAAGTATCACTTTTTGATTCAGAATCTCAAATGATTGATTTTATTATAGATAAAATAGTCTACTTAAATAAAAAAAATATTTCATATGAAAAAATAGCAATTTTAACCAGAACTTCCTGGCTTTTGATAAAAATCCAAAATAGATTTTTAGAAAAATATATACCTTATAAAATGTTAAGAGGGGTCAATTTTTTCGAAAGAAAAGAGATAAAGTATACAATCTATTATATTTCTTTTATGCTTAATCTTGACAATGATTTTCTATTTAGCAAAATCTCATCTTATCCTAAAAGAGGAATTGGAATTAAAACGATAGAAAAGATTAAAGAAGAAAAAGAAAAATCTTCAAAAAATTTTCTAGAAATATGCTTATCTATTAACAATTCAAAAGTAAATGAATTTGCTAAATTTTTAGAAACATTATTTAAGGAAAAAAAAATTTCAGATTTTTGCTATAAATTGATGAATGATGGAAGATTTCTTGAAGAATGGGAAAAAGAGGGAGAGGATATTTTTATTGATAGAAAAGAAAATTTTGAATTATTAATTAATATTGCAAATCAAATAGAAAAAGAAAATATAGAAAGAAAAGACAATATTTTTGAAATCTTTCTTTCAAAGATTATTCCATTTTTTAAAAATGAAGAAAATACAAATTCTATTATATTGGGAACTTTACATTCTGCTAAAGGACTCGAGTTTAATGCAGTATTTTTACCTTATGTAAGTGAAACAATATTACCATATCAGAGAAACAAAGAGCAATCAGATATCGAAGAAGAAAGAAGACTTTTATATGTTGGAATGACAAGAGCTAAGGACTTTTTATATATTATGCATTCAAATAATATTGAATTTAGATCTTCTGATTTAAAAATAAGTTGCTTAATAGAACCTTTAATTCCAGAATATCTTGCTGAAGATAAAAGAATGACAAGTAAGTTTAAAATTGGTGATTACATCGAATCACCAGATTATGGTAGTGGTAAAATTATTGAAATAAAAAGATTAAGAAACGGAAAAATTGTATATATAGTAGAAAATGATGATGGTATAATGCAATTTATCGACGGAATTCATGAATTAAATAAAAAGGAGTATGATTTTTGAAATTATTGTATTAATTAATTTCATTAAGGAGTATCTATGGGAAATTTGCAAAAAGAATTAGAGAAAATTGGAATCAAAAAAAATGAAGAAAATCAAAATAATTCAGATAATTTATATTTAAATTTTATAAGATCAGATGGCAGAAAATGGAATGAACCAAGACAAATAATTATAGAACCCAATTATATTTTAAATGCAGATGGTTCATGTTTAATATCTTATGGTAAAACAAAAGTTATATGTACAGCTATGCTTACAGATGAAGCACCAAATTTCGCCAAAGAAAAAGGAATTGGATGGCTAACTTCCGAATATAGCATGTTGCCAGGTTCAACTTTAAAAAGAAAAGCAAGAGACAGAAATAAAGTTGATGGAAGAAGTGTAGAGATACAGCGATTGATAGGAAGATCAATCAGAGGTGGAATAGATCTGACATGTTTTCCAGGTTTTTCAATATATATTGATACAGATGTTATAAATGCAGATGGTGGAACTAGAACAGCATCAATAACTGGTGGTTTTGTAGCCTCAGCTTTAGCTTTTAAAAAATACATGTCAAAGGGAATAATCAAAGTAAACCCTGTAAAAAATTATGTTGCTGCTATCTCAGTTGGCATAGTTGAGGGAAGGATATTACTTGATTTAATGTATGAAGAAGATGAAAAAGCATATTGTGACATGAATGTTGTTGCAACAGATAAAGGTGAATTGATAGATATCTCTGCTGGTAGTGGAGGAGAATCTTTTAGAAAGAACCAATTTCTTAAAATGCTTGATATTGCAGTTGAACAGGTTATCAAGATAACAGAAATTCAAAAAAAGATTGTTAATGATTTTTAACATTCACCTTTTTGCAGCATTTGTCTAAAGGGCAGTAATTGCATATCGGTTTTTGAGCTTTACAGATTTTTTGACCTAAAAGAACTAATAGTTTGTTATAAACTTCCCAGTACTCTATTGGTAATATTTTTCTCAAAGCAAATTCACTTTCGTAGGGTGACTTAGTCTTGATAATTCCTAATCTATTTGATATCCTATGGACATGGGTATCTACACATAAACCATCTTTCTGAAATCCAACAGCAATTACTAAATTTGCTGTTTTTCTTCCAACACCTGGAAGATTTAGTAGTTGTTCAAAATCATCAGGAACTTTAGAATCAAATTTATTAATCAATATTTCACATGTCTTCTTTATGTTTTTTGCTTTTATATTATAAAATCCACATGGATAAATTATTTCTGCAATTTCTTTTTCTGAAAGTTTTGCCATTTTTTCTGGTGAATTTGCAACAGAAAATAATCTTTTTGATGATTTATAAGTTACTTCATCTTTTGTTCTTGCGGAAATAATAGTAGATATTAGTATTTCAAAAGGATTAGCTCCTTCTTCCTTTATTTTAGAAACAGAAGGAGATTCATTGTCATTAAAATAGACTTTAAGAATTTTTATTGTTTCATTAAAAAATGAATTATAATTAATTTTTCTATTTTTGAGTTCCGTAAAGTCTGTCTCCGAAATCACCAATTCCTGGCAAAATATATTTTTTATCATTAAGCTGTCTGTCTAAAGAAGCAGTATATATTTTAATATCGGGATGCTTTTCTTCTATTGATTTAACTCCTTCAGGAGCAGCTACAATTGAAATTACTATAATTTTCTTAGGTTTTTGAGTTTTAATTTCTTCTATAGCTTTTAAAAGAGAACCACCTGTTGCTAGCATTGGATCAGCTATGAATACTAATTTATCTGAAATATCAGGTAATTTTGAATAGTAACCTTTAGCGACAGCAGTTGTTTCATCTCTTTGAAATCCCATATATCCGACATCGACATTAGGAAAAAGTTCCAATATGGCATCTATCATTCCAAGACCAGCTCTAAGAATTGGTATAAGAACTATATCATTGTCTATAACAAAACCTTCTGTCTTTTCAAGTGGTGTTTCAAGCCACTTTTTATTTACTTCTATTTCTTTTGCTGCCTCAAAACAGAGTAGTAAGGTTAATTTTTTTGTTAGAGTTCGAAAAAGAGCGGGCTTGGTAGTTTTATCTCTTAAATGAAAAAGGTAATGTTGAACTAATGGATTTGATACTATTATAAGATTAGAACTTTGCATTTATTTGCCTTTTTAATAATTTGAAATGCTTTCAAGTAGATCTTTTACAAGCTTAATTTTTTCATTATAGATTTTGAAGTTTTTAAATGTTGTCATATCAATTAGTAACAAAAGGTTAGAAATTTTTGATTGATCTTTTGATTCAATCATTTCTATTATTAAATCAAAAATATTATGTAGTTGAGTTAAGAAAGTAAGTCCTTCTTGAATAATATTTTGAACATTTCTATTTGTATTCATTACGATATTGGTAAAATTGTTCTTTTGTGAATTCGAATTTTTAATTGAATCTGGTTTTTTCTGCAATATTCCATAGTATTTTTTTAAATCTTCCAGTGAACCTTCAAATTCATTTATTTTATCAATAAAAGTAGAACCTTCGTGAAAACAATTATTTATTTTTTCATTTAATGATTCATCTGTATATTGAGCTTTAAAAATAAAAGAATTCAAACTATTTTTAATCTTACCTTCCCAATAATAAATTATAAATGTTCTGAAAATTTCTAATGGTTTTACCATCGTGAAAGAAGGAAGAAGATTGCTTGAAAAATGAGTTGATACCTCTTCATTATAAATTTCACTTTTAATAAGAGTAATATCAGAAAACAAAGTACTTATTAATTTTTTAAGATTTTTAGATTTTTCATTATTTTTGCATATATTTAAATAATTTTCAGAATTTTTAATCTTCTCATTAACGAAATTTTGTATATAGGTATCATTATGTGGAATAATCTTTATTTTATAATCAATTTCTTCTTTTAATGCTTTTAATATAATTTCAAATTTTGAGAAGTTGAATTTCTCATTTATTATTTTAATTATTTTGTTAATTTCTCTTTTAATTCTATTTTCATCATATTGAAAAGAAGGGTCTTTCTCAGAATACTTTTTTAAATAGGTAGAGATTGGTACTATTATTGAGTCATCTATATTTGTATTTGCTATAAGAAAACTTAAATCTTCGAATGAAGATATAAATCTAGTAGAAATTTTTATATCATTAAAGTTTAAGCTTTTTTTTATCTGAGTCGAGTTAAATGCTGGATTAAAAAGGAGAAATAGATCGTTATAATTATGTGTAGTAAGCTCATAAAGTTGTTTCATTTTTATTATTGAACTATCTATATCTTTAATAATTGTTGGTTTTAAATATGATTTTAAGTATTGAATCATTTTTTGATAATATTTTTCTGTTTTTTCAAAATCATATTTCTGTAACACTTCATCGATTCTTTCTTTTTCCATCATTGTAAGATATGCAGTGACTTCTTTTGGAACATAAATATTAAAAAGTAAAATCAATACTGTTTCCAGTACTTTTTTATTTAAGAAAAGATGGGATAAAGGTTTTTCAAAATATTGACATCCAAGATAAAGAGAATATAAATCATGAGCAAAGGAACCATAAAAAATTAATTTAAATGGATTATAATATTTAGGAACAAAATCTTTTATTTCTTTTTTAATTTGCTTTAATTTTGTATATGGTGAGTTATTATTTGATTTGAAAAGTTCAGAAATAAATTTTAATATCGACATAAACTTTCACTTTACATAAATTAAGGTAATATTATTTTATGAAATTGCAATATCAAAAAAGAAAGATAGCTCATATTGATCTTGATGCTTTTTTTGCATCTGTCGAAATTAGAGATAATCCATCATTAAAAGGTAAACCTGTCATAATTGGTGTCAGTCCACCATCTAGAGGTGTAGTTTCGACCTGTTCTTACGAGGCAAGAAGATATGGTGTCAAATCTGGGATGCCAGTAAAAACTGCTCAACTTATATGTCCTAATGGGATATTTATTAAACCCAATATTAAAAAATATATTGAAGCATCAAAGGGAATATTTAAACTTCTAGAAAAATACTGTAGTTATATAGATCAAACTGGAATAGATGAAGGTTTTTTAGATATTTCAGGTATGATACCTCTTTTCAAATCTTATGATGATTTAATCAAGACAATTAAAAAAGAAATTTATAAAAATTTTTCTTTGACATGTTCAATTGGTGTATCTTCTTCTCCATTTATTTCAAAGATGGCTTCAGATAGATGTAAACCAGATGGAATTCTTATATTAAAACCTGAAGAAGAAGAGCAGTTTTTGCTGACAAGCCCAATTCAGACAATTCCTTTTTTTGGAAAGAAAACGGTAGCTATAATGAAAGAATTGGGAATTTATTATTTTAAAGATCTGTATAAATATGAACTTGGATTTTTAGAAAAAAAACTTGGTTCAATGATAAGCTATTTTTATTTAAAAAGGTTTTTAAATGAAGAAATAGAAAAGGAAAAATCTGAGACAAAATCCTTTTCGACAGAAAATACTTTTGAACACGATATTGAGTTTGATGAAGAAATATTTTCAATTATTTATGAATTTGCAGAGGAGTTGGCTCAAAAATTAAGGGAAAATCAATATAAGGCATTAACAATATCAACAAAGGTTAGAAACGAAGATTTTGAAACTTATCAAAAACAAGTTAGCCTTAAAGAACCAACTTTTAGTGAAAAAGTTATTTCAGATATTGCATATCAAAATCTAGAAAATATTGTCAAAACTAGATTAAAGACAAAAAAAATCAGACTTATTGGAATAAAGGTTTCTAGCTTAATTAAAGATAGTTCTAATCTATTCGATATCATAGAAAAAGATGATATAATTTATAAAAAAATCGATGAATTAAATAAAAAATTTGGAAAACCTATTATAAAAAAAGGGATTGTATGGAAAAAAAAAGACTGATTATCCTAGGTGGTTCAATGTTTGAGCTGCCTCTTCTTTTAAAAGCAAAAGAAATGGGTTATTATATCTATCTTGTCGATATAGACTCAAAGGCTATAGGGCATACAGTCTCCGATTTTTCAATTAATTTAAGCACCAGAGATATTGAATCAATCAAAAGATTTATAGACAGTCTTTCCCCAAATGAGCTTTCAGAAATAATTGGCATAGGTTCTGTTGATTCCGATGTCCATGCAACCATATCTGCTTTATCGAGTCATTTAAATTTAAAACATTTTAATTATACAATTTCTGAGCTTATTACAAATAAGTACAAACTATATACTTTGATGAAAGGTTACGTAGAAAAAGGCTTTTTTGCTGGTTTAAGTATAATACCTTCAGAAATTTTTTGGTTTTACAATATAAAACTTGAAAATAAAAGTTCGAATCAAATAGTCTTGAAACCGACAGAAAATATGGGAGGACTAGGAGTAGTTAAGACAATCTCAGAAAAAACATACGATGATTTTATCTATGCTAAGAAACATTCACCAACGGGAGAAGTAATAGCTCAACCTTATATAGAAGGAGATGTATATAAACTGCAATTTTTAATTGGATATAAAAATACGGCAATTTTAAATGCATGGAAGATTACTAATCTTGATTCTCAATATTTAATAGAAAGAAAAAGAACAGATAAAATTTCAAAAAAAATATGTGATAATTTGGTCGATTATTCTTTAGATATTATTCAAAGATTACAGATACACCATATGCCTTGTGAGATTAAATTTATAGTAAGTGAAGGTAAATTATATCTTCTAGATATAAATTTAAGGTTAGAAGGTGGATTCTTTATCGATGAAAAATATAATAATTATCTTAATTACGATATTCTTACCAATTATATATCTACAATAATTGGACAGGAACCAGAAAATAGAATTCGAGATAAACTTGCCCCCTATGATAAAGAAAAAGCAGGTTTAAGTTTATATAAAGTATATTATAGAGAACAACCTGTTATAAAGGAAGATACATATTACTGTTTTTCTATCAAAAGAGACATTCCAGATGTTTTATCTTCAAAATATTATGATAAAATTTATTATACAAATTCAAATAAGAAAAAAGAAATTAAAATTATATATAAGGCAAAAGAAGAATCATATGAAAAGGAAATTTTGGTTAAAGCTGTTAAAAATTTTGCTGGAAGATGTAAAGTATGTAAAGTTTGTGATGGCTTAGGGTGCATTGGAGAATTACCAGGCATGGGAGGGGCAAATAGAAATGAATCATTTATTTCAAATTATTTTGATTTAAGAAAATATCCATTAAAAATAGAGCTTTTATCTACAAAAAATTATGAATTTAAAAAGATGTTATTTGGGAAAAATGTTAATCTTCCAATAGGTATCGCACCTATTTCAGGGGTAAACTCAAATCTTGGTGGGATTCTGGATGAAGAGGAGTATTATACATCTATTTTAGAAGGTTCAAAAGAATCAAAAATATTGGGCTTTTTGGGTGATGGCTCAAACAATGATAAATACTTACAGATGGCTAAAATTTTAGAAAAAATAGATTATGAAGGCATAATTACATTAAAACCAAGATTTCCATTAGAAATTATGATAGAAAAATTAAAGTTTTTTGAAGATAAACCAATAACAGCAATAGCGATAGATATAGATTCTCTAATACTTCCAACGATGAAAAAAAGTGATGTAAAAATGGAGAGATACACAATTTCCGATATTAAAATAATTAGAGATTCCACCAAAAAACCATTGATAATAAAAGGAGTTAGCAATACTTTTGATTGTATCAAAATTGCAAAATGCGGAGTCGATTCTGTAATTATATCTAATCACGGTGGAAGAAGTTTATCTTCTTTAGAATCAACCATTAAAATACTACAAAATATCGACATCGAATTTATAAAAAAAGAATATCCAGAATTTTTACTAGGTTTTGATGGTGGAATAAGAACAGGAGAAGATATATTAAAAATTTTGCTTTATAATATAGATTATGTTTTAATAGGAAGACCATTCGCCATATATGCTGCAGGTGGTGGAAAAGAGGGTGTTAAATTTCTTGCAAATAAATACATTAGTGAATTTAATGATACTTTAAAATTATTCCCAAAAATTTAGCAAAGTCATAATATAAATTTATTATAAGTTTATTTTAAGTTTTCATAAATATCAATTATTGAATTTTTCTATAAATTTTATACATTAATTCAGGAGCTTTATTTGGAATTGGGAAAAAATCAAGATTCACTAAATAATCAAGATACTTCTGACTCTGTTTCTACAACTACTGGTTTTGTCGGAGGTTTGAAATACTCTAAATTATTAAATAACTCAAAGAATAGATGGAAAACAGTCATCAGTGAAGTTAAAAAATATGATCCTTCCAATCCAATATTATCTGCAATAATTAAGACTATTTCCATGGGGCTATATATTCCACTGTATTTTTATAATAAAATAAAAGGTAAAGAAGAAAAATATACTTATAAAATAGTTAATAGTTGGGGAAAATCTCTCATAAAAATAGCAAAAATAAATCTTGAAATCATTGGTAATCTTGATTTAAAAGAAGATAGATCATATGTTTTTATAGCAAATCATACATCTCCTTATGATATTCCAGTAATATATGGTACCTTACCTATTCTTGCTGGGTTCGTAGCTAATAAAGAATTGTCTAAGATGCCGGTAATGAACTTTTGGATGAAAAAAGCTCACTCAATTTTTGTAGATATTTATGATCAAAAATCAAGAATGACAACTATCAAAAAAATATTAGAAAATTTAAATAAAAAACATCATTTAGTTATTTTTCCAGAAGGTAAAATGTCCCCAGATGGAAAATTGCAACGGTTCAATAGAGGTGGTTTAAAATCAGCTGAAATTGGAAATTCTATAATAATTCCAATAGCTTTAATTGGTATAAGAGATATAATACCTCCTGGTGGCTTTACATTAAATACTCATAAAAATATTAGAGTTGTATTTGGTGACTCTATAGATATTTTGAAATTATCAACAGAAGAAAAAAGAGAAATTGATCAAATTGCTTATGATAAAATAAAATCACTTTTAATAAAATATTCCTTTTAGTTTTTCTATGTTTTCTTCTTCATTTTTTCAATATAAATATTTTATTTTAAAATAAGTGTAGTATTTTTTCTACAAAATATGTCTAAAAAATTATAACTTATGTTCATATTTCATTTAAAAACATATTCAAAATTTAATTTTTTAAAAAAATCATCTTAATCAAAATTAATAAAGAATAAAAAAAAAATCCTATATTTGTTTTTGGCACAAAAATTGCATAATAATATATAAGGAGTAAATAAATATGATGGCTACAAGGCAGATTCTTTATAATGATTTAACAGAAATAGAATTCTTAAGGGCAATATGTTTAGCGAAGGATGGAGATAATTCAAGTTTTGAAAAAATATTAAATGTTTTTAAACCTTTAATTTTATCTCTTGCATCAAAATTTGCTATAAATCCATCATATAAAGATGATCTTATACAGGAAGGAATAATTGGCTTATACTGTGCAATAAATAAATATGATATAAATAAAAGTGAAAACTTTGGAATGTACGCATATTTCTGGATAAAACAGGCTATTTCACGAATGGCGGATAAATCCAGTTCTTTGATTAGAATTCCGATCAGAAAGCATCAAAAATTAAGAAAAATAAAGAAAAGTAATAAAGAAAATAGAAATTCTGAAAATGATTTAATTGATTACGAATTTAATTTTATTTCTATTGATGATAATGGGTTTGCAGGAGAAGATCATAGTTTAGCTGAAAAAATCCCTTCAAATGATAATCCAATAAAATATTTAGAAGAAAAAACAAGTGAAGAAGATTTTGAGTATTTATTATCTACACTGACTTTAAGAGAGAGAGATATTATTGAAAAAAGATATGGCTTAGTAACATGTATTCCAATGACATTAAGAGAAATAGCACACCAATATAATCTTACTTCTGAATCAATTAGAAAAATAGAGATACAAGCCTTAAATAAATTAAAAAAAGCTTTTCAAGAGTGTATTAATTAAATTTATTAGCTAATACTTCTCAAAAAGCTCTCTAACTGTAACAAAATCATAATTATTAAGAAAATATTGATTTGTAAGTCTTTGAAGAAAAGAGATTGTATTTGGCTTTGTATTATGTCCAATTATTATAATATAATCTTTTGTTCTTAATATTGCTAACCCTTTATTGAACTCTTTTTCTGGAAGATTTTCATTATCATTATAATCAAGAAACAAGTTGTTTTCAAAGACAGGATATCCCAAGGATTTTCCCGCTGATACAAATAATGAATTGTTGATTGTATGAGAATCTATAAATCTTATACCTTTTTCATAAAGATAATTTAAAATTACTTTGACACTTTCTTCTGATAGAGAAACTTTTGAACCCATATGATTATTTGCAAATCTTGCAGGAATTTCATTGAAAAAAATATCCAGTTTTTTTCTAATAATGTCAGTTGTATCATCTGTCTTAATTTCTAATTTTTCTCCGTTTGAAAGTTTATTTATTGATTCCATAGGAATATGTAACATTGGGGTAATATTCTTGGAATTTGCAAAAATTTCAAAACCACTTTTTGAAAATGGCAATCCTGGCAAAATTGAAACTGATATTTTAAAGGGAAGACTTAGCAAGATGGCAGAGGTGTCCTGATAACCATAATCATCTATTATTATACATATACTCTTTTTTTTAACTTTTTGTATTTGTTCAACTGGATTAGTTAATACAATCTTTCTATCATTATCTTTATTAATATTATCTTGCAATATTTCTTCGTTATCATTATTTATAGAAATATCTTTATTAGAGAAATTGCTTATTTCATCTATTTCAACATCATTATTAATTTGTAATGAACTATTATTATAATAATAACTTTCATCACTGCTTTTTATTATATTTAAAAATAAAATAACTAATAATAAAAAAATAAATAATACAGAAAATGAAATCAAAGAATAAGTTAATAAAATTTTTTTCTTTTTTTTACTATTTTCACTTTTCTTCATTAAAAAACCTTTATGAATAAATTAATTTTAACCTCTTAACTAACTAAATCTATTATTTTATCTGGATACCAGGTTTTAAAGTAAGACTCAATTTTCCAGCTATCAATTATAACAAAATCGAGATATTTTTTTAATAATAATAAAACATGAAATCTTTGAGACCACATTACTCTTTTTTCGGTTATTTTTAATAAGTTGATTACTGAATTTAAATTGAAACAATTTAATCGAATAATATGATAGCTAAAATTTTTATATTTTGTAAGTCTATCTATTAAATATAAATCTTTTGGATCAGATATAAAAAAAACAATGTCAGACTTATTTTTTTTTGCTTCATTAAGCAGGATTTCAATATAGTGTTTATTTGTATTTTTAAAGTATGATTTATTTAAGCATAATATAACCATATTTTTTTTTGATTTTGAATTGGCACAAATGGTGGGTTTATTAGAAATTTTTTGGGTTTTATCTATTTTGAAAACATAATTTAAAATATTTAAAAATTGAAATTCTTGATCTGTATTATGTCTTTTATTTTTATAAATAATAAACTTTGTATTTTGTTTTTTTGAACTTAAATCAAAAGGATCTTTAATTAATTTTTTATCGACTTCAATCTCTTTCAATAAATTTAAGCTGAATTTGTCTCTAACTTCTATCCTTTTTAAAATTGATTTTTTTGAACATAGTTTTAATAAGTTTATGAAAATGTATTGTAAAAAATAAGAGTTAATTTCAAAATTTGTGCTAAAAAAAAAGATATTTTTATTGAGAATAAAAGAGATAAATAGAATAAATAAGTAATATAAAAATGATCGCCAGGAGGAAATATTTTGAAAGATTCCTCCAATAAAATATAAATCATTAAATTTTAATATTTTGAATAAAAATAAAAATTTATTTTTATTTCTTAAATTAAATTTGTTTATATATTTTTCTTTTAATTTATTATTAATAAATAAAGAAGTTTTTCTTTTTCCATTTTTAAAAATGCTTTTTTCAAATATTCTATTTGAATAATATATTTTCAGTAAATTATCTCCAAAATTCTCATTATCATATGTTATCAATATTTTAAATTTATCTTCATTCATCATCATCATAAATATAGCATATTTTGGGTTTTTGTACCTAAAATATTATTTAACAAAATCAAATAAAATTTTTATTTGACATTTTAGAATTATAATCTATTTACTAAACATCAAATGTAAGGAGGAAATATTATGGATTTTGTAATAAATGTAATATTTTATTTTGATATTCCTCCTTTTCTTTACGCATAGTCAAGTTTCTTTATATCTATTATAATCAATGATTATTAATCAATCTTAAAGCCACAAATTCAAAAACATTTTTCCAGAAAGAAAAGAAGGATCAATCATAATTAAAATTAATGATTTTAAAACAATAAGAACTTTCAATAATTAAAAATCTAGTTTTAAAATAGTCATTAATTATAACAAAACAATGGAACAAGTTTTTATAGAATTTGGAGGTAAAATGTCTATTTATGATTATGGTTATGATGAATACTTTGAAAAACAATACATAAATTTCTCTGATAAAACATCTTATCCCGCAAGGATAATTTCTCAATATCGAGATATATATGAAGTTATTCATGATAAAGGGAAAAGCATTGCCAAATTATCCGGAAAACTTGCTAATTCATCTATTTACCCAATAATAGGTGACTGGGTAGTATGCAAAGATATTAGCAATTCGAATTTTATTTTGATAACATCTTGTTTGGAGAGGAAAAATTCATTAAAAAGAACTGTTAATAAGAATGGCCAAAATTCGAATAAGCCTTATCAAAATTATCAAGCATTAGCAGCTAATATCGACTTGGTTTTTATTGTTTCATCACTTAATCTAAACTTTAACCTGGGAAGAATAGAAAGATATTTGACTTTGGCTTTTGAATCAAAGGCAAATCCTATAATTTTACTTAATAAAGCTGATTTATGCACTGATTCTAATGAGAAATTAAAACAGGTACAGAATATAGCTTTAGATACCCCTGTATATATTCTTTCAGCGATACATCATGTTGGAATTGAAAATATTCGCCATTATTTAAGTAAAGGGAAAACTGGCGTTCTTGTTGGTTCATCTGGAGTTGGTAAATCAACAATAATAAATGAACTTGCTGGAGAAAAAATATCTAATGTCTACGAAATTAGAGATTCAGACGATAAAGGCAGACATACAACGACAGATAGAAGATTAATACGTCTAAATAATGGAGGAATGTTAATCGATTCTCCTGGAATAAGGGAAGTACATGTCGGGGATGATTCTGAAGCTTTATCGATGACTTTTAATGATATTTCAGATTTATCTAAAAAATGTAAATTTAAGGATTGCACTCATACATATGAACCAGGTTGTGCTGTTATTGATGCATTAGAAAAAGGTTTGATTTCTGAAAAACGATTTTCTAATTTTAAGAGTCTGCAAAAAGAACAGAGATATATTGAATTAAAAGAGAGAATATTTAAAAGAAAAGCTGAGAAATCTAATTTTAAAAAATATAGAGAAAAATTCGAAAGAGAAGAAGAAAGAAAATACAACAATGAGTTAAAGGATTTTATATGATTTCTATATGATAATAAAATAAAATCATGTTAATTTCATTTGTTTTTTAGCTTTTTTAATAAATATTACAAAATTTAATAAACATATTGAAAAAGCAAATAAAAAAAATGAAAATATAAAGCCAAATAATAAAGCAAGAATTGTTCTTAAAAAACTAATATATAAAGGCGTATAGCTATGGTAAAAAGAATTAATTATTGTAAGAAAAGGAAATAAAACAATATAATAAATAATAGTTGAAAATTTTTTTTTGAATTTTACAATTAATCTTATTGATGGAGATATGATTATTTGATTATATAGATTTAAATTAAATAATTTAGTTATCTTAAAATAAGGCGCTTTTCTTAAAGAATTGAATTTTATCTTGATAAAGTAAAAAAATAACAATAAAAACTCAATAATATAAATAAACAACTCTCGAAATCTAAACCTTGAAGGTAAAATTTTTTCAATATAGTCACGCAGATAAATTTCATATTTAGTAAGAAAAAATCCACTATCTCTTAACTTAAAAAGAATGTATAAAAGTACAAGAAATAGTATATAAAAAGGTAATTTATTTTTTTCTTTATTCATATTTTGAAAATATAATAAAATAAAAGGGAAGAAATAAAAAAAATATGTTAGATATTGTTGAGGCTTTAACCAATATAAATTATTGGTAAAAAAAAGAGTATTTATTATCATTGCGATTAAGAAACTTATACAAAAAGCAGATAATATTCCATAAATAAATTCATTAAACATATTTATTCTTATTCTTTTTATATATTGAATTAAAATAAAAATTACTGGAATGAAAACTGATAATTGAAAAATTGGAATTAAATATTCAATAAATTTAAAGCTTAATCTCAAAAGCAAAGAAAAGATGTAATAAATGATTAAAAAAATACTATTTATTATTAAGTAAATATCAATTAATTCCAGTGTATTTTTATTTGTTTTTTTTATTCTAAAAAAACTAAAAGTAAGGTTAATGATGAGAGAAATTAATCCAATCAATATATATAGTTGTTTTTTTATTTCTACAGAAGATATAAAGCCAAGTTTGGTTATTTTTTTATCTATTTTAGTTTTAGAAATTTTAATATTTGAAATATTTAGTATTACATTACAACTTCTTTCTTTTATTGCTCTTTTTATCCTAGAATCAATTACATCATCTATTTTTTTGATATCTAGTTTTTTGTATTCAATTTTCAATAAATGTGCTTTTAGAATAACTTCATTTGTAATTTCATTTGTAAGTTTATTTTTAAACTTTAACTTTTCATCTCGTTCTAATTTATTGACTAAATCTTTATCTAATAATAGAATTGTATCTTTTAAACATAAAAAGGAGGCAAAGATCAAATTATCAATACTATCATAGTTATTTGAGATTATTAAATATATTTTTTTATTTATTGCATTATTATCAATGCTTTGGAATATCTTTATATCATTATTTTTAAGCATATTACAAATATAGGGAGTAATACTTGAATAGTCTTTTAATAGTAATATATTGCCATAGTTGTCTAGTGGATTTAAAATTATAGGAGTTAAGAGAAAATACATATTGTTAGAGATTCTTTCAAATGTGCTAGTCTTATTAGGGGAAGAATCTATGATAAAAGTAATTAGATTTAAGATTGATAGTATTATAAATAATGTAATAAGATAAATAAATTTGATGTTTATTGTTTTCATCTAAAATTAAAAAAACATTAAAGAAAAATTATGCAATCCGAAACTCAAAATGGAATAAAAATATCAAGTAGAAAAGTTGGACTTTTTTATGAAAAAATCGCACAGATATATCTTTTGAATCAAGGGTATGAAATAATTGCTAAAAATCTGTTTACCAAATATGGAGAGATTGACATACTTGCAAAAAAGGAATTTAGATTCTATATATTCGAGGTAAAAGGAGGAAAAAGAAAAGAAGAAATATTTGAAAGGTTTTCAAAGCAAAAGTTAGAAAGATTAAAGAAATTAAGCGAATTTATAAGAGTAAAGTATAATTTAAAATTATTATTTACAGATGGCATAATAATCGTTACCATGGAGGGTACGATTTCAGTTATTCACATAAAAAACATACTTCAACAAGGATGTTAATATGACAAAAGAAGAAAAAATTGTTTGGCTAAAAGAAGCCATAAAATCAGAAAACTATATCGAAAGAGCAATCTACTTTCTTGCTCAAGAAATGATTTTTATTTTTTACCAAATTGTTGGATAATTCAAGAAATTATTTTATAATTTTTTTAAGTAATTTTATTAAATTTTTAATAAATAATTTTATAGGTAAAAATTATGGTAAAAAATAAAAAGAAATTTGTATCTAAAGCTATCATATCTTTATCATTAATATTAATTTTTATTTTACTATTGAGTTTTAAGTTTCAATTTGGTTTTAAAAAAGATGATATTATCCAGATAGCAAGTTCATCAAGACAATATGTTTATTTTGAAGAAGAGTTATATAGAGTATGGGATTATGAACATCTGGATAAATTATATGTAAAAGATATAGTTGGAAATAGATATCAGATAGAAGGTAAATATCAATTTTTTGAAAAAGACCAATATGGTAATAAGGTACTATCTGAAACTAAGACAGTAAGTTTTGAACAGGATAATTTTGGAAGGATGTTTTTTCAGTATCCTTCAATTTATCCAACATTAAGAAATGTTCCAGTTTTTATTGATAAAGATATTTTACCATCAGATAGATGGTGGGCTGAAGCAGAAGAAGTTGTTGATTTTAGTTCTATTGGTATTCCTAATTTTTCAATAACAGTTCCTTTTAAGGTTTCATACCAATATATAGGTGATGAAGGAAATTTAGCTGTTATCAAAGCATATTATACAAGTGTATATGGATTTGAAAAAGATAATGTTTACAAGATGAATTTAGCCTATGCCCCAAAACTATATACAGCAAATGTTGAAATGACTCTTTATTGGGATAAGCTGCTTGGTTACACCGTAAAATTCTCAGATGTATATACTATATTTCTTGTCCTTATGAATGGTTCAAGGTGGAAATTTACCGGGACTACAGATGGTAATATGAATGTAGTAAGGAAATGGAATGATCAAAAAAAGGATCAGATTATTCAAACAATTAATCAAGATTTACCAAAAGAGCTAAAAGATAAAATTGAAATAAAAAAAACAGAGAAGGGAATTTTAATAAATTTAGGTGAAATTTTCTTCGATTTTAATAAATATGAAATTAAAAAATCAGAAATTGAGAAATTAAAGGTTATAGCTATAATTTTACAAAAGTATTTTTCTGGATATCAGATTGTAATAGAAGGATATACAGATAATGTCGGAAGTGAGCAATATAATCTTGAACTTTCGACAAAAAGAGCAAAAACAATATATGATTATTTATTGAGTGTCCAAGCCATTAATCCTTCGACTTCATATTTTATAGGATATGGAGAGGCAAATCCTATAGCCCCTAATGACACAGAGGAAAACAGAGCTAAAAATCGTAGAGTTCAAATACTTATAATGGATTATTGAACAGATTTTTATTAATTAATTATGAATTCTTATATTCTTTCTTTAATCGAATTTTTATATGGCATAATCTTGATTTCAATCTCTATAAGTCTTTATACGACATTTCCAGAGGATAGAAAAAGGATAATATTTACTATAATTATTGGAATAGTTTCTTTTTACTATTTTGTTTTCGCATCAATTCAAATTATTCAAGATAAAAATATTGCAATTAAGCTATATCAGATTGCTTTAATATCTCTTTTATTAGGATCATCTATTGGCTTAAAATATTTATCCAGTTTCTTGACAGGAACACTTTTTAAGAATTATGATAAATTTACAGATATTTCAATAATAATATCTTTTTTCCTCTCAATAATGTTATTAATAATTCCTCAAAAAGCTATTTTAATTAAACACATAGATTTTTATTGGATTAATCAGATCTCCTATTCTTTTTCAGCATTTATACTTCTTATTTATTTTATTTTATTATTTATAGGCTTACTTATCTACTTTATTATATTAATAAGATATAAGCAGATTAAAGTGTTCAAGTCTTATTTTTTTTATTCAATAATTTATATTTTACCTTTTATATATTTTATTAATTTTAAAAATTCTTATTTATCAATTCTTATTCAAAATTTTTTTATACTTATTTGGGTATTTCTTAACTATTTTTTATTAATAAATTCTCAAAAAGAGTTGGTAGATTATTATAAATTTCAATCAAGTGTAATAGAAGGACTTACTTCATATCAGTTTCTATTAAATAAGAATTTTTATATAATTGATACAACTATGAAAACAGCCAATAAGTTAGGTTTTAGCAAAGCAGATTTATTAAGTATGGAAATTAAAGATATTTTATTAAATATTGATAAAAAAACAATAAATGAAAATCTTGTGAATAATGAGAAATTTTCAGGAATTTATAAAATAAGAAAAAAAAATAATGAAGAAATAATTGTTGAAATTATTATTTATCCAATATCCAATAAAAAAAATAAAATCGAAGGTTATATTTTAATATGTAATGATATAGAGATAAAACAAAATTTTGAATTTCAGACAAAGAAAGAATCATTTGCAAAAATGAAATTTGCAGCTCTTTTGGACTATTTAATTGGTTTTATTGAACAAATAGATGATGGTATTGCATTTCTTGATGAGAAAGGTAGATATATAACCGCAAATAAAAGTTTTTTAAATTATTATAAAAATATTAAAGATAAAATATTGACAATAGATGATTTTATAAATTCAAAAGAAATAACAACAAAAAAAATTGTAGAATATTTTCATAATAATAAAATTTCTTTTTATGAATATCAGTTGCATTATATACCAAAAGAAAAAGATTTGCCTTTAGGATATATTACTTTAATTGAAGATTGTACAGAGGAATTAACTATACAAAAAGAGTTAGAAAGTAGTTTTAAAATTTTGAATGAATTGATATCAAATTTCCCCTTATGGGTATTAATTATAGATGAAAAAGGGAAAATTATATATTTTTCTAAAAATCTACAAGACTATTTCCCAGAAATTATAAAAAATTCATATATCGATTTATCTATATTAACAAATGATTTAAGAATTGAACAAGGATTAAAACTTCTTAAAAAGGAAGGGTATTCAGAAATCTTAAATCTAGATATAGATTTATCAAAATTATTTCACTCATCAAATAATAAAAAGCTGTTATGCAATTTGAGAATTTTTAATTTGAATTATGACGTAAATGTTTTTTGTGTTTTATTAGAAAATTTAGAAAACTTTGAGTATTATCAGAATAAAATATTTTTATTAAAACATGAAATTGATAATATAATAAATGAAAAAACATTATTCTTATCTTCTATAGCATATGAATTAAGAAAATATCTTATTAATATATTTGAAGTTATTTATCTATTTGAAAATTACTATAATCAAAAAGATACTCAAATTTATTTTGAAAAAATAAAAACAAATACTAATAATTTGATTTCTCAGATAGATTCAATAATTTTATATGAATATATTGAGAATAATAAGATTGAATTAAATTTCCAAATTGTTGAGTTTAATAGCTATATAGAAAGTACATTAAAAAAGTACTGGAAAAAGGCTAAAGCAGAAAACATTATTTTTAAATATTTAATCTTAGTACAAAAACCTATTATCCATAAAAGTATATTTGATTTCAATATCAGTCAAAGAAAATTTTATATTCTTTTAGATATTAATCTTTTTGAGATAATAATTGAAAATTTAATTTCTAATTCAATGAAATTTGCTGAAAAGGGCATGATTGAATTTATAGTGTATTTAACAGCTTTAGGAGAAGAAAATTTTGAGCTTAAAATTACTATAAAAGATAATGGCGTAGGAATTGAAAAAGATAAATTAAAGTATATCTTTGATAGATTCTATCAGACTGAAAATTTGCTTATTAAAAAATTCAGCGGTCTTGGCCTTGGTCTTTATCTTGTAAAAAGACTTGTTGCCTATTTAGGAGGAGATGTTGAAATTGATTCCGAGATAAATAAAGGAACAATTGTAAATCTTACTTTACCTGTAATGTCGGGCTATTTGAAAAATATTGAATATAAAAAAATTAATAAAGAAAGAAAAACTAAAGAAGTAAAAATAATATTAATGTGTAAAGAAAAAAATGTTATTAGGATAATAAAAGAGATATTGGCATTTAAATTTACTTTATTTGATGTTGTAACAAACTTTGCTGAACTAAAAGAATCAATGCAAATCAATTTAGTTAATATTATAATTTTAAGTTTAAATGATATTAGTTGTGAGGCTATGTTAAAAATGAAAAATTTTAAGGATGAATCTATTAATCATATGTTTAATATAAAGATTTTAGGATTATATTCTTTTCCTTTCTATGACGAAATGGTAAAAAAATATATTAGTATAATAGATTCAATTATAATAAGGCCAATAACTAAAAGAAAGTTAATGAAAAAAATTAATGAAATATTAATTTAAAATATGACCTATATATATATATTAATTGGTAATTTATCTTCTATTATAAGCTTTATTTATTTTTTTTATATTATTTATCTCTCCAAAAAAAATTCAATATATAAGGTTTTTGCATTTCTATTTTTATTATTAGGAATATGGACTATTATTAATACCTTATTTATAATAAAAAATCAAAATTATTTTTTTCAATTATTACCATTTAATATAGAAATTATTTTTAATGCTTATCTAACATATTTATTCATTTTTTTTTCAAAATCAAAAAAAAATAATAAAAGAATTTTTATTTTTTTTAATATCATTTATTCAATAATGACGTTTATAATGTTGTTTATTTCATTTAAGACCTTTTTATTTTTATATGCTATTTCTAAAATTTTAATTTTATTACATACTATAGCCACTCATTTTAATATCAAAAAAGATAGATTTCAAAATTATATAGCTAAAAACTATATTATTTCGATTTTATTGTCTTTTGTCATTTATTTTATTATTAATTTCATTTTTTATAAAAGATTAATTCAAAAATATATATATACATGTTTTTTTATTTATTTATTCTATTATTTCCCAATTATTTTTAATACTCTTTTTTTGATTCAAATAAGAGAGTTCTTGATGTTTTTTTATATTGGAGGGAAATGGCAAAATTTTATTATGAATAAAGTAGATATACCTTATGTTTATACAGATTCAGAAAATCAGATAGTATACACCAATGAATCTTTTCATAAGATTAGTGGATTTGATAAAAATTTAAGCAAAAAAAAATTTATTAATGAAATTTTAGATTTTGATAATTCAATATTAAAATGTAAAGAAGGTGTAATTCCAATAGAATATGAAATTTACCCTATAAAATTTAAAAATGAATTTAGTAAAATGATTGTTATTAGATCATTAAAAGAGTTAATGGAGATTACTGAAAAAAAACAAATAGAAGAAGAATTTCTTTTGAAATATAACAAATTTGAAATTCTTTTTGATAAATTATTAAATATTTTTCCTAAAGCTATTGCGTTGCTTAATGAAAAAGGAAGATTTGAAAATGTAAATAATAATTTTTTAAATATTTTCAAAATTCAAAGAGAAGATATAATTGGAAAATTTGTCGATGATTTTTTTAATAAAATAAATATTAAAATAGAAAATCAAGAAATTATAAATTCAAATATAAATGAAATCAAAGATTATTTGCTAAATATTATTAATAAAAAAACATTTCAATTTGATGGAAAGCAATTCTATATAGAAATCAAAGAAATAAGGCAAAATCAAAAATCAAATGAAATTAGTTTATCTTCCAGCAAAACATATTTTATTATAATTAAAGATTATTCAAACATATATAATATAAAAGTTGAATTACAAAAAAACATAACTATAATAAAACAATTTTTTATGAAAAATCAGCTTCCAATTTGTATAACAGATAGAGATGGCTTCATTATAGAGGAGAATGAAAAGTTTTCTTATAGATTTGGTAATATTCTAGGGACTAATATTTTTTCTTTCGATAAGAGTGTTTCAAATATAATTAAAAAAAGAATAAAAGATTTATATAACCAAAGATTTATACATATAGGGGATTTTCTATTAGTAAAAAATAAATTTGAATCAATAAAAAGAATTAATAAATCAAACTTTAATAATAAATCTTTTTTTGAAAAAGACGAATTGAAGGAACTAGAATTAGGAGAAGAGAATAAAATATATTCAATATACTGTTATTATTTATTTAAATATTTTAATTATCCTCTTTGTTTTGATGATGATTATCACGGTTATTTTATATTTGTAGATATAACTGATTTAATAATTAAAGAGAGAGAATTATTAGAAAATTTAAGAAATTCGCAAAATATCTCTAAAAGAATTAATATCCTGACTAATAATATAAATCATGAGATTAGAAGTCCAGTGAATGTCATATCAGGTTTTATAGAATTACTAAAGTTTAGCGATATAATGCAAAATTTTGAAGATGAGTTAAATGTATTATCAAGTAATATTGAAAATGTGAAGAAAATTATAGATGAAGTAATTTCGATTTCTTCCTTTTTTTCAAAAGATAAAAACGAAATAGAAATTAATTTAAAACCCATATTAGAAGATTATAAGAATTTTATTAAGTCTAGATGTAATTTTAATTCTAAAATTGAAATTCCTGTCAACGATAATTTATATATTAAAATTAATATTTTAATATTCAAAAAGTTGATATCTTTTATTTTAGAAAAGTTTCAGGATTTTGATTTTGTTGAACTTTCAATATTTATTTACTATCAAAAATATAAAAAAAACTCACATAAATCTTTTCTTATTATAAATCTTCAAGAAAAAAAGAAAGAAAATATATTGAAAATAGTTGATAATATAGATTTAATAAAAATTATCTTAGAACATCTTGTTTTTTTATTAAAAGGAACAATTAATTTCTCTTCCAATTCATTATTAAATTTTGAAATCAAAATTCCAATAAAAATAAAAGAATATTAATTTAGTTATAATGTCTGGTTGACATTATTTGCGATACCATTTGCATTTAAATTTTTAATATAATCTTGATTCACATTGTTTTGATTTTCTTTTGTTTCTGTTTGTTTATTTGTTTCTTCAGGTTTTTTCGTTGTAGCTTGATTGTTTTCTACCTGTTGAACTTGAGTTTGATAGTTACTAACCTTTTTCAAGTCCATAGATGCCTCCTACTTTTAGTATAATATAAATTAAAAAAATTTAAAAATAATAATCAAAATTTTTAATTAAAAAACTATCATCATAAAAATAACTTAAATAAAAATTATATTGATTTTAAATTCTATTTTTGAAAATAATAAAAATTATGATAAAATTATTAAAGAAATAAAAAAATTAATAAAAATAATAAGATGGAGTAATATGAATAAAGTAACTATATTTTATACTAAATATTCCAATAATATATTTGAATATGCAAAATATGCTGCCCAGATTTGTGGACCTTCCAAATTATATCCTCTTGAAGAAAACGAGATTATCAATATTAATAAAATTCCGAAATACTTGATCTTCTGTATAACTATTTTTTATTACTCTGAAGAAAATAATAATGAATCAGATATAATAAATATTGATGAATCGATTTCTAAAAAAATTAAAGAACTAATATCAAAATATTATTTTATGGAAAAAGATATATCTACAATTCAAACAATGATCAACTCTATAATTTTAAATGATGAAAAGGAAATTTATTTTCTTTTTATAAAGGAAAAGGTTAGGGATAATTCAATTAAAAATCTTACTAGTTCAGATAATTTTATTCAGGCAATTAATTCTTTAAATATGTTTATAAAAGGCTATAGTATATTTGATTCTAAATCAAAAGACGAAATAGATAATCTAATTGATTATCTAAGAAAAATCAGAATTCAGACTTTAAATCCAAAAAAGGAAATGAGCCAAAGTGAGCTTTCTTCAATAATACTTCAATTCATTTTGAATCATGATGTATGCGTACTATCAACAGGTTATAAAGAGAATATAAGAGCAACTGCACTTGAATATATTTTCAAGAATTTTAAGTTCTACATAATCTCCGAAGCAGGAGAGAAATATGCCAATTTAGCTTGTAATAGAAAAGTGGCATTGACTATATTTGATTCAATTTCACAAACAGGGAGAACAAAAAGTATTCAGGTGGAAGGGATATCAAATATATATTGTTGCAACGATGAAAAAATAAGATATATTTTGCAAGCTAGAGGATTAAATGAAGAGATAATCAAATCTTTGAATTTTGAAATTTTTATTATAGAGATAGAACCTTTAAGTATAGAGTTGTATGACCCTTCCTTTAAAGAGATTGGTTATTCAAATAGACAGATATTTAATCCAATTAATTTTATCTAATTTTTGGAATTTGGATCAATGGGAAAATTAACATTTATAATTACGTGTCCATTTGGAATGGAATCCTTATGTAAAAATGAATTGGGTATTTATAATATAAAAAATGTTAAAGTTAGCAATGGTTTATTGCATTTACAGTATACAGCTGAATTTTTAAATATTGCTAAATACTTAAAAATTCCTAATAGAATCTATCACATAATCCATAATCAAAATATTTTTCAATATGATGATATTTATTCTATTTTTAAAAAGATAGAAATTACAAAATATTTTAATGAAAAGATAGATATTTTAAATTTTGACATTGATATAATATTTCAAAATACAGAATTTCAGAGTAAAAAAACAATACAATCTATTGTATCAAGGGCTCTTTTTGAGAAATTCAGTAATGAAAAAAATGTTATTAAAGATAAAAATAGATATGCTACTATAAACTATAAAGAAAGAGAAAAAAATTATAATAGGCAAACATTTGAAAAAAGATATAGAATTGGAGTTTTTATAAATGGAAATAACATAGAAATAGGTATAGATTGTTTTGGCAATTCACTTCATAAGAGGGGATATAGAATAGCAGGAGGGATTTCACCTATTAAAGAAAATTTAGCATCCGCATTAATCATAAATTCACTGAAAATGAATCATGAAATTTTATTAGACCCTTTTTGTGGAAGTTCAACTATAATAACAGAAGCTATTCTATTTCTTTTTTTAAGACCAAATCCTTTTTTAAATTCTGATATAAGATTTTCAAAGGAAATTGATTTTTCAAATGATTCTGATAATCTAATATATCCAAATTTTAGCAATTTAAAATATAATTGCAGATATTTTATTGGCTCAGATATTGATGAAAAAGCTATAGATAATTCAAGAAAAAATATAGAAAAAATGTTAAAAATATATTTTAATAATTCCTTTTTATTTAAAAAAATCGAAGAAATGATCTTTCAATATGAAGTAAAATGGCAGAATAATAAATTTTATATATACATATTAAAATCCGATGCTTTTTCAATAAAGCAAGTTCTCGAAAAACATAGAATTATCTCTGAAAAAGCTTTGGAAAAAATGATTATAGTATCTAATTTGCCCTATGGTAAAAGGCTTGATAAGCAAAATGTAAAATCTAATAGTATTGCAGCAATACAAAAAGTTTTTAAAGATTTTAATTGTAATATTCATTTTCTTACATCGATGAAATATCTTCCTGATATTGTTCAAAAAAAACCAGATAAAAAAAGAAAATTATACAATGGCAAAATCGAAGTCAATTTATTCTCATATGAATTAATATAAAGAGGAATTTATGCAGATTAAGCAATTTACAATTTTATCGACAAAAATTGCAAAAGAAAAGTATGTTTTGTATGATGGATTCTGGGGTAAAAAAATAAAAGTTAATATTTTCGAATTCTTTTTGAATAAATTATCAATTGATAATATTAATGATGTGATATATAAGATATTAATTGAAGCTGATATTGGCAACCCTATTGAAATTATATCATGCTTTATAGGTATTAATGGCAATCTATTTATTATTCTACCTTTTGAGTATGAACAACTTTCTAATAGTCGTGGAGTTTATCTTGATTATGACATAGATGAATTGAATTACTTTTTGAATAAAGAATCTTCAACCAAATTATTGATTATTAATGGAAAATCATTATCTGGAAAAAGTTATTTTGCTAATATTTTAAATATTTATTTTGTAATTAAGAATTTTGAAACATTTTTCTTTACGGCTATTTTTAAACTTGCTGCTGATGTAGAAATTGTTAATAATATGATGGAATCTTTTTTTCAAGATGAGATTGAAGAAAACAGAATTAACAAGAAAATACAGTTTGGTTATTTTCAAGAGAAATACCAAAGATTATTTGCGAGTAAAATTTTATCGATTGCTTCAAAAAGTCCTGTTACAATTTTTTTTGATAATATAGATTTACTTTCAAAAAGTGCACAGAATCTTATTTTAGGAATTTATAAAACTATTCAAATTAATCCAGGGAAATATCCAATAATACTTTGCCTTATTTCTGCAAATGGAATAACTCATCTATTAGTAGATGAAGAAATGTCACGTAATAGCTTTAGAAGAGTAATGCCACATGTTACCTTTAATGAACTTAAAAAATTAACAAATTTTGTTTCGATAATTAAAAAAAATGAAAATAATTCAAATCAAACAGAATTGCTTCATCATTTAAATAAAATTACAGAAGGACAATTACCATTAATCCAATTTATATTGTCAAGAATTTCATACAATCAAATATCTTGGGACGATTCATTTTTAAGACAGACTTTGCCAAAAATTTATTCAGAAGAAATATCAAAACTTAATAATTTAGATCTAATAATTTTATCTATCTTCAAATCTTTTAAGATTCCACTATCTTTTTTAGCTTTTAAATATATAGCACCAATATGTATAGGTGAAAACTTTGAGTATGACGATGTATATAAATCAATAAATAAACTGAAAAACTTATTTTTTTTATCTACAACAATTTTAAATAAAAATATACATATGTATTTAAGCTATAAGGAAATGTTACCCTATATCCCAGATTATGAAAAGCAAAATAAAATATATGAATCCTGTGGAGATTATTACTCTTCAATCGAAGAAAATATGGAATTGATTTTATATTGCTATATTAATTCGAAAAATACCGAAAAATCTTTGTCTGCTTTATCAAAATTTATTGAATATTATAAGAAAATATATGATTTTGAACCAATATTATTTTATATTGATAAAGTTTTACAAACTTTTTCACTGACTCAGGATAAAAGGTTTGAATTATTATATGAAAAAGCTGAAATATTTTCACATCTTTCATTATGGTTTGAATCACTATCTATGCTTTATGAGTTATTACCCTATTCAAAGAAAATTGAAGATATCTATTATTATATTTGCTATAATTATTTTAACCTTGGAGAATATGATGCCCTTGAAGAGTTTATCGAAGCTTATCAGCAGGCTATATACTCAAATCCTATACTGAAAATTAAGATAGGTTTTATCCAAGCACCAATATTATCAATAAAAAATGAAAACATTAAAGCTATTTCCTTAATTGATGAACTATATGATTTAATTCTTCGACAAAAGAATAATGAAGATTTATTAAAAGAATACTATATATGTTCTGCTAATTGTTATTATATTATGAATGATATTAAGAAAGCAAAAGAAATGATCAACAAAGCAGATTTGAAAAAGGAAGATATTCAATCAGCTCCATATTTTATGGAAATTTATCTTCTTCAGTCAAAATTTGCTTTATTTGAAAAGCAATATAATCTAAGTCTTTCATGGGCAAATAAGGGGCTTTCTCTCTGTGAGCATTTTTATAATTTAAGATATTTGTCTGACTTCTATTCAATTACCGGCTTAAATCTGTTTTATTTAAAAAATTATAATTCTACGCTTCTTTATTTAAAAAAAGCTGCAAAATTAAAAGAAGAGTTGAATCATAAATTTGATCTAGGTGTCATTAGATATTACGAAGCATTGACATTGTTTAAACTAGGCAATTATTCTCAAGCCATTGCAAAAACATTTAAAGCTGCTCATATTTTCAAAATTTTAGATGCAAAACAGTATTATAAAAATTCTCAAATTTTATTAATAAAGTCTGAATTTGAGTTAAGAAATTATGAAAGAGCCTTCTATCTTTTAAGATCATTATCTAAAGATTATGAATTTACCTTTGAAGAGAAAGAAGAACTATTATATTATATGACTAAAATTCAAGAAATAATATTATCAATGAATAACACGATATCATTTGTACTAGAAACAAAAGATTTTTCAAAAATTCCAAGTTATTTTAATTCTATGAGAAACTCCAGAATTTCTTTTGATGATCTATCTTTAAAACTAGTTTACTCGCTTCAACATCTTGTCGACCAAAATCCTCATTTTGAAAAAGTTTATGAAGAAATACTTGTATATCTTACAAACTATACCAATGCTGATATATCCTATCTAGTTTTAGCATATCCAAACAATGAATTTAAAATAATATCCAAGTACTCATCACTGAATATTGCTTCTATTACAAATAAAGAAACAATATTTGAATTACTGAAACTAAAAATACTATATGAAGAAAAAGTAACAACGCTTTCATATGACCATGAAAATATTGTATGTATACCTTTATATAGAGTATCAAGATTACCTTCTACTAGAGCAAAAAAACTCACTGCAAGGATAAGAAAGAATTATCTTGGGTTTATTCTTATGTTTTTTTCAGCAGATCCTAAAAAAGAAATAATATTTTCAATATCTAATTCATATACAATTATTAATTCAATCATTATAAACTCACTAGAATATAGCAATCTATCAAAAGAAGATGATTATACATACAGATTTAGAGTTTTTAAAGAAATAGTAATTAGAGAAGCATATAATTGTTGTCAGGAAAATCACAATTATTCTTTTGGTTATGTTAAAATAGAAGGTTTGGTAGACAATATTACTGATAATAATTTTAAAAATAAGATAAAGGAATTTGGCAGCAATCTACATCATGTCCTTAGGAGTGAAGATTTAGTTACTCATCTTTCTGATTCAGAATATTTTATATTCTTGCCATTTGCCGAAAAATTTGGAGAGGAAGCACTAAAAATAAAAATAGTTAATTCATTTATATCTTTGTTTAATAATGCATTTGACAAAGAAATATCCAAGACAATAGAAATAAATGTGTCATTTTTATTTTTTAGCCCATGTGATAAAAATATTATAATTGACTTAGATCATATAATAAATGAACTTAAAGATAAAGCTACTAAAATTCCGCTGAACCTGGAGCTCTGAAAAAAGGAATTACATCTCTAATATTTTTCATTCCAGTAATAAATTGGATTGCTCTTTCAAACCCAAGTCCAAAACCAGAATGTGGAACAGAACCATATTTTCTTTGATCTATATACCACCAGTAATCTTCTTTATTTAACCCTTTTTCTTCAATATTTTTTAATAACATTTCAAGATTATCTTCTCTTTGAGAACCACCAATTATTTCACCTATTTCGGGAACAAGCAAATCCATCGCTCTAACAGTTTTTCCATCTTGATTTCTCTTCATATAAAAAGCCTTGATATTAAAAGGATAATCTGTGACAAAAACTGGCTTTTTAAAATATTTCTCAGTTAAAAATCTTTCATGTTCAGATTGCATATCAATTCCCCAACTTACAGGGAAGGTAAATTTCTCATTACTTTTTAATAATATTTCAATAGCATCTGTATATGTTATTTTTTCAAAGGTTGATATCTGGACATTTTCCAACCTTTTAATAAGACCTTCTTCAATCCATTTATCAAAAAATTCAAATTCATCAGGGTGTCTTTCCATAACAAATTTTAATATATATTTTATAAAGTTTTCGGCAATTTGCATATTGTCTTCAAGTTCATAAAATGCCATCTCTGGTTCTATCATCCAGAATTCAGCTAAATGTCTCGAAGTATTTGAGTTTTCAGCCCTGAATGTTGGTCCAAATGTATATACTTTTGATAGAGCTTGAGCAAAATTTTCAACTTCAAGCTGACCTGAAACAGTTAAATATGATTTTTTGTTAAAAAAGTCCTGTTGATAATCAATTTTGCCAGATTTAGCAATTTCTTCTAGATTCAAGGTTGTAACTTGAAACATCTGTCCAGCACCTTCACAATCGGAAGTTGTAATTATAGGGGTATGAATATAGAAAAAACCATTTTTTTGAAAAAAATCATGTATTGCGTAAGCCAGGGTACTCCTAACTCTAAAAATTGAGCCAAATGTGTTTGTTCTTGGTCTAAGATGAGCAATTGTTCTTAAAAATTCGAAAGAATGCTTTTTTTTCTGAAGAGGATAATCTTCCGAAGGTGTTATGCAATAAATAATAAGTTCTCTTCCTTTTATTTCCCATTTTTGACCACTTTTTGGTGATTCTATAAGATCACCTATAACTTTTATACTGCTTCCAGTAGTCAGTGTTCTAAGTTTATCTATTTGATTTGAATTTTCTTCAAATACAATTTGAATGTTTTTAACAGTAGAACCATCATTAAGCTCAATAAAATAAATATTTTTCATGTCTCTAACTGTTCTAACCCAACCTGCAACAGTAACATCTTTCACTTCTTTAGATGATTGTAATAATTCTTTAATAACATGCATCATGTCCCCCAAAAAAATATGTATAAAAAATAATGTAAAAATAATCAACTATATTTAAATAAGAGATAACAAATTTACAAAAAAATAAAACTAAATTTAGCAAAAATTATAATAATGCCATTGTCTGACAAAATCTTTTATATTATATTTACTTAAATCAATATCTTCGAAATTATCAGGGTAATGCATTAAGAAAATTTTACTTTTTATATTTTCATTAAAACAATTAATTTCTTCAAGACTCGAATGCACTCCACCAGTAAAGAATTGACAATCATGGAAAATATATTCAATATCGAACTTATTAACTAAAAACTCGAAAAAATCCTTATCAAATTTCGTGTCAGAAGAATAAATAATCTTGTTATCTATAATCAAACCAAAGGTAAGCTGGTGTTCATCAATATTGTCTGAATTGGAAGGTACATGTTTTGTTTGAAAAAAGATTATTTCTATATCACCAATTCTGATTTTATAAAGTTTTCTACTTTCTTTATATTGAATGATAAGGGATTCTGGTTTTATATAATTTACAAAATCAAATATAGAAAGATATTGTCCATTATTATATTCAGAATAAGAAGATCCACCCCTTAACGTTTGTTCCCAAAGAATATTTAAGTATGGTTCTGGAACTATCAGGTTTATCTTACGATTAAATCCATATCTATTATAGAGCAATACTTCTTCGACTCCTCCAGAGTGATCAGCATGAGAATGGGTAATTATAAGATTGTCAATAGATGATACATTATGTCCTAGCAAATTCAAGGCGAAAGAAGCTCTAGTTCCAAAATCAACAAATATTGAATTATTACCTTTTATAATTATTATATTATTTTGAAATATCTTTTTGGAAAATGCTGAACCAGTTCCAAGAAAAAATATAGAAAGAAATCCATCATTTACAAGTTTTAAAGGTGGTTTAAATTCACTAATTGTAAGATTAAACATTTTATTTAATTGTTATCGATATTTTTTTCATTATCATCGAAAATTTTATATATTTCATCAATTTTTTTTCTTAAATATTTTTCACAATCAATGCCTTTTATATAAGAATAGAAAACAATTACAAGTAATAATTCTCTTATAAAATCGTCTTCTTGCTTATCAAAATTTTTTGTCAAATCGTTTTCTTCCTTTTCAATATTATCAATAACATCTCTCTCTATAGTTTTTCTAATTTTGATTAAATGTTTATTAGAATTTGCCATAATATCAATTAATGAAGTTAAAATTTTCTGTCTAATAATTTCAAAAATTTCGGGATACTGTCTTAATTTTCTAAATAGCTTTATCAAAATATAGATTGAGGGAAGTGATTTTGGTATACCTTCGATTATATTCTTTCTTTCTTTTTTTTCTTTTAATTTCTGTTTATTCCATATTTCCAACACTTTATCTTCATTCTCTGCTTTTTCATCCCCAAAAACATGAGGATGTCTGAATACAAGCTTATTAGAAATATTATTAAAAACACCTGAAATATTAAATAGTTTTTTTTCTTCAGCAATCTGGGAAATCATAAATATTTGAGATAGAATATCTCCAAGTTCCTCTATTAAACCATCTGTATCGTTATTATCTATTGCTTCAATAGCTTCATGAGTTTCTTCAAGGATATATTCGGTGCAATCTTCTATCTCGAGTTTTCTATCCCATGGGCAACCATCAGGAGATCTTAGTTTTTTTACAATATTTCTTAATGTAATTGCCTCTTTGAAGATATCATCTGCATCGATACTATTATAATTTAAATTGCATGACTTATTAGATAATTTATTTTTTTCCATAATTTAAAATTAACAAAAACCAATTAAATAAACAATTAATAAAAACAATTAATAAAAACAATTAATAAAAACAATATAAAAGCAATTTGTATTAAGATAATTTATTTGAAATATCTGAAGAAAATATAAATTAAATTAAAATTGTACTTTAGGTGCTTCAGAAGCTTCACTAACAGCTTTAAAATATGGTTTTTCCTTAAAATTAAAAAGTGAAGCTATTATCATATTTGGAAATCTTTTTATATAAGTATTATATTCTCTAACTTTTTGATTATATCTTTGTCTTTCTACTGCAATTCTGTTTTCTGTTCCTGAAAGTTCAGCCATCAATGTCACGAAATTTTCATTGGCTTTTAAATCGGGATATTTTTCAATAACAACAAGAAGTCTAGATAAGGCTCCTTCAAGCTGATTATTTGCATTGATTTTTTCATCAATTGTTTGAGCTTGACCAACAGAAGCTCTTGCTTTTGTAACAGCTATCAATGTATCCTGCTCAAATTTCATGTAACCTTTTGCGGTCTCAACAAGATTAGGTATTAAATCATATCTTCTTTGAAGCTGATTTTCTACCTGAGCCCATGATTCATCGACTGTAGTTGAAAAACTTACCATCTTATTATAAGCTGAGATAGATACTAAAACCAAAATTACTGCGACTACTAAAATTATCATCCATCCTTTTATTTTCATTAAATCCTCCTAATAAAAAAAAAATCAACTAAAAATACTTGAATTAATATTATATTTCAATTTTAGAGATAAGAAAATTAAAACAATTAAATAAAACTCCAAATCTTTCTGTTTGGTTGTATTTTCCTTTAGCATTTATTATTTCTGTTATCTTTATAGATTCAGCGTAATTGGTTAAATTTAATATTGATATAAAAAGCTCAATTTCATTGTCAAAAGAGATATTGAAGTTTTTAATTTTTGCATAAGCATATAATACATATCTAAGAGAATATAAAAGATCTTTTGTAAATCTTGATATATCATTTTTTGATGACATAGAATAACTTGACGATATTATGACAAATAACTTTGATCTGAGTTCTCTTTCTATATTAAGTCTTAGAAAATTATTATCTAACTGTATATTTTTAAAATTATCTTCGCCATAAATATTTTGTGAAAAATCTTTAATATATAAAATATCAGCAGGAAAAGAGTCTTTAGCATTATTGATAAATTCAATATTTAAAAATATTGGTAAAAATTTATAATATTGATTATAAGTTCTTTTTTCTAATATAAAATTATTCAATTTTTCTGGATTAGATTCTTTAAGTATTATTACAGGAAATAATCCTTTAAATTCTCTTACCTCGATTAAATTTGAATTAAATAATTTTTTTATAAATTCTATTTTTTCCATCTTTATTCCTTATTTTTTTATTATGAATATAATTCAAAATTTAAAATATTTAAAATACTCTATCGCGTCGGTTACCATCCACCGGTTGCACCACCTCCACCTGATGAACCCCCACCAAAGCCACCAAATCCTCCAAAACCACCACCTTTAAATCCACCAAAACCAGAATTTTTTGTACTACCAATATTATTTCCAAAAAAAGTATTTCTCATAAGTGTAGAAGCAAGATAAGCATTAAAAAGCTGATTTGCTACACTTCTATTTCTATATCCATAAAATCTTGGTCTTCTAAATAATAAATTCAAAATAAAGATAATTATCAATATCAAAACAAATATAAAAAAGCCCGCACCTTCATTGTTTGATTTGGGTTTTAAGCCACCTTCTTTGACCCAATCTGAAAAATCTTGATCTCTATCTTTAGCCATAGTTTCGCCTAATGCATAGACCATGTTATAAAGTCCTTTACCAAAATTAGATTCTTTGAAATAAGGAATACCATAATTTTGAATTATTAATGCAGCTTTGCTATCTGGTATTATTGGTTCAAGACCATAACCAACTTCTATTCTTACCTTTTTTTCATTTAAAGCTAAAAGAACAAGTATTCCATTATTTGATTCTTTTTCTCCTACCCCCCATTTTTCAAGTAGTTTATAAGAAAATTCTTCTATTGAATATAATCCTAATGAATTAACGGTAACTACAGCAACTTGATTTTGACTATTATTGTCAATAATACTACATAACAGGTGAATTTGTTGTTTATCTTGTAAAGAAATAACATTTGCAAAATCTGCTACATATCCTTCTGGTTTTGAATTCAATATCGATTCTATATCATCTTGAGCATTTATAGATATATCAAGTGAAAAAATAAAAAATAAAGAAAATATCAACAGTATGTGCAAATATAAATACTTTGTTCTATTTGTTCCAGTTATTTTAAACATAACTATTTATCCTCTATGGTCTTATTTATACATCTTCTTCCATAATAATTTAATCATTATAGCCAAATAAGTAAAGATAAATTAAATTGAAAGGGGAGAAAAAATTGAAATAATCTTATCAATTAATTTTTGAAAAAAGTTTCTTTTAATTACAATTGGTTCATTTTTTAATTTTGGGATTAGCTTAATTGCTCTCATCAAAGAATCAATATCTGGCTTATTAACGATAAGAAGTAGTTCTATATTATCAAAATATGAAATTGATAGAATTTCAGAGAATGATTTTATTGCTATGTTTTGCAACTGAAAATCATTTTTATTATTCGATATAAAAAATGGAGAATTATTTTCGTTATTCTTAGCCAAAAGATATATAAAAACCAATTTTTTATTTGAGTATTTTGAAATATCTTTTTCATAATCAATTTTAAATATTACATCGTTAAAGCCTATTTTTAGTAACTTTTTTTTAATTAGATTAATCTTCCGATTAGATAAAAGCAAATCAGAAGCTATTGAAACTACACATGTGATATCTGAGTTGAGTTGAAGTAATTTATCAAGTGATACATTTGTCAAAATTTTCGTTTCATCTTTAATTATTTCTATAAATGATTGTCCGTATGGTTTTGGAAATTTAAAAATAGAATTATTATTTAAGTTATCCCAGGATTTTAATAAATCATTGTACCAGCTTAATTTATAGAAGTATGATTTAGCATTAATGTAATCGTAAATAGAAATACCCGTATATTTATATACATTTTCAGCAACATTATTAAGACAATAGATTAAAAAAACAGATTCTAGTGTAGATTCGACTTCGGGATATAAAAATACCCTTCCTGTAAGTTCAAGAAATTTTGTTTGTTCATTTTTTGTCAATTCAATTGATTTTGGCAACATAGTAGTATAAAAGATCCTTTCTTTAAAAACATAGTTAAGCAGTTGATAGATATTGTTATTTAGGTTATTACTTTTAAAAAATAGAAAATTATCTATCCCCTTTTTACTATCTTTAATATGAAGAAAAAGACATTCATCTGTTGATAATTCAATTGGTATAAATGTAAAATTAATGTTTTCTTTAGTATTTTCTTTAAATAACTTTTCAAGTGAAAGCGACAAATCATCCTTATTTATTATTAAATGAAGCAAATCAAGAAGAAATAAAGTAAACTCTTTCAACTCTAAAGTATTAAATAGAGAATTAATTTGATTAAACTTTAATAATGCAGAAGCACTATCATATATTGAAAAATCAATATTTAAATCTGTTTCTTCATTAATATTATTTTCATATAATTTTTTTAGTGATTCAAATTTAGTCTTATTATTTTCAATAAATGTTTTTATTGGTTCCTGGATTATGAAGATAGGTGAATCATAGATTAACAATGCAATGGAAGCAGCTGATTGGATATTAATATTATATTTTGAAGCAAATAAATCTTGACAATATATGTTTAGAGGGAAAAGAACTAGAGTAATAAAGATAAAAAAAATTATTTGAAAAAAGGTAAGAAAAAATCTATTAATTATTTTTTCTTTATTTCCAAAATTTTTTATCAGAATACTTTTTTTTATTTGTTTAAAAAATTTGTTTGTTTTTGCCATTTATGAAACCTTTCCAGAAATACCTTTATCTACCTTTATTTTTTCATTTCCACAATAAAGATAATTATCAAAACATAATACAGAATCCCCCATACTTATTATTTCAATTTCTTTAAATTTATCTATTGATATCTCTTCGAAATTTTCGGGATATTCTGTGTTTTCAAATTGTATTTTACTTCCTGGTACTGCACTGTGAGTAAGAACACCTACTTTACCATCTTTTGAACTTGCTGCAAGAATCATACCTTGAGATTCTATCCCTTTTAACTTTGCTGGTCTAAGATTTGAAACCAAACAGATATTTTTATTAACTAGTTCTTCTTTTGAATAAAATGGCTTAATTCCTGCGACAACAGTTCTATTTTCATTTCCCAAATCAATTTTTAAAATATATAATTTATCTGCGTTAGGGTGATCTTCTATTTCAATTATTTTCCCGGCGATAATATTAATTTCAGAAAGAGGAGGTCTTTTAATTATAGTAAAATCTTCCTCTATTTTTTTAAATATAATTTTTGAATCATTTATTCTATGATTTGTGAGTGTTTTTCCTATCAAATCAAAATCTATATTGAAGTTTAATTGAGAAGATATTTGTTGACAATATTCAGGTAAAATTGGCCATAAGCAAATTGTCAAATCTTTAATCATAGATAAAGTAGTTGTAAGTATTTTAAGTGCGATTTCTTTATCTGTTTTTATGGTTTGCCATGGTTGATTCTCCTGAAAATATTTATTAGAAATATCTGTATATTTCTGGAATAATTCGATTGCTTTTCTATATTCAAAATGATTTAAAAAATCAAAATATTGTTCTTTAAAAATTTGAAACTGTTCATATATTTCATCTATTTTATTACCAGTGACCCCTTCAAAGTTTTTTAGCAAAAATGTTGAAAGTCGATTTACAAGATTTCCAAACTTACCTATTAAGTTTGAATTAATAAAAATCTTATAATCATTATCATTAAAATCAAAATCGTTAATAGAGTTTGAAAGCAAAGAAGCATAATAAAATCTTAAATATTGCGTATCTCCACCTCTATCAATAAAATCTTTGGCTGTTATAAATGTTCCTCTTGATTTGCTCATCTTTTGTCCATTAATATTTAAAAAACCATGGACTTGAATATGTTTTGGAAGAGAAAAACCAGCAGAAATTAAAACAGCAGGCCAGAAAAGAAAATGAAAATAAATAATATCTTTTCCTATAAAGTGAATTATTTCTGAGTTATTTGATAACCAGTATTCTTTCCAATCAATGTTTTTCTTATCGCAATATTCTTTAGTAGATCCTATGTACCCAATTGGAGCATCAAACCATACATAAAAATATTGATCACTATCAGGTATTTTGAATCCAAAATATGGACCATCTCTTGAGATATCCCAGTCTTTTAATCCTTCTTTAAGCCAATTAAGAAGATAATTTTTTATCTCATCTTGAAATTCTGTTTTTTCAAAATAATCTTTTATTTCTTTGCTTAATGCAGATAGTTTGAAGAATTGATGTATAGTTTTTTTAAGTGTTGGTTTGTTTCCACAAATAATGCAAAAGCTATTTTTTAAATCTTGAGGCTTATAAGTGGAGTTGCACTTTTCGCATGTGTCACCATATTGATTTTCTGCACCACAAACAGGACAAGTTCCTTTAATAAATCTATCAGGTAAAAATCTCTGGCAATGTTCACAATAAGTTGCTTCTATTTCTTTTTCATAGATATACCCACTTTCTTTTACTCTTTTATATATGAATTCAACCATTTCTTTGTTTTTTTCACCATTTGTTGTATAATATTCACTGAAATCTATATAAAATTTATCAAATTCTTCCTTATGTTCCTTATGAAACTTATCTATAAGTTCTGAGGGTGTTATATTCGTCTTCATTGCATTGATTTCAATAGGAGTCCCGTGAGTATCATCTGCACAGATATATATAGCATCCTGTTTTTGTAATTTGCATGCTCTAACATAAATATCTGTCTGAATGTATTCAACAAGATGTCCAAGGTGCAGAGGTCCATTTGCATAAATTAAAGCAGATGTTACAACTTTTTTCATAATATTTTCTCCACTATTGGTAGAATTGACTATTCTTGGTTTATATTTTGATGTGATTCCAAAAAAATAACCATAGATTCATTTTTTTCTAAGTATTGATTTATAATTATATCAATTTTTTTTATTAATAAAATTATTTCTGTATTTGAAAATAAGGTTTTTTTCATTATATAATTTTTCAAAATTGACCAATATGTTTCTTTATCTTCTTGAAGGGTTTTATTAAAAAGTCGAAATGATTCAGCTACAATTTCTGGTTTATCGCCTCTTCTATATTTATTATTACTTATTAACAAAGCAAAATTGTCTTTTACCTTTTCACTTAATATTTCATATAGATATATTTTGTCGGTATCAAGAAAGTAAATTTTTGAAATAATTCCCTTTATCCTATAAGTTTCAACCTTAATATTTTCAACTTTTTTAATGACATTAGCTAAATCTTGAGAACATCCAAAAATAAAAGACAAAAATATTATTAGTACAAATAAAACAAGAGTTTTCTTCATTGCTTTCTCCAGATTTTTTAATATTATAATCTTATTATTTAAATCTAGTTTTCATAATTTTCTTATCTTAAATCAAATGAAATTCTAATTTTCTGTTTATATTAATTTAATATTTCGATAATATTTGATTTCTAATAAGAAGATTAGCATATAAAAATAAAAAATCAAAAAAGAAAAGTATTGAAAATTATTATTTATTCAATAACTTAAAATTAATAAATAAATTACTATATAGAAATTACATTTTGATTTTTTAGTTTCATAATTATGTTTTATAATATATAATAACATTTTTAGCAAAAAGAAAAAAGGAGTACAAATGGGTAATAATGAAATGACGAATTGTTTTGAAAACATAGATGTAGCAATTACAATTTGTAATAAAGAATTTGAAATAATTTACATGAATGAGAAGTCAAAGAAAACATTTGAAAAATATGGTAATAGGATAGGGGAAAATCTTTTAGAATGTCATAATGAAAATTCTAAAAAAATTATAAATAGAATGATGGAAGATGGAATTCAAAATACTTATACTATATTAAAAAATGGTTTAAAAAAGTTAATTCATCAGACACCCTGGTATAAAGATGGACAAATTGCTGGATTGATTGAGTTTTCAATAGAAATACCAGCTGAAATGAAACATTTTGATAGAAATTAACTAAAATAAATATTTTAAACTTAAAATCTACAAAAATAAACACTTTTTATTTTGATTTTTAGTTAATATTGCATTAATATATTATTGTTAAGTAAAGGAGAAAAAATGAACTTAAAAGCAAAGTATATTTTGTCATTTTTGATAATATATCTAGTTGCAGCATCATGCTTAACATTGTATCTTACGGATAAAAATCAAAAAATGCTTATAAATCAAGTAAATGCAAGTTTCCAAGATTTTTTGCTTGTGGTAGGAAGAAGTATTGCATCTCCATTAACTACATTTAAAACTGTAAAAATGGATGAACAAAGTATTAAAGATGTCAGAAGAGAAATATTTGAGGTAAAAAAAACTGACGATAAGTTTCAAGATTTAATTGATATAATTATATTTGATAAAGATGGAATAGCTGCTTTCCCAGAAAATGTTGGGGAGATGAATAAAAATTTCCCAATAGAAATTTTAGAAGGAAATAAATTATCAACCAAAGTTCTAACGGCTTTTAATCAAAAAAATAATTATTATTCTCTTGGATTTAAAAAAGGACTCAACAATCTTGGCTTACTGATTTATCGAGTACCCTTCGCATGGTCACAAGGGATTCACTATCCTGGTTATGTTGCTACTTTGATTTCATACGATAGATTTTATAAGGAACAAAATAGGTTAAGAATGAGTTCTTTGATAGTAAATTTACTCTTCCTTACTCTCGCTTTAGTATTAATATGGGGTATTACTCTTCTTCTTACAAAGAGGATATATATAATAGTTGGTGCTGTCAAAAATCTTTCTTCAGGGCAATTTACTAAAATCCCTCCAAGCGGAAAAGACGAACTGGAATCGTTGATGAAAGAGTTTAACAATATGCTTGATGCCATAAAAGAAAGACAACTTTTAGGAACTTATGTTTCTCAAAGTACTATTGAAATGGTAAAAAAATCTGCCCAACAATCGACATCTATTGAACCTAGCTATCAAGAATATACAGTGTTTTTCTCTGATATTAGAGGTTTTACTTCATTTTCTGAATCACATGATCCTAAAGAAGTTATGGATTTATTAAATGAACTTCTTGATTATCAGGTAAATATAATAAAAAAATATAATGGAGATATAGATAAATTTATTGGTGATTCTGTAATGGCTATTTTCAAAGGCGAAGATAAGGAAATAAACGCATTAAAAGCTTCTTATGAAATTCAAAAACAATGGCCATCTGAAAAGGTGTTCATAGGAATTGGTGTCGCAAGTGGGAAAGTCATCGTCGGTAATATAGGTAGTTCTGAAAGAAAAGAAGCAGCTACAATTGGTGATATAGTCAATACTGCATCAAGATTATGTGGACATGCAAAACCACGAGAAATAGTAGTATGCGAGCCAACTTTTAAAACAGCAAAGGTAAGTGGTTTTGATGGTCCAGAACAGATATCTGTAAAAGGGAAGAGTCAACCTTTCCCTGTTTACAAAAAAAAAGTATAAAATAATTTGATTGTAGTAATTATTGGAGTAAAGAAGATGAAAAAAGTTAATCTTTTATTAATAACAATTTTTTGTGTTTTACTTATGAGTGCTGGTTGTCAGAGTTCATCTAGTGCAATTAAGACTGATCCTGAGATGATAAAAAAAGCATTAGCTGAATATCCTGAATATGATTCAGATATTTTTAAGAAAGACCCTGTTGAGTTTTTGACAGCAGATGGAATATTCCAATCAATCTTAAATCAATCAATATCTTTATATAATATAGCAATTGCCAACGAAGATTTTGATCTATTGATGCAAGCGGGATATGGTTTCATTTATGTATATGGATATACTGGTTCAAAAGTTGCTAAAGAATATCTTGATAAAATAAGAAGTTTTAAGGAAAAAAAATTAGCAGAATATATAGCTTTAGCTCAAAAGTATGAGAAAAATAAAGATATTATTAATGCAGCTATCTATTGGGGTAAAGTATTAAAAATAGATTCAAACAATAAAGCAGCTAAAGAATTTTTTTCTAAAAACAAAGAATTAATTAAAAAAGAAATAGAAAAATATTTAGAGAATGCAAAAAATCTTTTAGAAAAGCATAAATTTGAAGAAGCAGAAAAATTATACAAGACAGTCTTGCTTTTTGACCCAAATAATATTGAGGCAAAAAATGGTCTTCAAAAAGTAAAAGAGGAAAGAGAAAAAGCAGCTATAAATTATTTTCATAAAGGAAAAGAATCTTTTGAAAAAAAAGACTATGTCCAAGCTCAAAAATATTTTAAAATGGCACTGGATCTTGGTTATGATAAAAAAATAATAAAAGATTATTTAGAAAAAATAGATCTTATTTTGAATATTGAAAAATACTATCAGAGTTGCATTGATGCTTTTAATAAAAAAGATTACTTTGTGGCGGAGGACTTTGCCAAAAAAGTTATTAACTTAGATCCAAATTACAAAGATATAAAAGATGTTTATGATAAGATAAAAAAAGGAATTGAAGATACCCTTTTAAGCTGGTACAACCAGGCTGTTGAATTATATAATCAAAAAGCTTATGACAAAGCTCTTGAATTGTTTCAAAAAATTGCAAAATATAATCCTAATTATAAAGATGTACAAAGTTATATACAAAATTGCATGGCTAAAATACAAGCTTTAAGTGGTGGAGGCCAGGGTTAATTTAATAATTAAGATATATTTTCTTTTAAATTCTTTACTACTTGGTAAAAACAGGTTTTTCGATTTGATTAAATTTATCAAGGTGAAAGAGTAAAATAAGTTTTTCGACCATATGATGTTCATAATCCAATTGAATAAAATGATTAGATTTTTTTAATGTAATAAAGAATTTATTTTTATTTTTAATTTTTTTAAATATTTTAAATGTTTTTTCATAAAAGCTAATTCTGTCTTTTTTTGAGTGAACAATCATTAAAGGAATTCTTATTTTCAAGATTCCTTTTTTAGATAACCTAATTAAAGAATATAAATCAAAAAATCTTTCGATTGAAATATCTATATTAATAGGAGAATAATATTTAATATATTCAGGGTTATTGCATCCGGGATTTTTGTTACTAAAATTTAGTTTTGTCTTAAATATTAAATTAAGAAAAAGCTTATAAAAGGGAGGAAATATTTTGGTATTTACCGAAAAAGCAGGTGAAAGTAATATTAATTTCACCTTTTTTTTAATTTCTTCATCGATTTTATTTAGAAGTAAAATTGCAAGACAAGCCCCCATAGAAAAGCCAACAATAGTTATTTTTTTATAGTTTTTGAATTTGTCAAATTCTTCAAATGTTTTAATTAAATAATTCTTTTTCCCTTTTTTATTGAAATTCAATATGTCTTTTCCATGACCAGGAAGATCAAATGAATATGATTGAATTTTATTTAATTTTAAATAATCTTCTATAATTTTCATATTTAAAGAAGATCCAGCAAAACCATGAATCAGAAAAATTATTTCATCAGTTGAAATTCCATTTGTATTCATATTGGTTGGTTCTATGATATTCTGTTTTTATTATTTTATTGTAGTATTACAATATTTTTATGAACTTATTTTATTTTAATTTTCTTTTAAGCAAAACAAAAAAAAGATATCTTCTTTTTTTAAATTTAATTTTTCTATAATATCATTTTCCAATTCAATTATATAATAATTTGAATGATAAATTGAATCAATCTTATTAAAAGACAAATCCAAAATATTTAAATTATTTATTTTTTCTATTCCTTTTTTTGAAAAAATGAATAAATTATTTATATTTTTGTTGAAACTGTTTTTTGAAAAAACTAAAAACTGATTTTTTGAAATTATAGAATTTTTAATTAAATTGTTTATAAATTCTATTTTAGCAATTTCCTCAAATCTTATTGATTCAGCCAATAGTATATAATTTTGAATGAGTTTATTTTCATTTGGTGGCATCATAAAATCAGGATATTCTTGCTTAAAATAAAATCCAGTAGTATATAATCTATGTGATGCTAATTCCGTAAAAATACTATAATTTTTTACAAACTCACTCCAATTAGGATAATCATTTAAAAATAATTCTGGATTATCAAAATAAATAAGGAGTTTATCTTCTTCAATTTCAATATTATTAAAAATTTTATAAGCTTGCTCAATAGCTGACCTATAGGCATGTGTTATTGATGATGCGTAGAATGCTGATTTCATTCTTCCTTCAATCTTTAAGGCATCTAAATTCGCAAACATCAACAATGGGATATAAGGGAAAAGGCAGAGATCTTTGGATGATAGGATATATGAAAATCTTCCATCCTCTTCTATAGGGAAATACTCATTTTCTCTTGATTGCTCAACAAGATATGCAAATCTACATGGATGAACGCACTGACCCCGATTTGCATCTCTTGGATAGTCACTACCTTTTTTTGAAAACTTTTTATTTGTCATATATAAAGATAAAAGACATCTACCAGAAATGGAAACACACATTGCACCATGTATAAATGCTTCAATTTCGAAATTTAAATTTTCCTGGAATTTCTTTTTATTTATTTGATAAAGCTCTTTTAAACTTAATTCTCTTGCAGCCACTATCCTATTAATTCCTTGTCGATTCCAAAACTTCATAGAATAAAAATTTGAAGTATTTGCTTGAGTCGATAGTGTTAAATTAGGAACTTCAACAATTAAGTTTTTTTCCTTAAGCTTTTTTATTAATTCTTCATATATTATAATTACTCCTGGATCTGAAATTATTATAGAATCTACATTTAAAGATAATATTGTTTTTAAATAATTCTTAAAATCTTCAATTTCGAAGTCGCTTAAAAATGCATTTAATGTAATATCGACTCGAACTTTTTCCTTATTGCATTTATTAATAAAAGATCTTAGTTCTTCAAAATCGATATTATCTACTTTTCTTAATCCAAATTTATCTAAACCAAGATATATTCCATCTGCTCCATAATAAATAGCCGCTTCTGCTTTTTTTATATTACCAGCAGGTGAATATAGGATCGGTTTTTTTATTTTTGCCATTTATTATTCCTTTTAACATAATTAAAACATATTATGTTTTATGGTTTCTTCATTTCTAGATTCAATATGCCAGCACTAGCTTTTTTTGCAAAATTTAATTTTATAAATAGACAATTTCATTGTTTTTTTTATAATTAATTTATGTTTGTTTACAGAAATGTTCAGGAGTAGGTTATGCAGAAAAATATTAAGTGGTATGATTTACGAAAAACTAATGAAGGATACAAAGTTTTTTACTCAATTTCAACAAGAATTCAAGCAATTTTCTTATTAATTATTACATCAATAATGCTCTATTTTCAGATTTTTGAAATTACAGAAAAGGCTAATATATTTGGTTTAATAATTTTTGGATTAATTTTTACATTATCTTTTATCTTTTCATTTTTTATAGACAGTTTTATGTTTTTATTTAATAAATCCTGTATAATAAGAAAAATAGGGATTTTGCCATTTATTATAATTAAAAAAATAGAATTTAAAGAAATACAATCAATTTCAACAGATATTGTTGAGAAGATTGATAAAAGATACAGTGTATCAGCAAAAGAAAATATACCAGAAGGATATTATTCAGGAAAAACTAAAGAATATATGATAACAATAGAATTGAAAAATAGTCAGATATATAAAATATCTTTTGGGAAAGGGAGAGAGGAACTTTTTAATAAGTTTTTAGAAGAAATAAAAAAATTTATATAAAATATTGACAAAGATAAATTTTTAATACATATATTATTTAGATTTCTTAAATAAGGAGGAAATCTTTCATGAAAAAAAAGATTATTATTCTTTTAGCTGTTGCCATTCTCTTTATTGTAGCCGGTACTTTTTTGATTGGTCAGAGTAAAGAAATGGTTTTCAGAATGAACAATGGAACAGAAATACAAACTCTTGACCCAGCATTGATGACAGGTGTTCCAGAGTTCAGAGTTGCAATGCAGGTATTTGAAGGTCTTACAGTATATCATCCAGAAACTTTAGCTCCAATGCCTGGTGTTGCTCAGAGCTGGATAGTTTCAAAAGATGGTCTTACTTATACTTTTAAACTGAGAACAAATGCCAGATGGTCAGATGGTACTCCAATAGATGCTGAAACATTTAAATATTCATGGCTCAGAGCTTTAGCTCCAGAAACAGCAGCTGAATATGCTTATCAATTATGGTACATTAAGGGTGCAGAAGAATACACAAATGGTCAGGGAAAGGCAGAAGATGTCGGAATTAAAGTTGTAGATAAATATACATTACAGGTTACTTTAAAAGCACCTACTCCATTTTTTATTTCATTGATCTCCTTCCAGACATATATGCCAGTACCAAAGCATGTTATAGATAAAGTCGGCGGTGAAAAATGGTACTTGAAAGAAAATATAGTTTGTAATGGACCTTTTAAACTTGTTGAATGGTTCCCAAATGATCATATTACTCTTGTTAAAAACGAAAGATACTGGGATATTGGAAAAGTTAAACTTTCAAAAATCATCATCTATGCTAATGAAGATAATAACACATCACTCGCTCAATTTGCAGCAGGTGAACTTGAATATCAAGAAAACATACCAACTGAGCTTATGGATACATGGAGAAACAAACCAGAAACTCATATTGTTCCATATCTTGGAACATACTATTATATGATTAATGTTGATCCAGCAAAACAGACAAATAAAGCATTACTCGATGTAAGAGTAAGAAGAGCTTTATATTTAACAATCAACAGAAAATATCTTGTAGACAACATCCTCAAAGCAGGTCAAATTCCAGCTTATTCTTTTGTTCCACCAAACATGCCTGGCTATAAAGGTTTTGATGCTGGAAAAGAGAATATTGAAGAAGCTAAGAAATTATTAGCTCAAGCTGGTTATCCAGATGGAAAAGGAATTGGTACAATTACTATTTTCTATAATACTTCAGGAACTCATAAGAAAATCGCTGAAGCAATTCAACAGATGTGGAAGCAGGCTCTTGGCATAGAAGTTCTTATAGAAAACCAGGAATGGAAAGTTTATCTTGATAGAAGACAACAACATGATTATCAAGTATCTAGAGCAGGTTGGATTGGTGACTATGTCGATCCAAATACTTTCCTTGATATGTGGATGACAGGTAGTGGAAATAATGATACTGGCTGGACAAATAAGAAATATGATGAATTGATAGAAAAAGCAAAATTTGAACAGGATCCAAAGAAGAGAATGGCTATTTTCTTTGAAGCTGAAAAGATTCTTATGACAGAGCTTCCAGTAATTCCTATATATTTCTATGTAAATGTTTATACATTACAAACATATGTACAGGGAATTTATGGTAATATTCTTGGATTACATCCATTAAAAGAAGTATATCTTAAAAAATAAGCTTTAATTTCAAGTTATTAAACTTATTCAAAATTCAAGAGGACTTCCTTTTTTGGGAAGTCCTCTTTTTTTCTATATTTAAATGAATTAAGTTTGAGTATATGAAAAAAAGGTTATTTGATTAAATTAAGGATAATTTAAATATTTAAAATAATTTCAAAATAATAAAATTATAAAGAAATTATTAAATCTAAAATAATTTTATGGTTGCAAATATTAAATTATAATATAAAATTTTATTGTCGAAACCAAGTTTAAGGGGTTAGACTCATGTTAAAATTTACAGTTAGAAGATTTTTTTCTTCAATAATCACTATATTTATCATTATAACTGTTGCTTATTTTCTTATTAGAGCTGTTCCAGGAGATCCATTTTCTTCTGAAAAAAACATGCCCAAAGAGATAAGAGAAAACTTGAATAGGAAATTTCATCTTGATCAACCAATTTATAAACAATACTTAATGTATTTAAGTAATTTAATATTTAGATTTGATTTTGGTCCATCTTTTAGAATGAGAGGTTTTTCTGTAAATGATTTGATTAAGCTATATTTTCCTACATCTTTAATAATTGGCTTTTGGGCAATGCTCGTTGCAATACTTTTAGGTGTCTCCTTTGGAATGATTTCAGCCTTAAATCAAAACAAGTTTGGTGATTATTTTTTCATGTCTTTCGCAATATTAGGAATTTCTGTTCCTATGTTTGTAATTGTTCCACTTTTTCTTTTATTGTTTTCTATAAGCTGGAAAATTTTACCAGTTGGTGGTTGGAAAAGATTATCAGAAGTAGGTCTTGCAGGTATGATAAGATACTTAATTATACCTGTTTTTTCACTGTCTCTGCCTTATACAGCTTATATTACAAGAATGACAAAAGCAGGTATGATGGATATAATTAGAAAAGATTTTGTTACCACAGCAAGAGCAAAAGGGTTGAAAAATTCAACAATTCTTTTTAGACATATAATGAAAGGTTCAATTATTCCAGTTGTATCTTATGTTGGACCAGCATTCGCTGGTATTGTTACTGGTTCTGTTGTAGTTGAGCAAATACTTGGAATTCCAGGTATGGGAAGAGTTTTTGTTACTGCAGCATTTAATAGAGATTACAGTCTTGTAATGGGTGATGTTATAACTTATTCTTTATTGATAATCGTCATGAATTTTATTGTAGATATATTATATGGATTTTTAGATCCTAGAGTAAAATATAGTTAAATAAAATTTTATTAAAATTAGATAAACGAGTTATGAAAAAAATAATAAATTAGCTTATAGATCCTTGATAAGGAGTAAATTATGTCAAAAAAAATAGAGAGAACTACGATTGAATCAGAGGAAATTAAGGGTGTATCTTTATGGGCTGATGCTTTCAGAAGATTACTTAAAAATAAATTGGCTGTATTTGGGGCAATTATTATAATTTTTTTCGCCATTGTTGCAATTTTTGCAAATTTTCTAGCTCCATATCCTTATGATTATATAGATTTTGAGAATAATCAGCAATATGCTAAACCATCTGCTAAGTATCCATTTGGAACAGATGATCAGGGTAGAGATATGCTTTCAAGAGTTATTTACGGAAGTAGAATTTCTCTATCCGTAGGAATTGTTACTGCTTTAGTATCACTAGTTATCGGTGTAACATATGGAGCTATTTCAGGATTTTCTTCTGCAAAAGTTGATGAATTTATGATGAGAATCGTAGAAATTCTATATGGAATTCCATATATGTTTTTTGTTATTCTCTTAATGGTTGCTTTTGGAAGAAAAGATTACATGATTTTTATAGGTATTGGTGTTGTTTCATGGATGACAATTGCTAGAATTACACGAGGTCAGATTTTAACTTTAAGAAATAATGAATATATAGAAGCTGCTAAATCTATTGGAGTTTCTAAGGCAAGATTAATATTTAAGCATTTAATCCCAAATGCTATAGGTCCAATTATAGTATATCTTACTCTTACAATACCAAGTATAATGCTTCAAGAAGCATTTCTTTCATTTTTGGGACTTGGAATTCAACCCCCCAAAGCATCATGGGGCTCTCTGGCTAGTCTTGGTGGAACCTTAGGTGAAATTCAAACTCATCCTCATCTTATTATATTTCCAGGACTTGCATTAGCCCTTACTCTTTTTGGTATGAATGCATTTGGTGAAGGGCTTAGAGACGCACTTGACCCTTCATTAAAAAATAGAATTTAATATAAGGATTATATATGAAAAAAGAAGTCTTACTTGAAGTTAAAGATTTGAAGACTATTTTTAAAACAGATGAAGGTATTGTTCACGCAGTAAATGGTGTATCATTTTATACAAATAAAAGAGAAACACTTGGAATAGTTGGAGAATCAGGTTGTGGTAAATCTGTCACTAACCTATCTTTGATGGGATTAATTCCTTCTCCACCGGGGAAAATAATAAGTGGTGAGGCTATTTTTGATGGAGTTGATATATTAAAGCTAAAAGACAGTGATAAAAGGCAGATTAGAGGAAAAAAAATCTCGATGATATTTCAGGACCCAATGACTTCGTTGAATCCTTATCTTAGAATATCGACTCAAATGACGGAAGTTCTTATAGAGCATGATAAAATATCAAAAAAGGATGCATTACAAAGAGCTATTGAAATGTTAAGGCTTGTAGGAATTCCAAATCCAGAAAAAAGAATATATTCATATCCTCATGAGTTTTCAGGAGGAATGAGACAAAGAGTTATGATAGCCATGGCTCTTTCGACAAATCCACAGTTGCTTATTGCAGATGAACCAACGACTGCCTTAGACGTTACAATTCAAGCACAAATACTTGACTTGCTACATGAACTTCAAGAAAAAATACATATGTCTATTATTTTGATTACCCATAATCTTGGAGTAGTAGCAAGAATGACTGAAAGAATAATTGTAATGTATGCAGGATATATTGTGGAAGAAAATACTACTGAAAATATCTTTGCAAATCCTTCACATCCATATACTCGAGGACTTTTAAAATCTGTTCCAAGAATTGATGAAGAAGAAAAAGAAAAATTATATTCAATAAGTGGAACACCTCCTAATTTAGTAAATCTACCAAAAGCATGCCCATTTTATCCAAGATGTGAGAAAAAACTTGAGATTTGCACAAAAGAAATCCCTCAATTAAAGCAAATTGATGAAAATCATAGATTGGCTTGTTTTAATCCTTTCTAAGAAAATATAAGATTCAAATAGAGGTATTAGCATGGATATAAAAGAAAAACTTATTGAAGTTTCTAGATTAAAAAAATACTTTGTTATTGGACATAAAGGGTTTTTAAATACTACACCAATTCACTTAAAAGCTGTCGATGATATTTCTTTTGATATTTTTAAAGGTGAGACTCTTGGACTTGTTGGAGAATCTGGTTGTGGTAAATCAACAGTTGCAAGAACTCTTATACGTCTTCATGAACCTACAGCTGGAAAAGTTGTATTTGAGGGTAAAGATATTGTTAAAATGAATTTTAAAACATTGAATTTTTATAGAAGAAATTTTCAGATGATATTTCAAGATCCCTATGCTTCACTCAACCCAAGAATGACAATTGGTGATATTATAGCTGAGCCAATGATAGTTTTTAAATCTCGTGGACAACTTGAACTTTCAAAAAAAGAAATAAAGGATAGAGTTAAAGAATTACTTACAATTGTTGGACTTAGGGGAAGTTTTATAAATAGATATCCTCATGAATTTTCGGGTGGTCAAAGACAGAGAATAGGTATTGCTAGAGCTTTAGCTTTAAATCCCAAACTTATTTTATGCGACGAACCTGTATCTGCTCTTGATGTGTCTATTCAATCTCAAATAGTTAATCTTCTTCAAGAATTACAGGAAAAATTTAATTTGACATATTTATTCATCGCTCATGATTTATCTGTTGTAAAGCATATTTCAAATAGAGTTGCTGTAATGTATTTAGGAAAGATTGCCGAAATTGCAGGCTATAAAGAAATATATGATAATCCATTACATCCATATACAAAAGCATTACTTTCAGCGATACCGATACCAGACCCTGTTAAAGAGAGAACTAGAAAAAGAATCATCTTAATGGGAGATGTTAAGTATCCTGCTGATAATTTCAAAGGTTGCAAGTTTTATGATAGATGCTTTGAGCATATGGATATATGTAAAGATAATTCACCTGAACTAAAAGATATGGGAAATAATCATCAGGTAGCATGCTTTTTGTATAATAAATAACTATAAAATATTTCAAAAAAACAAAAATTTCATAAAGAAATTACTTAAAAAAATTACTTATTAAAATGCTTAGAAATAAATAAAAATAATGAAAGAATTAAAATGGATAGACCTTCCTGGGACGAATATTTTTTAGAAATTGCTAAAACAGTATCTTCTCGGTCAACATGCTTTAGAAATAAAGTAGGTGCTGTCATTGTTAAGGATAAAGAAATAATATCTACTGGTTATAATGGAGCGCCATCCTACCAAAAAAATTGTCTTGAAATTGGATATTGTTATAGAAACAAAAACAATATTATATCTGGTAGTTCATTAGAGCTTTGTAGAGCAGTTGGTTCTCACGCTGAAAGTAATGCTGTCGTTTTAGCAGCAAAGCATGGACATTCTACTAATAATGCAACTCTTTATATCATTGGACATAAATTTATATGTAATCAATGTAAAGCAATTATTTCAAATTCTGGGATTAAAAGGGTTGTGCTAAAAACAATTGATAGCGAAATAAAAGAATATTTTCCTGAGAAAGACTGGGCTATTCATCCTATTGATTGTTCAGAAATTTAGCAGTATAATTATAGTATAATTATTTTTTTTTAAAAAACATTTTCAAATTAGAATTATTCTTATTTTCCATGAAAACTTCATCTTTTAAAAGATTAAATATTTTTATTTTTATTTCTTCAATTTTATTCGGAGAATCTTTACTTATTTGTGTACTGATAAATTCATTTAAAAAAATTCTTAATCTTTCTGAAAAGATACAGTTATATCTAAGGCCAATCTGATTTAAGTAATGAGCATCAGAATTTGTTATAAAAAAAATATCATTATTCATGTTAGATAATTCGACTTTATCTGATTCTTTTGAGATTTCAGCAAACTTAAATTTGTGATTAGGAGGTATAAAACCAATTTGAGAAATTATAGAAAAAGAAGAATCATTAATATGTGCAGGGAAAAAAATAAGATTATCCTCAAAAGCTTTATTTTCAGCATCTTCAAATGAAATTGGCAGAGATACTGAATATAGATATTCCGGAAGCTCAAGAATATTATCTTCTTCATCAACTATAGGCTCATCGCCAAATATTTCAGGATTTAGCGGGATTTTGGGCATTATTTCTTCTATCCATTTTTGCCATAAAATTGCTTTGCTCATATCTGGAAAAATAACAATGGAATGTATTTCCTCTTCGGTTTGTATTTCCATGGCAGGGAATATACATAATCCTTTTTTTTGTCCATAATTGATATAAGAATGGCAATTTTTGGTAGAGTTATGATCTGATATAGCTGCAATTTCTATATTATTAATTAATAATGAATTGATGATATTCTTAGGACTCATATCAAGGCTGCCACAGGCAGAATGACAGGAATGAATATGCAAATCAATTTTAATGCAGTTTTTTAATTCTTCATCTGATTTTATACTATTCATCAAAAACCTTATTTCTTAAATAACTTCAATGGGAAATTTATGATTTTAGAAAGAAATTTTATAAGCGAAAATTTAGGGAATAGTATTGATAAAATAGCTGTAAATAGAACAAATGCTCCTAAATATTTATATATTTTAATCCAGATCCAGCCATATTTAACATAAAAAGTTTTTCCGTCGAAAAAATATAATGGATATTTTATTGTATTTTCTTCTCCTTGTTGCATTTTACGAACAATAAATCCTTTCTGATCGATAATTGCTGAAATTCCAGTTGTCGCTGATCTAAATACCATTTTTTTGGTTTCAACTGCCCTTAAGACACTGTGATAAAGATGTTGTTCATGTTCAAAAGTATCGTCATACCATGAATCATTGACAATATTAACAAAAAAAGAAGGATTTTTTTCTGCCATCATTCTTGTAATATTCGTAAACACCATTTCAAAACATATTGTTGGATAAAAACTATATGTTTTATCATTTTTATCTGTAATGATAAATGGAGATGATAATTTCCCAAAAGTCTGGTCTACTCCAACCTCTGGTATTAAGTTTCTTAGAAATTTTAATTTATTTGCAAAAGGGATAAATTCACCAAAAGGTACTAGCTGTATTTTATGATAAATATGGTATTCTCCTTCTTTAGTAAAATAAAAAGCACTATTAAATGAAGAAACTTTTTCATTGACTATTTCAAGATCTGGGGTTCCAAGTACTATAGCTAATTTAGAAGTTTTAGAGACTTTTTTCAATTGCTCTAATATATTCTGCTTGTTTTTTAAATAAGCTGGAATAGCTGATTCAGGCCATATAATTAGATCAGAATCTTGCATTGCTGCAAAAGATGACATTTTTAAAATTCTATTGACAGCTAAATCAAAAAATTCATGCCTATACTTAAAATTAAGAGGTATATTAGGTTGTCCAACCGATATTAAAAGATCTGTTTTTTGAATTTTTGGATCATAAGGATTAAATAAGTACCATCCAAAATTAAAAGCAAATATCAGAATAACTATACTTGAATATATAATTATATGCTTAATTCTGCTAACAACAGTACTTATACTAACTTTTTTTTGCAAATAGATAATAATTCCATTTTTAATTATCTTATATATAAAATAATTTATTAAATATACCTCAAAAGAAAGAAAATATGCTCCAAATAGACTAGCTGCAGAGATAAAAGCAGGGTAAATAGCGGTCGGCAGGGATGTTGTTATCCATGGAAATCCAAGAGATTTATTTTCAAGTATCATTTCAAAAAGAATTTGCGATAAAATAAAAATTAAAGGTATATCATCGATTTGAAAAAACTTATAAATACCTCTTTTAAAAACTCCAAAAAAGAGATAAGCACCTGTACTTAATGCGAAAATCAAAGCAAGATATGTGAGATAAGAAAATCTAACATTTGTAGATATTTTATTGATGAAAAAAAGTGTTGCACCATAAAAAGCTAAAAAATAAAGAAAAATTTGATTGCCAGAAACTTTTTTTTCATTTAAGTAATAAAAAAGAGGTACAAAAGCAATAAAAATTAAGAAGTTTACTCCTATAAAAAGAAATGAAACAACTGCACATATTAAAGAAATTAGAATTAGAAAATTTTTTTGAATTAATTCAAGTAGTTTCTTATTCATTATTTTACCTTTTTTTATAAAATAAGAAAAAAAAATTATATCATAAAAAACTCTAGAAAATTAAAAGTATTTACCTAAGAATATCTTAAATACTTTAAATGAGTATAATCCAAAAAATAAGACTAATGTAACAATAATAGCAGCGATTAAGACTCCGAAAAATAATGAGATAAATACTTTTTTCCTTTCTAATTGTAAAAGCCATGCTCCAAGTACGCCTGTCCAGATACCGGTAATAGGTAAAGGAATTCCTACAAATAGAGTTAAACCGAGATATTCATATTTTGAGAACTTCTTATATATTTTTTCTTTAGCATTATTGGCAAATTTAGTGAAAATCTTATTGTAATATGGAATTTTTAAAAGATATTTATTAATTGTGTCAAGGAAAAAAAATATAAAAAATGAAACAATGAAATTGAAAAAAACAGATATTGGAAAAGCTAGATAAAAAGATATATTATTAAAAAAAGCAAAAGGTAATGCTCCTCTAACTTCAGAAATCGGTAACATTGATAAAATTATTATTTTAATCAAACTTGTAATACTCATTTTAATACAAATAATCCTGATTTTATAATTTTTTAATAATTACCATTAAACTTACATTAAATTTAACAGGAAAATAAAAAAAAACAATAATAGAATCTTTTTTAATTTTCTTTAATTAATTTTTCAAGATATTTCAGAGCAAATTTAAACACACTTTCACTGTATCTTCCTATAGAATTTAACTTTAAAAATGAACTTGTAGCTACATTTTTTGAGATTAAGCCTTCATAAAGTAAAAGTAAGACTGCGACTAAAGAATTATAATAAGAAAAAGAAATAGAATCAGCGACTTTTATTAAAAACTTATCCTCTGTGAAAATAGGATAATCATTACAAATAGAAAATAAAAGTAAGGATTCATCAACAGCGCTTAATTTGGTAAATATTTTTTTAATTTTATCATCAAACAGTTTAATTTTTAAATTTTTAATTTCTTCTTCATTGAAGTTGCCAATAATAATACTTTCAATTAAATGTTCATCATTTATCCTTTTGTCAGTATTAATAAGAATTTCTGAAATTACAGGTTTTATTGTAATAACTTTGAAGCTCTCAATAAAAATAGAAGCCAAATTTATTTTATCAAGATAAATTATAGAAGAAGAATCTATGGTACATCCTTTCTCTTTACATCGATTTGAAAGCTGAAAAAAATTAATATTGATATAATTTGTCATTAAATAACTTATCGTTGCTTTTTTATTATTTTCAATAAAAACTTTCTTGATAAATAATCAAATTCTGTTAAAAAAATAGGGATAAGTGTTTATTTTATGACAAACTTAGAAAAAGATACAATTTTTTCAGTTAAAGAAATAACAATCAAAATAAAAGAAAAATTAGAATGCGAGGAATTCTATAGCATATCAGTCAGTGGTGAAGTTTCAAATTGTTCAGTATCACAATCGGGACATTTTTTCTTTAACTTAAAAGAGATTAATAAAGAAAATAACGAACAATACTTATTAAAAGCAGTAATATGGAAAAACTCATTAAAATATATAAATATCCCTATTAAAGAAGGAGATAAATTAATATGTAAAGGAAGAATAAATCTATATAGTCCCGCAGGAGAATATAGATTGATTGTAGATTCCATCCAAATCAGTGGTGAAGGAGAATTCTGGAAAAAATTCTTAGAATTAAAGCAGCAGTTAATGAAAGAAGGTCTTTTCGAAGCAGAGCGGAAAAAGCAGATTCCAAAATATCCTCAAAAAATTGGAATAATTACCTCAGAAACCGGTGCAGCTTTACAGGATATAATAAATACAATTAAAACAAGGGCTCCGCATATAGATATATTTGTTTTTCCAGTATTGGTTCAAGGCGAAACAGCTTCAAAGATGATATCTTCTGCTATAAAATATGCAAATGATAAATACTGTTCAGCTATTGATCTTATAATTCTAGCAAGAGGAGGGGGTTCAATTGAGGATTTGTGGCCATTTAATGAAGAAGTGGTCGCAAGAGCCATAGCTGATTCTAAAATACCAATAATAACAGGGATAGGACATGAAACAGATTACACTATCGCCGATTTTGTAGCAGATTTCAGAGCTCCAACTCCAACTGGAGCAGCTGCAATAGTTAGCCAGGGAACATTAAATGCCCGCGAATTTATATTAAAATCAAAAGAAAGATTGAAGAATAATATAGAAAGAATTTTAAGTTTTTATCTTGATAAGATTTCAACCTCAGCTTTTAAAAGAAGATTTTCTAATTTACTAGAATCAAAATTAAATAATTATAGAATGAGAACAGATTTTAATATCTCAAAATTGTTTACCTCTTTTTCCTCAATTTATTCTGACTCAAAGCAAAGATTAATCAATTTTTGTAAACTTTTGAAGACTCTATCTCCCTTAGAAATCTTATCTAAAGGTTATTCAATAACTAAAAAATCCGATGGAACCATAGTAAAAAGTTCAAACGAAGTAGAATTAAATGAAAATATCGAGACAATATTAAGTAAAGGTAAAATTATTTCGGTTATAAAAGAAATACCATAATAAAGGAAATCTGATGGAAAAGAAAGATAAAAACTCTTATGAGAATAAGACTTTTGAAGAAAATTTAAATAAACTTGAGCAGATAGTAACTCTAATGGAAAAACAGGATATCAGTTTAGATGAAGCTATTAAATTGTATGAAGAAGGACTAAATCTTTCGACTTATTTAAATAACCTTATTGTAAAGTATGAAGGTAAAATAAAGATTCTTGAAAAAAATTTCGAAGAGGGGAAAACAAGTTCCATAAGTTCAATAGAAGAAGAGAAAATTGATGAAAATAATATTAATCAGAATGAAAGAAAAATAAAACAAAAAAAAACTAAGAAAAATGAAATAAATAATGAAAATAAAGATGAGAATTTAAGCGAAATTGAAAAAGATATTGAAAAAGATATTGAAAATAATATTATTGATGGAGATGATCAGTTATTTTAATAAAACCAATTATATTTATTGATGTTGATCATCTTCTCTAATAATTTTTGCCCCAAGTTTATTTAATCTTTCATCAATTTTTTCATATCCTCTATCGATCTGCCTTATATTAAAAATCTTCGATTCCCCTTCAGCAAGCATGGTTGCAATAAGTAAAGCCATACCTGCTCTAATATCAGGTGATGTTACAGTTACTGGATTCATCTTGGTTGGTCCAGATACTACTACTCTATGAGGATCACAAAGAACTAGTTTTGCCCCACAGGCAACAAGTTTATCGGTAAAAAAAAGTCTACTATCAAATAGTTTTTCAAATATTAAAACGGTCCCATTGACCTGTGTAGCCATTACTACCGTTATTGAGGTTAAATCTGTCGGAAACCCTGGCCAGATCATATCTGTGATGACAGGAATTCCTTCACCTATATCGGCATGTACTGTAAGCTCTTGATTTGAAGGAACGATTATACTATTATGTTCAAATTTAAAATCTACACCAAGTTTATTGTAAAACATTTTTATAATATGGTAATGCTCAGGGTAAATGTCAGGAATAGTTATTTCAGATCTTGTGATTGCAGCTAAACCTATTATTGAGCCAACTTCAATATGATCCGAAATTATTTTCCATCTTCCTCCTTTTAAGCTTTTAACACCTGTAATAGTTATTTTATTTGTTCCAATGCCATCTATTTGAGCTCCTATGGAGTTTAAGAAGTTACATAAATCCTGAACATGAGGTTCACATGCTGCATTATAAATAATTGATACTCCTTCTGCACATACTGCTCCCATAATAGCATTTTCCGTTCCTGTAACCGACGCTTCATCTAAGTAAATATATGATCCCTTTAATTTTTTGGCTTCAATCTCAAAAGATGAGTTTATTTTTATATTGGCACCTAAAGATGTTAAGGCTTGAAAATGAGTATCGATTCTTCTTCTTCCTATACTATCTCCACCAGGTTTTGGGAAAATAGCCTTACCTGTCCTCAATAAAAGTGCTGGAGCAAATAACATAGCAGTCCTAATAAGACTCCCAAGTTTAGGATCTATAGTAGAGTTCTTTAATTCTTTAGCTTCTATCTTATATTCATGCATAGATGGATGCTCAACTTTTGCTCCCAATGTTTTCAATATTTCTATCATTACCTTAACATCTTCTATCTCAGGTACATTTGTTAGATGGACTTCTTCATCTGTCAAACAACAGGCTGCAATTATTGGTAATGCCGCATTTTTACTTCCATTAGGAACAAATGTCCCTTTTATTTTTGTAGGTCCTTGAACTTTAAAATACTCCATAATTACCTCTTGTAAAAAATATGCAAATAAAATAATTTTAATCAAGTTTATTATATTAAGACTTATTTATTGACTAAAAGTATTAGTTTGTTAATTAATCAAAAGCAGAGGTGTCGAATGAATAATTATGATAATGATAACTATAATATTGAATATTATGATTTTAATATTACTGAAGATAAAATCAGGAAATATCCCCTTGAAAATCGTGAAAATGCTAAACTGCTTGTAGTTAATAAAAAAGGAGAGATAATATCTGATACAATATTTAAAGATATCATAAATTTTATCGAACCAGAAACTTTAATAGTATTTAATGATTCTAAAGTTTTAAAAACAAAAGTATATGGAATTAGAGAAAAGAATAATAAAATTTTAGAACTACTAATAATTAAAAAACTAAAATCAAATCTTTACTTTGCTCTTGTTAAAAATCTCAAAACATTCAAAGAAAGAGAATATATTAAACTAATAAAGATAAAGAATCATAAAACCATGGAATATGCTGAAAGTGATTTAATTTTTGAGATACAAAAAAGAGAAAAAGAAGGATTAATAATATCTTTGAATCGAGAAATTAACATAGAAGTTCTTGAAGAATATGGAGTTATACCTATACCTCCATACTTTAAACGTGAAAGTGAAAAGATAGATGAGATATATTATCAAAATATTTTTGCTAGAAAAAAAGGCTCGGTTGCTTCACCCACTGCTGGTTTACATTTTACAGATGATTTAATATTTAGACTAAAAGAAAAACAAATTGAAATAGCTTATATAACTCTTCATGTAGGGTGGGGTACTTTTGCTCCAGTAAGAGTCGAAGATATAAGACATCATAATATCCATTCCGAATGGTACACAATTTCAAATGATACAGCAAACAAAATAAATAAGGCTAAATTAAATAATAAAAAAATTATCGCTTGTGGCACAACTAGTCTTAGAGCACTTGAAGGTTGCTATAAAGACTTTGGTAAAATTACAGAAACTGAAGCTGAAACATCAATTTTTATTTATCCACCATTTGAATTTAAAGTTGTCGATGGGTTGATAACAAATTTTCATACTCCGAGATCATCTTTACTTATTTTAGTTTCTGCTTTTGCGGGATATGAGAATATTAAAAAATATTATAATTATGCTTTAAAAAATAATTATATGTTTTTTTCATATGGAGATGCAATGTTTATTACTCCATAATTATTAAAATTTTATTGTAATTATATTAAATATTGCTATATTTTTGTTAATAAAAATTAAATAAGGAGATTTAAATGGCTGATGCTGCTTATAAAATACCAATTCCTATAAATGAACCTATAAAAGAATATAAAAAAGGTTCACCAGAAAAGGTAGAATTAAAGAAGAAACTTGAAGAATTGAGAAACAAAAATATTGAGATTCCTTTAATTATAAATGGAAAAGAAATAAAAACAGGAAATACAGGGAAATGTATTTTACCTCATGCACATAATAAAACAATAGGGATATATCATAAAGCTTCTAAAAAGGAAATAGAATTAGCTATTGATGCTGCGCTAAAAGCCAAAAAAAATTGGGAAGAAATGCCATGGTATCATAGAGCCGCAATATTTTTAAAAGCAGCAGATTTGTTATCAGGACCATATCGAGCAACTGTCAATGCTGCAACCATGCTTAATCTTTCAAAAACTGTTTTTCAAGCAGAAATAGATTCAGCCTGCGAATTAGCTGATTTTTTTAGATTTAATGCATATTATCTTTCTAAAATCTTTGAAGACCAGCCTTATTCTCCAAAAACTAATTGGAATAGAATGGAATATAGACCATTAGAAGGTTTTATTTTTGCTGTTACTCCATTTAACTTTTTATCAATTGGAGGAAATTTACCTTCTACTCCTGCAATTGTCGGCAACACTGTGTTATGGAAGCCAGCTTCTTCTGCTGTATATCCTGCATATTATATAATGAAAATACTTATGGAAGCAGGATTACCAGATGGGGTAATAAATTTCATTCCTGCAAATGGTTCGGAAATTGGCGATATTGTTTTTAATTCACCATACTTTGCTGGAGTTCATTTTACAGGTTCTACTTCAACATTTCAATCTATGTGGAAGACTATAAGTTCAAATATCTCAAAATATAAATCGTATCCAAGAATAGTAGGTGAAACTGGTGGAAAAGATTTTATTTTTGTTCATAATAGTGCAGATGTGGACGAAGTAGCAACAGCATGTGTTAGAGGAGCTTATGAATATCAAGGACAAAAATGTTCAGCAGCTTCAAGAGCATATTTCCCTAAATCAATAGCAGATAATATTATCAAAACTATAATTCAACAAATATCAAGAATAAAAATGGGTGACCCAGAAGATTTTACAAATTTCATGACTGCTGTTATCGACGAATCTGCTTTCAATACAATTTCATCTTACATCGAGATTGCTAAAAAAGATAAAGAAAACTATAAAATCTTAGCAGGTGGAGGATATAATAAATCGGAAGGTTATTTTATTGAACCAACTTTGATAGAATCAAAGAATCCAAAATCTAAGTTGATGGAAGAAGAAATATTTGGACCAGTATTAACTTTTTATATATATGATGATAGTGATTTTGATAATGCAATTGAAATTTGTAATAGTACCTCTAGTTATGGTTTAACAGGTGCAATATTTGCAAAAGATAGAAATATCATAGCTCTTTTAGAAAAGAGATTAAAACATTCCGCCGGTAATTTCTATATTAATGATAAACCAACAGGTGCTGTGGTAGGACAACAACCTTTTGGTGGAGCTAGAGCTTCTGGAACTAATGATAAAGCGGGTTCATACTTAAATTTATTGAGATGGATTAGTGCAAGAAGTATAAAAGAAAATTTTGTTCCACCAAAAGATTTTATTTATCCATTTATGGAGGAAAAATAATTTCAATATTTATTTTACATATTTCAAAGTTTGGTTTATATTTATTTCGAAGGAGTATTTGATGAAGGTTTTAATATATGAACAATTATCACCTTCAATAATTGATAAAATTAAGGATTTAGGCCATTTTGTTTATGAAGTTTTTAAAGATAATAACAATGAAGAAGAATTATTATCAACCTGTGAAATCTTAATTGTAAAATCAAAAACAGTTGTATCAAAGGAAATGATAAATAAGGCAAAAAACTTGAAATATATTATTAAAGGTGGTGTAGGCATAGAAAATATAGATGCTGATTATGCTCATAATCTTGGAATACATGTATTAAATACTCCCGATGCTCCAATAATATCTGTTGCAGAATATGTTATGGGTTTGATATTATCAATTTCCAGAAAAATTCCTCAGGCAGATTCGGCATTTAAAAATGGAATTTATGATTCAGATCTTTTTGAAGGTTTTGATTTATATGGAAAGACATTGGGAGTTGTTGGTTTTGGAAGAATAGGAAGGGAAGTAGCAAAAAGGGCAATGGCTTTTGGTATGAATGTTATTGCCTGTGATAAATATTTATCATCTTCCCCAATGCAGTCAGTTCAACTTGTTCCATTAAACCAACTCTTACCTAGATCAGATATAATTTCATTTCATTTAACCTTCGACCCTAAAAAAGATAAATCAATTATAGAATCTCAACATTTTGAATTAATGAAAGATAATGTTATTCTAATAAATTGTGCAAAAAATGGAATTATTAATGAAATTGATCTTGTTTCTGCAATTAATTCAGGTAAAGTTGCAGCTGCAGCAATAGATGTATTAAAATCAGATTCAGCTTTAATACCATTATTAAAAAACAATCAAAAAATTATTTCTACTCCAAATATAGCCTCAAAAACACTTGAAACCAATAATAGAATTTCTGAGCATATTTTTACTATTATTAAAGGACTTGAGCAAAAGTAATTAAAATTTTTAAGGTAAATCAAGATGTCAGATTCTTTATCAAAAGATCGAAATTTCAATCTTAGCGTTGAAGAAAGGTTAGAATTACTTAAAAAAATAGATAATCTTGAATATTATAACAGTATGGACGATGTCAGTGATTTATTATCGATGGATGAACAGGATTCTTTTTTTGCCCATTTTAATCTGACATTTTGGGATAGCATTATTGCCTTTTTTCGACAAATTTTCTATGGTGAAAGCATAAGACAGTATATTTTTAACAAAGCTATAAAAAATGAAATAAACAACTTAGCTCGTATCAATCCCCCAATATTAGATAAGAATGGTTTATTTATTCAAAGTTCATTTATACAATTTCTCTATGAAGCAGGTAAAATTTCAATAGATTATGCTGAATTTTTTAAATTTTGGAAAAAAGTAATTGCTTCAAAAAATAATCTTGTTTCATTTTCTCTTTATTATTTTGATAAAATTCAAAAAAATAATGGTAAATCTTATTTTGAAATTTTTATAGAAAAAAAACTAATTGAAATAATGAAAAGTGATAAAGAATATAGAAAAACCATTTCTGAACAAATTTCACAGATTAAAAGACATATAAGAAATAATATAGATAAATTTTTACTTCAAATGAATCAATTATATAATATGATAATCTTTTTTACATATGATTATAGTCATCTATTCAAGTCATTGTTTCCAGTGCATTTTACAGATTTTTCTTCTGAATTTTTACAGAACCAATTTCCAAATATTCACATCGATAAATTTTCAGCAGCTATAAGAACAATTAGTAGATTATTTATGGTATATCCTTTTTTTAATGAGTTTGATGATGAATCTTTAAAATATTTTGTTGAATATTATAATGAAATATTTCCCGATATGGTAATAGACAAATCCCCCTTTTTTCAGAGAATTGCCTCATTTACTGCGATGATTCAATATTATGCAGCGAAAGATATTGTAAATAGATTATATAGAATTCTATACAAAAACCCATTACTTAGAGTTCCTTTTTATTCAATAAATTTAGAAATAAAGACATCGTTTGAAAAAAATATTGAGCAAGCACTTGAAGACAAAGTGAAAGATGCAGAAGCTACTGTAGAACAAGAATTGTTTAATGAATTTTATAATTACTTAAAAGAAGAAGGAGCAGATAAAGTAAAACCCCTTGATGCAAACGAATCTTTGATTTCACTTATCACTAAATTCGAATTGCCTAGTTTAAATTACTTAAAAAGCTATCTTAATTTTTTCTCTTTTTTCAAGATTATATGGTTAAATAAAATATTTCAAAAAATCTCTCATTTAATTGAATTTAAGTATTTCTATTTCCCTCAAAGTGATTTAAAAATTATAAAAGAATTAATTGAAAACCTGAATCAAATTTTAATTGATTTCGAGATTATCGATAAACTTGCAAATGGTATAAAAATTGAGATGATGAAATATGATAAAAAAATTCCTGGTAAAGATGATATGTTAAAACTGACTTTGCTTGTATCCAATTTGGATTCAAAAATGAAACAAACTCTGATTTCAGGTATTACTACCTTTGTTAAACTGAAAAATTATGTTCAGATAGATAATTCCGATACAGAAGTAATCTTAGTAAAAAACCAACTTAATAGATTTGTCGATGTTTTTCAAAGAATCTGTCCATATGATAAATAATCAGTAAGTTAACAATCCTTGTCTTATTTCTATAATTGTTCTTAAATAATTAACAATAATAAACTTGACAAATAAATCAACTCTGTTATTAATATTTCTGTTAAGACGCGAGGTAGAGCAGTTTGGCAGCTCGTTGGGCTCATAACCCAAAGGTCGCAGGTTCAAATCCTGCCCTCGCAAAGCAAGACCCCTGAATTTTCAGGGGTTTTTTAATTTATACATTTGCTAATTAATTTAATAATCCATTATTGTTAGCATTTTTTTTATTAACCTATTTTATCATTAGAAATTCGGGTATTAGATTTTTTACTCCATTTTCTGCTAACTTGACAAGAAATAATCCACTTTCTTTATCTCTTATCACAAAATAATTACTATCTTTTTTTGCGGATAATCTTTGTAAGTCTTCTCCTCTTAATAGCTTTAAAAGAAGATTTGTTTCTATTTCAATGGTTAGTTCGTCTTTAACATAATCAATAGAATTCCATAAAGGTACAATTCCATGTTTTTCTATTATTGCTATTGGCTGACCAATTAAAAGAGCATTATCAAAGAAATATTTTAATATTTTAGGAAAAGAAAAAAGAAAAATTTTATTTTCTTTTAGATATAAAAATCCAGAATTTTTTATTTTATTTAAATCAAAAAAAGGGTTCTTTTCTAATATTTTTAATAACTTTTCTGTTTGATTTTCTATATATTCAAATTTATCAATGTTGGTTGAATTCCCAATATTCTTTAGTAGAGAACTAAATCCTCCAGCGCAATTATCAATGTGTGGCCATAGCCTTTTTTGATGAATTAATTCAAGATTATTATTCATTAGAAATTCAACAATATCTTCATTCTCTTCTTTCGAAAAAGTACAGGTAGAATAAATAAAAAAACCATTTTCTCTTAGTAATTTTATCAATAAAGAGGATATTTTTTTTTGCCTTTTAGAATTAAATATTATTTCTTTAAAATTATAGCTTTTTATATCCAGTTTTTTTTTAAAAATAAGAGTTTGACCACTACATGGTAAGTCTGCTAAAATAATATTAAATTTAAAATTAAGTTTATCAAAAAATTCAAATGGTTGGTTTAATAATATTATGTTTTTTAGTTTAGCTCTGATAATATTGGTATATAATGGAAAAACTCTTCCTTTTATTATTTCATTAGCTAAAATAATTGAACCGGGGAAATAATCTGCAAGTTGCAAAGTTTTTCCACCAGGACTTGAAGAATAATCTAATATGTAAGATGTAAGTTCTTTGTTTTCAAAAAAAGATTGATAATAATTATTCTCATTTTTTTTTATATAATTAAATAAAAATGACACAGGATACATTGCAGCAGCTTCCTGGATATAAAAATCTCCCCTTAGATAATCGAAAGACTTAGATGGTCTGGAATTTTTATCGACATAAAACCCATCTTCTGTCCAATAAATCTTATCTTCTAAGGTATAAGTATCTCCATTATATCCTATTATCTTTTTATCTTTTTTGGAATATGAAAAGAATCTTATAGATTTACGAATAGGTAAATTGCATGCTTCCACTAATTTTTGAACTTCATTCTCTGGTAAAATATTTGAAATATGGTCAAAAAAATTATTCATTCCCATTCAATGGTAGAAGGTGGTTTAGAGGTAATATCATAAACTACTCTATTGACGCCATGAACTTCATTTACTATTCTATTCGATATTTTTTCTAAGACATCATATGGTATTTTATACCAATCAGCTGTCATTCCATCGATACTTTCGACTGCTCTAATGGCTACTAATTCGCTATATGTCCTGTTATCCCCCATAACACCAACAGTTTTTACTCCTGTAAGAACCGTAAAATACTGCCATATTTTATTGGATAATTTTGAATTTGCTATTTCTTCTCTTAAAATATAATCAGTCTCTTTTAATATATTAAGTCTTTGTTCAGTAATTTCTCCTATAATTCTAATTGCAAGTCCGGGACCAGGAAAAGGTTGACGATAGATTTGATAATCTTTTAAACCAAGTTTTTTCCCAAGTTCTCTAACCTCATCTTTAAATAAATATTTTAATGGCTCAATTAATTTAAATTTCAAATTTTTAGGAAGTCCTCCGACATTATGATGACTTTTAATTGTTGCACTGGTATTAGTTCCGCTTTCTACAATGTCGGGATAAATTGTACCCTGCACAAGATACTTTATATCTTTTAACTTTTTAGCTTCAGAGGCAAAAGTTTCAATAAAGACTCTACCTATTATCTTTCTCTTTTTTTCTGGATCTTTAACTCCTTTTAACTCTTTTAAAAACTTTTCTTTCGCATCAACTACTATAAGATTTAAGTCATTTCTAGAAGAAAAGTTAAGCTGAACTTCCTCTTTTTCCCCTTTTCTTAAAAGACCATGATCAACAAATATACAAAATAGATTTTTTCCAATTGTTTTTGCTACTAAACTTGCTGCAACAACTGAATCGACTCCACCCGATAAAGCGCAGATTACTTTTTGATCTTTTACTTCTTCTTTTATTTGAGCAATTTGATTATCTAAATAAGAATCTATAGTCCAATCTTTTGAGCATTTTGCAACTTTGTAAAGGAAACTTTTAATTATTTCAAAACCAAATTCCGAATGATATACTTCTGGGTGAAATTGAACAGCATAAATTTTTTTATTTATATTTTCAAAAGATGAATTAGGACAGGATGAAGTAGTTGATGTATTAATAAATCCTTCTGGTAGTTTTTCCACAAAATCGGTATGGCTCATCCAGACATTGAATTGTGAGGGTATATTTTCAAAAAGAGTTGAATCTTTAATAGTTAATAATATTTTTCCATATTCTCTTACACTAGATCTTTTAACCAACCCACCTAAATCTCTTGCAATCAACTGGGCTCCATAACAAATCCCTAATATCGGGATATTTAGACTATATATATTTTTATCTATTTCAGGTGAATTTTCAACATAAACACTTGAAGGACCACCAGAAAAAATAACAGCTTTAGGGTTTTTATTTATAATATCTGAGATAGAAGTATTATATGGAACTATCTCGGAATATATATTTGCTTCTCTAACTCTTCTCGCTATTAATTGGCTATATTGACCTCCAAAATCAATAACCAGAACTTTTTCATGATTCATATAGTTTCCTTAAATATTAAAATGTATTTGGCGAATAATTTGGAGATTCTTTTATTATCTGAATATCATGAGGATGACTCTCCCTTAAACCATTAGCTGTTTGGATGACAAATTTGGCATTCTTTCTTAATTGCTCAATAGTAGAGGTACCGCAATAGCCCATTCCCGCTCTCAAACCACCTATTAGTTGATATATTACATCAGACACAGAACCTTTATAAGGGACTCTGCCTTCAACTCCTTCTGGTACAAGTTTTGTTGATTCACTTTGAAAATATCTATCTGAAGAACCTCTTTGCATAGCTCCAATAGAGCCCATTCCCCTGTATACTTTAAATCTTCTTCCCTGATAAATTTCTTCTTCACCAGGAGATTCTTCACATCCAGCAAATAATGAACCAATCATTATTGCTTTTGCACCAGCACCGATAGCTTTAACAATATCACCAGAATACTTTATCCCACCATCAGCTATGACAGCTTTTCCATATTTATCTGCTTGCTCTGAACAGTCACATATAGCAGTAAATTGGGGAACTCCAACACCAGCTACGACTCTTGTGGTACAAATGGAACCAGGACCTATACCAACTTTTATTATGTCAGCTCCTGCTAGTACAAGGTCCTTTACTGCTTCTGCTGTAGCCACATTACCACCAACAACAACCATATCAGGATAACTTTTTTTTATTTTTTCTATAGCCAAAAGAACGCTTTTTGAGTGACCATGAGCCGAATCAACAACTATACAATCAACTTTAGCACTAACTAAAAGCTCAAGTCTCTCATCTATATCGTTTCCTAGGCCAACAGCTGCCGCCACAATTAGTCTTCCAGTATTATCTTTAGCAGCGTTTGGATATTTGAATTTTTTTTCAATATCTTTGATAGTGATAAGACCTTTTAAGATTCCCTGTGAATCAACTAATGGAAGTTTTTCAATTTTATGTTTTTTTAGTATTTCTTGAGCTTCTTCTAAACTTGTTCCCACTTTAGCTGTAATGAGATTTTCTTTTGTCATTAATTCTTCAATTGGTTTAGAAAAATCAGTTTCAAATCTTATATCTCTATTGGTAATTATTCCAACTAGAATATCATCTTTTACTATTGGAACTCCTGAAATTTTATATTTTTCCATCAAATTTATTGCATCCTGCAAGCTATCATCAGGGGCAAGATGAAATGGATCAGTAATTACACCATGTTCCCACCTTTTTACCTTGTCTACTTCATCAGCCTGTTGCTGTGGACTCATGTTTTTATGAATGACACCCATTCCACCTTCTCTTGCAATTGCAATAGCAAGTTTTGCTTCTGTAACTGTATCCATTCCAGCAGAAATTAATGGAATATTTAGCTTAATTTTATCTGTAAGTTTAATTGAAACATCTACTTCTTTTGGTAAAATTTCGGATTTTTGTGGAACAAGTAATACATCATCGAATGTATAAGCTACTTTTTTAATATCAGCCATACTTATGACCCTTAAAATATATTGCTTTTAACTAAACGAAAAAAAAATTAAGTCAAGAATAAAATTATTTTTGCGTAGCAAAAAATGAAACTTTGCACCTAAAACAAAAATTGAAACTT
>CAYVTU010000013.1:0-89164 GCA_964454835.1 uncultured Brachyspira sp.
GCAAGGGCTAATCTATCAAATCTATTTCCTTTGTCAAGTTGTTTTTAAAAAATTTTTTAATCCCTTAAAATCTTGATAATATTAGCTTAAAGAAAATTTAATAGAAATTGCAATAAAAATAAATTTTAATTAACAACTATTAATAATCAATTACTGACTTTTTTATTTTGCAAGAGTTCGATAATTTTAAAGATAGGACTTTCATTATTTCTATATATTGTCTTATTAAAAACAGCTGTATTTTAAGAATATTAAAAAATTAGATTATAGGAGAAATAGGATGAAGAAAAAATTTATAATATTACCTTTTAGAAATATATATAGAAAATTTATTTTATTTTTTATACTTGTTTTGTTTTTTCTCTTAATTCAATTTCAATTACCTACACTCCAGTTTTTACAAGTAAATGTCATTCAAGCTCAATCTCAACCTGCTCAAAACCAGGGAATATGGATAGAATATACTGAATCTAATCCATATTATGACCCAAATGATCCTACTAAAGTTTATTTTGCTGAAAATCTTTTCGACAATATCCCTGAAACAGCATGGGTTTCAGAATCTAAAGTAACGCAGCCTACTATTAAAATTTATTTTCATATACCAATGACTTTTTCTTCTCTTTATATAAAAAATGGAATAGGTGATGAAAATAATCAAGATTATAAAGATAACGGAAGAGTTAAGACTTTACAAATCAGAACTAAATTTAAAAACTATAATTTTACTTTGTCTGATACAAGTCAATGGCAAAAAATTTCTTTTGAAAACATTAATGCCGATTATATCGAATTGGCAGTATTAGATTATTATCCAGGGAAAAGATGGTTTACAATTGGTATGTCAGAAATAAGTTTTAATTTCCCATCCAGTTTCTCAATTACCGACATTACCGAAAAAGGACAAAACCTTTATTCCTGGATGCTTCAAAATATACCTTTAATAATTCCTAAAGATAAAATTCAATATTCTAAAAGTTTATCTGATTATCTTAAAACAATTATTTCAAATATAGGGATACCTGTAAACACCGCACCAACAATCAGAGAACAGGCTTTCCCTTACTTCGCCTTTATAAGTAATAGAAAATTCATTCCATTTTCAGCGGGATTTCCAAGAACTGAAGAGATCAAAAATTTGTATAAAGATGCTTTTGGTTCAATGGATTTTATGCGTTATCAAGTTATGGAGGCTTATTCTCCATCCTATTTTTTTTCTATTTATGCTAACTCCTTGCAACCTTATGTTGCGATGCTTGCTAAAAGCATACTTTTAAATAGCCTCTCTCTAAAAGACAGTAATGTCTTTAATGATAAGTATTATGATGAACTACTTCTTCATTTTCTCATCTTAGGTATGGATTTAAGAAGTAATTATTATAAACAAAAATATGGGAATACGAAAATTTCTGGTTTACCTATATCAGCAAGGGTTCAATTTACCTTTTATAGACTACTTCGCAGCTTAAGAAATTGTGATTACAAACCCATAAAATTCTATGAAACAATAATGTTAGAAGACCCAATGGAACTATATAGTTATGTATCTATGCTTGCTTTATATATACAAAATAAGGAAAATTTTGAAAAAGAATATCTTGAAGGTGATAAAATCGAGCAAATTACCTTTAATAATGACAATTTCTATGTTGCATCAATCGGAAATGTCGATGAATTTGGACAATTTGCAATTTCCATGTATTTGCACAATGAAGATTTAATAAGATATTTTAAAAACATTGTATCATCTTTACCTTATGAAAAAGCTATTTTAGATGAACTAGTTAAAATATTAATCGAATCTAACTATTATGCAAAACATCCGGAACATCAATATTATTAAAATTTTCTTATTTTAAAATATTAAAAAAGCATCAAGATATATTTATTATTATTTTATTTCTTATAATAATTAAAAAAAAACAAAAAAATTTTTAACTTATTTTTAATTTGAAATTAAGTAATATCGATATTATTTTATTATACCAATATCATTTCTATAATGCATATTTGCAAAATTAATTTTTTTTATAGAATTATATACTTTATTTCTTGTTTTTTCTAAGGTATTGTCATGATCTACCACTGTAATTACTCTTCCACCATTAGTTAAGATTTTATTATCCTGTTTTTTTACTGCTGAAAAAAATATTTTACTTTTTTCATCTAATTTTTTGTGATCTTTATTAATAACTTCAGAGTCATGTTTTATAAAATGACTTAAACCATTTATAGGAAAATTCTTTTCAAAAGTTTCAGGATATCCTTTCGAAGCTAAAACAACTCCGACACTATAACCTTCTTCCCATTCAAGAATAATATTATCGAGTTTACCTTCTATTGTTTTTTGAATTACTTCATGAAAATTATTTTTAAGTGAAAATAATACGACTTGAGTTTCTGGATCACCAAATCTTACATTATATTCTAACAAATAAGGACCTTCATCTGTAATCATTATACCAAAAAAAAGTGCTCCTTTATAAAGCAAATCTTCTTTTTTTAATGCATTAAATGTTGGATTCAATATATTTTCAATGAATTTTTCATAATTTTTATCATCAAGAAATGGATTTGGTGCTACTGCTCCCATTCCACCTGTATTTGGTCCATTATTTCCATCAAAAACTTGTTTATGATCTTTAGCCGATAGTAAAGGCTTAAATCTGTTTCCATCGCATAAAACTATTATTGAAGCTTCAAATCCTTTTAAATACTTTTCAATTACGACTTTTTGTCCCGAATCTCCAAATATTTTTTCAATATATAATGAATGACAAAACTGTCTTGCTTCATCAAAATTGTATGCAATTTTAACTCCTTTTCCTGCTGCTAATCCATCTGCCTTTATTACTATTGGATATTCATTTTTAGATTTTATATAATCGATAGTGTCTTCATAAGAATTTGCTTCATAAAATCCTGCTGAAGAAATTCCATACTTTTGCATAAGTTTTTTGGCAAATACCTTACTTCCTTCTAAAATAGCTGATTTTTTTGATGGACCAAAAGTTTTTATTCCATTTTCGTTTAATCTATCAACAATGCCATTTACAAGATAATTTTCAGGTCCAATAATAGCTGTATCTATTTTTTCTTTTATAGAAAATTTTAATAGCTCTTCTTCATTTCTAAGACTCAAAATTTCACATTTATTTTCCAGACCTATTCCATCATTTCCTGGCCAGACATAAATTTTTTCAACTTCACTGCAGATAGAAAGTTTATAGCAGATAGCATGTTCTCTGCCTCCGCTTCCAACTACTAGATATTTCATAAAATTCCTTTTATTTAGCTTTTATTTAAATTATTGAAACTAGTTTTAATGCTTGAAATGCCTTATTTTAGTAAACACCATTGGTATTCCATATTTGTTGCACAGTTCAATAGATTCTTCATCTTTCACCGAACCACCAGGTTGAATAATTGCAGATATTCCATATTTATAACTTTCTTCCACAACATCGGGAAAAGGGAAAAATCCATCAGATGCAAGCACTGCACCTTTTGGAGTTCTGGATAATGCATTTTGGGCTGCCCATATTCTATTTGTTTGACCACCGCATATGCCACATGTAACCCCATCTTTTGCTGTAACAATAGCATTAGATTTTACATATTTTGTGACAATTTGAGCAAAAAGTAAATCCTTAATTTGATCTTTTGTAGGCTTTTTTTCCGTGACAACAAGGAAATTTTCATTTTCTTCATTATCTAAAAAGCTATCTATCTCCTGTATCAATAAACCTCCATCTACCGATGAAAATTCATATAAATCTTTTGGTTTAGTATTTAACTCAATTAATCTTAGATTTTTTTTCTTTTTTAATATTTGTAGAGCATCATCAGAAAATTTTGGAGATATAATTACTTCCAAGAAAATTTGAGATAATTTTTCAGCCAATTCCTTTTCAATATTTTGATTGGTTGCTATTATGCCACCAAAAATAGAAATATTATCTGCATTGTATAATTTATCTAATAAATCAACAAGTTTACTTGTTCCCTTTGCAACAGAGCATGGAACATTGTGTTTGACAGCAACTATTGCACTTTCTTCAAATGAATATGCTATTTTTACGGCAGAATCTATATCCTTTATATTGTTGTATGAAAGTTCCTTTCCATTTAAAATTTTAATATTATTAAAAATTCCTTTTCCGTTTGTCTTTAAGTATAACCAACCTTTTTGATGTGGATTTTCACCATACCTAAGCTCTGAATCTAATTTATATGAGAAGCTTATATAATCTTGAAGATTACCTTTACTTAAAAATTCAGCTACTGCGGCATCATAAGCAGAAGTCAGAGTAAACACCTTTGAAGCAAGATATTTTTTAAAAGAAAAATCAATTTCATTTTTTTCCAATTTTTCACATAAAATGCCATAATCTTTGGGATCAACAACAACTATGACATCATTAAAATTTTTAGCAGCAGATCTTATCATAGTAGGACCGCCAATATCGATAAATTCTACTAATTCTTCTTCACTTATATTTTCTTTTTGCTTTTCAAAAAATGGATAAAGATTGACTATTACTATATCTATAGGTGAAATTTCTAGTTTTTTTAAAGTCTCAATATCGCTGTTATTATTTCTTCTTGCTAAAATACCTGCATGTATATTTGGATGTAAAGTCTTAACTCTTCCATCAAGAATTTCAGGAAATTCTGTAATATCGCTTACTTCTCTTACTTCTATTTTGTTTTCTTTCAGCAATTTATAAGTACCACCTGTTGAGATAATTTCATATCCCAGCTTTAAAAGTTTTTCTGCAAGTTGGCAAACTCCCGTTTTATCATAAACAGAAATAAGTGCTCTTTTCATAATACCTCTTATTTATCAAAAATCTTGATTACACTTTTGCTTTTCATCATTTAATATATTAAAAATATATCAAAACATATTTAAAATATATCTAAAATGAACTTTAATATAGAATTTTAACAATTCTCCCTTCTACCTTTATTTTATTCAATGAAATCAATTTTATAGCTTCAACAATCAACTGATGTTCGAAAACAGAAATTCTCTTTGAAAGAGTTTCTATACTATCATTTTCAAGAACAGCAACTGCATTCTGAAAAATAATTGGTCCATTATCAATAGAATCATCGATAAAATGAATTGTACATCCACTAAGTTTTACACCATATTCTAAGACTTTTCTATGAACATTTTCACCATACATCCCTTTTCCTCCAAAAGAAGGCAAAAGAGCAGGATGTACATTTATTATCTTATTTTTAAAATTATCTATTATTTTACTACCAATTATAGAAAGAAAACCTGCACAGACAATTAAATCTATTTTATTATCAAGAATTTCAAATAATTTATCTTGAAAATCTATGCTTTTTCTATTTAAGCAATATGTTTTTATATTGTTTTCTCTTGCTCTTGTTAAAGCGAAGCATTCTCTATCGGCTATCACATGACTTATTTCTATTTCAAGATAACCTTTTTTTTTTGCATCAATTATAGCTTGTAGATTACTGCCATTTCCAGAGACTAGAACAGCTATTCTAAACAAATTCCCCCCTTCCCTTCTATTACATGACCAATTTGATATGCCTTGAATCCAAAATTCTCTAGAAAATTGATTGTTTTAACAGAATCCTCTTTTGAAACAGCGAGAACAAAACCTATTCCCATGTTAAATGTATTATACATTTTGGTTTCATCTATTCCAAAGCTTTTTATATATTTAAATAAACTTGGAATAGGGTAGCTATTTTTGTTGATAACAGCTACAAAATCGTTTACAAACATTCTTGGAATATTTTCTATAAAGCCACCTCCTGTTATATGTGCCATACCTTTTATTGCGATTATTTTTGATAAAGCAAGAATAGGTTTTACATAAATGGATGTGGGAGTTAAAAGTATTTCTCCTATAGGTTTTCCTTCATATTCAGCATCGAAATGCCTTATAATCTTTCTTATAAGCGAAAAACCATTTGAATGAAGGCCACTGGATTCAATTCCTATTATAACATCCCCTTTCTCAATCTTAGAACCATCTATTATTTTCTTTTTATCCACGATTCCAACAGCAAATCCTGCTAAATCATATTCTCCTTCTGGATAAAAACCAGGCATTTCAGCAGTTTCACCTCCGATTAAAGCACAATCTGCCTCAAGGCATCCATCTGAAACACCTTTTACTAGTAATCCAGCTATTTCTGCGTTTAGTTTTCCACATGCAAGATAATCCAAAAAGAAAAGAGGTTTTGCTCCATGACATAATATATCATTGACGCACATAGCAACGCAATCTATTCCAACAGTATCATATTTTTTTAATTTCATTGCAATATCAATCTTTGTACCGACACCATCTGCCCCACTTACAAGAACAGGTTCTTCTATACCCTCTTCTTTAAGCTTTGTCATATCATAAAGAGCAGCGAAACTACCTATCCCATTCAATACCTTCGAATTGAAGGTTTTTGCTGCATGTTTTTTTATTATATTTACGGCTTTATAACCTTCTTCAATATCAACACCTGCTTGTTTATAATCCATAATGCCCCTTTTTTAATAATTTTGTTCAAATTATTTTTAATCTTGATTTTCAAATAAAGCTATTTCATTGTATGCTGCAGATTGAGGATATACTCCTTCAAAACAACCAAGACAATAACCTTTACTTTTTCCAAGTGATCTTAATAATCCTTCAATTGAAAGATATGAAAGGCTATCACATCCAATATCCTGTCTTATTTGCTCAATATCTTTTGTTGCACCTATCAGTTCACTTCTAAGAGGAGTATCTATACCAAAATAGCAAGGGAATTTTACGACTGGTGAAGCTATAGCAAGATGAACCTCTTTCGCTCCTGCATTTCTAACCATTTCAACTAATTTCTTGCTGGTAGTTCCTCTAACAATAGAATCATCTATTAGAAGAACTCTTTTATTTTCAATATTTACTTTCAAAGGATTTAGCTTAACTGATACCTTTTCTTCTCTTACCTGTTGCGCAGGATTAATAAATGTTCTTCCGACATATTTGCTCTTAATAAAACCTATAATATTTGGGATTCCAGATTCTTCGGAATATCCTATCGCAGCTGCTATACCTGAATCAGGTATTCCGACTACTACATCTGCATCTATTTTATTTTCTTTATATAATTGTTTGCCTGCTTCTACTCTTGACTTATAAACAGACATGCCATCAATAACACTATCAGGTCTTGCAAAATAGATATATTCAAAGGCACAGGTCATTAAGTTTGTTTTCTCGTATAATATTTTACTTTTTAATCCATTTTCATCAATTATTAAAATTTCAGCAGGCAATATATCTCTTATGAAAACGCCTCCAACCGCATCGATAGCACATGATTCAGAAGCAACTACATAACTATCTCTTACTTTTCCCAGACATAAAGGTCTTATACCATTTGGGTCTCTTGCTGCAATTAGTTTATCTTTTGTAAGTAATACGATAGCAAAAGAGCCTTTTACTGCAAGAATTGCATCCAAAACAGCTTTTTCAAGACCCCTTGATAAATTTTTAGCTATAAGATTAAGAAGAACCTCACTATCACTTTCAGTTTGAAAAATAACTCCACTTTCCTCCATTAATTCTTTGAGTATAGCAGCATTAATAAGATTACCATTATGTGCAATAGCGATTTTCCCTACTTTTGATTCTGCTACTATTGGTTGCGCATTATTTATGGTAGAAACACCAGTAGTAGAATATCGTGTGTGCCCTATAGCAGCAAATCCATTAAGATTTTCTAAAATTTCTTTATTGAATGCATCACTTACTAAACCCATCCCTCTGTGAAAAAGAAGGTCATTTCCATCAGTAACAGCTATTCCAGCCGATTCTTCACCTCTATGTTGAAGTGCACAAAGTCCATAATATGTTAATGCTCCGACTTTTTTTACAGCAGTATTATCATTGGCTTCCCTTTCACCATATTCGTGTGGAGAATAAATCCCAAAAATACCACATTCTTCTTTGAATTTATCAGAAAAATCAAGATTCATTTATATTTTCCCCTATTTTTTTATACCCAATCTTTTCAAGATTTCTTCATATGCTTCAACTACATTACCAAGATCTCTTCTAAATCTGTCTTTATCAAGTTTTTCTTTTGTTTTTGAATCCCATAAGCGACATGTGTCAGGAGAAATCTCATCTGAAAGCAGTATCTTGTCTTTATAAACACCAAATTCAAGTTTAAAATCAACTAATATAATACCGACTTTTAAAAAATTTTCTTTTAAAATATTATTAATTTTTTCAGCCATATTATACATCGTGCTAAGCTGCTGCTTTGTTGCAAATTCAAGAGCAACGACATGATAGTCGTTAATTAGAGGGTCATGAAGTTCATCATTTTTGTAAGAAAGTTCAAATACAACTTCTTTCAGTGGTCTTCCTTCTTCTACTCCATATCTTTTAGCCATACTACCAGCAGCAATATTTCTAACAATTACTTCCAGTGGAATTATCTTTGTTTTATAACATAATTGTCTTCTCTCATCTAATCTTTTTATAAAATGAGTATCTATCCCTTTTGAATTTAAATGTTCAAACAATGCGCTGCTAATAAGATTGTTTAAGATTCCCTTACTTTCAATTTGTGCTTTTTTCAAACCATCGAAAGCAGTGGCATCATCTTTATAATAAATCACAACCTTATCTTCCTCATACTCATATACCTTTTTTGCTTTACCTTCATATAGAAGTTTTAATTCTTTTTCCATAATTACTCCCTAATTGTTTTATTATACTTATTTTAACAATAAAATAGTCTATGAAAAATATTTAATAGCTGACTCAAAAATTGGTTCTGGTTCAGCAAAAGGATAATTTTTCAGCCTTCCTTTTCTTACCCTTTCAGTATGTCCCATTTTCCCTAAAATAAGCCCATCTGGACTGATAATTGATTCTATTGAAAAGACTGAACCATTAGGGTTATCCGGAAAATCTACTGCTGGTAATCCCTCTTCTGTAACATAGATGGAACCGACCTGATATCCTGTGAAAAGTTTTTTACATAATTCTTTATCAGCATAAAATCTTCCTTCACCATGAGAAACTGGAATAGAATAGATTTTATTATAATCTGATAAAATATGCCATGGTGAATTATTAGGAAGAACCTTACAGTATACGAACCTTGAAACATGATTACCTATAAGATTCTGCACTAGCGAAGGATCATTTTCACTTAATTCCATTATTTTTCCATAGGGTAATAATCCCGATTTTATCAATGCCTGAAATCCATTACAAATTCCCAGAATCAGATTTTTCTTTGAAATATGTTTTTCAATAGCTTTTTTAATTTCATCTGTTTTTAAAAATGAAACAATGAACTTACCACTTCCATCAGGTTCATCTCCCATAGAAAAACCACCAGGCAAACAGATAATTTCACTTTGTTTAATTTTTTTTGAACATTCTTTTATAGATTGATTTAATAGTGATTTATTATGAGATTTAATGACCAAGATTTCTGTCTCTGCTCCGGCTTCTTCAAAGGCTCTTCTTGTATCAAACTCACAGTTTGTTCCACTAAAAACAAGTATTAGTACCTTTGGTTTAATCTTTGGCTTATGAGATTTGCCACTAAATCTATTTGAATTAATTTTTAATATAGAATTTATTTCTTCAACACTATAATTTGTAGATACACTTGGTTTTATAGGGAAAATCTCTTTCAAGCTTTCATTTGATATATCTATTAAATTATCTATTGAATATATTTCTTCTTTTTCATTTAAGTTAAAAATAATTTCTTTTTCATCTATCGTTTTTCCAATATAATGTAGTCTGAAATCTATATCTGAAATGATTTTTGATTTTCTTTCATCATTAGGCTCCATTTTTTCGAAATCAATATTATTAAATTGGAAAAAAAGTTTTACTAATTCTTCCTTTTTCAATTCTGTTTCAAAAATAATTGAACCATATTTTGCATTTTTTAATTCTTTTTTGTTTACATCCTCTTCGAGAATAAAACCTATTTTATTACCAAAGCAACTTTTAATTATAGGTTCAATAAAAGGGTATGTCTTTATTGATCTTGCAGAAATTATTAATTTTTTTTCAATAAGAAAACGGAAAAATCTATAATTTTCTATTAATACTTCAACAGATGGTAAAAATCTTTCATTAAAAGGAGTATATAAGACAAAAACATTACTATCTGATTTCATGAAACAAGAAGGAACAAGGTATTCTTCTTTTTCATTATTAACTGCAAATGATATCAAAGTTGGTGGAACATCAATATTATTAAAAGTCCCCGACATACTATCTTTACCACCAATAGCAGCTATACCTAGATCGAGTTGCGCCTGAACAGCTCCCAACATGGCATTTAGTACTATACCCCATTTTTCAGAAGTTGTAGTTTTACCAAAATATTCCTGTAATGATATTCTGGTATTATAATAATTGCAACCCATTGCTACTAATTTAGTAATTGATTCTACTATAGAACAATAAGCTCCAACATAAGGATTGATAGATAAAAGATATGGATCAAACCCAATAGCCATCAATATAGCTTTTTGCCCTATATTTTGATTTTCTGTTTTTATTGAATTTTCATCTTGAAAAATATCGGGTAAAGTAAAAGCCATACCTTCTGAGGGCGAAAGTTGATACTTTCCGCCATAAGGTAAAAATACTGTTGCCCCTCCAATAGTACTATCGAATATCTGATTTAACCCAATTTGTAAAGATGCATTTAATTCTTTTAATAAATTTTCAACTCTAATTTCTTTAAATTTATTGAAGTAATTTTCTAATTCTTTTAATTCATATTTATCCAATCTTGCTTTTGCATATCTTTTAACACCTTTCGAATCAAGGAGTTCTCTTGAAATTCTAGCAACAATATTATTATGATATAAAAAAGTAACATATTTCTCTTTTACGATATCAGCGATATATGTAGTTTCTAGATCCTCTTCTATTGATAATGCTAAAAATTTCTTTAAGTCTTTTTTTTCTATAACACAGGCCATCCTTTCCTGTGATTCAGATAAAATAATTTCTTCTGGTTTTAACCCTTCATATTTTAACGGTATTTTATCTAAATAAATATTTAAGCCATCAGCAATCTCTCCCACTGCAACAGCGACTCCACCAGCTCCAAAATCATTACATCTTAAAATCATTTTTGCAACTTCTGGTTTTGTTAAAAATCTTTGAAGCTTTCTTTCAATAACAGGGTTTCCTTTTTGAACTTCGCTAGAACTATAATCTATGGATTTTTCATTGTGATTTTTAGATGAACCAGTTGCTCCACCAATCCCATCTTTTCCAGTCCTTCCTCCGACTAATACTACAATATTCCCAGGGCTTGGAGTCTTTCGAACGACATTTTTTCTCAATGCAGCACCAATTACAGCACCTGCTTCTAATCTTTTTGCGACATATCTCTCATGATAAAACTCGACAACCTGCCCAGTAGCCAACCCAATTTGATTTCCATACGAAGAAAAACCTTTTGCAGCATATGTGGTAATTTTTCTTTGAGGAAGTTTTCCCTTTAATGTTTTCTCAATTGGTTCATTAGGATTAGCACTCCCACTTACCCTCAAAGCTCCAAAAACATATGCTCTAGAAGAAAGGGGGTCTCTTATACAACCACCAATACATGTTGAAGCTCCTCCAAAAGGTTCTATTTCAGTAGGATGATTATGAGTTTCATTCTTAAACTCTACCAGCCATTCTCTATCAAAAGTATCTTTTACAATAATACTACATGCATTGATTTCATCAGATTCTTCAACATCTAAAAGTTTTCCTTCACTTTTTAAGTAATTAGCATTGAAAGTTGCCAAGTTCATCAAAGTGAATCCGTTTTTTATAGAAAAATTTTTCCCGATTTTTTCATTTAAATTATTTAATTTATTCAATGTATATTTTCTAGTATCATTACTATCTAATTGTTCAAAATCAACAATTTGTAGTTCAGTATTGAATGTTGTATGTCTACAATGGTCAGACCAATAAGTATCTAAAATTTTAAATTCAACTATGTTTGGAAATATATTTAATTTTTTATATTCTTTTAATATATATTCTACATCTTCAGTATTCATACCAAGATTTAATTCTATTTTGATTTTTTCTGCAATCAATTTTGAATTATTTAAATTAATGGTTTCTTTAAGAATATTTTTTATCTCATTATTATAATTAATATTTAATTTATTGCATTTACTCTTTTCTTCTCTTTTATATATTGTCCCTTTTTCTTCTTTTGATAGATCGATTAAATATGAATCGACCGGATTAACTAGATAATTTTTGATTTTTTCTATATCAACTTCACTGAGCTTCCCAGAAATACAATATATCTTAGCTGTCCTAACTTTTATATTATCCATTTTGCTTACAAGCATAATGCAACTTGATGCAGAATCAGCTTTTTGATCATATTGAGCTGGTAATAAGGAAACAGAGAATATATAGGAGTTTTTAGTCTCTTCTGGAAGAGATTCAAAGTAATAATTTTCTGACATTGTTTCAGCTAATGAAGATATAATAATCTTCTTAGCTGTATTTTTATCTATATCTTTTTCAAAAAAAACATCATATAAAGTAAATATTCTTACTTTTTCAATTTCTTTAATATGCAAAAATTCATATAGTTGATTCTTCACAGATTCATTTTCAATGCTTACATTTTTCTTTTTTTCAATAAAGAAACGAATATTCAATTCTGCCTCCAGAAATAGATAAAATAAATGAAATTTAAAGTTAAATTGGAATCGGGAGCAATATCATAAAGCTGAAGCATTAAACCTTTAATGCGAAGGAGGAAAAGACACTTTAATCTTCTATGAAGAGAAAAGTAGAAAGTAAAGAAAATTCAATGCTTCCATAGTCAGCAGATTATGGTCTACTGGTAGAAACTCCCGAACCAATTTCCAGGATTATATGGAAGATTAACTCACTAAAATCTTAAACTTTTTTATATTAAAATCAAGAGTATTTGAAAATTTTATTTTAAGCTCTCTTTCCACTTTGTTAACAGAATTTCCAATGAAATACCAAAGTTTATTTGAGAAATTGTATCAAAATTATCGATTCTTTCATTGTATAAGGTATGAATTAAATTAAGAAATTTATCTTTTCCAAATATTTTTATTATCCATGAAACAAAATTAGTCTTTAAGTTAATATATAATTCTGAATTTTTATCAAAATTTCCTGTTATTAAATCAATGTAAAAACTAGATGGTGAATCATAATATATTTTTTTATTTTCATTATAATTGATAAATCTTTCAATCTTATCTTCATCAATCAGCAAATTATCTGCCTTATTTTCAGTTAAGATATACTCAAAAAAAGATTCGATTGATTCAACAATAAATAAACCTTTATAGTAATCAATTATTTTATCCTGAAAATTTATGTGATAATTTGGAATTAGTCCTGATCTCAAGTTAAAAAGCACCTTTAAATCATTGGATAGATTTTTATAAATAAGATGATTATGTGTAGCTAAAATAATTGAAACATAAGGATTTTTTCTTATTAGTATTGTTTCCAATCCATAGCAGTAAGTGAAATTCTCTTTATCAAGTTTTGATATATTTATCATTCTACTGATAAATTTTCTATTTCTACCTGTTGAGTTTAGATATAAATTAAAGAAAAGATTTTTTTTTGAAAATTCATCGAAATTATTCCTACATATTATAATATCTAACTTTTCTTCTTCTATCTTTATTTTGTAAAAATTATTGATATTAAAAAATTCATTAACTAAATCAGCATAATTTTTTTTGAACTTGTTTATATTAACCTTCGATAAAGATTTTGAGAATAAAAATCTATTATTTTTATAATAATAAATCTCCTTGGTAAAAAAGAATTCAAGGATAAAAGAAATGATAAAAATCAAAATAACCAGGATTGTTATTTCAAATAAAATTTTTTTCATCTTATCCTCCAAATGAAAAAATTTTATATTTAATTATTAATTGTTTTTAGTTAAATAGAATTTTCCTTTTTTTCAATCAATAATATTTTTAATTAATTTTATATTCTATTTTTTATAAATTCAAAGTAACGTTTCTTTATGATTTATTTATTTTTTTATAAAATTTTTACTTTTAGGCTAAGAAAAATTTAATAAAAATTAATTAGTAATTTCAATAAAAAATCTATTGAAAATGAAAATTATTTATATATTTTAATGGAAATCAAATTAGCAAGGAAAATTATGGATAATGATTTCTGGAAACTAATATTTGGTAAATTAAAAAAGGACGCTGATGAGATGAGCCAATTTGAAAAAATCTCTTTATTTGTAAGGGATTTAATATTTATTACAATTTTATTTTTCTTAATAATAAGACCTTTATTAATAGCGGGTTATGTTGTACCAACTCCATCTATGGAACCCACTATTATGACAGGCACTAAATTAATAGGAATGCCATTGCTTTATGGTGGATATATACCTTTCACATCTCTCAAACTACCTGGTTTATTAAAAATCAAACGTCAATCAATAGTGATTTTCAAATTTCCTTTGAATGAGAAAGAATATTATGTAAAAAGGGTTATAGGCCTTCCAGGTGATATAATTGAAATTATAGGAAAAGATGTTTTAGTAAATGGTAAAAAACTTGATGAACCTTATACTCAATTTTTAAGTGATCCCATCTATGAACAAAATCCTTCTATTGCTCGACAAAACTATGGTCCTATAGTTGTACCTAAAGATTGTTATTTTGTTATGGGTGATAATAGGGATAACTCATATGATTCTCGTGAATGGGGATTTGTTCCTAAAAAAAATATATTTGCAGCTCCACTTTTGATTTATTGGAGCTATGATAATACAGATAAAAAAGTAAGAATTAGTGAGTTATTTAAAGTAATATTCAAATAATTTTATACATAATTCAATACATAAATTTTATATAATTTTTATAAATGAAAAATGAAAATAACTTAAATCTACAAAACAGTGATATTAAAAAAATATTTTATTTAATCAATTTCCTTTTAAGCTATCCTTCTTTGATTATTATTTCAGTTCTTTTATTGAAAAACAATAAAACATTACTTGTTTCTTCATTAATAAATCTTATCATTTGTGGGATATTGGTTATATCTATCAAAAATCTTATAAGAAAAAAAAGAAGTAACAATACTATTATTAAAAAAAGATTATTTGGAAATCATTATTCTTTCCCATCTGGTCATTTATCCTCAAATCTCTCGATTTTTTTTATTTTATTTATTTTCCATGAAAGTTTTTATTTTATTTTTTTAATCACTTCAATTATTATAATAATTTACAAATTAATTAATCAAGAACATGATTTTTATGATTTATTTTTTGCAATTTTCATTGCATTTTTTTCAGCAATTTCATCTTTTTTTGTAACTTATTTTTCACAAGTTTTTTTGCTTTAATTGCATAATTAATTCGCATTTATTTTCTATTAAAATACATTAAGTAAAATTTTTTAATTTCCTTGACAAAATTTATTTGTTATATAATTTCTTTTTACTAGTTAACATTTTTCTGGAGGCATTTTTTATGTATACTATTTGTGAAATAAAAGGGAAACAATATCAAATTGAAGAAGGAAAAGAATATAGAGTCGATTATTTGAATCTTGATAAAGATTCTGAAATTATTGTCAATGAAATTCTACTCATGAAAGCCGATAATGGTGAAGTTAAGGTTGGAATGCCTTTTATTCCTTCTGCAAAAGTACATTTAAGAGTTATTGACCCTCTTTATAAAGATAAAAAAGTTTATGCTTTTAAATATAAAAGAAGAAAAGGTTTTAGAAAACTCATAGGTCATAGACAAAAGTATTCTGTTGTTAAAGTTGAAAAAATAGAAATTTAAATCTACAAATTTTGATTGAAAATAGGATGATATCAATAAAAATATTCAGGGAAAAATCTGACTTAAAATATCTTGAAATTACTGGTCATTCAGGAATTAAAGGAAAAAGTATTCCCTGTGCAGCAGTTTCTTTCCTTATTCAATCAATAAATGGTTTTTTTTATTCAAATGGTAATTCTATTTTAGTAGATGATGGAATAATTTGTAAAATAGATTTAAATAAAATAAAAAAAACAAGTAAAGACTTATTTGATTACATAATTTTTTCTCTTAGCCTTATAGCAAGAGATTACCCAAATGATATTAATTTAGAAATTCTGGAGGAAAATGATGGCACATAAAAAAGGTGGCGGTAGCTCCAAAAATGGTAGAGATTCTAATGCTCAAAGATTAGGAATTAAAAGATTTTCTGGTCAAATTGTCAATGCAGGCGAAATTTTAGTTAGACAAAGAGGCACTGTATATCATCCTGGTTTAAATGTAAAAAGAGGTAAAGATGATACTCTTTATTCTCTTATTCCCGGAAAAGTTGTATTTGAAAGATCAAAGGTAAAACCAGAAAGAACTCAAATTTCTATTTATCCTCAAAATTAATATAAATATTTAATTTAAAGAAGCATAATATTAGATATTTTAATTCTTTTAGTTTAAAACTATTAAGTTTTATTCTTATTTTAATTAATTTTTTCAATATATGCTTCAATTTAATAGTTTAATTAAATCTTTTTATCTTTAAAATATTTTCAACTTAATTTTAATTTAACTTTATATAATTTAATGTCCTTTTTCTAAGGTAGTAATATGAGTATTTTTTTAGATGAGATTAAGCTTTTTTTGCAAGCTGGAAAAGGTGGTAATGGTTGTGTAAGTTTCAGAAGAGAAAAATATGTCCCAAAAGGTGGTCCGGATGGAGGTGATGGTGGAGATGGCGGAAATATTTATTTCATAGCTTCCAAAAAGGTATCAACTTTTGGACACCTTAAATATAAAAATAAATTTCGTGCACCTGATGGCGAAAATGGTAGAGGTAAAAATCAAAGTGGCAAAAAAGGTAAAGATATTTATATAGAACTACCATTAGGATCTGTAGTTTTTGAAAAAGACCAAATAGTCATGGACCTAAAAGAAGATGGACAAACATTTTTAGCTGCAAGAGGTGGCAAAGGTGGCAAGGGAAACCAACATTTTGCTACACCAGTTAATCAGACACCCAGAAAAGCTACTAATGGTTTAAAAGGAGAGGAAAAAGAATTCTTCCTTTCATTAAAAATTCTTGCTGATATTGGTCTGGTAGGTTTTCCCAATGCAGGTAAATCAACTTTTCTTTCTATTATTACAAATGCTCAACCAAAAATAGCTTCTTATCCATTTACTACTATATATCCTAACCTTGGAATTTTTAGTTATGATGGATTAAAATATTATGTAATTGCTGATATACCAGGTATTATAGAAGGAGCTTCTATTGGTAAAGGTCTTGGAATTAGATTTTTAAAGCATATTGAAAGAACATCTTGCCTTTTCTTTATAATTGATGGTGAAAATTTTCAATACGAAAAACAATTAGAGATTCTTTTGAATGAAATTTCTGAATTTGACTCTTTTCAAGTTAATAAGCCTTTTTTAGTTTCTATATCAAAAATCGATATACCAGAAGTTAAAAACAAAGTAAATGATTTTTTAAAAAATTTACCAATCAAAATTAAGCTAAAAAATGGTATAAATTTTCTTGTAGAAAATATAATTCCTTTTTCCTCTTTTTCCAAAGAGGGTTTAGATGAATTATTAAAAAAACTTTCTAAATTAATTGATAGTTCTAAAAAATAGTGATTATAAAATAGAATATCAAATATAATATCAGATATAATATTGACATTATGAATGTTTAACTTACTTTGTAAAAAAGTAATAAGTTTGATAAGAATTTCAATTTCCTGGAAAATATGAAAATTGGATTTTTTTTTGGTAGCTTTGATCCACCTCACCTAGGACATTTAATTCTTCCATCTTTTGCTATTAAGAAATTCAATCTTGATAAAATTATATATGTTCCATCATTCAAATCTGTCAATAAAGAGAATCACTTTTCTTCAAGCATTGATAGATATAACATGATTAAACTATTGATAAAAAATCAACCGCAGCTTTTCATTGAAAAATATGAGTTGGAAAAAGAAGACCAAACTTACAGTTACGAGACTTTGTTACATTTAAAACAAAAATACAAATTAGAAAAGAGTGATTTTTTCTTATGTATTGGATCTGATTGGATTGAAAAATTATCTACCTGGAAAAATTTTGAAATAATTAAATCAAATGTCAATTTTATAGTTTTTAAAAGAAATCCTTTTAACTTAAATATTGATGAAATAATGGAAGAGCAAGGTATTGATAAAAATTCCTATTTTTTACTTGAAAATCAAATTGATATTTCATCGAGTGAAATTCGTGAATTGATATCAAAAAATGAAAACTTTTCCTATCTTTTATCCGAATCTGTTTATAAATACATTATTGATAAAGGTTTATATCAATGAAATTACCAAAAACCCTATTCTTTATGATTATACTAATTATAATAGTTTTAATTATTTTTATTTTCATCAAAGTTACAAATTTCTATATGAATGCTCCAACTATCAATTCGATTGAAAAACAAAGTTCTGAGATATTGACTTTTTTATTGGTAGGTCTTGACAATTCAAGTAATGTTCAAAGAACAGATTCTATATATGTTATTATGTTTAGTCCAAAAACAGGTAAGATTTTTTTATATAATATTCCAAGAGATCTTAGAGTTAGATTTCAATATCAAGGACAGTTGATATACGATAAAATTAATCATGTTTTCTTTAAAAGAGATATCTTTGCCCTTAGAAGCATTATAGAAACTTTACTTGGCATTAAGATAAATAATTATTGCATAGTATCTTATGAGGCTATCTCAAAAATAGTAGATCTTATTGGAGGAATTCAAATTTATATTGAGAATGATATGAAATATGTCGATAAAGCGCAAAATCTAAGAATTAATCTTTCAAAAGGCTTACAAACACTTGACGGAGAGAAAGCTCTTGAATATATTAGATATAGAAATGATGAAGAAGGCGACAATGGTAGAGTAAAAAGACAGATAAACTTTGTTTTAAAATTACTTGAACAAAAAAACAAAATATATCGCATGAAAGCAATTCCAAATACTATCAAAATAATATATAGTAAGGTTAAAACAGATTTAACCCTTCTTGATTTTCAGTATCTTTCTGAACAAATTCCAAAAATTAGTTCTGATAAATTTTATTATGATATAATGCCAACAAAACCATTAAGAATTGATAATATTGCTTACTTGGTACCATTAAATGTTATGGGAGAAAGCTATGCTCAGTATCTTATTAAAAAAATAAAATCCTTTATTCTAGATGAAAGTTTAAAATTTGATAAAAACATTACAGTTGAAGTATTAAATGCTTCTCCTCAAAAAGGATTGGCAAAAATTATTAGAGATAGACTTATTCAATATGGAATTAATGTAATTTATTATGGGAACTCAAATTTTTCCAGCAAAATAACGAGGGTAATTGATAGAGTTGGAAATATAGAGAAAGCTCAACAAATTTCCACAATTCTTAGAACTAAGAATATAGAAACCTCAATTAATTTATCGTTGGGTGTTGATGTAACTATTATCGTAGGTGAAGATTACAATATTTCAATTTTAGATTATTAGGAGTATTTGATGCAACAGGAAAAAAAAATAGCCAAATTAATCATAGATATCTTAAATGAAAAAAAAGTAGAAGATATTGTTGTTATAGATATTGCAAAAGCTCTTCCTATCGCTGATTATTTTATAATAGGCACTGTTATGAGCTCTCATCAAATTTCTTCAATTACCAAAGAAATAGAAGATAAGTTAAAGTTATATGGATTAAAACAAATAAACAGGTCTTCATCTGAGCAGAGTGGATGGTTTCTTCTTGATTTTGACCTGGTAATAATTCACCTTTTTATACCAGAATCAAGAGAGTATTATCAACTAGAAAATTTATGGAAAAAATATGTAATAGATTTAAAGGAATTAGAGTAATCTTTATACTACTTTAATGACCTTATTACTTTTAAGACATCTTGAACAAACTTTATAATCACCAAGAAGACCATTATAATAACCTTTGATATTATGTAAATTAGGTCTGAATACTCTTAATGTTCTTTTATGTGATTTTGGGTCATTATTTCCTGTTTGAACGCCTTTACCACAGATATCACATCGTCTTGACATCACTTTCTCCTTAAATAATAGGTAGAAAAACTTTTATCATAAAACTTGAAAATATCAACAAATTTTTAGTTAAAGTTTGGATTTAATTTCATTTTCGATTGTTTCAAATTCTCCTGCAATATTCGATAATCCCCTTGAATATTGAGCTATTTCTTCTGAAATTTGAACTGTTTTTTCGATATTGCTTGTTATTTCATCGAGAGATTTTATAACATCCTGAGTTGAGCGAGATTCTTCATCTGTCGCTTGAGTTATTTGGGAAAATAAATTAACTACAACATTTACCTTCTTATTCATCTGCGCAAATATTTCATATGTTTTTTGAGATTTTTCAAAAGTTTCTATTATAGATTGATTTGATGAAGTCAATATTTCTTCGATATTTTTTGCTACAATAGTTGATTTTTCAGCAAGTTTTTGTATTTCCTTTGCAACTACTGAAAATCCTTTCCCTGCTTCTCCAGCTCTCGCTGCTTCTATTGTTGCATTCAAAGCAAGAAGAGTAGTCTGTTCTGTTATATCAAATATCTGATTTATTGCATACATTATCCTTGAAGTAGAATCAACAAGAACTTGGAAGGATTGAGCTGATTCTTCCATAAAGCTCATACCTTTTGCTGATAGATCTGCTGTAACATTCATCTCATCCATGGTGATTTTTGTATTATTTGCTATGCTTATTGTAGAACTAGTTAGTTGTTCCATAGTAGCAGATATTTCCTCGACAGCTACAGCTACATCTTTAGAATTTTTTGATAAATCATCTGAATTAAATTCAAATTTATCTTTTATTGAAGATAATATATCTATATTTTTAGAAATTGTATTAATTATTATTTTTAATTGATTTGTTGTTTGAGTTGCTATATCATCTTCTTTAATGATCTGTATTAAAAAATCATGCGAAATTCTATTAGTATAAAAAAGAAGACCTGCTATTGCAAAATAGGCAAAATAAACCATTGCATAATTTGACAAAGCATTTTCTTTTGGAATTAGATTTGGATTTATATAATTTTGGGCCAATGAAAGAACAAACCCTACAATTGTAGTATATATTATAACATTAGTATCCAGATATACACTGGCAAATGCCAATAATAAATAGATTAACGTATAGCTTCGTGAATTGGTTGCCCTAGAAAAGTAGGAAAACAAAAGAAGTTCAACTGCAATTGTAAAAAGTAAAAAGTATTTTGAAAATCTACTATCTGGTTTTTTAAAAATAATAATTGCTGGAACTCCAAGTAGAACAACTCCTGAAAGAAAATACATTAGTACATTAAATTCATTTCCCAAATTTTGAATTAATGAGTTTACTAAAAAGTCCAATGTCCCTAATATTAATATTATAGTTGCACTAAAAAGTAATACCCTATTAAATTGACTCTCGAATCTTATTAAAGAATACTTCATATAATACCTTTTATTTTTTTCGACTTTTCCATCTTATTATCGGAAAATATTAAATAATTCATTTATATGATTTAAATATAAAAAATGGGACTGTCTCTAAATTTTGAGACAGCCCCAACAAAAATAAAAATAAATAGATGTAATTAATTACATCTTATAACCTGCTTCAGCTCTTGTTGCTGGAACTACTATAGTTCCGTTTATAATATCCTGGATAGCTTTCGCTATTGCATCTTTAATTTCTTGAGGAATTTTATCTGCAAAATTATGGAAATCAGAAATACCAACACCACCTTCTTTTAAACCATAAGTAATATTGGTTCCACCTTGGAAATTACCATCGATAACAGACTTAATTGTTAAATAAGTAGCTTCTGTGAGTTTCTTTTCAGCAGAAGTAATTATGACATCTGGATTTAAGTAATTTTGGTCAACATCAACACCGATAGCATAACCCTTTTTCTCTTTAGCTGCGTCAAAAACACCATTTCCAGTTAAACCAGCAATATGGAAAACAATATCGCATCCCTTATCATAAAGAGCAATTGCAGCTTCTTTACCTTTTGCAGGATCGTTAAAAACATTTGTTACAACAGAAATGACTTCGCATGTTGGATTAACAGCTTTAACTCCAGCATAAAAACCAGCTTGATATCTTTCAACTGGAGGAATATCCATACCGAGAACCATACCAACCATGTTCTTTTTATTTAAGTTAGGAAGAGCATCTGAATATTTATAAGTCAAAAGACCTGCTACAATACCTGCAAGATAACCAGCTTCATGTTCTTTAAATAGAATACCAGTAGCATTTTTTGGAGCGTTATTTGGATCAACAAAAATATCAACTCCAGCAAAAAAGGAATCTGGATTGTTTTTTGCAGCTTCAATCATAGCATCTGCCATTAAGAAACCTACAGCAAATACTATCTTTGCTTTTTCTTTAGCAAAGTTTGAAAGATTTGGAACATAGTCGGTTTGCTGTTTTGATTCAACAACTCTTACATCAACCTTAAAAGCATCTTTCGCTTTTAAGAGACCCGCATAAGAACCATCGTTAAATGATTTATCCCCAAGACCACCAACGTCAGTAGCCATTGCAACGATCATACTAGATGTTGCAGCCTTTTTCTGACATGAAAAAACCAAACTAAAAGCAACAATAAGAAGAACCACTAAAATTGATACAAGTATTTTGCGTTTCATCTTTTATCCTCCTTTCGCATTAATAAAAATATAAAATGAATACAAATTTTTGCAAGAATATTAAACAATTATTTTTCTTTAATCATTTTATTTTTAAAAAGCATATTTTCTACATATAATTATCAAAAATTATTAACTTGTTTTCTCTATCGCAAAATCTAATCCCAATGCTTTAGGAGGCCTTGATTTTCTTACCAAACCAGCAACTAATATAACTGTAATAATATATGGAAACATGGTAAATATTTCAGAAGGCATATTTATTATTTTACTTGCTTGTAATTTAAATTGAAGTGAATCGGCAAATCCAAAGAGCAATGATGCAAAAAATGAACCAATTGGGTTCCATCCCCCAGAAATATTAGCTGCTAAGGCTATAAAACCTCTACCATTAGTCATACCTTCGGTAAAAGATGTACCATTTTCTATTGCTAAATATGTTCCAGCTAATCCACACAAAAATCCTGAGATTATTACTGCAAGATATCTCATCTTTGAAACTGAAATTCCTAGTGTCTCTATTGCTAAAGGATGTTCTCCTGCTGCTCTAATATGCAAACCAATTTTCGTTTTATTTAAAAAAATTGTTATGATAATTATTATTATAAAAGTCATATAAACTATTGGAGTTTGATTAAATAATATAGGTCCTAGAATAGGAATTTTTGAAAGAAAAGGAATTGCAAGTTTATATTGCCCTAATGAACGTTTTACAAGATCTGTAGTACCGGGATGTCCTATGATAATAATCATCAGATATCTAGTTAAGCCAAGAGCAACAATATTTAATACTGCTCCAGAAACAACATGTTCAAGATGCAAGGTAATAGTAGCTACCGCATGAATTAAAGAAAAAAGCATAGCAAAACTAACCCCTGCTAAAAGTCCGAGCCACGGATTATTAGTTTTAAGAGTGATAATTGTCGAAAAAAAAGCACCTATAATCATAACGCCTTCCATTGCTATGTTAACTATTCCCGATTTTTCACAAATTGTCGCTCCAATACTTGCAAGGATTATAGGAGTGCTTAGCCTAATTGTCCCAATTAATAATTCAACATTAAATATAGATAATAATTCTTTCATAAGAAATATCCTTTGAGTAATATATTTTCTAATAATGTTCCTTAATTAAATATAATTCATATAATATTAATTTCAATTCAATATTTTAGATAATTTTTCTATATTTTTTTTTTAATTAATATATAATTTTTTCGATTTATTATCAAATTTAATATAATTAAAAAATATGGGGGAAACATGAGTATTATTGAAAAAATTATTGCAAGAGAAATTCTTGATTCAAGAGGAAACCCTACTATTGAAGTAGATGTTATGCTTGAATCTGGGATTATTGGTAGAGCAGCTATACCTTCTGGAGCTTCTACTGGTGAATTTGAGGCAGTTGAACTACGAGATGGTGATAAAAGAAGATATAATGGCAATGGAGTGCTGAATGCTGTTAAAAATGTTAATTCTATAATTTCACCCGAACTTATAGGTAAAGATTCACTTGATCAAATAGATATTGACAAAACAATGATCAAATTAGATGGAACTCCTAATAAAAAAAATCTTGGAGCCAATGCAATTTTAGGTGTTTCAATTGCGTGTGCAAAAGCAGCTGCAAACTATTTAGATTTGCCACTATATAGGTATATAGGTGGAGTAAACTCAAAAGTATTGCCAGTTCCATTGATGAATATTTTAAACGGTGGAAAACATGCTGATAACAATGTCGATTTTCAAGAATTTATGATTGCTCCAATAAAAGCCAATTCCTTCCATGAAGCCATTAGAAAAGGGGTTGAAGTATTTCATTCATTAAAAAAAGTATTAAAAGAAAAGAAAAAAATTACTTCTGTAGGTGATGAAGGAGGTTTTGCTCCTGATCTTGATTCTAACGAAGATGCTCTTAAAGTTATAATTGAAGCAATTGAAAAAGCGGGATATAAACCTGGTGAAGATATCGCAATTGCATTAGATCCAGCTGCTTCATCATTTTTCCAAGATGGATATTACATATTAAATGGTGAGGGTGGTAAAAAGCTAAATTCTAATGAAATGATTGATTTATTTGAAAGCTATTGCTCTAAATATCCTATTATTTCTATTGAGGATGGTTTAGATGAAAATGATTGGGAAGGATTTAAGAACATGACAGCTAGACTTGGTTCAAAAATTCAAATTGTTGGAGATGACATATTTGTAACCAATGTCGAAAGAATAAAAAAAGGTATAGAACAAAAAACAGCTAATTCTGTCTTAATTAAGTTAAATCAGATAGGGACTATTACAGAAACTCTTGACGCAATTGAAATGGCTCACAAATCTCACTGGACATCAGTCGTTTCTCATAGATCAGGAGAAACTGCTGATACCACTATAGCTCATCTTGCTGTTGCATTGAATACGGGATTTATTAAAACTGGTTCAGCAAGTAGAATAGATAGGATTGAAAAATACAATGAATTGATGAGAATAGAAGAGGAGCTTGGCAATAAAGCTATTTATCTTGGAAAGGGTGCTCTTTTTAATTTAAGATAATTTATAAAAAATATCATTATTAAATTTAAGCCGGGATAATTAATATCCCGGTTTTTTAATTTTCTTTTTTAATATCTTTTACATTTACAAATTCTATACCATCAGCGTCATATATATGCACTTCATCATCTTTTACAAGGACAAACATTCCTTGCTCAATATTTAAGCCACTTTCCCTTGCTGATTTTAATATGTCTTTTACAGGTATCTGTGATTGTTCATTAGTTTGAATCGGGATTTTATCTGCCATTTTGACAAGAGCTATTGGAAGCTGAACATTTACTTTTTTTACCCCATTCTCATATACATGAACTACAAGTTTTCCTTTAACATTAGGTATTTTTTCCTTTTTCAATAAAAATTCGTCATCACCTTCTGATTTATACTTATTATCTTCCTTAATTTTAGCAGTTGCTTCTTCTTTTAAAACAGAATCTTCTAATATATTGATTAATCTATCTGCTTCTTCTGCACTGATTTTCTTTTCTTCGACCATTTTCAATATTTTTTTCTTTTCTTCTTCTAATTCGAAATATATTGAATCATTCATATTTATTCCCCTTTATTTATTTTTCTAAAAAGATATTCTTCAAATATTGAATCAATCTCATCTTTTGAAAAACCAAAATTTCCTAAAAGTTCTACTGCATCTTTTTCTGCTATTTTTCCATCTAACAAAAGCTGGATAAATTTTTCTCTATCATCTTTTTTTGTAGATTCTTCAAATGCAGAAATAATTGGTTGTTGAACTTCAGAAACGACTATATTTTCAGATGCATCATATCTACCTTTAACTGAAATATCACCTGATAAAGTTTTTAAAGATAAATATGGTATTGAGATACTTTTATCTAATTCAATTCCATCAACAGAAATATCCCCTGAAAATGTATTAAACTGCCCATTTACCTTTGTTTTTTGACAAGTTATACTTATGTCACCAGATTTTAAGTCTGCTTCAATCTTATTAAAACTAAACAACTTGAAATCTATATCACCTGAAATTGATTTTGCTTCAATTTCATCAACATAGCAATCTTTAATGTATAAATCTGAAGAAATCCCCTTTAACTTACTTTTTCCTATCTTAGAATTTGAAATTGATAAATCTGAAGAAGTAGAAGAAAAAATTAAAATTGATGTAGATATATTTTCTGCATCAAAATCTCCTGAAGTCAATTTTATATCAATAGTCTTTGTCATTAGATTATTAACATTTTCACTAAGTTTTACTTTATTTTCGATAGATAAATCCCCCGAAGCCAATGAAACAAATAAAGATATTGAAATTGGAATATATATTTTAAATGATTTTGAATTATTAAAAAAGCTAAAATTTATAAAGCTTCTTTTCTTTTCTATAAGCTCAATGGAATTACCTTTTTCAATTATTTCATAATCTTGATCTAAAATAGCATCTGTCTCTATTATAATATTATTTGCATTCGTTTGCTCTATTTGTAAGTCTGCTGAATATAGTTGAACAGAGAAAGATACAATGTTTAGCGAATTTATTTGTTTTATTTCCATATGAATCTCCTTAATACTCTAATACTCTATTTCTTTTAACAATTGTATCGCCTGTTCAGAAGTGATTTCTCCCTTTTCTAGCTTAGATAAAATATCTTTTCTTTTATTTTGAAAATCATCCTTTCCTTCTACTTTGTAACCTAAAGCTTCTATTATTTCATCTAATTTATTTCTTACTGTTGGATATGAAATTCCTAATTCTTTTTCTACTTCTTTAATATTCCCTCTATTTCTTATAAATGTTTTTACAAACAATAGTTGTTCGTTAGTTAACTTAAAAAAACTATCTAATTCAAATTCACTATTAATAGTTAAATTACATTCCTTGCACAAAAGTGAAGTGACTGTTAGAGCTTCTCCACATATTGGACATCTTCCAATCATTTTTTTCATAAAACCTCCTTTTGAATCAACTTCAATTACAATATAAATCTTATTAATTGTTTTGTCAATAAAATTTATATTATTTTTAAATAAATATATTTTTTTAATAATAATATAAATAAAATTAATTTTTTTCTTTTTTAATTAAAAATAAAAATTTTGTTGCATTTTAAAAATTGACATTGAAAATTATAGATGAAGAATTGAACAAGAATTCTAATTTTAAGATTTTAGAGGCTTTTTGTTCTTTTAAAGAATTAATTAACTATCAAATCTTCTTCTAATGAATATATTTCTCTAAAATTGTAATTCAATATTAAAAATTGACTGAGCCTTTTAGTCGCTTTTAAAAATATATTATGTAAAAGAGGTACATAAGTATATAGTAAAACAGCAGCAAATATTCCTCCAATTACATCGACGAAATAATGGGCATAAAGATAAACTGTAGATAACATCAAAGTAAAAGTCAAAGGAAATATTATTGGCATATAATTTTTATTATAGGTTCTATTCAAAAAAAGAGCAATTAGAGATATTGCTACATGAGAAGATGGAAAAGCTGCCCCACCTAAATTGGTCGAATTAAAAATCTTTTTCATAAGTTCAGTAAAATAAAAACCCTGAAAGTTTGAATACCAGACATTATGAAGTGATTCAATATAAAACTTTGGACCTTTGACAGGGAAAAAAATATACCATATATATAAAAAACCAAAACTCAAAGTAATAATAAAATAACAGTAATGAGCGAGTTTATGTTTTTTTCTGGAATATAAAATCCACCAACCTGCTGTCATCAAAAAATAATAGAAAAAATATGAGAAGAAGAATACTTCATTTATATATCTATTTGTGATAAAAGGTTTACTGAATTCAACTGCGGGCTGATAATGAAAAATTATAAAATCAAGATAAGCAAATATTGAATCTAATGATTTATTATTAAAAAATAATTGAGACAAATTTATACATTCTGGAAAATATATTGCATAAAATATCTGACCATAGAATAATCTAAAAAATTGAACTACCTTGTTCTTAGAAGGATTGGAAATTTTTATCCAGAAAAGTACAAGAAAGTTAGCAATAAAGAAGAATAAACCCATTAACAATTGTCTATCTAATGATACTATACCAATTTTTATATAAAGTTTTCCAATATTTAAAAAAGAAAATATAGAAAATAAGATATTTAGTAAGAATATTACTAAATCAATTGGATATAGGCATAAAGGTTTTTTTTCATCTATCATAATAAACCTTCTTCATTATACCATTTATAAATATCAGTAAAACCTGCTTTTCTTTCTATTGTATTTATATTTAAAATTTCTTTAGTCTTGCTATTTGAGAGAAGCCATTTTGTATGTATAAATTCATTAATTTTTTCTTTATTTATAATAGTTGCTTTCTTCTTAAATATAGAATTCAAAGTAGATATTATTGAAGCAATCTTAAAAATAATTCTTGGTATAGGAATTGACACTAAAACTTTTTTGTTAGAAATCTTTATTACTTCTCTAAAATAATCTTTAATTTTTATAGGCTCATCATAACATAGATGAAGTATTTTTTGGTTTGTTTTATCATTTTCTATACTTGTTTCTATTATTTTAAATATTAATTCTACGGCATCTTCAGCTAAAATATAAGACAAAACAAAATCTTGCCAGGATGTATCAATTATGATTCCTTTATTTGCTATCTTAAATAGTTGAAGGGAATCCATTTCATATTTACCAAAAATTGTCGGAAACCTTATGATTGTCCAGTTCAGATTGGAATTTATAATTAACTCTTCCGCTTTTGCCTTGCTTACTCCATAGCTAGATATTGGATTTCGTTTTGCATCTTCATCTATAAAATAATATTCTTTATTTATAGTACTGTAATTATCAGATGGACCAAGTACAGATTGAGTAGAAATAAAAATAAATTTTTTAATATCAATTTTTTCTTCTTTTATAGTTTGAACTAAATTATTTGTGACTTCTATATTTCCTTTTTCAAATTCTTTGTAAAAATTACCTTTTGTCACTCCTGCTGAGTGAATAAGAATATCGATAGATTCAAGATTATTTTTTATATTTTCCTTATCATAATAATTGATTGATCTTAAGGAAAACATGTTATTACTGGTATTATATTTATTTAGTTGTTTATTATAATCTCCTCTAGTAAAACCAACTATATTAAATTTATCCATTATCAATCTATTTTTAAAAAAATAATCAAGAAAATTTTTCCCAAGCATCCCGGTTATTCCGGTAAAACCTATATTTATCTTCATATTCATTTACCTTTAATAGTAATTGAATTATCATTCAAAAACTTAATAAATCTATCAGGTAATTCAATTTCAATTTCAATAATATTTTCTTTTATTGGATGATTAAAGGATAGCTTTTTTGAGAGTAAAAGCATTCCATATTTTTCATATAATTTACCTTGTTTTTTACCATAAATAGGATCTCCAATTACAAAATATCCTCTATGTGAAAATTGAACTCTAATTTGATGTGTTCTACCTGTTTTTAAATCAATATTTACAGCACTAAAATTATCATTCTTCCCTATGCAACTATAATACAAAATAGCTTCTTTTCCACTTAAAGAAACTTTGTATTTCAATCTATCTGAAGGATCACGTTTTATCATATCAATATATTGAAAACTATCGGGTCTAATTGAACCATTTAATATGGCAAAATAAGATTTATTAATTTTTCTATCCATGAATAAAGATTTTAAATACAACTGACTTTCAATTGTTTTTGCAAATATTAAAATACCTTCTGTGTCTTTATCAAGTCTATGAACCATTCCACAATCAGGAAGAGGATCAATTTTTTTATTCATCAAGTAAAACTTAATATAATTTAAAATCGTGTTTGATGGATGCCCAAAAGATGGATGAGTGGGAACACCAAAAGGTTTATTGATAATCAAAAAAAATTCATCTTCATACAATATTTGCAATTCAAAGCTTTGTGGAATTATCTCTGTGTAATCTGCGGGTAATTTTAAATAAACCTCGACGATATCGTCTGGTTTTACTAATTTTGAAAGTTTTTCCTCTTTTTTATTTATAAAAAGTTTGTAAGTATAATTTGATATTCTACTTCTTGAATATCCACTATAATCTGATAAAAATTTATCTATTCTAATTGATGAAGTATTTTTAGGAATTACTATCTGAAAAAATTCTATTTCTTCATCTTTATCTTTAATATTTGTAAGCATATTCTCATCATCTATAACTAATAAATATCATTAAATATCTTTATCATTATTATTTTCTGAAAAATATGGCGACTCTTCTTTCTGCGAATTTTCCGATTCAATATTGTCAGTGTTACCTTCTTTAATTAAATCATCTTGTAAATCAACATTTTCGTCTGATGTTTCTTTCACTTGATCATTCAATTCTGCACTTTTAAGTTTTAAATGCTCTTTTGGTTCAATAATAAAATAATAGATTAACAATAAAATGATACCAACAGTAACAAAGAAGTCAGCCATATTAAAAATAGGAGTGGATCCAATATATATTTTGCCTATCCTATGAAAAGGAAGAACAAATTCAAGGAAATCCACTACTTTACCCTTAATTAATCTATCTAAAAAATTCCCCCATGCTCCTCCAATTAGTATGGAAAAAGTTATTAATAGGAAATTTGAAGTAGATTTTTGAAAAAAGATATATATAAAATAACCTAATAAAACCAGAAGCGCAATAATTGTTATTATTACAACTCCGTTAAATGTCTTTCCATCATTCAAGTTTGAGCCAATTCCTAAAAGAAAACCATAGTTTGTAATATACCTGAAATTAAACACTCCTGGAATAATTGATTTCAAGGAATACAGTTCCATGTTATTTGAAATTAAAAATTTACTTACTTGATCTATAAAGACTGTCACAAAAATTATTATCAATACAAGTAATAATCTTCTTAAATATTCATTTTTCATTTTTACCTCTAATAAATCGATTAAATAACTAATAAAATATATCATGAACAATTATATTTATGCTTATACCAATTATTGAAAACCAGATATAACGATTTTCAATATCAGAAAAAGTACCTGTTATTGTTCCAGTGGTAAATAATTGACTCAGTTTTACCATATTTGATAAATAAAAATAGAGTAAAGGCAAAAACAAGAAAAAAAGATTTTCGCTTCTTGAAAAAATAGACTCCTTTTTTGGTTTATCATTATTAAAAAAGAGAAAATTACTTAAACTATATAAACTTTCTTTTATTGATATGGAAAAATTAATAAAATTTAAAGAAAAACTATTTATTTCTGAAAAAAGCAGTGGTTGAAAGAATATTGTCATCATTAAAATATAGCACATTTTTTATTCCTCTTTTGAGGTCATATGAAAATATTTTCCAATAAGTAAATCTAGTTTCCTTAAAATATCTGCTGATATACCCTCTTTTTTAGTAGTAACAGCGTACATCAATGAATATTGGCATTGACAGGTTTCTTCAAAATCTTCAGGCAATGTCTCGAAAAGTTTATACAGTATATTATGGACCATTTCATTGCTTTTTTTCATTGTCTCCAAAACCATCTTTACATTTACAGCTTCTTCTCCTTCTTTCCAGCAATCATAATCTGTTACAGTAGATAAAAGAGTATAGCATATTTCTGCTTCTCTAAACAATTTTGCCTCTGGTAAAGCTGTCATACCAATAATTCCTGCTTTTAGCATTCTATAAAATTCAGACTCTGCTTTTGTAGAAAAAGCTGGTCCTTCCATACACACATAAGTTTCATCCTTATGAACGGGATACCCTAGACTTTTTACGGTATTATAAAGATATTTTGAAATTACTGGGCAAAAAGGCTCTCCAAATGGTATATGCCCCACTAAGCCATCTTCAAAAAAAGAGGATTCTCGATTTTTTGTTCTATCAAAAATTTGAGATGGAATAACAAGATCACCTGGTTTTATATTTTCTTTAAGAGAACCAACAGCAGATACAGCAAACACCTTTTCAACCCCTATGTATTTTAATCCCCACACATTTGCTTTTTGAGGGATATTAGAAGGCATAATTGTGTGATTCTTACCATGCCTTGGTAAAAATGCTATTTTGTGTTTAGTACCTTTAAAATAACCCACTGTAATTTTATCTGACATCATCCCAAATGGAGTTGAAATATCCAGTGTTTTTTCTACAACTAAGTTTTCAAGATTTAGTAATCCTGAACCACCTATTACAGCATATTTAATTTTTTCCATTTATTTCTCCCGCAATTTTTTCTATATTAATTTTAATTAATAGATTCGCAAAAATGAATTAATAATATGAATTTTCAACCATTTTTGATTACAAGAAATATTAATTTTTGCAACAACATAAGTAAAAGAATTATTAAAATATAACTTAATCTTATTTTTCCGATTGAAAAAGGAATACTATTATCTATTTTATTAAAAATAAAGTTGGTTTTATTCGTAAATATCTGTGATATTCTAACTAAAAAGCTGTTGGATTTACTTGATGAAATAGCATAAAATATCATTCTTAAGAATAAAAATAGCATTAAAGTAAAAAAAATTATAGATACTATAATTTCAATCATATTTTCTTTCCCCAAATATCAAAGAGCCAATTCTAACCATTGTACTACCTTCTTCAATTGCTATTTTGTAATCATCACTCATCCCCATAGAAAGTGTATCAAATCTTAGTTTATATTTAATCTGTAAATCTTCATAAATTTTTCTCGTATTTTTAAAAGCCGTTCTTATTTTTCCAACATCAGAAGTTAGTGGGCCAATAGTCATAAGCCCTCTAATATTTACTTTATTAACTATATTAGTTTCAAAGATTTTATCAAAAAATGGATAAATTTCATCAAAACTTAAACCTGATTTAGTAAACTCGCCTGATGAATTTATTTGTATTAGAATTTCAGGCTTTTCTGTTTCATTAAATTTTGATATTTCTTCAATCAACTTAATAGAATCTATAGATTGAATCATTTTAAATACTTTACATTTTTTAACTTTATTTGATTGAAGATGTCCAATTAAATGCCAACCAATATCAGTATAATCTTTCAATTCTTCTATTTTAGCCAGCGCTTCCTGAACTTTATTTTCACCAAAAATATTTAATCCATATGAATAAGCTTGTAATATTTTTTCAATTGGAAAAGTTTTTGATACAGCAACAAGAGTAATTTTTTCTTTAAAATTACTTTTATTAGAAACACTGTCAATCTCATCGAGTAATTTATTTATTCTATCTTTCATATTTTGATGACAAATAATTAATCACTAAAAATTTTTTTCAATAAATTTTATTTGGTAGACGATTCATATAATGATAATATTTGAAAAAATTATAAAATATTATAATAATTATTTAGAAGAAAAAGTATTATTGATTGGGAGAAAAAATTGAGTGCTAATATTTCATCGAGAGTTGAAAAAGAATATATTATAGATATATTATTCACAAAAAAAATCCCTCTCTCCTTTTTTGTTAAAGAAAAATATGAATTTAGTGGAACAATTGTCAGATATGATGCTTTCACTTTAACAATCCAGCATAATTGTAAACTACCTCTTTCAATTTATCAGAAATTGACTTTTATATTTTTTGTAAGAGATAATCGACATATGTTTACATCGACTATTAAAGCGATTGTTAATTCTCAAACATTCACAATTTCATTTCCAGATAATATTGTTAGAAATATTCAGAGAAGGTATCAAAGAATCACTTTAAAAGAAAATACCGTTTCAGTTACTTTTCAATCTAAAACAGAGCATCTGGATTTTCCAGAAACTACGACTTTTAGGATTTTTGATGAAACACTTTTAAAACTGGAAACAATAAATAATATTCAGGATATGATCGATGGATTTAGAAGAAAAATGTCGGTTTTTTCTAAAAATGCTATTGTAATTTTTAAAAATCGAAATCCTTCTACTTTGGAAGAGTTTTTAATAGTAAAAACAGGTAAATCTTTTTATATTCCCAATAGTTTTAAATATTTTCCAGATTCTCAGGTTTATGATGTTGAGAAAGTCATTGTTAATGAAGATATAATAGAATATTATAAGCTTTTAGGAAATGATTCTAATGTTGCATCTCAAAAAATCAATCAATTATTATTATTAAAACAGAAAAAAAATATTCTTACTGAATTATACTATCCCGTTATTTATAAAAAATTTGTAATTGGTTATCTTTATTTAATGAATGAAGTTGAAAAAAATTCTCAAATTGCATTTAATATTATTAATAATCTGGAAGAATTTTCCAAATTACTTATTGCATCATTAATTAAAAATAATTATTTTACAAGGACTGAATATCTTACAGTAGAAGCTAACATAGTAGACATTTCTGCGGGTGGAATTCAATTTTTTTCAGATAATAACAGTATAGCTTCAAACTTATTTGAAAAAGATGAGATGCAACTAAATTTTAGAATTGAAGATAACATTTTTTCATTGAAAGCATTTGCTCGAAGAAGGTGGAAAGACGAAGATAAATGGTATTATGGAGTTCAGTTCGATGACACTCAAACTGAACAAATAGAAATATTGAAAAATATAATCTATAAAAAATAGATTTTCATTCAGCCTTATTTGTCGTATCTTGATTCTGTTTTATATAGTACATTTTATAACTTTCATAGATAATATAAGCGAAAAAAGAAGGAATTGATTTTATATTAATCTTTTCTTCCTTAAATTTTTCTATAGTCAAACTTTTTATATTAAACATGAAATTTTCCAGAAAATTTAACTTTTCAAAGTTTTTTAATGGTAATACTTTGAAAATTATTGAAGATAATAATATCGAATTAGATATATTAAGTATTTGATTTGCGATTTTTATAAATTCCACAAAAAAATTTATTTCTTTGAAATTCGTACTAAATAAAAGAGCAATAAATTTACATATAATAATCGATATGTTCAATATAATTATTCTTATCAATAAATTTATGACTTTTTTTAAATCATAAAATAGTATTATTAATAAAAACAAAATAATAAGGACAAGTATTTTATATTTGATAAGTTGAAATAAAGAAAATAAGAAAAATATAGTTATTAGAACTAAGGTAATGAATCTGATATAATTCCAGATCTTCCCTTTTTTTATAAACATCTATTCAGATAAAATTTCAATAATTGCCATTGGGGAATTATCTCCTTTTCTAAAACCTGTTTTTATTATTCGAGTATATCCCCCATTTCTATTTTGAAATTTAGGTCCAATTTCTTTAAATAATTTAGATAATGCATCTCTATTTTGAACTATTTTTCTGGCAATTCTTCTATTATGTACAGAATCTTCTAATTTAGCTCTAGTAATTAACTTCTCAACATTAGATCTTAAAAATCTTGCCTTTGCCAATGTTGTTTCAATTTTACCATATAAAATCAAAGAAGTTATTTGATTCCTTAACATCGCTTCTCTATGAGCTTTTGTTCTGCCAAGTTTTGCCTTATTAACTAAATGTCTCATATTATTATCCTTAAAAATTATATTTTAATCATTATTTTTTTTATAGATTTTTTCGACTCGTTCTATCTCTTCTTTCATATTTAAAGATAGACCTCTTTCTTTTAATTTATCTATAACCGTTTCTAAAGATTTCTTGCCAAAATTCTTTAAGTTTTCTATCTCTGATTCGGTTTTACTTAGTAATTCTTTAAAAGTCCTAATATTTGCTGAATTAAAACAATTTTTAATTCTTTCTGTGAATTCCAAAACATCTAGTGATTGGTCTAAAATCTGTATTAACTTAGCGTCTTTATCATTAATTGATTCTTCGCTTATAGATTCAATATCAAAAATTTCTTTTTCATCTTTTATACTTGTAATAAATTTAGAAAAATATTGAATAATAATATATGAAGCCTGCTCAATAGCGTCTTTCGGTTTTATAGTACCATCTGTCCAAACATCTAGAATTAATGATTCATAGTCTGTAATATTTTCTACTCTTGCTGCCTCAATCTGAAAATTTACCTTTTTAACAGGAGAAAAAATAGAATCTATAGGTATAACACCTATTTTATCAAGTAAATCTAATTTTTTCTCAGCAGCAATAAAACCCTTTCCCCATTCAACTGTATATTCTAAAAATATCTTGCCTTCTTTTGTTATATTAAAAAGATAGCTATCAGGATTTATGATATTCATATCAGAATTCGAAAGCATTTTTGCGGTTACTTCAATAGGTCCAGAAATTTCTACATTAAATGTTTTTTTATGAGTTTCTGTATTTAATGTAAACCTTACCTTCTTTAAATTACTAATAATTGTTAATGTATCTTCCAAAACTATATTAGGTATATTATCAAATTCAGATTTTACAAAATTTCTTTTTTCACCTTTTTCTTGATATTCAATTTTAATACTAGATATAGCATAACCATGAAGAGAGGAAAGAAGAACTCTTCGAAGGCTATTACCAATTGTAATAGCATAACCTTTTTCTAAAGGTTTCATTATGAATCTTCCGTAAAAGATATCTTCTTCGCTCGATTCAAAAACAATGTTGGAAGGAAGCTGAAGATGTTGTAAAATATTTTTATCCATTATTCCCTCTTTATTTCCAACTATTTAGAATAGAATTCGACGACAAGTTGTTCGTTAAAGTTCTGTGGTATATCTCTTCTTAAAGGTAATCTTAAAATTTTACCCTCTTTTTTTTCAAAATCAAAAGTAAGCCATTCTGCATCTGGTTTAGAATCTTTATTCTGTTCCAATATAGATAATAATTCTTTATTTTTTTCTCCATGTATTGAAAGAGAGATAATATCTTCTGGCTGAACATTATATGAAGGAATATTTATCTTTTTTCCATTAATGTTAAACATACCATGAAGAACAAATTGTCTTGCTTGGTTTCTTGATTTAGCAATATTCATTCTGTAAATTGTATTGTCTAATCTTGATTCTAAAAGTGATAATAAGTTTTCACCAGTAAGACCCTGTCTTATTCTTAAAGCTCTAGCAAAATAAACTCTAAACTGTCTTTCTAGAACACCGTAATATCTTTTGATTTTCTGTTTTTCTCTTAATTGAAGTCCATAATCAGATAATTTCATGTTTCTGCTTTTAATAAATCTTTTTTTGTCTATTGGACATTTTTTAGAATAACATCTATCACCTTTTAAAAATAGTTTATCACCTTCTCTTCGGCAAAGTTTACATTTAGTTTCATAATTTCTTGCCATATATTTACAGCCCCTTTATTAATTTTATTTTACATTCTTCTTTTTTTTCTAGGTCTACAACCATTATGTGGAATAGGAGTAACATCGGTGATTGCCCTTATAAAAAGCCCATTTTGAGAAAGAGCCCTTATAGCTGCTTCTCTACCCATTCCTGGACCATTTACAAATACTTCTACTTCTCTTAAACCATAATCTTTTATGGCATTGCAAGCAGTTTCAACAACTATTTGTGCTGCAAATGGAGTAGATTTCTTTGCTCCTCTAAAATTATTTGCTCCAGAACTTGACCAACCTAAAACATTTCCATTATTATCTGTAAATGTAACAATAGTATTATTAAAGGAACAATTAAGATAACATCTTCCATAAGGAACTACATGTCTTGCTTTTTTCTTGGTTTTTTGTTTAGCCATATTTCAATTACTCCTTTGCTGCTGCTTTCTTTTTCTTAGCACCAATTCTGTTACCTCTAGGACCTTTTCTTGTTCTTGAATTTGTTCGTGTTCTTTGACCCCTAACAGGCAAACTTGCTTGATGTCGCAGCCCTCTATAACATCTAATATCTTTGAGTCTTTTAATATTTAATGCGACTTCATTTTTTAAATCACCTTCGACTTTCAATGTTTTTTCGATGATAGATCTTAATTTTTGAATTTCTTCATCAGAGAGTTCATTTGTTCTTTTGTCTTTATTAATATTTGTTTCTTTCAAGATTTTATTTGAAGTAGATCTACCTATCCCAAAAATATAAGTAAGAGCAACTTCAATTCTTTTATTTGGTAATTCAACACCAGCTATTCGAGCCATCTATATTCCTCCTCAATTAACCCTGTCTTTGTTTGTGTTTTGGGTTTTCGCATATAACTCTAACTATACCATCTCTTTTTACAACCTTGCATTTATCGCAAATTTTTTTAACAGATGATCTTACTTTCATCTAAACCTCCAGAAAATATTAAAAATTAATTTATAAAAGATTAATTATAGAATCATATTTATTTTATTCTATAAGTAATTCTTCCTTTCGTTAGATCATAAGGAGAAAGCTCTACTTGAACTCTATCTCCTTGAAGAAGCCTTATATTATACATTCTTAGCTTACCAGCCAGATGTGCTGTTATTATATGTCCGTTATCCAGTTTTACCTTAAACAAGGTTTTTGGTAAAACTTCAACAACTTCTCCTTGAAGTGTTATTACATCTTCTTTTGGCATTATAAATCTTTCCCCTTTAACAATTGAACTATATCATCAAAAATGACTTTAATATCTCTATCACCATCAATATTGAAAAGAATATTTTCATCTTTTAGCTTATTTATAACTGGAATAGTCTTATTTTTATATTCTTCTATTCTTTTTTTGATAACTGAATATTCATCATCAGATCTTAAATATAATTTCCCTCCACAAAATTTGCAATTTTGTATATCTTTGTCAAGTTCAATATTAAAAATAGATCCACATTTTTCACATACTCTTCTAGATGTAATTCTTTTAATAATCTTTTCTTCATTACAATTTATATAGACATGAATTGTCTCAATACTTCCAAGATTTTTTAATTCCTTTTCAATCAACTCTAATTGATTAATCGTTCTTGGATATCCATCAATAATATAATTATTTTCTAAACCTTTGTTTTTTAAAGTATCAATAAAAATTCTATTTATAATATTATCTGGAACTAATTTTCCATTTGAAACATAAGAATTTAACTCTTCCCATCCTTCCTTCTTATTGGCGATAATGTCTCTAATAATATCTCCAGTAGAAAGATGAATAAAGTTGTATTTTTCTTTTAATAACTCACTTTGAGTACCTTTACCCGAACCAGGTAAACCATACATAAAAAGTATCATTCAATTAACCTCTTAACCTGAATCTTCTAATGCTTTCTAGCCTTGTAGCAATGTCAAAAGCTACTCCAGCTGTAATCAAAATAGAAGTACCACCCATTATGTAAGTAAATTCATGAGGTAAGTTAAATAATTTATTGACAACATCAGGTACTGCTGCGATAAACGCGAGGAAAATTGCACCAGGTAAAATTATTCTATTTACAGTTCTTTGAATTTCTGGAGCAATATCTCCGCCTGCTCTTTTACCTTTTAATGTTCTACCAGATTTAGAGAGATAATTTGCAATATCAGTCGGATTAAGTTGGAATTGAGAATAAAAATAAGTAAAAAGAATAATAAGAATTGTATTTATCAATATATACCAACTAGTTCCAGGATATAAAGCCGCGACAATTTTTTGAATAATAGCGGATTTACCTACAAATGGAGCAAGTAATTGTCCAGGAAATTGAAGAAATATCGAAGCAAAGATGATTGGAATAACACCTGCTGGGTTAATAGGTATATTTAATGGGAAAGCTGGAATCATAGCCACTTTTCCGCCTCTTATAGCCTTTGATCCACCAACCATCATCTTCCTCTTTCCTCTTTGAACATATATAATAAGGATGACAATAAAGACAAACATAACAAGTACAGCTATCATTAAGAAGATATTTCTTTCAATAGCTGTTTTATAAAGCTGTCTTAAAGCTGAGGGCATTCTTGAAATAATACCTGCGAAAATAATTATGGAAGCACCATTACCCAATCCAAACTCATCTATTTTATCTCCAAGCCATATTAAAAACATTGTTCCAGAAGTAATGGCTAGAACTGAAACTGCATAAAATAAAGGAACAGAATTAATAAGAATAAATGGTGTAGTTGATGATGCATTTTGCTCTATCATATAACGGATAAATAAAGAAGATTGTACAGCGGCTAAGACAATAGTCAAAGCTCTTGACCAGAATTGCATGAAATCTTTACCTTTCTCCTGATCATCCTGCATCATTTCTTTCCATGCTGGAACTATTGACATTAAAAGCTGCATAATAATTTCAGCAGAAATGTAAGGCATGATACCAAGAGTAAATAGTGTAAATCTTCTTAAAGCACCACCTGCAAACATATCGATGAAATCCATCAAACCACCTGCATTTGCATTTACGGCTTGAGCAAGAGCATTTACATCGATTCCAGGAACTGGAAGGTGAGCACCAAGTCTATATATAATTAATATAAATAGTGTTATAAAAAATTTGAATCTTACTTCTTTAATCTCAAATATAGCAGCCAGTCCTGATAAGACGGTAAAACTTGCGCCATCTATTTCTTTAGGACCACCAGGCATCATTATTCTTTTTTTGTTTTTGCTCATTTAGATCCTCCGATTATTGGATAAGAACCTTTCCGCCAGCCTTTTCAATAACTTCCTTTGCGCCTTTTGTGCATTTGTCTAATAAGACTTTCTTCTTACCATTTAAAATAGTTCTTAGTTGAATATTAATAGATTTATTAAGAGGTAATTTCCCAAGAATTTTAAATGGCTTTTCTATGTTTTGAATCAAACCAACTTCATATAGATCAAGATTTGTTATTGTTGAATTGTTATCAAAACAACTTAATAAATCTACATTGACTTCCTGGTATTCTTTTTTAAAAGGATAATTACTGAATCCTCTTTTTGGAACTCTTCTATATAAAGGCATCTGGCCGCCTTCAAAACCAGCTTTTCTTGAATATCCTTTTCTTGATTTTTGACCTTTATTTCCTTTTCCAGAAGTAGTTCCTAAACCAGAAGCCTGGCCTCTTCCAACTCTTTTTCTATCTTTGGTAGCACCAGGTGCATTTTTTAATTTAATTTCCATACTTCATTCCTCACATTAAATATGATTTAAGCATTTTCAACTTTCACAAGAAATGATACTTTTTGTACCATCCCTAAAATTGCTGGGTTTTCTGGTTTATATATTTTTTGATGCAATTTTCTTAATCCTAACGCTCTAACAGTATCTCTTATATCTTTCTTGTAACCAATAGGTGATTTAATTAGTGTTATCGATATTTTTTTCATAAAACAACTCCAGCAAAATGTTATTTAAATAAATTTTTTGGTTCAACACCTCTAATCATAGCAACTTCTTCTTTTGTCTTCATCTGTTGAAGAGCTAAAATTGTCGCTTTAACAAGATTAATAGGGCTATTTGAACCAAGTGATTTTGTCAAAATGTTATTGATTCCTGCTGCTTCTAAAACAGCTCTTACTGGACTACAAGCTATTATTCCAGTTCCGGGAGCTGCTGGTTTCAATAAAACTACAGATGACTTATATTTAAAGGTAATTGGAAAAGGAATAGTTACATTTTCACCTTTTTCACCTGTTTTTTTAATCTTTACTTCTACAAGATTTCTTTTTGCATGTCTTGTAGCTTTAGCTATAGCCATAGGTACTTCTTTTGCTTTACCAAAACCATATCCTACGTTTCCACTTCTATCACCAACAACAACCAGAGCATTAAAAGAAAATCTTCTACCACCTTTTACTACCTTGGCAGTTCTTCCTAGCCTAACGGTTTTTTCAATTATTTCTCTATCAGCAAAATTTGCACTCATCCATTTTCTCCTTATTTACAAAAACTAAAAAATAATTCCTGATTTTCTAACAGCATCAGCAAATGCTTTAATTTTACCATGATATAAAAAACCATTTCTATCGAATACAACTTTTTGTATACCTTTTTCATTCAAGGCTTTGCCAAATTCTTCACCAAATTTTTCTGCTACTTTTACATTACATGGTTTACCAATTTTTTTTGATGAAGAACCTAAAATAGTAAAACCCTTTGTATCATCAATAATTTGAGCATAAAGATACAGGTTGCTTCTATATACTACAAGTCTAGGTCTTGCTTCTGTTCCAGAAATTTTCTTTTTTACTCTGAATTTTCTTCTAATTCTTCGTTCTTTTTTAATTTCAATTTTATCGATCATAACAATAGCTCCTTAAAAGCTTTTATTTTGCAGCTGTTTTCTTACCAGTTTTTCTAACTGGATTTTCACCTTCAAATCTAAACCCTTTACCTCTATAAACATCTGGTTTCTTAAGATCTCTTATTTTTTGAACAGTTAATCCTAAAATTTCTTTATCACAACTTGTAAATGTAAGCTTTGTCTGTTCAATTTTAACATCAACTGAAGAGGGTAATTGATAAATAACAGGATGAGATAAACCTATTTCAAATTCAATATTTTTACCTTTCAAAGTAGCCTTATAACCAACTCCAAAAAGAGTTAAAGTCTTAGAGTACCCATTTGTAACACCCTCGATCATAGAATTAATTATTCTAATTGTAGTACCAACCATCGCTTTTTTTGAATTATCATTACCATTGTATGCAAATGTCAAATTTGAACCAGTTTGTTTAATTTCTACATCATTTCTAATATTTTTAACTAAATTTCCTTTTGGACCTTTAGCCTCAATTTTATAAAAATTGCCATCATTCTGAATAGAAATTTTAACATTTGAAGGTATAATTAAAGGTTTTTTTGCTAATCGAGACATAACAATCTCCTAATTTCTAATGTTTCATTTTTACCATATATAAAAAAGATATTCTCCACCAACATTTTCCTTTTTAGCTTCTTTGTCAGATAATACTCCTTTATTTGTAGAGTATATTCCAACTGCAAAACCATTCATAATTGGTTTGATATCTTCAACTGAATGATATACTCTTCTAGATGGTTTAGACATCCTTTTAATTCCATTAATTACAGGTTTTCTGTCTGATGTATATCGTAAAACAACATGAATCTGTTTAATATCTGAATTTGAAGTATATGATTCAATTGAATAATCTTGGATAAAACCTTTTATTTTTAAAATATTTAAAATTGATTCTTTTAATTTTGAATAACTTACAGTAACATCAGGTTTGTTAGCCATTTGAGCATTAAAAATTTTAGTCGTCATCTCACTTATTGGATCTGAATACATTTGCCACTCCTTACCATGAAGCTTTTTTTAATCCAGGAATTTTACCTTCACCTGCCAATTTTCTAAGACAGATTCTGCAAATTCCGAAATCTCGATAATAAGCACGAGGTTTACCGCATATTCTACATCTATTATGTTTACGAATAGCGTATTTTGGTTTTCTTTTGGATTTTTCAATCATCGCTTTTCTTGCCATTTATCTTACCTCCTGAATGGAACACCTAAAGCTGCAAGTAATTCTTTACATTCAGCATCAGTTTTAGCAGTAGTAACTATAGTAATCGAAAGACCTCTTATTTTTTCTGTGGATTCAAACTCAATTTCAGGGAAAATAATATGTTCCCTTATACCCAAAGTAAAGTTACCTTTACCATCAAAACCTCTAACAGCTATGCCTTTGAAATCTCTAATTCTTGGCAAGGCAACATTAATAAATTTATAGAGAAATTCCCACATTCTTTCTTTTCTAAGTGTAACCTTTACTCCTAATTCCTGACCCTGTCTGACTTTAAATTGGTTAATAGATTTTTTTGCCTTTGTTTTTACAGGTTTTTGCCCTGCAATTTTTTCAATATCTTTGATTGCTTCATCGACAAATTTTCTGTCTACAACAGCTTCACTAACACCAACATTTAACACTACCTTTTCGACTTTAGGTACTTCCATTATGGAAGAGTACTTAAATTTTTCTTTTAATACTGGAATAACTTCTTTCTTATATTTTTCTTTTAATTGAGCCATAGCTTTACCTCTTCCTGATTATACTAATCAATATCTTTCCCGCATTTTCTGCAGAATCTTTTATGATTTTCTTCTAATCTTCTACCAAGTCTTGCGGGTTTTTTACAATGAGGACATACAATCATAACATTTGAAATATGAATAGGAACTTCTCTTTCAGCGAAATTCTTATCCATCATCTGATCTTGTTGTCTAATAGTTTTTTTTCTAAGATTAATATTAGATACTAATACTCTATTAGCATCAGGATATACAGCAATTACCTTACCTTTTTTGCCTTTATCCTTTCCTGTTATAACAACGACATTATCATCTTTTTTTATTTTTAATTTCATAAATTCCTCACTTATAAAACCTCTGGAGCAAGAGAAACAATTTTCGCAAAATCTCTATCTCTTAATTCTCTTGCTATAGGTCCGAAAATACGAGTTCCTATAGGATTTTTATCTTTATCAACAATACAAGCTGCATTTTCATCAAATCTAATGCACGAACCATCCTGTCTTTTAATAACATCTTTAGTTCTAACTATAACAGCTTTAACTATTTGCCCTTTTTTAATATTGGAGTTTGGAATTGCTTCAAAAACAGAGCATACAATTATATCTCCAACATATGCATATCTAATTTTAGAATGATTCAATACTTTAATACATTTCAATAGTTTAGCTCCGCTGTTGTCAGCAACTCTCAATATTGTCTCTTGCTGAATCATAGTGCACCTCTTTCTTATCCTTGTTTTTTAACTATTTCAATAAGCTCAAAATATTTTGTTGCAGAAAGTGGTCTTGTTTCACCAATAAGAACGACATCACCTTCTTTCGCAACATTTTTTTCGTCATGAACTTTATATTTTTTCCATTTCTTTACATATTTTTTATAAATTGGATGCATTTTCAAGGTTTCTACTCTTACAACAACGGTTTTATCCATTTTATCTGAAACTACAATACCTTGAAAAAATTTCCTATGAGATTGCTTTTTTTCCATCACATGACTCCTTATATTGATATACCTCTTTGATGAAGTATCATTTTGTATCTAGCTATCTGTTTCTTAATTTTTTTTAACTGAGATGTGTCTTTTACTTCACCATATTCTGCTTTAATTCTAATATCAACAAGTTTTCTAGATAATTCACTAAGTGTATTTATTATTTCTTCGCTTTTTGCATTAACAATATCTGCCATCTCTTTTTTCATTGTTAAACCCCTGTTAATATGTTTCTTTTAACTATTTTGCATTTAATAGGTAACTTGAAAGATGCCTGCTTCAATGCTTCCAGTGCATCATTTTCACTTATTTGGCCACCAAGCTCATAAAGAATTGCTCCTCTTTTGATTCTTGCTACATAATGATCCACTGCACCTTTACCTTTACCCATCCTGGTTTCTAGAGGTTTTTTAGTATAAGGAATGTCGGGGAAAATTTTTATCCATAATTTAACAGCACCTTTTGCATTTCTAGTAATTGTAATTCTAGCAGATTCAATCTGATTAGGTGTAAGATAACCATTTTCTAATGCTACAAGAGCATAATCTCCAAAGGCGATTTTATTATTTCTTGTAGCTTCTCCTTTATTTCTACCTCTTTGCTGTTTTCTATATTTTGTTCTAGCGGGTTGTAACATGGGTATCTCCTTTCATATTATCAACATCACCAAGATAAATCCAAACTTTAATACCTATAATTCCAAGGGTAACTAGTGCTTCGGATACAGCGTAATCAATCTTTGCTTTTAATGTTGAAAGAGGTATCTGCCCATCTGCAAACTGTTCAGTTCTAGCTATTTCAGCTCCTCCAAGTCTTCCAGATACTTTTACTCTGACTCCTAAAGCACCACTTTTCATGGCATTTTCCATTGCTTTTTTGATTGCTTTTTTATAATTTGCTCTACTTTCAATAGCTGTTTTTATACTTTCACCAACGAGAACAGCAGAAGTATATCTTTCTTTAACTTCTTGAATAGATATTTTAACATTATCGGGTTTAACTGTTTGAATAACTTTTTTAATCAATTTTTGTCTTAAATCTTCAATTGTTTTACCCTTCTGTCCAGCTACTACTCCTGGTCTTGCAGTATGAATAACTATTTTTAGAATATCTATTTCTCTAATTATTTCTATTCTAGCGATAGCAGCATCTTTGATTGATTTTAGTATAAATTTTCTAATAGCCTGATCTTCAACTAATTTTCTAGCATAATCTTCATGATTAAACTTTGCGACCCATTTTGACTGCCAATCTGTAGATATGCCTAATCTAAGTCCAACAGGATTAACTTTTTGACCCATTTAGTTCCCCCTCTCCTGCTTGTTTTTTAATCTTTCATCAGAAATCTCGACATAAATATGGGAATTTCTTTTTGAAATAACATCGGCATGGCCTCTACCTCTTCTTCTTAATCTCCTATATGTTGGAGCTTTAAGTACAGATATTTTTTCAACTGTAAATGTAGTATCATCAATATCAATGTTATGAGTGGTAGCCATACTAATCATATTAGCTTTTGCTGATTCTAAAGCTTTTTTCAAAACCTTAGCGCCTTTTGTATTGACAAAAGTCAGCTTATTGATTGCTTCATTAACAAGCATTCCGGGAGAAACTTCTCTAGAATACCTGAGTACTTTTGTTTGAGAAACTCTAATAAATTTTTCTATTGCCCTTGATTTCATAAGACTATTCCTTTTCTTTTACTTAGCTTGAGCAACTTTTTCTGAACTTCTATGCCCTTTAAACAATCTAGTTGGGGCAAATTCACCTAACTTATGCCCAATCATATGCTCTGTAATAAAAACTGGGACAAATTTCTTTCCATTGTAAACATTAATTGTAAAACCTATCATTTCTGGAATGATGGTTGATTCCCTTGACCATGTTTTAACTGTTTTTTGAGAGTTTGAACTCTTTGCTAGTTCACTGATTTTTTTAAAAAGACTATTTTCAACATATGGTCCTTTTTTAATTGAGCGTGACATATTTTATCTCCTAAAATCGATTACTTACGCCTTTTAATTATAAAAGCATTTGAGCGATTCTTTTTCTTTCTTGTCTTGTATCCTTTTGCAGGAGTTCCCCAAGGAGATTGAGGATGATTTCCTTTACCTCTTCCTTCACCACCACCCATAGGATGGTCAACTGGGTTCATTGCAACACCTCGAACCTTAGGTCTTTTACCAAGCCATCTATTTCTTCCGGCTTTACCTATGACAACATTTTTCTGATCAATATTTGATACAACACCAATTGTTGCATAACACTTAGAAAATACATATCTTATTTCTCCAGAAGGCATGGTTAAAATAGCGTAATCCTTTTCATAACCAGAAAGTTGGCAGAAAGTTCCAGCAGCTCTAGCAAGCTGACCACCTTTTCCTGGATGCATTTCAACATTATGTATTAGAGTACCAACTGGTATTTTAGTTAGAGGAAGTGCATTACCAACCTTTATAGGAGCATTTTCGCCTTCTGTGATTTTATCACCAACTTTAAGACCATCTGGAGCTAAAATATATCTTCTAATTCCATTATCATAGCAGATTAAAGCTATTCTAGCTGTTCTGTTTGGATCATACTCTATAGATTCTACCTTTGCATTGATATCAAACATGTTCCTATTAAAAGAAATAATTCTGTAGCATTTCTTATGACCCGCACCTCTTCTTCTCATCGTAACTCTACCAAAATTATTTCTTCCAGCCTTTTCTGGAATATAAACTGTCAGTTTTTTATATGGTTTATCTTTTGTAATTTCTGAAAAATCCAAAGATGTCTTAAATCTCTGTCCTGGCGTATTTGGTCTATAACTCTTTAATCCCATGATAACCTCACTATTCTACAATCAATTCTTTTATTTGTTGACCTTTAGCAATAGTAACTATTGCTTTTTTCCTGAAATTTGTATATCCAGGATGAAATCTATCTCTTTGTTTTGGTTTTCTTGGTAAATTAATTATATTAACCTCAACCACCGTAACATTAAATAGATTTTTAATTGCTTCTGCAATCATTTTTTTATTAGCGTCTTGATGAATATAGAAGGTATATTTATTGTTTTTTTGAAGATTTGTGGATTTTTCGTTAAAAGCTGGTTTAAAAATAATATTATGATATTCAAGTTTCATTTTTCTTTCCTTCTATTTTAAATCTTTTATTTTAATTTTTTCTTTATACAGCATTTACTTTTGGTGTTACTAATGGAAGATATTTTTCTTCTAAATAATGCAATGCACTTGCAGTTATTAGAACTTCATGTGAATAAAAAATTTCTTTTGCTGCTAGATTATTCCAGTGAAGAGTAGTAAGGTTAGATAAGTTTTGTGCAGCAACTTTGATATTTCTATCATTTTCAGAAATTGTAAGAACTTGAATATTGTTGATATCATTCATAAATTTTTTATCACCATAAATTAATACTGTATTGTTTTTAATATCAAAAGGTTTTAATACTTTTAGCAGATTTTTTGTTTTTGAATCTTCAAGGTTTATATCTTCAATTATTTTAACCTGGTTTTTTTTCATCTTTAATGAGAAAAGAGAAATATAAGCTAATTTTTTCATTTTTTTATTTATTTTTTTTCTGTAAGATCTTGGGTGCGGTCCAAAAGCGACTCCACCTTTTCTCCATACAGGATTTCTTTTTGTTCCAACTCTTGCTCTACCTGTACCTTTCTGTCTCCATGGTTTTGCCCCAGAGCCTTCAACTTCAGCTTTTGTCTTTGTATCAGCTACACCCGCTCTTTTATTAGCTTCTTCACATGTTACAGCAAGCCAGATAAGATAATTATTTACCTTTGCATTAAACATTAAATCTGATATCTGTATTTCTTCTTTTGGCTTATTTTCAAGCGAATAAATTGTAACTTGCATAGTTTTTCCCTTCCTTTTCAAGGAATATATTATTTATTATCAACTCTTTTTATAGATTTTTTGATAAGGACAAGGTTGTTTTTACCACCAGGAACAGCACCTTTAACTAATAAAATATTTTCTTCTTTTAATAATTTAACAATTTCCAAATTTTGTACAGTAACCTGTTCATTTCCATAATGCCCTGGCATTTTTTTAAAAGGATAAACTCTACCTGGTTGTTCTCTCATAGCAGTACCACCTAAACCTCTATGAAATTTCGAACCATGAGTCATCCTACCTCTTGAAGCATTAAATCTTTTAACCATTCCGGTAAATCCACGTCCTTTTGATTTACCAACTATATCTACATATTTAATATTTTCAAAAATTGATACATCTAAATCTTCTCCAACTTGCATAGTCAATTCATTATCATTTATTCTAAATTCTCTAACTACAGCTTTTGGAGAAATTTTTATATCTTTATTTTGTTCTTTAAGCTTTAAATTTAAAGATTCAAAATAACCTCTTTTAGGTGAATTAAGTTTATTTTCTTTTATTTCTTCAAAACCAATCTTTACAGCGTTATAACCATGTGTATCTTTATTTTTAACTTCAAGAACAGTACATGGGCCAACTTTTATTACTGTAACAGGAATTTGCTTACCGGAATTATCAAATATTTCAGTCATACCAATTTTTCTACCTATTAAGCCCATCATAATTTAACCTCTTTTGCATTATAATTTTGATTTTCTTTAATTTATAATTGTTTTACTTCTGCGTAAACACCTTGAGGAAGCTCTAATCCCATCAAAGCGTTTTTAGCATCATCAGAAGGCTCAATTATATCAATCATTCTTTTATGAATTCTTATTTCAAATTGTTCTCTACTCTCAATATTTATAAATGGTGAGCGAAGGACAGTGTATCTTTTTATCTTAGTAGGAAGAGGAATTGGTCCCTTGACTACTGCTTTCGCTTTTTTTAGTGTTTTGACTATATCTTGAGCTGATTTATCAAGAATTAAATGATCATAAGCTTGCAACTTAATTCTAATTTTTGTGCTTTTCACAAACATCCTCCAGGATAACATTGGATGGGGGAAAAATCCCCCATCTATTTTTATTCAATAATTTCAGCAACAACTCCTGCACCTACAGTTCTACCACCTTCTCTAATAGCAAACCTAAGTCCTTTTTCCATAGCAACTGTATAGATAAGTTCGACTGTCATAAGGACGTTTTGCCCTGGTTGAGCAACTTGTTCTTCTTCATTTGTCTGGACATTCTGAATCTTAGCGATTGTTCCAGTTACATCGGTTGTTCTAAAATAGAATTGTGGTCTATAACCAACAGCAAATTGTGTATGTCTACCACCTTCTTCTTTAGAAAGGATATAAACCTGTGCGACAAATTTTTTATGAGGAGTAATTGTCTTAGGTATAGCAATAACCATACCTCTTTCAACTTCTTCTTTTTCAACGCCTCTTAAAAGAAGACCAATATTATCTCCAGCAAGACCTTCATCGAGTTCTTTTCTAAACATTTCAACACCGGTAATAACTGTTTCTTTTGTTTCACCAAAACCGACAATTTCAACTTTATCGTTGACTTTTATCTTACCTCTATCGACTCTACCAGTGACAACTGTTCCTCTACCCTTGATAGAGAAAATATCTTCTATAGGCATTAAAAATGGTTTATCAAGATCTCTAACTGGATCTGGGAAATAATCATCCATTGCTTTTAAAAGCTGTGCGATAGGTTTCCATGGCTCAGAATTTACATCATTTCCTTCATATTCCATGGCTTTTAAAGCAGAACCTCTAATAACAGGTATTTCTTTTCCAGGGAAATTATATTTAGATAAAAGTTCTCTTGTTTCTTCTTCAGCTAAATCGATAAGCTCGGGATCTGGAACCATATCAACTTTATTAAGGAAAACTATTATTGATGGAACATTGACCTGTCTGGCAAGAAGGATATGTTCTCTTGTTTGCGCTTCTGGACCTTCGTTTGCAGAAACAAGTAAGATTGCTCCATCCATCTGAGCAGCACCAGTAATCATGTTTTTAATATAGTCTGCGTGCCCCGGACAGTCTATATGAGCATAGTGTCTCTTTTCACTTTCATACTCAACATGCTGAGTATTGATGGTTATTCCTCTTGCTTTTTCTTCAGGTGCATTGTCAATTTCATCATATTTTTTTGCAACAGCTCTTCCTAAAGCAGCACAATATCTTGTTATAGCAGAAGTAAGAGTTGTTTTACCATGGTCAACGTGTCCAATTGTACCAACATTCATGTGTGGTTTAGAACGATTAAACTTTTCTTTTGCCATTTTTATTTCCTCCTATACTAATTAAAAAATGCTTTTTATCAACCACTTACTTATCTTTTTGGTTGATAAAAATCAATATCATTTTTATTTAAAAAGACAATTTTATTGTCTTATTATCCATAAACATAATAATTCTTAATTGTTTTACAAATAAGAAAAAATCATTTTAGTAATTCTTTTGCAATGGATTGTGGAACTTCGCTATAATGATCAAGCATCATAGTATAAGTTCCTCTTCCTTGTGTCTTTGAGCGTAAGACTGTCGCGTAACCGAACATTGAACTTAATGGCACTTCTGCTTTAATTATCTTACCACTAACAGAATCGACCATTCCGTGAATTTTACCTCTTCGGCTATTTAAATCACCCATAACCTCGCCAAGGTATTCTTCAGGAATGATTACCTCTAATGCCATAATTGGTTCAAGAAGAACTGGATCTGCATCTTTGCAAGCATTTTTAAAAGCCATCGATGCTGCAATTTGGAATGCAAGATCTGATGAGTCTACCTCATGATATGAACCATCAAGCAAGTTAACACGGATGTCTGTAACAGGATAGCTTCCAAGAACTCCATTTTCAATAGCTGATTCAATACCTTTTTTTACAGAAGGAATAAATTCTTTTGGAATTCTTCCGCCAACTACCTTATCTACAAACTCAAAGCCTTTTCCTCTCTCAAGAGGCTCAACTTCTATAATAACATGTCCATACTGACCTTTTCCACCAGATTGCCTAATATATTTGCCTTCAGTTTTTATCTTTTTATTTATTGTTTCACGGTATGCAACCTGTGGTGCTCCGATGTTCGCCTCAACTTTATACTCTCTTTTAATTCTGTCAACAATTATTTCAAGATGTAATTCTCCCATACCTCTTATTATTGTTTGACCTGTTTCTTCATTAACATTAATCTTAAATGTTGGGTCTTCTTCTGCTAGTTTTCCTAATGCAATAGAAAGTTTATCATATTCTGCTTTTGTTTTAGGTTCAATAGCAACAGAAATAACTGGATCAGGGAAATCCATGGATTCAAGAATTATTGGTGAATGATGAAGGCATAAAGTATCACCTGTCTGAGTATTTTTTAATCCTATAAGGCCAATAATATCACCTGCGCCAGCTTCTTTTATTTCTTCTTTTTTATTTGCATGCATTAAGACAATTCTTCCAATTCTTTCATTTTTTTCTTTGGAAGAGTTATATACTTCATCTCCTTGACTTATTCTACCAGAATATATCCTTAAAAATGTAAGTTTACCAATATAAGGATCACTCATTATTTTAAATGCAAGACCAGAAAAAGGCTCTGATTCACTTGCTTTTCTTTTTATGTTTTCTCTGGTTTTTGGATGCACGCCTTCTACATCAGCAATATCTATTGGTGAAGGCAGATAATATACTATTGCATCGAGCATAGTCTGAACACCAACATTCTTGAAAGAGGAACCACATATCATAGGATAGAAATCCATAGATATTGTGCCCTTTCTTAAACATTCTCTAATTTCATCTTCAGAAATTTCTTCACCTGATAAGTATTTTTCTAAAACTTTATCATCCTGTTCAGAAATAGCATCTAGCATTTTTTCTCTATATTCCTCTGCCAATGATTTATATTCTTGGGGAATCTCTTGTTCTGAAAAAGGTGCATTACTTTCATAAGATTCCCAAATTATAGCTTTCATTTTTATAAGGTCTATTACACCCTTAAAATTTGATTCTGAACCAATAGGAATCTGGATGACAACAGGTTTTGCACTTAGCTTATCTATGACTTGATCCCTTACATTAAAAAAATCTGCTCCAACCCTATCCATTTTATTAACATAAATAATTCTAGGGACTTTATATTTATTTGCCTGTCTCCATACTGTTTCACTCTGAGGTTCAACCCCTCCTACAGCGCAAAAAACAGCCAATGCTCCATCTAATACTCTAAGAGATCTTTCAACCTCTGCTGTAAAATCGACATGCCCCGGAGTATCAATAATATTAATTCTATGATTAAGCCAGAAAGTTGTTGTGGCAGCGGAAGTTATGGTTATTCCTCTTTCCTTTTCTTGAACCATCCAATCCATTTCAGCAGCACCATCATGCACTTCACCAATTTTATAAGTTTTACCAGTATAATATAAAATTCTTTCAGTAGTTGTTGTCTTTCCAGCATCGATATGGGCCATAATACCAATATTTCTATACTTTTCTAATGGAATCTTTAATGTCATATATGTACCTTAACTATTATTAAATATAATTTATTTGAACATAATAAATAAAAGTAAATTCAAAAATCTGAATTAACTTAATGTATATATAGAAAGCGTGATGGAGATAAAACTTAAATTTATTTGAGAATTTAAGTCAGATAAAGATTATTAATCTTTTCTCCAGCGCACGCAATCGAAAATTAATTACCATCTTAAATGTGCAAAAGCTCTATTAGCTTCAGCCATTTTATGTGTATCTTCTTTTTTCTTAATTGAAGAGCCTTGATTTTTATATGCATCAATAATTTCATTCGCTAATTTTTCAGCCATACTTTTACCACTTCTGCTTCTTGCAAAAGTAATAACCCAATGACAAGCCAGATAAAATTGTCTATATGAAGGGACTTCTACAGGAATTTGATATGTTGAACCACCTATTCTTCTAGATCTAACCTCAACGATAGGTTTGACATTTTCAAGTGCCTTATGAAGTACTTCAGCAGGATCTTCATTTAATCTTTCTTTAATAATATCCATAGTATCATATAAAACTGCTTGGGCTGTTGTTTTTTTACCATCCCACATCAAGTAATTTACTAATTTAGTAATTTCATTATTTTTATATTTAAAATCTAACCTAAGCGGTCTATTGATTCTTTTTTTCTTTCTACTCATAAATTTCTCCTGGAATACTCACTATGATTTTTTGGTGTTTTTCGCACCATATTTTGATCTTGAACTCTTTCTATTTTCAACGCCTAGAGTATCTAATGCACCTCTAATAATATGATATCTTACACCAGGTAAATCTTTTACTCTTCCACCTCTTATTAAAACAACAGAGTGTTCCTGTAAATTATGTCCTTCACCAGGTATATAAGCTGTTACTTCATAACCATTTGTCAACCTTACTCTGGCTACCTTTCTCAAAGCCGAGTTAGGTTTTTTAGGTGTCATAGTAAAAACACGAGTACACACCCCTTTCCTTTGAGGACATCTTGTTAAGGCTACAGATTTAGATTTGTAAGTAACTTTTTCTCTTCCTTTTCTTATTAATTGATTAATAGTAGGCATTTTTATTAACTCCTTTGCACATGGAATTTACTAATAACAAATTTTTTTTCATTGTCAAGTACTAACCAAATTTATTAGATTCTGGAAAAAAATTTTTAATATTAACATTCTTAAATATATCATCAACATTAAAATCGATATCACCTTTTTCTTTTTCATAAATTTTTATATTTTTATAATTTCTAATTCCGGTTCCAGCAGGTATTCTCTGCCCAATTATTACATTTTCTTTTAATCCTCTTAAGAAATCTATTTCTCCTCTAATTGCAGCATTTGTTAATACTTTTGTAGTTTCCTGGAATGAAGCAGAAGACAAAAATGATCTACCAAGTGCTGCTTTCTTTATACCTTCAAGAGCTGGTGAAGCCTTAGCTGGAACACCACCTTCTCTTATGACTCTTTCATTTACTTCAAAGAATTCTTCTCTATCAACTATCTGTTTTAATACAAAATTTGTATCACCAACTTCTTCAATGGTAACCTTTTTAGTCATTTGTCTAACTATTATAGCAATATGTTTATCATTGATATTTACACCCTGTTCACGATATACTTTTTGAATTTCATTAAGTAAATATGCTGAGAATTCAAATATACCATTAATAGAAAGAACATCATAAGGATCTGGTTCTCCATCTGTCAGAGGAGTTCCTGCCTTAATTCTATCGCCTTCTCTTACCTTTACATTCATAAAACCAGGTATTAAGTGTTCATAAATTTTTCCAAAATCATCTTCTATAAGAATGACCTTTTTTGTTCTTTTTGATTCACCATATTTTATTATACCATCTACCTGAGCTAAAACTGCTTTCTTCTTTGGCTTTCTTGCTTCAAAAAGAGAAGTGACCTTAGGAAGACCAGATACTATATCTTCTTGTGTAGTTTTTTCTTTAGGCAATTTTATTAGAGTATCACCTATTTTAACACTATCCCCATCTTTTACAGGAATAAGAGATTTTGATTGTAAATGATAAGTTGTTAATATCTTGTTTTTATCATCTTTATCACAAATTAATAGTTTTGGTTGTCTTTTATCATTAAGCAACTGAGCAATTTTTAAGAATCCACCTTCAATTTGCTTTGCGTTAACATTAACTATAACATTCTCAAATTTAACAACTCCATCATGCTCAGCAAGTGTAATGTCATTATGCATATCAGATTTTAACAAGACTTTATCTGCTGGGAAAATTTCATTTTCTTTTCCATAAAATAAGCTTCCAGTTCTTGAATCAATAGATATTTCATCTCCCATAAGATAAAGATGATGACCGACCTTTTTGACAACTCCAATATGGTTTGATTTTACAATTTTATTATTTTCATCATAACCAAGGATAGTATCTGTTATTACTTTTGCACCATCACTTACTTCAACCTTTGTTGCACATGCATTTGTAATATCTTTATATATTTCTCTGATTATAACCTGTCCATCTCTTAAGAAAATTAAAGAATCTTCTTCTTCATTTCTATATGTTGAACCAAATATTTTCTCTATATATATCGAATTCTTAAATTTTCTTTCAGATTCAATACCTTCACCAGATGAAGCTATACCTCCAATATGGAAAGTTCTCATAGTCAATTGTGTTCCAGGTTGTCCAATAGATTGAGCAGCTATTATTCCTACTGCTTCACCTATGTCAACTATTCCACCGGTTGCAAGATTTTGACCATAACATTTTATACAAACTCCATATCTTGATTCACAAGTTAAAACAGATCTGATTTTTACTCTTTTAATACCAAGTCTTTCTATTAGTTGAGCTTTTTCTTCATTAATATATTCATTAACATCCAATATTAGTTCATTAGTTATAGGGTGATAAATTTTCTCCTGACTAAATCTTCCAGATATTCTTTGAGATAAAGGAACTTTTATTTCATCACCTTCTTTAATATTTTCTACATATATACCATTAATTGTTCCACAATCTTCTTCTGTAATTACAACATCTTGAGCTATATCTACTAGTTTTCTTGTAAGATAACCAGCATCAGCTGTTTTTAACGCAGTATCGGTAAGTCCTTTTCTGGCTCCGTGTGTACTAATAAAATATTCAAATACAGATAAACCCTCTTTAAAATTTGATTTAATAGGTATATCTATGATTTTACCAGAAGGAGTGGACATGTTTCCTCTCATTCCAGCTAGTTGAACTACCTGAGTAATATTACCTCTTGCTCCCGATTCAACTATCATGTTTAAAGGGTTTATACCACTATCAAATTGCTCGATAACATTTTTCAACTTTTGTTGAATTTTTTTCTTAGCATTATCCCATAATTTGATGACTTCATTATATCTTTCTTCCTCTGTAATAGTCCCCTTTTGTTTTGCAACCTGAAATTGTTTTACCTTTTCTTCTGTAGATTCTATTATTTTATGTTTTTCCTCTGGTATTATAATATCAGAAACACTAATAGTAGAACCAAATTTAGTTGCATACTGAAAGCCTAATTCTTTAATTTTATCCAGGGCATCTCCAGCTGCAAAAATTCCTTCCTGGACTATTATTTTTGCTATTAAACTTTTCAATTTCTTTTCTGACATAGATTCATTAATAAATCTTATAGATAAAGGTAGAATATTATTAAATATTACTCTTCCAGCAGTAGTTTTAATCCATTGATCATTAAAATAATAGAGAATCTGTTCATTGTATTTTATTTCATTATATACAATAGCATATTCAATTTCTTCGAGGTTATTAAAAAACTTTAATTTTTCTCTTTTTATTCTTATATCTTCTTTTGTGAGATAAAAAACCCCAAGTACCATGTCTTTTGTGGGCCATGAAATAGGAGAGCCATTGGCTGGATCTAATAAGTTTTTTGCAGAAAGCATTAAAATCCAGCATTCAATCTGAGCTTCAATTGAAAGAGGTATATGTATAGCCATCTGGTCTCCATCAAAGTCAGCATTATAAGCATGACAGACCAATGGAGGTAATTGTATTGCAGAACCTTCGATTAGTTTAGGTTCAAAAGCTTGAAAACCAAGTCTATGTAATGTTGGAGCTCTGTTTAAAAGAACAGGGTGTTTATCTACTATTGCTTCAAGAACATCCCATACTTCTTTTTCTCCATGCTCAATGGCATCTTTAGCTCTTTTAATCGTATAATTATATTCACTTTTGAGTTTAGCGATGACAAAAGGTTTAAAAAGCTCTAAAGCAACTTTTCTTGGCACACCCGCTTGATAAATTTTTAATGTAGGTCCAACGACTATTACCGAACGACCAGAATAATCGACTCTTTTACCAAGTAAATTTTGCCTAAATCTTCCCTGTTTACCTTTTAAAATTTCTGAAATAGATTTTAATGGTCTATTTGAAGGACCTTTTACTGCTCTCTTCCTTTTAGAATTGTCGAAAAGACAATCAACTGCATCTTGAAGTAATCTTTTCTCATTTTTAACAATTATATCTGGAGCTTTCATTCTCTGTAATTTTTTAAGCCTGTTGTTTCTATGAATCATTCTTCTATAAAGATCATTTAAGTCAGAAGTAGCGAATCTACCTCCATCAAGTTGAACCATTGGTCTTAAATCAGGTGGAATAACAGGCACAACATCCAATATCATCCATTCAGGCCTATTTCCAGATTTCTTGAAATCTTCAAGCAAAGCAAGTCTAGATAAGAGCTTTTTATCGGCTTTTTTATCTTTTTCTATCATCATTCTTCTTAATATCTGAACTTCATAATCAATATCTATTTCAGATAAAAGCTCTTTAATGGCTTCTGCACCCATTTGAGCTTTGAATGATGAACCATATTTTGTCAAAGCTTCTTCGAATTCTTTTTCTGTTAAAATTTCTTTTTCTTTTAAATCTGTATCACCTGGATCAATAACGATGTATTTTTCATGAAAAAGTACTGAATCTAAATCTTTATTTTTAACATCAAGAGCTAAAGCTATTTTTGAAGGGGTTGTTTTATAATACCAGATATGTGCCACAGGAGATGCAAGAACAATATGTCCACATCTATATCTTCTAACTTTTGAGTCTGTAACCTGAACTCCACATCTATCGCAGACAACTCCTTCATATTTTCTTGTTTTAAATTTTCCACAAGAACATTCATAATCTCTTGTTGTACCAAATATTTTTTCACAAAATAATCCATCTTTTTCTGGTTTCAAAGTTCTATAATTTATTGTTTCAGGTTTCTTAACTTCTCCATATGATTGATCTATAATAACATCTGAAGAAGCAAGTTTAACCTGCATCTTTGAGATCATCTTAACATTATCAAAAATACTCATATTCTCCCTCTCTAATACTATAGGAAAACTTAATTAAAAAATCTGTTTCGACTTATATACATTCTTTTCTTGTTCTTTTTCAGTAAGTGATATTTCTCTATCATTTTCATCATATAAAATGACATGTAAGCACATTCCTCGAAGCTCTTGGATAAGGACATTAAAGGCTTCTGGAATACCAGCAGGTGGTATTGGTTCTTCTTTTACAATTGCATGATACATATTATTTCTTCCAGTTCTATCATCTGATTTTTGAGTTAAAAACTCGTGAAGAGTAGCAGAAGCACCATAAGCTTCAAGAGCCCAAACTTCCATTTCTCCAAGTCTTTGTCCCCCAAACTGAGCCTTTCCACCAAGAGGTTGTTGTGTTACAAGTGAATAATTACCAGTGGATCTAGCATGAACTTTATCTTCTACCATATGATTTAACTTCAATATATAGATATTTCCTACCAGTACATCATTTATAAATTGCTCTCCTGTCTTACCATCATAAAGTTTAGTTTTTGAAGTTGGAGGAAGCCCGGATTCATCTAATAATTTTTGAATATCTTCATATTTTGGAGATTCAAAAACTGGTACTGCAATTTTTTTATTTAATTTTTCACATACCCATCCAAGTGAAGTTTCAAATATTTGTCCAAGATTCATTCTACTTGGAACTCCGAGTGGGTTTAAAACTATGTCTACTGGAGTACCATCAGGCAAAAATGGCATATCTTCTTCTGGAAGAATAACAGAAATAACTCCTTTATTTCCATGCCTTCCAGACAATTTATCACCGACCTGAATCTTTCTTTTAGTCGCGACATATACTTTGATAATTTCTTCTACTCCATTATCTAGATCTTCTACATCATCTTTATTTAATTTAATAATCTCTGTTACATACCCTTCAACTCCATGTGGTACTCTTAAAGATGTATCTCTAACTTCTGACGCTTTTTCTCCAAATATAGATTTGAACAATTTATATTCTGGAAAAAGCTCTTCATGTCCTTTTGGAGTTACTTTTCCAACAAGAATACTATTTGATGTAACATATGAACCAACTTTGATGACTCCTGTTTCGTCAAGATCTTTTAAATCTCTTTCACTACAATTAGGAATATCTCTTGTGATTTTTTCTGGTCCTAATTTAGTATCTCGAACTTCAATTTGAAATTCTTTTATATGAAGAGAAGTTAATAAATCTTCCTTTACAACCCTTTCAGAGATTACAATAGCATCTTCGAAATTATATCCATACCATGGTATAAAGGCGACTTTCAGGTTAACACCTAGCGCAAGCTCTCCTTCAGCAGCAGCAGGGCCATCGGTTAAAGGTTGACCTTCTTTTACCTTTTGTCCAAGTTTTACAATAGGTCTTTGGTTATAAACAGTATCTTGATTGGTTCTGAAATATTTGACAAGTTTATATTTATCAAGGTCATTATCTTTTAATTTGTTATCCGGGTCAATTGTTATAAATGAATTTGAAATTGCTATTACCTTTCCACTTCTTTTTGCATATTGAATTATTCCTGCATCTTTTACTACTCGCTGTTCAATTCCAGTACCAACGAAAGGAGAATCAGGATATAGAAGTGGAATTGCTTGCCTTTGCATATTTGAACCCATTAATGCTCTGTTAGCATCATTATGTTCAAGAAATGGAATCAATGCAGTTGAAATTGATATTAATTGTCTTGGAGAAAGATCAATATAGTCTATTTTAGTCTTATGTATACTTACATATTCACCATTATGTCTTGAATCTATAAACTCATTTACAAAATTACCTTCTTCATCTCTTGCTTCTGTTGCTTGAGCCACATAATATCTTTCTTCTTCGATTGCTGTTAAAAATTCTACTTTATTTGTAACAACGCCGTTTTCAACCTTCAAATATGGTGTTTCAAGATAACCAAAGTCATTAGGTTTACTAAAAGTTGTAAGTGACAATATTAAACCAATATTTTGACCTTCTGGAGTTTCTATTGGACACAATCTTCCATAGTGAGAAGTATGAACATCTCTTACCTTTGATCCAGCTCTATCTCTAGATAATCCACCTTTACCAAGAGCATTTATTCTTCTTTTATGAGTTAACTCTGTAAGAGGATTTGTCTGATCCATGAATTGAGAAAGTTGAGATGTTCCAAAAAACTCATTTAATACTGAGGTTATTGGTTTATTATTAACTAATTCAGTTGGATTAGCTGTTTCAGGATCTATTGTATTCATTTTTTCAATTGCAATTCTTTGCATTCTTGCAAAGCCTTTTTTTAATTCATTGTAAATAAGCTCACCAACTGCTCTTATTCTTCTATTTGAAAGATGATCTTCATCGTCAACATTATAGACACCTTCAGCAATTTTTGTAAGGTAGATAATAGTGTTAATAATATCATCCATCAATAAATTCATCTCAACTATACTATCTTTATATCCAAATTTTCTATTTAATTTAAACCTACCAACTTTGCCTAAGAAGTATCTATGAGGATTAAAAAACATCTCTTTTATTTCAATTTCAGCTGTTTCAATTAATGCAGGTTCACCAGGTCTTAATATATTAAATACTTTATTGATTGCTTCTTCTTTTGTTGGTTCAGATTTTAATGGATTATTTGGATCTTTTTCAAATACTTCTTTCTGAATTGTATTTAAAATTATTTGAGATGAAACTTTTTTTGCACTATCAAGGTTAATAACTTTTAATTCCCTGATTTCATTTTCCATTAACTTGTCAATATCCAATTCCCTTATTTCCTGCCCAGAACTAATGATTTTTTCAGGGCCAAAATCAGTTTCGATTACTAATGTTTGAGCAGATATTCTTCCTGTCAAATCATATGTAACAGGTAAAATTTCAGTTTCATAAAATGAATCAATTATTTTTTCGTTTGATTCAAGTCCTAAAACCCTAAGAAATGTCGTTGCAGGAATCTTCCTTTTTTTATCAATTCTAACAGATAATATTTCCTTTTTTTCATCTAAAATAAATTCAAGCCATGCACCTTTATCAGGAGAAAGTCTAGCTTGATATTCATTATTTCTATCATCATATTTAAACATTACTCCTGGGGATCTATGAATCTGAGAAACGACTACTCTTTCTGCTCCATTTATTATAAATGTTCCGGCATCAGTCAAAAGTGGAAAATCTCCAAAGTATATTTCTTTTGTTCTGACTTCACCAGAATCTTTGAATATTAAATTTACAACTATTTTTATTGGTATTGAAAAAGTTTTACCTTTAATTCTTGCTTCATCAACATCATATTTTGGTTGACCAAAAAAATATTCTACATATTCTAAAACAATATTACTATTTTTGGATTCAATGGGGAAATGACTTTTGAATAAATCTTCTAAACCCTGACTTTCTATTGGTAGTTTGTTTAACTTTTTTTCAAGTTGCAAAAACCATTCATAAGATAATTTTTGTATTTCTAAAAAATTTGGAAATTCAATTATTTCATCTTTCTTGCTATTAACATAATATCTATTTGGATTATTTTTTACTGGTGAAAGTTTCACCTTCATGAATATCTCCTGAATATTTAAGATTAGGAAAACATAATAAAAAGAATTTTATATAAATTATTGAAATTATCAATAAATAGAGTGAAGGGAGTATTCCTACTCCCTTTTAAATCATGAATAAAATTAAAACATATTTGCCAGTATCTTGGCATTACTTTAGCTCTACCTGTGCTCCTGCTTCTTCTAATTTTTTCTTGATAGCAGTTGCTTCTTCTTTTGGAACATTTGTTTTAATAGGCTTGGAAGCATCTTCTACAGCATCTTTCGCTTCTTTTAAACCAAGAGATGTAATTTCTCTAACTCTTTTTATAACTTCGATTTTTTGAGCACCAGGATTTTTAATAAAAATATCAAATTCTGCTTTTTCTTCTTTTTCTGAAGATTCAGCAGCAGCAGCTGCTGCTGGAGCAGCCATCATCATTGGAGCTGATGCGCTTACGCCAAATGTTTCTTCTAATGCTTTAACTAGTTCGTTTAATTCCATAACAGTCATGGTTTTAACAGCATCAATAATTTGTTCTTTTGTAAGATTTGCCATATTTTCTCCCTTTTTTATCTATTTATTTTTTATTTTGTTTGTGCAATCTGATTAAGTACTCTAGGAAATCTAGTGACTATATCTCCTAAAGCTCTAGTAAATCTAGTATATGGACTTGCAAGCACATTTGCAAGCATAGCATAAAGTTCAACTTTTGAAGGCATATCTGAAAGTTTTTCAGCATCTGCTGCATTCAAGAATGAACTTTCGAATATTGCGCCTTTAATAGAAACAACTTTAGCCTTTTGTAAATTTTTAATCTCTTTAACTACTGAGCTAATTTCATCATTTCCAAAAACTATAAAGGTATTCTGCTTAAACATATCTTCTGGAATGTCAAAATCAAGAGTGTCTTTAACAGATAACCTTGCAATATTTGTTCTAATGACTTTAATATTGTTGTTCTTTTCCTTGATTTTTCCTCTTAACTCTTCAAACTGTTTAACAGTTAGTTTTGAAAAATTACAGAAAAGGATGAAGCTATTTTCCTGAAATATTGTTTTAATTTCATTAAAATAATTAACCTTTTCTGGTTTAATTTCGCGTTTTTTCTCCATAAATTTTCCTTATAAATTGGTAGATAGAATAAGGCATTTTATATCAAAGCGTAATAGCTCAATAACTAATTTTCTACAACAAAATAGTATTGACTTAAATCATGTATATAAATTTTATACAAGACTTGCTGTATCAATCTTGACAGATGGAGACATTGTTGTAGAAATATAAACTGATAATATATAATTTCCTTTTAAGTCAGAAGGTCTCTTCTTTAATAAATCCTGATAAAGTTGAACAAAATTTTCATAAATCTGTTCTTCGGACATAGATTTTTTTGCAAAAATCACATGCACTACACCCGCTTTATCAGCTTTGTATTCGAGTTTTCCCTGTTTTACTTCTTTTACCGCATTAGCTATATTATCTGTAACTGTTCCTGTTTTAGGATTGGGCATTAATCCTTTTGGACCTAAAATTTTTGCTATTTTACCTATTTCTTTCATCATATCAGGGGTAGCAATACATGAATCGAAATCGAGCCACCCATTTTTAATCTTTTCTATATACTCTTCATCTCCAGCATAATCTGCACCGGAAGCTAAAGCTTCCTCGGCTTTTTGTCCTTTAGCAAATACAAGAACCTTTTTTGTCTTGCCAAAAGAATTTGGTAACAATATTGTTGAACGAATAGAATGTTTTTTTTCTAATTTTAAGTTAAAACAAACTTCAAAAGTCTCATCAAATTTTGCATATGCGACTTTTTTAATTAAAGATATTGCATCTTTGATATTATAGGCTTTTGGTTCGATATTTTCTTTTGCTTTTCTATAAAGTTTTCCATGAACTGTCATTATTGGATCTCCTCGATATTTAGTCTACAACTTCAATACCCATAGATTTACAGGTTCCTTCTACAATTTTAGCAGCTTTTTCAACATCTTTTGTATTTAAATCAGGTAATTTTTTTGCTGCAATTTCCCTAACCTGTTTTTTTGTGATTTTTCCAACCTTTGTTTTATTTGGTGTAGCAGCGCCTTTTTCAAGATTTATGGCTTTTTTTACCATAAATGATACAGGAGCAACTTTAAATGCTACATCAAATGTTCTATCTTTATAAATAGTAACAATTGTTGGTATAAGTTCACCTTTTCTATTTGATGTTTTTGCATTAAAAGTCTGGACAAATTGCTGTAAATTAATTCCAGTAGGACCAAGAGCAGTACCAATTGGAGGAGCTGGTTTTGCTTCACCACCAATAATCTGCAATTTTACTATTTGTTTAACTTCTTTTGCCATAATATATCCTCTATAACTTATTATTTTTTTATTTATTTTATTTTACTATTTTATCTTTTTTCTATTTGATCAACAGTTAACTCAACAGGAGTTGGTCTATCAAATATCTTTACTTCCACAATTATTTTAGTCTTGTCTTTATCTATTTCTTTAATAACGCCCGTGCAACCTTTAAAACCACCGGCAATTATATTTATTTCTTCACCAATCTCGTAGATTGATTTTACTTCTTCAACTTCTGTTTCTTTTATTTGTCCAATATTAATAAGATATGACCTCACTTCTGATTTACTTAATGGCAATGGCCTATCCATTCTTTTAGTTCCTAAAAAACAAGATACAGAAGAAATATTCAATATTTCCTTAGCTATTTTTTTCCAGTAATTTTCATCTTCAGGATTATCTGAAAAATCAATTTCAACAAATACATATCCTGGATATAATCTAGAAGTAAATTCCCTTTTTTTCCCTTTTATTTTTTTTTCAGTTTTTGATTCTGGAACAACAGGATTAAATACATATTTTTCTAAGTATGTATTTTTAATGATTTTATTTAAATATTCCACTACCTGGTATTCAGAACCACTTGTCACTTTTAATATATAGTAGTTTTTCATAATCCAAAAATCCACTGAATAAATTTACCAATTCCTAAATCAACTAAAAGAAAAAATAAAGAAAAAAAGACAATTATAATCAATATTCCTATGAGATGCGAAGGAACAGATTTAGTAACTATATTCCAGTCGATTTTCTTCAGTTCTTTATAGGAAGAAGAAACAAATGAAATAAATTTTTTAAATATATTTTGTTTAGCCATCTAGCCTCCAAAAATATAGAAACAGGCCAGGAGGGATTCGAACCCCCAACATGCGGTTTTGGAGACCGCCGCTCTACCAATTGGAGCTACTGACCTAAATTTAATAAAGACATAACCACAATAATATCTATTTTATCTTTGTTTCAGCATGTACAGTATGTTTATGACAGAATCTGCAATATTTTTTGAATGACAATTTATCGGGTGTGTTTTTCTTATTTTTATCTGAAGTATAATTTTTATTTCCGCATACTTCACACTTAAAAGCAATTAATTCTCTCATATCATATCACCTTTTAATAATATTATTTTATTTAAAAACGATATTTTGTATGTTTTCATTTCATAGCCCTCACTCGGAATCGAACCGAGTACCTTTTCCTTACCATGGAAACGCTCTACCGTATGAGCTATGAGGGCAAAATCGCAAGCAAAGATAACAGATTTTTAATAACTGTCAAGTTAGTTTTTTAATTTATTGATAAAATTATTTTATCATTTTGCATTCACCCTGAAAAACGACTCCATCTTCGATTTTTAATACTTTTGTGGTAATATTTCCAAACATCTGAGCAGTATTAATTAATTCAGTTCTTTCAGATTTATTAATATTTCCTTTTAAAATTCCAGCAATTTTTATTGAACCCGCCTCTATCTCAGCCTCTACTTTGGCTTCAGGAGCAATTTCTAGATAACCTTCTGTTTTTATTGTGCCTTTAAATTCTCCACAGATTCTAACTGATGTTTTAAAAGAAAGATTACCTGTTAAGCTTGTTTCAGTTCCTAACGTTGTAACAACTTTATCTATATAAGAAGGTCTATCTTTTTTATTCATCAATACTCTCCTTTAATAATTTTTTCTATAATTTGTTGATTAAAATACAAAACCAATTTGTATATATTATTTATTAAATAATTATTTAGAAACCATTGTAAAAACACCATCCCAATCTGCTGGTGGTGGATTTTTTATATATTCTACACATCGTAAATACTGAAGCTTTGAAGGACCATCATTAGGCTCAATTTCTAATGCTTTTTGAAATTTTGTTATAGCATTTTTAAAATCTTTTTGAAAATAAAGCTTTATTCCCTGATTATACAACTCCAATAGTGCTTTCTTTTCTTCTGAAAGCATAATTACCTCTTTTAGGGTGTATTTGTAAAAATTACATTAATATTATAGTAATTTAAAATATATTTTGCAACTATGATTTTAAAAATAATCAAAACTTTGTTTTGAATCTAAGTTCAATTTCTTTTTGAGGAACAAATTGAGCTTTTTTCTCTTCTATTTTTTCAATTCTTTTTTCAATTTCGTTGCTTAATTTTTCAAAATTATTGATTAATTTGTTGAAATCATTAGATAATTTTTTATAAACATCATATACATCATTTGACGATATGGAGTTTTTATCTTTTTTTAATTCAATATCAAAATGATTTTTTAATTTTTTGGCTGGCTCATATATTTCTTCTTTGAAAAAAGATTTTAATAGTTTTATTATTTCAGCTTTTTCTTGAATAATAAACTCTCTTTTATTTAATTCGCATAAATAACTCTGCCTTTTTAAGAGATTATTCATTTTTATAACAACTTCAAATATATTAACAGGTTTAATTATATAATCATCAGCACCCAACTCAAGTGCCTTAATTTTATGCATAAAATCTTCAAAAGCCGAAATAACAATAATAGGGACATAATTCTTTTGTTCATTTCGAATTATTTTGATGAGCTCATACCCGGAAATATCTGGAAGATCTATATCTATTACAGCTATATCATATTCATTTTCTTCTATATATTCGAGAAATCTATGGCCTTTATCGAAAGATATTACTTCGAACATTTCCAGATTCTGAATAATAGTTTTAAATAATTCGCAAATCTCCCAGTTATCATCAACCATAACTATTTTAAACTTGTTCATCAGAGCCAACCTCTTTTTTTATCTTACTTTCTTTGCTTATTCTGAATTTAATAGAATATAAATCAGAATATATGCTTTTCTGTTTAGTTTTAGGATTTTGAATTATCACTTCCTTTCTTTTCTTTTTTTTAAATACTCCAAAACCTCTTAATTCTATATTAACTTCATCATTTTGTGAAAGAATCAAAAATAATTCTTCTAAAAAGGAATTAATAATATATGATACCACATTTTTATTAATTTTATTTGTTTTTTGATATGTTAAATCAATTAAATCCTTTTTTTTTATCTTCATTAATCCCTTTAATTAATTAATATAACAAAAAGAAATTAAGACAATTTATTTACCAGCAATCATTTTTGAAGCTTTAGCTTTATATCTTGCAGCTGTATTTTTGTGAATTATATTTCTTTTAACTGCCTTATCACATAAGGATTGATATTCATTTAATAATTTTGAATTTTGCTCTTGATTTCCTTTACCTATTGATGAAGCTAAGTTTTTGAAACCAGTTTTTATTTCGGTTTTGACGCTTCTATTTTCATTTCTTTTTTTCAAAGATTGTCGTACTCTTTTCTCTGCAGATTTCTTATTTGGCACAGATATTCTCCTTTTTTGAAATTTTTATCATATATATTCTTGATGTCAACATTGATTATTTTTTATTTTATTATTAACTTATTTGTAAAAATGATTGATGCAAAATTTTATATTACTTTACCTGAAAAAAGTGGTGTCTATCTTTTTTATAATATTGAGAATGAATTATTATATATAGGAAAAGCAAAAAATTTAAAAAAAAGAGTGAGCTCCTATTTCAATAAAAATATTTATGATGAAAAAACTGCAAATCTTGTATCACAAGTAAAATTGATCGATTATAGGTTGACTGGTTCTGAATATGAAGCTCTTTTAATGGAGCAAAATCTAGTTTCAACATTAAGACCTAAATATAATATTCAATTAAAAGATGATAAATCTTATACTTTATTGGGATTCACTAAAGATAAATTCCCATCAATTTCAATTATTAGACAAAAAGACAAGTTTGATGGAATAACATTTGGTCCATTTATTTCAAAGCAGATGACTAATAGACTTTTTGAATTTATACAAAGCACATTTAAAATAAGATCTTGTAGTAAAAAACTAAATAAAAAATCCAAACCTTGCCTCAATTATCATATTGGTAAATGCTCTGCCCCTTGTTATCAATTAATTGAATTACCAAACTATATCTCTCAATACAAAAAAGCCTTATCATTTTTGAAAGGGGAATATTCAAGTTTATTAAAAGAAATTGAAAAACAAATTGTTCATTTTTCAGATTCATTTGAATTTGAAAAAGCAAATTCACTAAAAAATCAGTACTTTTTGATAAAAGAATTTCAGACTAATTTTTCATATAAATGGAACTTTGAAGGATTATATGATTTTATTGCATTTTACTTAAGAAATCAGAATGGATATATCACACTTTTAAGGGTTAAAGATGGTATAAAAACAATTTCGTTAAATAAAAAATTTTCATTTTTTGAAGATAAGCATAATTATGATTCCATAATTCTTCAAGCAATTATCTCTTTGTACTCCGAGATAGAACCAGCAGACAATATATATGTTCCATCTCCAATTATATCAAAAACATTATCCGAATTTTTAAAAAAAGATATTGTCATCAAATCTTATAAAACTAAAACAGAATTGAAAATCTTTAATACTTTGATTTCACAGCTAAATGAATTGTACAAACAATCCTTTAAAATAGCACTTTTTAATGAAGAAAAAAAATTAAAAGAACTACAAAAAATATTAAATCTTAAAAAAATACCTTATAGAATCGATGGTTTTGATATTTCTAATATTGGATCATCCTATATAGTTGGTTCTTCTGTAAGTTTTTTGAATGGTTTTCCGGATAAAAGTAATTATAGACAATTTACTTTAAAATCAATTAAATATCAGGATGATTATGCTGCAATAGAAGAAATTGTTTTAAGAAGAATTTTAGAGTACAAAAATAACAAACATTCACTTCCAGATTTAATATGTATCGATGGTGGAAAAGGACATGTAAAAAGGATTTCTGACACAATAAATGAGGATTTATCTATTGATATAACAATTATTGGCCTTGCTAAAAAAGAAGAGACAATTATTGTAGAAAAAGGAAAAAAAGAAATAAAACTACCATTTTCAAATGAAGGTTTAAAACTTTTAGTTGAAATAAGAAATGAGGCGCATAGATTTGCAAATAGATATAGAGAAAAAAAGATAGATAAAAACCTTTTTAAGAAATAAATAAATATAAGAAATAAATTTATTTGAATAATTAAATATAAAAAAGTAAAGAAATTTTAGTATTAACAAAAAAGTATAATAATATAGATTTAATCGAAATTAGACGATAATTGAAAAAAAGTGTATTTTTTTTATCAATATTATTTTGAGGGATAAGATGAAAGCAAAATCAAAAAATTTATCAAAAACCAGCAGTCATAAATATTACTCAAAAAAGAAGGTATATGAAAAGATTAGGAGAAAAAAGGACAATCTTGAAAAACTTCAGAAGACTTATACTAAAAAAAGATTTAATTTTATTCCAGTTTTTCTTGCTGAGGTTTTATCATTAATTTTTGCATATCTTTGCTGGTTTATTTTTCAACCTTTTCCCATAATTGGACCAACTTTTAAAGAATTTCGAAATATCATGCTTTTTTTGTACCTTACAAATTTTATAATTGGTTTAATACTAACATATTTCAAAGTAAGAGACCTGGTAGATTATTTTTCTATCTTTAATTTATCATATATTTTTAATCAGGATGAGTTCTTAAAATATAGGGCAAAACTTTTAAATATGCCTGTTATATTAACATTTAATTATTCAATAAGATTTTTAATATTTACAATCTCTGGAATAATTATTGGTATTTCTCTCGAAATGATTCCTAATAGTTTTATTCTAACTTTGATAGCATATTATGCTTTTATTTTCGTCATTCTAACTATATTGTCTTACTATTTATCCCATTTTTCATTACTAGAACAGTACAATATTGTAAGTAAAGTCAAAATTGCATCAGAAGAAAATCCTTTTAAAATTTATAAAGTTGGAATTATTTCTAAGACTTTTGCTACATTCATGATACCATCATCTTTACTAGCAATTTTACTTCTATTAATCACATTTTCTTTACTTCAATATGCAGTAAAAGGTGGAACGATACTTGCCTTGGAATTAAATTATGTTACTCAAACTATATTTTCAAGATTATTATTATTTGCCTTACTTGTTTTTATTATATTTACTATAGTATATGTTTCTTTCCTCAGAAGAAATTTTAAACATATAACTGAAATATTATCAGAACTTGAAAAAAGCAATTTTTCATTTGATTCTGTTATTTCTACTTCAGATGAAATTGGTGATATTATTCAAAAAATTAATATAGTAGCAATTAAATTGAATACTATTTTAAAGGAGAGTATCCAATATTTTTCATCTATTTCTGAAAAAACTAAAGAAAACTTCATGGTTTCAAGAAAAATAGAATCAAATGCTGAAAATCAAAATGAATCTATACAAAAACTTTTGAATGCAGTAAATGAGTTGAAAGAATCCACTTCACTAATTGTAGAAAAATCTAATAAATCTTCACAAATTATTTCTAAATCTACATCAATTCTACAAAAAGAAATATCTGTCTTTGAGTCTTCTCTTTCTTCATTTTCACAAATAAGTGAAATTTCTAAAAAAATGACTGATTCATTAAAACTCATTGTCGACATAGCTTCTCATACTAAGTTGTTAGCTTTAAATGCCTCTATTGAAGCTTCAAGAGTCGGTGAAAGTGGAAAAGGTTTTGCAGTCGTAGCTTCAGAAATAAGGAAAATGGCTGAAAGTAGCTCAGTAATTTCTGATCAGGTAAATGATCTAATAAATACTATAAATACCAAGATAGTTCAATCTATTGAAAATTCAAAGGCAATAAACAATTCTATAATTTCAATATTAGAAGAAACAAAAACAATATCAGATGAGGTAAAATCTATATTAAATTCTGCTAACAAACAGGAGCAAAATACTAATATTATAGATAATATTGCTAGAAATTACTTTGATCTCACTGCTGAGGGAATAAGTATATCAGAGGAACTTGATGCTAATGCTAATAATCTTGTATCTTTAATTGATAAACTATCGAGTAATATTAAAGAATTCAAGATTTTTGAAGATGAAACATATGTTATAAAACCAGAAGATATTAATGAGATTCAGATGAAAATTGCTAAAAAGAAAAACAAAAACAAAAACAAAGATGAAAAACTATTGTTAACATCAGATAAGACTCAGGATAAATTGGAATTATTAAAACCCAAATAATTTATTTGTATTTTATTTTCTTTTTTTATCTTTTTAAGTATATTTTATTAAATATATTTATTGGAGAATATTTTATGTATTCTAAAGCCAAATGGAATGAAAATCTATCTTTTACGGCAGAACTTGATGGACATCTTATCGAAATTGATACTTCAATAGAAAATGGTGGAAAAGATAAAGGACCAAGGCCAAAAGGTTTGTTATTAACTGCTCTATTAGGTTGTACAGGAATGGATGTTGCTTCTTTGATGCAAAAAATGAAAATTCCTGTAAAAGATTTTTCATTGGACTGTTCAACCGATTTGACAGATGAACATCCCAAGATTTTTAAAGATATAACATTAAACTATTATTTTTCAGGGGATATCGAAGATAGAATTGATGATTTAATTAAAGCGATAAAATTATCTCAAGAAAAATATTGCGGTGTCTCCGCAATGCTTAAAAAGAATAGTAAGATTATAATAAAATTATTTGTTAATTCAAAAGAAGTTGAATATCCATTTAATTAGAAAATTTTTATAATATTTATATTAGATTCCATTTTCTCATATTTTTATATCATAGACAATATTTCATGAATAATAAATTATTATTATTATAATAAAAAATATAAGATATCTTATTAATATCAAGTTAAAATGAAAATTTATATGAGAAATTAAATTAAACTAAAAATATAATGAAAATCTCAATGCAAAACTGATTAATTTTTCATTTATATTATAATCAAGATAAAAATCAATTAAATCAATACCTAAAACAACCGTGATTAATCCAATCCCAGTCGAAAACTGTGTTTTGGAAAAATCTATTATTCCATCTAGTCTTTCATAATCATTAATTCCACAATCGAAAAAAAGAACAATACCAGGAATAACTAATGATTGTCCAAATATTTTTGGAAAAAATATTCGAATATCAAAATTATTATTTAATTTAATGGTTCCTTCATATTGACACCATTTTACTCCTCTAATAGTATATCCTAAACTTCCCATAGTTAAAGCAGAAACTGGAATATAATCACTACTTTGAGGTATATAATAAAAAAGCACTCGATTAGCTAAATAGATGGAAATCTCTTCTTTTTCTAAAATAGGCAAATAGCCTCTTATTTTTGTCAGCAATCTTGTAAAATTCGCTATTTGATTGATAAATTGAGGAAATATCTCGTAACCGATATAGAAATCAAGACCTCTCATAGAATGATACTTCGAAGAATATTTTAATAAATCTAAATAAAATTCTATTAAAAATGAATTTTGAAATATCCCTTCTTTATCTATTAAATTGGACTGGGAAAGATAAGTCGCTTTAGTATTATTTTCCTGTTCATAAGATTGATAATCTGTAACAAATTTAAATCTAATTTGTGTAAGATATTTCCCATAAAATTCATTATAAAAAAACATAAAAGATAAACCAAATGTCCCAATTATATCTATTCTATTAAAATAAAAAGAATAAGCTGAGCTTTCATCATATTGCACAGGGTTATTAGATGAATCTCTAAAATAACCGTAGCTTTCCCATCCACCGCCTATTCCTATTATTGTTTGTATAGAAGCAAAATTATCAAATTTGACTGGAAAATCATTTAAGAATAAAAAAAAGTCTATACCCCATAATCTTGGAGAAAAAGAAAAGCTGATGTTTTGTCCAAAAATATTTTGAGAAAAAACAATAATAACCAAGATAAAAATTGATAAAATGATTAAACCTTTTTTCATTTATTTACCTCTTAAATATATTTTATTATTAAAAGATTATTCAAAAATAATAAAATCATCATTTTTAATAGGCTTAACATAAAAAGTCTCTCCTCGCTCGAAAGTTTCAATAAGTTTATCCCAATCCATAGTTTCATTTACTATAATTATAGATTCGGGTTTTTTGCTCTCTCTAATTTTCTCTATATAGTTCTGCTTAACATGATCCTTGTCAATTATAATTAAGTAATCCTTATCATTATAATTAGAATTTAAATTAAAATACTCTTCAGAGCTTAAATATTTAAGATTTTTAATTTTAATAGTTTTTTTTAATTCATCTTTATTTTTTGAATCACAGATAAATAATAATTCCATACAACCTTCTTATTAAATTTGAACAAAATATATATTAATAATAATGCTAAAAATTGATAATTTCAAATTTTTAATTTAATTTTTTATAATATTTCTCTGCAATATCACTTCTATAAAAATTACCATCAAAAAACAATATATTATTTTCTAGAACATTATATACATTTTTCCTTACATCTTCCAGATTATTATTTACCGAATTAATTGTCAATACTCTACCACCGGTAGTAATAAAACCTCTATTTTTTGAATAATTAATTATCGAAGTTTTGTTATGAAATATATTGATATTTTCAATCTTTTTGTCCAAACCTGCTATAAGAACGCCTTTTTCAAATTCGATTGGATAACCTTTTGATGCTAGGACTACGCTTAAAGAAAAAGATGGTTTAACTTTCATCATATATGTTATAAGATTCTGTGATATCATATCTAGACATAATTCATTAAAAGATGAATTCATCAAAGGCAAAATTGTTTCAATTTCAGGGCTACATATAGAAGGAATAATATTTAATACCATCAATCTGTCATTAGATTTAATAAAGTCAATTGTCAAAAATCCTTTGTATAGTATATTTTCAGTTTTTAAACCTTCAATCAAAGGATATATGATTTTTTCATTTAAATTAGTAATATCGTTATTTGAAAATGAAGGACAGGGAGTAAATCCCCCCATACCTGATGTGTACAATCCAAAATCATTATCGAAGGATTTAGTATATACTCTAACAACTGGAAATAATATATAATTCATCGAGTCAAAAGCGATAGTAGCAGAAAACTCTTCCCCTTTTTGGTATGCTTCTATCAAAAATTTATTGCTTCTCTCATCTTCAATTAAACCTATTGATTCTAAAATTTTAACTCCCTGCCCTTTTGATTCAAGTAAATAAATACCTTTCCTCCCTTTTTGAATTTCTGTGTAGATTAGTTTTCTGACAGAAAATTTTTCAACAATTTTTGAAAGATCATCTAAAGTTTCTATAATTTCAAAAGATGGTGAGGATATTGCATGTTTTTTAAGAAAATTCTTAATTTTAATCCTTGATGAAAAAAAGGATCTTATATTTGAAGGAGGTCCAATCATTGGAATTTCTAATTCTTTCATTGCTTGTTCAAATTCGAATGTCAATTTTTTATAAGAACTAGCTACTATATAACTAATTTTTTCTTTATCCAAAAACTCTTTAATTTCATTTTTATTTTCAAGACTTAAGTTAATATTCCTTACTTTTGGTTTAGAATAAGCTCCTCCATTACCAGGAGAAATAAAAATATTTCCAATATTATTTTCTTGATTCAATTTCCATGCAATTGAATCTTCTAAACTACTGTTACCTATAAGAATAATGTTTTTCATTTCATTCCTTATAAAATTAGCTAACTTATTTTATGGGGTAATTCTATTAATATCTCTTGGGTACATTGATGCTTCTTTAATATTTTCAATATTGCAAATTTTTGCTACCAGCCTTTCTAAACCAATTGCCAGGCCGCCATGAGGAGGAACACCATATTTATGAAGCTGTAAAAAGGACTCGAAATCCTCTGGATTTAATCCAAAATCTTTAATTTTATTATATTGCATATCATAATCATGAATTCTTTGCCCACCTGTTGTAATTTCCAGCCCTCTAAAAAGAAGATCGAAAGAAAGAGTCTTTCCTGAATTTGCAGGATCATCCATAGTATAAAATGGCCTTTTACTTGTCGGGAAATGAGTTACAAATAAAAATTCGCAGTTATACTCCTTTTTTGACCATTGGGTTAAAAATTTTTCTTCATCTGGAGACAAATCTGGTTCATTTCTATAATCTTTTTTTATTTCTTTGTAAACTATTTCATGAGCTTCATCTAATTTAATTGAGGGGATAAAATCATTAATCTTGGGAAGTTCTATTTCTAAAAGTTCTATTTCAAATCTATTTTTCTCTAATAATTTTTCAATTAAATATTTTAGGTAAGCGGTTTCAACAGACATTATATCTTCAAATGAAGAAATAAATCCCATTTCAAAATCTAAAGAAATATATTCATTAACATGTCTTGTAGTATTATGTTTTTCTGCCCTAAATACTGGACCAACATCATAAACTCTCCCAAAAATACCAACACCATATTGCTTATAAAACTGTGGAGATTGTGCAAGATAGGCTATTTTATCGAAGTATTGAATCTTAAAAATATTAGCTCCGCCTTCTGCACCTGCAAATACTATTTTTGGAGAAAAAATCCTGGTAAAACCATTCTCTTCTAAAAATGAACTAAATGAATTTACAACAGTTTCAGAGATCTTAAAAATTGCTCTTTTTTTTGGATGTCGAAGAGAAATTGGTCGCATATCAAATTCTAAATCTGATTTAATATTTAATTCTTTTTTATTTATTTCAAAAGGGGTCATTTCTTTAGGTCTATGAATAAGTTTAATTTCTTTTAAGAGTATTTCATAATCCCTATTCATAATTGCCTTATCATTTAATTTTGAATTTCTCGGTGCTCCTTTTACTTCTACAAAATCTCCCTCTATAAAATTTGACAAATCAAATCCTTGCTCTGCAACAACTTGAATTAATGATCTTTCTAATCTTAAAATCATGAAGGTAACATTTGGAAGAATTCGAAGTCTATGAATTACGCCTTTAATATTTATTTCTTTTTCAGTGAATTCACTTAACTTTTCAAGATTTATTATATTTTCCACTTTTGGTTTTATATTTTTAATTTCCATCTATTTTTTCCTTTTTTTATAAATCTATTATTATTTTATTAAATTAAAACTTAAAAAGCTCATATATAAAATTCTTTGATTTTGTAAGACCTTTTTTTAAATAACCAGTAGTATCTTTATAAAAACCAATCTTCCTCAATTTTTGATATCTATGTTCAATAAGTTCTTTTTGATTTAATGAAGTAAAATAAGCTAATGAGTTAGAAATTTGTTCCGAAAGATTTTTAAAACCAATCTGAGAATCCACATCTAACCCAGAACCTTCATCGATCACTTTATCTACAATACCCAAAGATAATAAATCAAATGAGGTCAATTTAAGTGATACTGCAGCAGCTGCTGCCTTGGAAGAATCCTTAAATAGAATTGAAGCACAACCTTCAGGAGAGATAACAGAAAGTATAGCATTTTGCATCATAATCAGGATATCTGAAACACCTATAGCTAAAGCACCTCCAGAACCTCCTTCACCAGTTATTATTGATATAATTGGTGTTTTCAGATCTGAAAGATATAAAAGATTTTCTGCAATTGCTTGTGCCATTCCTCTTTCTTCTGAATCTATTCCAGGATATGCACCGGGAGTATCTACGAAAAAAATGATTGGTCTAGAAAATTTTTCTGCTTGGAAAGCAAGTCTTAATGCTTTTCTATAACCTTCAGGATGTAGTGAACCAAAATTAAAAGTAATATTTTCATTCAATGTATGCCCTTTTTGAATGCCAATAGCTGTTACTGGATATTTTTCAAAATATCCAATACCTCCAATAACAGCATCATCATTTGCAAATCTTCTATCACCTTTCAATTCAATAAAATCCTTTATTAAAGCTTTTATAAAATCCTGCGGTTTGGGTCTTTCGATCTTTCTTGAATTCTGTACTACTGCAAAAACTTCTTCTATTTCTTTTTCTTTTTTATAATCATCACTGGCAAGTTCCAACATCCCTCTAAGCCTATTTATTTCTGAAGAAAGATCTATTCCTTCTGCGATGGCTATTGATTTTAATTTATCAATCTGTTTTAGTATTTTTTCTTTTTTCACATGCTTCTCCTAACTTTGAAGATTGTGATAATCTTTACTAAATAAATTATCTTCTATATCTATGTATTTCAAGTATCTTTACAATAGTTTCCCTTAATTTTCTTCTGTCGCATACTATATCGACAAATCCTTTTTTCTCTAAAAATTCAGCTCTTTGAAAACCCTCAGGTAACTTCTGCTTTATAGTTTGCTCAATGACTCTCTGCCCCGCAAATCCTATTAAAGCTCCTGGTTCTGCTATTATTATATCTCCTAAAAATGCAAATGAAGCAGAAACTCCACCTGTAGTAGGGTCAGATAAAATTGAAATATATAAATTTCCTGAATCTGAAAATTTTTTAGCAGCAGCAGAAGTTTTAGCCATTTGAAATAGAGATATTACGCCTTCTTGCATTCTAGCACCACCAGAACGACAGATTATTATGACAGGTAAGTTTTCATTCATCCCAAGTTCAAATAATCTTGTAACTCTTTCTCCGACAACAGAACCCATAGAACCCATTATAAAATCAGCATCCATAATACCTAATAAAATTTTTATGCCATCTAACTTAGCATAACCTGTTTTAATTCCTTCATTTATTCCCTTTTTATATAATTCTTCAAGTTTTTCCTTGTACCCAGGAAAATTTAATGGATCAACGCTCACAATCTCATCAAACAAAGATGAAAATGAATCTGCATCTACAATAAAATTAATCCACTCATCAACAGATATTCTAAAATGATATGAACAAAGTGGGCATACTCCAAGATTTTGTTCGAGTTTGGGTCTATAAACTATTTCCTGACAACCTGGACAGACTGCAAATAGATTATCGGGCAAGGATTTATCTTGTTTTTTATCGACAAATATTTTTTTAATAGAATCGGGTAATTTATCCATACTATCTCCCTAACTTGAAATAGCAATTATCATAATGCTATAAATTAGCAAATATTTTTACATCTATTAACATTAAAAATTATTATTTATTAAAAATAATCTTACCAAATTGATTCCATCTTATTTTACCTGTTTGAGGATCTTTTGAAAAAGTTACTATCAATGGCATTGCAAAAACATTTTTAATTGGTAAAAATCCCCAATACCTTGAATCTTCTGAATTATCTCTATTATCACCCATCACAAAAAGATTACCTTCTGGCACTCTAACAGGTCCATAAGTAGTTCTTTTAACCTCAGGATGAGATTCATATTGAGCATCTAAAATATATTGAGTATATTTTTCAAAAATTTTCTGTCCATTAATATAAACATTTTTTCCATCTATATATATGGTATCACCAGGAAGGCCTATGACTCTTTTTACATATGGGGTTTTTATCTTTGTGTCGGGGTGTTTGAAAATAACGATGTCAAATCTATGAATCTTTTTCAATGAAGGCATTTTAATCTTCGTTCCAATTATAAATCCACCATATACAATTGGAAGCCCAATAAGTCTAGTTCCTGGAGGAATTGTCGGATCCATAGAAGATGTCGGTATTGTATAACTTGAAATAATTAAGGGTTGAATTATTAATATAAATATGACAATAATAATAACTGCATCTCTTAAAAACAACATCAAACTATCTTTTTTTGTTTCTTCTTTTTTATCATCTTTTTTAGAATTAATTCTGGATTTTCCACTAATTTGATTAGTCTTAATTTTGCTGTTTTCTTCATTTTTTTTATTTTTTTCTGATATTTTCAATTCTTTATTTAGCTTTTTCTTCTTTTTAGTCATGGCCATTCCTTTTTCATTTTTTATTTAACTTTTTATAATAAGATTAATCTAATTAAAAAATATTATCTTAGACACCAATAAAATTTACTAAACTTAAAATAAAATCATTAATCTTTAATGGCAAATATATCCCAAGAATAAGAGCTAATAATATTAAAAATAAAGAACTAAAAATCTGAACTCCATTTATTATTTTTAGCTTTTTTGTTTTTATTTTCATGAGATCTGAGACTGAATATTCAGAATTACTATTAAAGACCATATTAAAAAACATTTTTGCCATCGAATATAGAATTATGAGAAGGAAAAATAAAATAGTAATCAATAAAATCCAATTATCAGTCTTTATTAAATGAAATATAAGTTTTAATTCAGCAAAAAAAGAAAGAAATACTGGAAATCCAGATATACTAAGAAAACCACCTATTAATGATATGGCAGCCAGTGGTAAAATGTTAAATAGTTTATTTACCTTCATGCTTTCAGTTGTATGATAAATATCCTTTATTACTCCTGATGTCAAAAATAAAGATGATTTTGTGAGGCTGTGTGAAATAATCAAAATATAGGAAGCATAATTAGCTAATCCTCCCAACGATATCCCCAGTGTTATTAAACCCATATTTTCGATTGAGGAGTATGCAAGAAGTCTTTTATAATTTTTACTTTTTGACATATATATAGCTGAAATTACCAAGGAAATTATACCCATAATCATTAAATATCTTTTGCAGCTTGATTTTATAGAATCTGGAATTATATCCAAAATCCTAATAATTCCTAATAAAGCAGTATTTAATAATGCTCCTGAAAGCAATGCTGAGATCTGTGATGGCGCTTCAGAATGAGCATCAGGTAACCATGCATGAGTTGGCGCTAAACCTGCTTTAGTTCCAAACCCTACCAGTATAAATCCAAAACCTAATTCTAACCAGAATTTATTAGCATAGTCCTTTAATGCAAAAAGATCACTAAAAGATAATGAATTACTTCTATAAGCTAAAGAGATAAAAATAATACCAACAAATGATATTGCTATCCCGACTGAGCATACAAATAAATATTTCCAAGCTGCTTCAAGAGAATGTTTTGTTCTATCCTGATAAATTAAGACTCCTCCAGTTAATGTAGTCGCTTCAATAAATATCCAGAGAACTATTATGTTTTGCGAAGAAATAACTCCAAATAATGAAATATAAAATAATATTAAAAAGGAAGAATATAAAGAAAAGTTACTTTCTTTCATAAATATAATTTTACTTATTGAAGAAATACTGCTAAAAAAGAAGAGAATAGAAGTAATAACCAGAAAAAATATTGTAAATTTATCTATACTAATATATTTTATGATATCGATTGATTTTAAAAATAAAAAGTAATTAGCGGAATATCCTTTTGCAAAATAATTTTTTACAATATAGAAAACAAATGCAAATTGAAGGATAAAATACAAAACAAGCAAGAAATAATTAAGTTTATTATTTCGAAATATCAGAATTAAAAAAACAAATAAAATACTTCCCAAAAAAAAGAGATCAATCACAATAAAGCTCCTTTAATCCTTAAGTTTACTTATTGTATCAATTCCATCATCTTCATCAAACTCAGTTTTAATATGATTTACTAAAATTCCAGCCAGAAGGATACCCATAAGAATATCTAAAGAAATACCCAAGGCTACTAATATTGGGAGTTCTTTTACAACAGTCAAAGATAACAGAAAAGTACCATTTTCTATAACCATATAACCAACAACATGAGTTATAAGTTGCTTTCTCGCTAAAATTAAAAAAAGACCCGCGAGTATTGTAGATATTGAAACTCCAAATTGTAAAGGATTAACATCTTCTATATGATTTTTCAACCAGAAAGCTATTGTAAAACCAAATATCAATATAATAGACATTATTAAAATAGAAAGATATTGAGGAGTGTTTGGCTTTGCTTCTCTAACAATTTCATTTTCCTTTAGGTTCTTAAAAAGTATCATTGGGACAATAATACCTTTAATTAAAATTGTTTCTGATAAAATAAAAATTATGGTAAAAATGCTTTTAATTTCATGAGTAAATAATGTTATAAGAAAAATTATAAAAGCTTGATAAATTAAATTTCTTACATAAGAATCCATCATAGTTGTCAAAGACAAAGCCAGTAAAGACACACTAAAAATAATCAATAATACTTCAATCATAATTTATACCTTAACAATTTAAAATTATCTTAATTTGTTCCTATGTATTCATAGTAAACATTACAGCAATAATTATTATACTTAAAGAAAGAACAAGTAACATAAAATCAGGGACATGACTCATTCTAACTCTTGGAAATAATGATTCGATAAGTCCTATTAAAATTGAAATAAAAAAAATTATTCCTAAATATAGAAATATACTTAGAACTATAGAAAAAAAGGAAAGTATAAATATATTTGCCACCAATGAAGCAAAAATAAATATTTTTAAATAACCCGAATACATTACTATGAGTAAATCTTTACCACTTAAATCCAATATCATTGCTTCATGTATCATTGTAAGTTCAAGATGAGTGGAAGGATCATCTATTGGTATTCTTTTACCTTCAATTAGTATTATAAGAAAAAATGAAATCCCCAATAATAAACCTATCATTGTCTTTTCTAATGAACTAAATGAAAAATGCATGAACATCTTATTTAATGAATAGTTTTTTGTATAAAAAATCATTGAGCCAAAAATAATTAACAATGCAGGTTCAACAAAAATTGAAAAATTAATTTCTCTACTAGCACCCATTCCCTGGAAAGCTCCTCCAGATTCCATAGCAATAATTATCTGTGAAATAGTGGATAAGCCCAGTAATCCTATAAAAAAGAAAAAATCTCCATTAAAAGAAATAATTGAAGAAAACTTACCAAATGGTATCAGAAGGACTGCTAAAACGACTGAAATTAATTGAATAGATATAGCTAGTTGAGATATGAAACTTCCTGAACTGCTTCTTATGGTTTCTTTTTTAAATAATTTAATAATATCGTAAAATGGTTGTAAGATACTCTGACCAAATTTTCCAGCCCATAAAGCCTTAACTCTATTTATTATTCCAATAATCAAAGGTGGTATTAATATTATAAAAAATAGTTTTAATAATATAAAAAAGAAATCTTTCAAACTAAGCCTCCAGATTAAATATACTTTAATATGGTAATTAAAATTAATATTATTAAAAATATTAGACCATATAAAATATAATGTTGAGTTTTTCCACTTTGTAAAATTGCTAGTTTATTCAATACTTTATCCATTTTTTCTTTAAATGGTTTCAATATACTTTTATCGATTAAATCTTGATGTTCAAATTCAAAATAGGTATTTGCATTAAAAATACTGCTTTCTCTTTCTTTCTTTATTTTGATGCCAGTTAAAGATTTAAATATTGATATAAAAGGCTCGACAAAGGATGTTGAACTATACTGAAAATCATCCTTTTCTTTTTGAATATAACCACAAGACCATGTATCTGATTTTCTGCTTTTATTTAACCGGTAAAGCAAATAAATAAATATTATAGAAATTATTAATATTATAACTACATTATAAAAAATAATTGAGGTATCTTTTAAGGAAATCATATCTGCTTCAAGAGCATAAGTAACATTATTTATCGATGAATAATTAACTATGTCTTTAACAACTTCAAAATATATAGAATAAAAATACGGAGAAGATAAGATAAGTGAAAAAATTATTGGAATAAATATAGAGAAGATCAGAGCAATTCCTTGTTTCTTCTCTTTAATTTTATTATAATTTCTGAAATTGCCTAAAAAAATAGCAGTAAAATATTTTGTAAAGGCAAGAAGAGTTATTGCTCCTATTATGCCTATTGATAAAAAAGCAATAAAAGGAATAATTGAAAATTTATAGTTTACAATAAAATTACAATAACCAATGATAACAAGTAATTCACCTATGAAATTTCCAAATGGAGGAAGAGCCGACAATGAAATACTGGTTAAAAAATTAGCAGTACTTACATTCTTCATATAATGAGAAAGTCCACCTAAATAATCCATATTATCTATATTAGTTTCATTAATAATTATTCCCGCACTCATAAATGCTGAGGATTTTGACAAAGCATGATTCAATAAAAATATGATAATTGCTATGAAAGAAGAAAGATATAAAAAAGAGCTTTCGTTAATAATCCCAAAAATTGCTGAGCCATAAAAAAACAACAATATTCCCGCATTTTCAACACTTGAATAAGCCAAAAATTTTTTTATCTGATTTTGTGATGTAGCATTTATAATTCCTATAATAGCTGATATAAAGCCCGCAAAAATAAATATCCTTGAATAATTAATTGAAGGTATTCCAAATAAACTCAATAAAAGGATAAGTCCATAAAACCCTGTTTTAATTACTATAGAAGACATAAAAGATGAAATATGAGATGGAGATGCTGGGTGAGCTTCTATAAGCCAAAAATGAAATGGAAATATACCTAATTTAATTATAAAGCCAATAGAAAAAATCCATAATAATATTGTCTTAATATTAACAATATTTTGACTGACATTTTCAGAAAAAAATTGTTTTATTGAATCAAAATAAAATGAATTTGTTATATTATATAAAATTATCGTTCCAACCAATAGAAATAAAAAACTAATATGCATCACGACAATATATTGAATTGCTGCATCGATTGTTTTTTTCTTATTACCATCAAAAAATATACAAAAAAAGGAAGAAATACCCATGAATTCCCATAAAATCAAAAATAAAAGTAAGTTCTTTGTCAATGTTAACAAAACAATTGAAATTATAAGAACAGAAAGATTAAATAAATGAAAATTAAGTTTAGAGGCATTTATATTGTGATTTCCAATATAATATGGAATATACAATGCTATACAAATAGAGATAATAGATAAAATGAAAATAAAGAATCCAGATATTTTTGTTAATCCAAAGTTTAAATTAGAAAAAAGTTCACACTTATCTAATAGTATAGTATTAATCTTTTCAATAAAAAGGAATCTATAATTAAAATTAAAAATTTGGTAAGAAATTACACCAAACAATAAAATCAAAGAGGAAATTATTAAAAATATACTATATAGTAATAATTTATACTTCTGATTAAAAAAAAGAGAGAAAATTGTAGAAATTAATAAAAAAATTAAACCAAAAGAAATTATAAGCATCTTAGTTATTCCTACTTCTTAATAATTTTTTTTATAAGTTCAATAAATTCATCTTTTTCTTTTCTTTTTTCAAGAAAAACTGCTAAATCAAGGCTCTGGCAAATATAAGAAATAATTAACCTGCAAAGCAAATGCCTAGCTGCATTTGCATTAAAATTTATAAAAACTGTATTTATCCAAGATTTTCTTGTATCATCTATTAAAAATGATTTTTGAAATGTTACAATAGATATAGATTCTTCTTTATGAAGACAAAATAATGGATTTCTTGGATGAAGTGCACCATATGATGTCTTTAAGCTTGCAATAGTCAGACTATTTCTGACTTTCAATGATTTTTCAATATCTTCAATTTTAGAGCTTTTAGGAATTTCAATATTTTTTATTATTGTATCATATTCCTTAGTGTTAAAAGAATTATTTACATCATATACTATTTTTCCTCTTTCAAACAAAGTTAAATAATTCATGTTAAATTCTAAAAGAGCATATGAGACAATCTGTGGGTATATGTAACTGTGATTAATTAATGTCCATTCTATTAATTCAGAGAGAGAAAATAAATATTGCCCATTTATCTTATAGGTTGGAATCTGCGAATTTACCGCCATCTTTATTATTTTTGATTTTGGTATCTGGATTAAATCTGATACTTCTGAAACATTAAGGTTCATTATCCCCCCAACCAATAAATCTTTTTATTGCTGAAATAAAAGTCAATGGATGCACTGGACAACCAGGTATAAAAAGTGAAGGTTTAATAATGTTTAATAATTCATTATTTACATGAGTTGAATCTTCAAAAACACCTTTACTAATTGCACAACTTCCGAATAATATGCACACCTTTGGTTCAGGCATTGCTTCCCATGTTTTTAATGTTGCTTCAGTCATGTTTTTTGATATTGGACCAGTAATCAAAATAGCATCTGCATGCCTTGGTGAAGCAACTATATCAATACCAAATCTTGAAGCATCAAAATTAACATTGAAAGAAGCTGACAATTCAAGTTCACATCCGTTGCAACCAGCTGCTGAAACATTTCTAATTTTAAATGAATTTTTAAAAATTTTTTCAATATTTTTATCATTTTCTAAGTTCAAAAAATAATCAATGGTAGTTTTAGAAGTAACTATCAAATCCTCTCTTTTAAAGCCAAATATCTTATGGTAATTGGTAAATTTGATTGGACTTGATTCTACAAAATCAACACAATAACCACAAAATATGCATCTTCCAAGGTCTATCGATAATGGATTATTTTTAATTGCATGAGTTGGACATATTTTCTCAAAAATTTTTTCCTGCTCATTGGAAACAGAATCGACTAATATTTGAGGAAATCCTCTAAATTTTTCATTTATTTTCGCTTGCTCCAAAGATTTTATTGCTTGATAACCATGTTTTATTCTAGCTTTAAATAATGATGACATCAATCACCTCTTATTCTTAAACTTTTTTTATTTTTTTAATTTTTTTCTATTATGTTTTTATATTTATTCTTTTATTATTTTTTTTTATCTTGTTTTTGATATTATATTTTATAATTTACATATCATGCCCACAATAGGAAAGATTGAAGCTTTTATTTGTAACTGGGAAGTCAGAAATTGGTGAATTTATCATTGCTACTGATAATCCATACCAATTATGAATAGAAGGATCAATTATTATTAAATTATTTATATTTCCATTTTCATCAGTAGAAGTAAAAGAGGAGACTTCACCTCTCCAACCTTCGACTAAATTAACACAAAAAGAATTCTTAGCTAATTGGGGTATATTAATTGATGGCTTTTTATATTCTTCTCTTTCTTTAATAGGAAAATAATCAAGGACTTCTAGTATAAATTTAATAGATTGTTGAACTTCAATATATCTTATAAATGCTCTAGAATATACATCTCCATTTTTAATAGTATAAGGATATACAGGAAAATTTCTATAAATACCATAAGGATGATTAGAACGAGAATCTATTGGTAATCCTGATGCTTTAGCAGAAATTCCAACCTGTCCTAAAAGTTTTGCTTTCTCCTTAGTTAAAATAGATGTATTTTCAAGTCTTGCAACTATCATAGAATTTGAAAAAAAATCTTCACATATTACAACAAAAGAACTTAATACAGATTTTAAGTTTTCTTTTAGGTTCATGATTATTTTATCATCAAAATCAAATCTATTTGTACCAATCCCTATAAAATTTCTTCCGAATCTACTTCCACAGATATATAATAGACTATTAATAATAGTAGTCCTTAATGCCTGTAAAAAAGCTGTTGTTGATAAATATGCGACATCATTAGATATGGCTGCAAGGTCTGCTATATGCATGGCAATTCTTTCCATTTCAAGGAATATCCCTCTAATAGCCAAATCTCTCTTATCTATCCACATTCCACCAAGAGTTTCTATTATTTGAGCAAAAAGATGAGAGTATGCAATTACTGAATCTCCTGCTATACTCTCAATTAAAGGAAAAATTTTGGTAAGGAACTCTCTTTCTTTTAGTTTTTTAAGTAATAAATCTTTTACACCTCTTTTTTGATATCCTAATGATATCTCTAAGAAGCGAACTTTTTCTCCTTCGCAGGTAAATCGAAAATGTCCTGGTTCTATTATTCCCGCATGAACAGGACCAACTCCAACTTGATGAAGTTCTTTTGTTGAAGGATAAATAAACGGAAAATCTATATTTGTAACTGGTTTTGGGTAAGGATGTTTTATAAAGTTAACGTCACCTTCTTCTGCTAGCATTCTTTCAAAAATTGCAATTGAAGGATATTTTTCAGACATGGATGGTATTTTTTGATCTATATCTATATTAGTATAAGCAATCTTCAAATTTGAATGGTCATCATTTGCTAATATTGCAAATAATGTTTTTTTATTTTTATTATCTTCTTTCCTATCTTTCAATATTGAATAGCAAATTAATCTAAAATCTCTATCTAGATAGTTACTCAATTCATTTTTAAATTCTTCAATATTTCTTATTGGAATTTCACTTAAACTATGAAGCACCTGGTTCTGAACAGTACACCATTCCATTTTTGATAATACTCCTAAATTAAAAATAACAAATTTTAATTATCAGACTTTTTTTCAATTTATCTTATAATCAATTATTGTCAAACTTAACAACTCACTAAATATTTTTTATACGATAATAGATTTAACTTGATAATTATAAAAATTCTAATTTAATTGTGTCAGTTACCCTAAGGATATAGAATTTTGGCAAAAATGATAAAAAAATCAGCAAAAATAAAATTATTTTTTATTATTTCTATTTTATTATCACTTATATTTATTTCTGAATTCTATTCAGATGAGATTAATAAGATTTCAATTCTTTCAGTTGGAGACATGGTATTCCCATACTACTATGAAAATGGTATTGAGAATTTTACAGAATTGCATGGTTATTTTAATAATGATTTAAATTTAGGAAATTTAGAAGGTCCAATAACCAATTCGAATATGCCAACAAAAAACACTTCGTCTGGTAAAATGTTTGTTTTTAGGTTTTCACCAGATATTGTTCCAAATTTATTAAAATATTTAAATTTTAAAGGTGTTTTAGTTTCAAATAATCATGCCAATGATTATGGAGAAAAAGGATTTACCGATACGTTGAAATATTTAAAAAATGTTGATATCGAGCCTATTGGATTAAAATATCATATATCTCAGCTTTTTATTAAAAATAGAAAAATAGCTTTGGTTGGCTTTTACTACAATTCTAACTTTAATGATTTAAGAGATATTTCGACCTGTTCAGCTTTAATAAAGAAGGCAAAACAATTCAATGATATGGTAATTGTATTTTTTCATGGTGGAAGCGAAGGAATTAATGCCAAATATGTATATAATAAAACTGAATATTTTGGTAATGAAAACAGAGGAAATGTTTTTTCCTTTTGTCATTCAGCAATTGATGCTGGCGCAGATTTAGTATTAGGATCAGGACCACATATTTTAAGAGGTTTAGAGCTATATAAAGGTAAGTTAATCGCTTATTCTTTAGGAAATTTCGTCGCTTCAGGAGGTTTATCTAATAAAGGAGAGCTATCAATTTCTTGTATTTTAATTTGCAATTATGATCTAATTACAAATAATTTTTTAGAAGGAAAGATTATACCTATCGATTTGGTAACAAAAAATCCTAAAATAGATAAAGAAAAAAAGGCTATATTATTTATTAAAAATTTAACAAATCAAATTTATATTGATAATTTCAAAAAGAATCCTGATATATATATTAATGATGATGGCTCTTTTTATCCTTATCAATAATGTTATTTACCTTTTTTGTTTTTAATTTTATTCAGTTTTTTTTCTTTAATTTCTATTTTTAGTTATATTCAAGTTTAATTTATTCTTTTATTTCTTGTTATTGTATTTATATATATCATTTTTAATATATTCTGATGAGAAAATTTTTATAAATTTTTCTACTTTATTTCTTTCTCTTTTATATTTCTTTCAATTAATCTTTAATTTATTTTATCTTTTATTTTAT
>CAYVTU010000014.1:0-35139 GCA_964454835.1 uncultured Brachyspira sp.
TTATTTATGCCATATCTCGCCTTTTTTGCACTAGTTTTTTTCAAGATTGAAGTATTTATGGTCTTTAATTGCTTTTTTTTCTTGCTCTGATAATTTAGATTTCCCATTTAAATCATATGTGTTGTATGCATATTCTCCAATTTGAACTTGCTGTTCAAAAAAAAATGAAATAATAACTAAATAAATTAAGATAAGAAATAGAAACTTTATCTTATTCATTTTGATTCCTTTCTAAAAATTTTTTTGAAATAAATTTTATATATTGTTTAAAAATTAAAGGAAATTGTGTGCATTCAACATGATTTAAATCATTATAAACAGAAAGACTATAAGCAGGACAAAAACCACCATGGCAAACCAAACCATAGATGCAATCTCTACACTTTTCAATATTAAATATTGTTCTTTTATGCCATAAATCTAATTTATCATTATAAAAAATAATTTTATTTTTATATTCTCCTATTGAGTATTTTTCTTGTGTTAATAGATCTTCACATGGATATATATTTCCATCTAAATCAAATACATACATATTTGAGCAAGCACCACATGTAAATGATGAAAGAGGAAATATAAATGTTTTCCTCGTTTCATCATATTTTATACCCCTACCAGCTCGTAAAACCATATTAAACAATAAAGATATAAATCTTTCTTCATAATTATTTTTTTTTATTAAAATCATTATATTATGGTATTTAATACTGGTGATTTTTTTGGCTTCGTTCTTATCTTTTGGATCCATTGTATAAACTGGTGAGAAATAAATGTTTAATTTTTTTTGACTAAAATAGCCTTTATCTTTATAAAAATAGTATAATTTTTCAATTTCATTTATATTTTTAATATCAATATTACTTCTTAATACAATATTAATATTAAGTCTTAATTCGAGTATTAAATCAATATTTGATATTATTTTATCAAATGATCCTTCATTATTAAACTTAAATTTTCTCCTAGCATTATGGGTATCTTTTGGACCATCTATAGTAATTTGAATATCTAATTTTATACCATATTTTAATATTTCTTGAAATAAATTTATAAACTTATCTATATTATATCCATTTGTGGTAAAAGAAATATTTAACTTTTTATCTGCAAAGCCATTAATTATTAATTTATCAATAAAATATTTAAGTATATCTTTATTTTTTTCTAATAATGGTTCACCACCAAAAAATTTAAGAACAATTTGTGAATAGTTTCCACTTCTTATAAAATCAACAATTTTATCTACATTTTTAACAGTTAAAATTTTATTTTGTTTATTTGCAATTTCTCTTCTGGTTTCTTTCTTAGCTCCTTTACCCCAAAAAAAACAATAATCACAAATAAAAATACACTCATAAGAAATTGGAACTATAATTTCTAAAGTTTTTTTTGATATTTCATAGATTTCTTTTGCTCTTTGAATATATTTTTTCTTTTCTTCTTCAAATGATAAATTTGTTATATAATTTCTTTCTTTGAAATATTTTAATACATTTTCATTTAATTTATTTATTTTATGACTTTTAAGACTTTTAATTATATTGTTATTAACAATATCCATAGAACCTGATAGTAAATTAATAACTGAACTATAATTATTATTTACTTTCACATATAAATTATAATTAGAAATTTTTAGTTTATCCATTAATTTTCTCTCATAGAAATTTTATTAAAATTATAAATTATTTTTTTTACTTATTATTTTCCCATTTTTTAACAAATAGATAATATTATTTTTAAACTTGATTTTTTGTATTTCTTTGGCAGGAAGATAATTATTATAATTTAAATTATCCCACATTTTTTTAAATTTAAAGGGTAAAAACTTATAAGGATATTTAATTATAACCTCAGTATAATAATCAATAAAATCTTGATAAACATTATGAATATTGTTTACATCCAAATTTTCTATTCTATTTATTTTAATATCATTAAATTTAAATAAATTAAAATCACTATAACAAAAAATCTTATAAGAAGAAGTATAATTATTTAATATTTTAATAATTTTAATAGGATTAACTGGTAATTTTATGGTTGCATCTAAAAAATTTAACTTTACTGAATCATAATCTTTATTGAAACTAATTAAAGGTAAAATCATAACATTATTTTTTGTTTCAGAAAAATTTTTAAATAAGTTTAATACATTTTTTTTATCCCTTTCATTTACAAAAATTAATCTTCCCTCATTCTCTTTTATATTATTTTTTATTCTTAAAAAATGTGATAATTTAAATTCAATTTCATTTTCAAAAAATTCTATATTTTTTTTGAAAACAATATTACTTTTTCTATATTTTCCTAATTCATTAAATAGTTGAGAAGGTACAATTAAATATACAAAATTTCCATGTGACATAAAATATAAAGAAAATATCATTAAAATGACTCGAGAATCAATTAATGGAAAAATTAAAAACAATTTATTATTACTTTGATCAACATGATTAAAAATTTTATTTAGTTTTGAAATAGAATAAAGAATGAAAACATTTGAAAATAGCTTTGGAAATATAAATAATATTGATATAAAAAAGCAATTTTCTAAATAATTAAAATATTCAAGTAATCTAATATTTTTAATAATTTGTTTATATGTCAATTTTTTTGATAAAACAGTTCCACAAATAATTGAATATTCAGTATAAAAAATATATTTATCTAAATAATATTTACTTTTATCAAATATATTGAAAAATTTTTTTATAAAAAAAGTAAAAACAGCCACACAATTAAGAATAAAATATATTATCAATTGTAAAATTTTTTTCATAATCCTTATCAATTCTATATTTATTATTATTTTTTTATTTTTTTCAAAATGCTTGGTGACTTGCCAAATTCAAGTAGCAAGTCACCAACAATAAAAATTTCAATTACCAGCAACAAGCTGAGTAAGTAGGACTATATACATTACAATCCATTTCAATTTTTTCTTCTAATTCTTCCAAAGATATTTCATCATAGCTTTCAGTAACTTTAATAATATCTTTTTCCATATTTTTTTCCTTTATATTTTTTATTTAATTTTTAAAAAGATATTAAATTTTTAATATAATTAAACCACCCCTTTTGATATGGGGGTGGTTACCCATAGTCATTATTAAAATGTGTGTTTTTATTAATTATTATAAAATTTTTTATAGATATTAAAAGAAAAATATCAGACAAAAATGAATAATAGAGGATAGAGGATAAATTTTATGTTTTAACATTAATAAATTTATATAATAAATTTTATCTATGTCAAGTTTAATTTTATTTTTATAGTAAAATAATTTTATTAGTATACATAATATAAAAAATTGTGTATAAAAAAAGGTAAAAACAAAAAGCGACCTCCCGATGTAAAATATAATGAAATAAATACATCAAGAGGTCAAAAAAATAAACCTAAATGAATTAAATGCAACTACAAGGGATATAGAAAAGTACTTGCAAATTTTAAGGAAGAAATAATTTTTTTGACCTAAAGAAAAGATGAATGAAAAGGGTATTGTTATTTGTTACTGATGTATTAAGAGGATAGAACAAATTCAGTTTTCAGAAGAAATGAGAAAAGTAAAATACACAAAAAGCTGGATAAAAAGATTTATAGCTGGTAACAATGAATATTAAGAGATTTTTCTACATGTAAAAATTATCTAGTACAAAAATTACACAATTTTATTGAAGATACCTTTTAATTAGTAAAACTATCAATTTTTATTATATTTAATTTTATATGCTTCAAATAATAATAAAGTATCTTTATTACCCTTTTTATATTCATCTTCATAAAAATGTATAATTTTATCATCCCCATACCAACTTTTAATATTACAGTTTCCTTCACTTTCTTTTAATTTCCTGTGAAAAAAACCTGCAAGACTTTCAAATCCTAACCAATAATTGTAATCTAATTTAATTTCAATCTTACTTTTTAAAATAAATATAATAATTTCATGAATTATTAAATCTATAAGCTGTTCAACTGGAGTAAAAGCGAAAAAAATATCTTTATAAGGCGAAACGTCAATTGCTTGAGGACCATTTTCTATTGAAGATACCAAACTTACAACAAATCTATCATACGGATATTCTACACTTATAATTTCTTCCAAAATTGAAATATAATCTTTTTGACTAAAAAATTTGTTTAAATTTTGTATGACACTTTCTGCTTTTATTTTTTCATTTTCAAAATAATTTTTTTGATAAATTTCAATATTTTTTTCAAAAATCTTACAAATATTTATTGCATATCTTACTTCTTCCTCTGTATATATAGTAAGTAATTCTGATGATATTTGTTGTAGATCTATTTTTTGGTTTAAAATATTGTAAAATACATCATAAATTAGAGTAAAATCCTTGTCGTCTCTTTTTTCATATTTTTTCTCAAAAATTCTGCCTGTTAAAATATAATACTCTTTTAATCCTTCAATTTCATCTGAAAAATATCCAGCAGGATTTGAAACAATAATATTATAAAGCTTCCCCATATGTGAGCCACCTGATACAGTCAATAAAATAGAAGCTTCATTGATAATTCTTAAATCATTTTGATTATGTAGATTCTTATTAATGCCCCCATATTGGTTTTTATATCCACAATTTGAGATTGATAACATATGATAAATATAATTTGGACAAAATTCGAAAACTGTTTTTATTTTTTTCATGCGTTAAGCATCCCCAAATTTATCGATTGAAATATTTTTTAAATTGTTAATTCTTTGTTAGCAAGATATTTATATAAAATGATAGAATGAAATCAAGGAATAAAATATGAAAGTATCTTTTCATTTAGTCGAGTCCTACGACTCGGATATAATAAAAGAAAAAATAGTAAAAGCATTAGAAAATGTTGGTGGGTTTACTAGATTTTTTTCAGATAATGACAAAATTCTACTAAAACCAAATCTTTTGGCATCAGATAATCCTGAAACTGGTGTAATAACCCATCCCATATTTTTTGAAGGTGTTATAAAATTTTTACAGCAAGAATCAAAAAAAAATAATATAAAAATTAACATATCCTGTGGGGATTCACCTGCCGTATCTTCGGGTACGAAAGTCGCAAAAGATTGTGGAATATTGCAGGTATGTGACAAATACAATATACCATTTATTGAATTTAAAGAAAAACTTACAATAAATGGAAGCCCAAAAAATATAATAAAAAACTTTGAAGTATCTCGCCAGGTTATGGAATTTGATAAGATTATCTCTCTTCCAAAGCTTAAAAACCATTCTTTAACTGTTTTTACGGGTGGAGTTAAAAATCTTTTTGGTTGCATTCCTGGAAAAACAAAGGCATATTATCACACAAGATTTGCCGATTCTGTCATTTTTTCCAAAATGCTTGTAGATTTAGCAGACTCTCTTAAAACAGGTATATGCATAATGGATGGGATAATTGCACATGAAGGACATGGTCCAAGAGGTGGTAACCCAATAAAACTAGGATACTTAATAGTCGGGGAAAATCCTTTTATTGTTGATTTACTTGCTTCAACATTGGTTGGCTATAATCCACAGCAAATACCATTTTTAAAATATTATAGTGAAAAACATAATGTTAGTTTATATATAAAAGACCATGAAATTTTTGGTGAAAATCTTGTTTTTAGAAATGATTTTAAAAGAATTTCTTCATACAAAACCTCGACAATCCCTTCGAGATTCAGAAAAGGTTTTATCTATAATAATATCATAAGCTCAAAGCCAGTATTTGATAGAAGTAAATGCATTTTGTGTATGCAATGTTATAATATCTGTCCAACCAATCCAAAATCGATAAAAATAATGACCAAAAAAATTAGTACTAATAATAAAGCAATTACTAAGGGAAATAACAATATTGAGAATAATTATAATAATGATTCAAGCCAATCTAATCAAATTGGAAAAAATAATGTCGAAAGATTAAAATATAATTATGATACCTGTATAAGATGTTTCTGCTGTCAGGAAATATGCCCAAATAAAGCGATTAATATTAAACATTCAATAGTAGGGAAGATATTAAAAAAGTTGCGATAGAATTAATTTTATTAATATTGAAAAATCTTACCTCTAATAATATAATTTATCCAATGAATATTGATAATATAAGGATAACATTATGTTAATAGATACCTCAAAATATCTGGAAAAAGAATCAAATGAAAAATTAAAAATTCTTAGAAAAGATACACTTGAAAGTATAAATTCGGGACTTTTAAGCGTCGATCCATTTTTCTGCGTTAATAAAATAAATATTGAAAAACAATTTTTTGATCTAAGTAATTTCGAAAACATTTACCTCATTGCGTTTGGAAAGGCTGCATTAAAGATGAGTCTTGCAATAATAAATAAAATAAAAATAAAACAGGGGATAATTTCTTCAAACCAAGAAGTAACATCCTTAAAGGTAAAATTTGAAAGAATTATTAACGAATACCAGCATTTAAAGCAGGACAACATAAATTATTTTGAAAATATCAAATTCAATCTAAATCTTATAAAAGAAAATGTGGAAAACATTTCTTATATAAAAGCGGGTCACCCATTACCAGATGAAAACTCGCTTTTAGCGGGAGAAAAAATAATTGAAATTGCACAAAAAGCAAAGGAAAATGACCTTGTATTTGTTTTGATTTCAGGAGGTGGCTCGGCACTGGCTGAAAATCCACTTATACCTTTTGAAACACTAAAAACTTTGACTTTGCTTTTACTTAAAAAAGGCGCAAATATAACTGAATTAAATACAATAAGAAAACATCTTTCAAAGATAAAGGGAGGAAATTTAGCGAAAAGTTGTAAAGGAAAAATAATTTCGCTTATGCTATCAGATGTAGCAGGAGACCCTTTAGATGTCATAGCCTCTGGTCCAACCTACCCCGATAGCTCTTCTTTTTTAGATGCTTTAAATATACTTAAAAAATATGATTTAGAAAAAGATTTTGAACAAGTAAGAAAGATTTTCGAAGACGGAATAGACGGCAAAATACCTGATACATTAAAAGAAAAAGAATATAGCGAATTAAAACAAAAAGGTAAAATTTTTAATATTTTAGTTGGTTCAAACTACATTTGTTGCAAAAGTATTATAGAATATTTGATAGAAAAAAAATATAATGTTGTATATCTTGGCTCACTCATTGAAGGAAATGCCGAGGATGTAGCAAAGGTATTTTCCGGGTATTTAAGATCGATAATAAAAAATCAATTTGGTATTAATTTTTTTGATATTCAAAACTTGAAATCATGTTTGAAATTCCCAGTAGCTATTGTTTGGGGAGGTGAATCTACAGTTATTGTCAAAGGACATGGAAAAGGTGGAAGAAATCAGCATTTCGTCTTATCATTTTTGGATAATATAAAAAACATTAATGAAATTTTATATACAGAGGATGATAAACAAGATAGAAAAAAAGAAATAAATGAAAATACAGAAAATAATTTAAAGGAAAAATATCTTTTTTCGATATGTAGCTTTGGTACAGATGGGATAGATGGGGTTTCTCCCGCAGCTGGGGCTATTGCTGATAACATGACTATAGATTGTATAATAAAAAACAATATTGACTTAAATGATATCATTTCAAATAGTGATTCTTATAGCTTTTTTGAAAAAATTGGAGATGCCATTATAACTGGTCCAACTGGTACAAATGTTACGGATGTAGGTGTTTTGATTATAGATAAATGTTAGTTGAATTAAAGTTTAAATCAAAAATAAACCTAAAAAAAAATTTGGAAAAATTATTTTTGAAAAAATACCGATAAAAAGGCTACCCTGAATTTTCAGGATAGCCCTAATTCAATAAAATTGATTATTTTAAATTGGTTTTAAAGTCTAACTTTTGTTAATTAACTTATATCAATATTGACTTACATAAAAAATAGTGACAAAAGCAAAACACCAACGATGGCACCTATTCCTGTAACTAAAGAACCAAGGGTCTGAAGTCTATACCCCTGTCCTACATCCATATCTGAAAATTTTGCGACAACCCAGAAATATGAATCATTAGCATGAGAAACTACCATAGCCCCTGCGCCAATCGCAAGAACGACAAGTGCCTTTTGAGGAGTTGTAACAAACCCTAAAGAATTAAGCATTGGCGCTAAGATAGATGAAGTAGTAATGAGTGAAACAGTCGATGAACCTTGCGCTGTTTTTATTGCAGCGGCAATTATAAAGGGTAAAAGTAATCCAAGATTAAGTTTCGCTAAAATGCTACCAAGATAATTACCAACTCCACTTGCGCGCAGTACACTTCCTAAAGAACCGCCAGCAGCTGTTATGACAAGGATTATTGCAGATGTTTTAATGGCTTCACCAACCCAGCCATCGAAAACTTCTTTCTTCCAGCCTGTCATAATTGAGGCAATAAATACACCAATTAGCAATGCAATGTTAGGATTTCCTAAAAATATCATAATCTGTTTAAACAGACCTGTCCCAAAAGGATTTGTTGGAAATGCAGCAACTGAGTTTAATGCAATTAAGATAAGAGGGAGAACAATTGGTAAAAATGACATGCCCGGTGAAGGAAGTTTTTTAAAACTTTTTTTCATCTCCTCAAATGTCATTCCAGCAGATGGATCGATATTTATTTTTTTGCCATAGCTGATTGAGAACAGCCAACCAGCAACAAAAGCCGGGATAGCAACAATCAAACCAAACATTATGACCATACCAAGATCTGCACCGATATTACCCGCAGCAGCGATAGGACCAGGAGTTGGTGGAACAAGACAATGTGTTGAATAAAGACCCATACTTAAAGAAGTTGCCATTACAGCTAAAGATATGCCTGCTGCCTGAGCAAGACTTCTATTTAATGCTTGCAAAATAACAAAACCAGAGTCACAAAATACCGGTATTGATACAATATAACCCGCAATACCTATAGCAAGTGGAGAGTTTTTCTTACCAACAATTTTTAAGATAGATTCTGCCATAACTATTGCAGCACCACTTTTCTCAAGAAAATATCCAAGTATAGTTCCAAGTACAATAACAATACCAATACTTGTCAAAGTACTACCAAAACCACCTGTTATAAGATTTATCAACCCCTGAATGACTTTATCATCTTTTTTTGTATCAAGAAGTGGTGGAGTACCGGTTAAAAAGTAAGACAAAAGTCCATACAGTAAAGCAGACAGAAGCAAAACTAAAAATGCATTTACTTTTAATTTGGCTGTAAGGTAGATTATAAAGGCAATAGTAAAAATCAAAATAAATGTCTGAATAAGACCGGCTGCCATAATAAATCCTCCCCATAATTTTTTTGGTGATTTATGTTATCATCACCACTATTATTATATTGCAAAAAAAGAAAAAAGAGAAAAACAAAGAAATCTTACAAAAATTTTAAATATTTTTACTATTTTTTTGCATAACAGTAAATACAGTTGAACTTACATGTATTATAAGAACCTATATCTTTACTTACAATGCAGCCACAATATTTTCTTTGCCCTTTATCTTTTAATTTAGTCTTTAAATCATCATCTCCTAAAAATTCCATTAGCTGCTTATCATCTTTAAAAATCTTTTTCATAAGATTGGCATCTATACAACTATTATGTTCAATGCTAAATTGTGACAAATCAATATCTTCGCAGCAAGTAGCAACATTAAAATTTGGATTTATTTTTTTCCATCGATTCAGTAAAGGAGCAAATTCCTGGGCAAACTCTATCTTTTGCTCAAATGTAAATTCAGATTTCAAAATATTTACTTTATTAAAAATTTCAGGAAAATTCTTTATAAGTTTTCTTTGAACTTTTTTATAGCAATTTATATCAACAAAACTTATTACAAGTTTATCAGTATTACCTAAAAGCTGCTGACCAATATTTTTTATTTTATCTATAAGCTTAGTTATAGATAGATTTTTTGTCAAAATCAGTGGGTCAAAGCGCCATATTACTCTTTCTTTTCCTATTAACTGCGAAAGTTTAATAAATGTTTTTATCCTATCCTGCAACGCAGGTAAACCCCTTTCAAAACCTTCTTTTTCATAATCATTAAGAGTAAACTGAAAATAAGAATTTATCTTTTTTTCATCCAAGATTTTAAGGTAAGGGACAATAGGCTCGGTAAATTTTGACCAGAAAACTATTACTCGAGTATTATTAAAGGAAATATATTGTTTTAATTTAGGATTAAAAGGATTTGTCCATAGAGTATATCCTTTATTTAGCCTATCGAAAAACCATTTAGAATAAAAAGCGGGGATATCTGTCGCACGACTTGCTGATACGATAACTGGTGCTATTGCTTTAACAATGCCATCATCTTCAGTTTTAATTTCTATTTCCTGCCATATTTTGGACATAATTGGTACTTAAAATTTCCCTTATCTTCAAAATTTAGATTAAAGTCTTCAATTAAATTTGCTAAAGCAGCATAAGAACAAGATCTATTAAATGTTTGATAATGCATAATTCCTTTTATACTAAGCATTAATAATAAAGTTTTTATTTAATTAAAATAAAGATCTTTTTAAGAACTTCTTTAAGTTTTTCTTCACTTATCTTAGTGATATATTTAGCTTCTCTTATATTCCAATCCAGATTTTTTATCTGATCTGCTAAAACAACGCCTGTAATAAGTTTATCTTCAATAATTACTTCAAATGGATAACCTTTTATTTTACTTGTAATAGGGCAAAAAAGAGCTAAACCCGTTTTTTCATTATATATTTTATAAGATATTACCAGTGCAGGCCTTTTCCCTTTCTGTTCATGTTCTGATTGTGGATCAAAATTTAACCATACTATATCTCCCCTATCTGGGATATAATCAGGATTTACCATATTTCTTTCCCTACATTTGAACCAGATGAAATCTCTGAATGTAAATTGGTTTTATTTATTTTTTTTATTAATTCATCTAATTTAGGATTTTCTGGAGATATAATTATTTTATTATCTTTTTCTTCTATTTTAACTATTGTTCCTTCTTGCAATGATAAATCCTTTACTATATGATTTGGAATTCTTATTCCTAAACTATTACCCCATTTTCTTATTAATCTCTTCATATTTAACTCCATAGAAAGTATATACAATGTATATATTTTTGTCAATTAATATTTTTTTAACTATTTTGTTTATTCATATAATCTTACAGTTGATTGAGGTATTTTTCAATTTTTTCTTGGTTAAGTATTTCATTATAATGAGAATCGATATAATATTGCTTCTTTAATTTCGTTAAACCTTTTTTCATCTACATTTTTTTTGAATTTGCTTTTGCATTAAAATATTTAAAATAAAATTCTTTCATCAAATCAATGTTTTTAACCCAAATCGCAATATGATTAATTTTCATAATTAATGAATTTCAATATTATTCAAGTGGAAAGTACTATTCATGAATATTATATCTTTTTTCTTATCAATAATCCTCCAAAGATGAATACCAGTATCAGAAGTAACAATATTTATATCGCAATTTAATGGAAGGTTTAAAAAAGACCTAAACAGCATATTTATCATCTTTCCATGGGATATTATTGCAATTCTTTTGTCAGCTGGATATTCATTAAAAATCTTAGATAAAGTAGTTTCAGCTCTAAATTTAAATTCAAGTAAACTTTCCATTCCATAATAACTTTCATGAGGCTTTTTATCTTTGATTTCGGGATATTTAGCATCGGCTTCTTCCTTAGTTAATCCGGCTAAAAGTCCATTATTAAACTCCATAAGCTCTGGAATAAATTTAGCTTCAATTCCAGTAATTTCAGATAAAATTTTTGCTGTCTGACTTGCCCTTTTCAAAGTACTACTTAAAATATAATCGGGTGGATAATTTTCTTTGATCCAGTTTGACATTAAATAAGCCTGTTTTTCACCAAGTTTAGTTAAAGGAAAATCTGCTCTTCCTTCTATTACCTTTAATATATCTGCTTCTGACTGACCATGACGAATAATAAGTAATTCCATTTTAATACCCTTATAAAAGAATAAATTAATTCAACAATTTAGTTAATAAAATCATATAACAAATTAATAAAACTTGAATTTATAAAAAAATCAAAATTAATAATTTATAATTTAGAATTATAAATTCAAATTAAAATGTAAATAAGTATAATTATTATGATTTAACAAATTTAAAATTATTTATGAAAAAATTTAGAAAATACTTGACAAAAAAAAAAAAAATATGTTTAATTGTTAATTAATATTAAATTAAAGAGGTTAACTATGAAAAATAAGTACCTTTTATTTATTGTATTGTTTATACTTATTAGTGTTTACAGTTGTTCTGTTGAAAAGAATCTTGTGGTTGAAAAAGAATTAAAAGTTATTTCTTTTGGAATCAAGACAAATAATAATGAACCACTTAATCCTGGGCAGAAAGTAAATATATATGCTAAAGTTAATAAGACAAAAAACATTATTTTTAACTGGAATATAGCAAATCAATATTATGAAAATTGTGGTGATATAATTGAATGGACTATACCATCAATTGCAGGTGAATATCCCATCAAGGTTACCGCAATAGATAAAACAAGTAACAACTCTATAACATATGAGGAAAAACTTATAGTTGGAGAAAAATATGCAGAGCTTGAAGTAAAAGATTTCAAGAAAAAAATTATAATAAAAACAACAGCTATTTCTAAAGAAATAACTACTGAAAGTGAAACTGTTATGGAAATAGAATCTGAAAATAATAATATTAAAATTAAATTAATAGATAATGATGGAGAGACAAACTATGTAGTGGAAAATGGAGATATTTATCAAATTGAAGAAAGCAAAAAGATATTTGGATTTTCTAACAGGAAAAAACTTCTTATTGAAAATATTATTTCATCTATGAAAAATAAAGAAGAAAAAGTTTATGACAAGGATTTATTTATTAATTCAATTGATTATTACCAGAAAATATTTGGAACTCCGGTTTCAATAGATGGAACTAAATATACATTTGTTAAAAAAATTGATAAATCCGAAATATCTGTTATTATAGATACTAAAATAAATAGATTAATACAGATGTCTATAATTGATGGATTATTTAAAAATGTTACAGCTATGAAATATACTTATGAACTAAAAGATGGCCATATAAATCTAACGAAGATAGAAAGTGCTGAGGCAAGTATTTACACTACAATTACCGATGTTACATACACGACGATGATTATTGAAGATATTGAATAAAAAAAGTCAAAGGAGAAATATTTATGAAAAAAAATCTATTAAAAACAATAATAATTGTTGTTTTTTTAATTTTCTTGATTTTACCCATATCTGCGGAAGATGCTAATATTATTATTGTAAATGGCAGTCAAACAATTGTAAATTATAGTGGAGGTACAAATATTAATTCAGACACTTATAAAGTTGATGATTCTTATTGGGCAACTGATATTAAAGATTATACAGATCATTATTTAATAAAAGAAAAATCCAAAAAAATGGTTAATGATCTTTTTCTAAAATTAAACAGTGAAAATCCTTTTATTCTTATTGGGTTTTCACAGGGTGGTTTAAGAGTAAGATCTATGGCTCAATATATAGCACAAAATAAACCAGAAGCTAATTTAAAAGGAATAATTACTATAGATAGTCCAAATATGGGAGGTCCTCTTGCAAAAAAAAATATAGCAACTGGTCTTTTATTTAAACTTGGTTCCACTTTTATAGAAACATTGAATGTTATTCCAGCAACTAATGCATTTGCTCAATTTTTAAATTTAGTTTTATTATCATCAGATCAAGAGGATCCTTATGAAAAAAGTTTTGAAAATCTAGAAAAATATATAAATGAAAATTTACCCGCCGAAATTATTAGCAGGGAAATGGATATAAAAGATAATTTAAATAATATAAATGATGAAAAAGGCATTTTAACTTATGCTCCAAATGTTGCTTTAGATTTATTAAAAAAAGTTCTCGTAGAAAATATCAAAGACACTGATGTAGCCTGGTTCCTTGAAATTCTATCAGGAGCTATGGAAAGCAGTTCTGCCAGCCATAATATTAAAGAAATCACATCTGAATTCAGACCTGGTTCACAATATCTGGAAGATCTCAATAAACAGGAGAATATTAAACTTGAGAAAAAGTATAAAAGAGTTGCATTAATAGGAATGAATGGAGATATATATAATGTAGATCCGGTTAAAAATGTATATGATAAAGTTATTTCAACTCATAAAACTCTTTATGCCAGTTACATTTCAAAAGCAAGTTATTATTTAAAAAAATGGAAATTTATAGATGCTGCTTTCTGGTTTTATATGTCAATAAAGGTGAATAATTCAATAAATAGATGGAACAAAATACCAGATATCTGGTCTTTCTATGCCACTGCGTCTAATGATACAGATGATGAGGGTAATCCTTATTATGAGAAAAATTATAAGGCGACTACCAGCAATAGAGGAAGAAATTCGCATGATTTACTTGTTCCTGTTGAATCTCAAAAGATGCCAGGACAAGAAATAATGGAATATAATCTATATATGGAATATATAAATCATATTGTTCCTGCTGCGGGTGTAGGCTTTCTTATTGAATCAATAAAAGATTTTGCTGATTCTCAATTTAAGACAAATTTAAATAAAGCTATAGATATTTGTAATAAATAATAACTAATAAGAAGGTTATTAAAAGATGAAAAGAAAATTTGTAATATTTGTTATTCTTATAATTTTTATTTCATCATATTCCTGTATATTTAACCCGAATACTGATGGTAAATTTAAAGAAAGGATAAATCATGATCTTGTTTTTTCAAAACCATTTAATGGAGATTTTTTAGACTGGTATTCACCAGGTGGTAATGGAAACACATATTATTTTGATGGTAATTATTTCTATTTTGGTGGAGTAAATGACAGGCAGTTTCCCATATTAAAATCATCTGTAATGAAAGTTGATTTAAATGGAAATATATTATGGAATACAAAGATTGAAAATGATAATGATACAAAAGAAATCGCCCATGTCAAAAAAATAAATAATAAAATATATGTTGCAACATCAGATGGTGAATTAATTAACAAACACTGGCAATTACATATTTTGGATGCAGAAAATGGACTTTATTATAAAACTTATTATTTAAATGATACTGTTGAGTGTACATGTTTTTTAAGTCCTGATGAATATAATGGAATAATATATTTTCCAATAGAATACTATAAAGGAGAAGATCAGTATAATTTTTCTTTATATGATTTACACATATTTTGCATAGATGCAAATAGTGATGAAATAATAAATGAAAGAGTATTTGAAAATTTCTCCTGTATGAAGCAGTCGGGTGAAAGTTTTATACATAATGGTAAAATATATTTAAGATTTTCAAAAAAAACATTATTTGTTTTAGATTGTGTTAAAGTTGCAGATAGTGGATATACAAATGAACAGTGTATAATAAAAGATATTACTGCTTCATCAAAACCAAGTGAATCTTTTGTAAATATATTGAAGGCAAATAATAAGATAATCTGTTATTACAGGGCTGAAAATGATGATACTGGGTTTATATGCTACGATGAAAATAATAATTACCAGCAGATATGGAAATCCATAATTAATTATCCCGGTGAAAATGGTTATAGATATGATCCACTTTGGGCTGAAATGATTTCAACAGGTAATAAGTTTATAGTACCTTCTGGCGGAATATATGTTTCATGTTATTCACTTGATAATGGTAATTTATTGTGGACTAAAGATGCTTCGGTTTATGCCAATGATAGTGATTTTCATGCAAATATTGATAATAATGGTACTGTCATTGAAAACAGATGGTATGTACAACCAGTTCTTTCAAATTCTTCAGTTATATTTTATGATATAAATAGTGGTGAAAAAGTAGGAAGACTAGAAAATATTGGAATGTCAACTGGAGATCAAAAACTTTGCTGGGCAGTTGGAAATAAATTATATCTTATGGCAGGATTTCATAACTACTTTTATTGCTGGCAGATAAGTGCAAAAAGTAAAGAAATGCATATAATACCTATTATAATAATTTTTACTTTTATGCTTTGTTTTTTAATATATTTTCATAGAAAAAAAAAGAAAACAGTGAAAAAAGAAAAAATAAAGGAAAATATAGAACAACAAAAAGAAAGCTATGTATATTAAATATAATTTAACAAGTTATTATTTGAAGAAAATTATTGTATTTTTATTTCTTATAATTATATTCTTCACCAACTTCACATTATCTTCCTGTATGTTTTTTTCTCGAAATTTTGAATCTGTATTTCTTATCTATCTTGATGGGGCAAATAATTTAGATGACTTTGCAGTTAAAGATTTAAATGAGATATTTAACGCCCGACTTAATAAAAATAATAATTCTATAATTTTAATATTGATAGATCGTATTATAACAGAAGATCATGATTATGAAGATTGGTTCGATACAAGATTATTTGAAATAAAATATAAAAATGATAATCAAGAAATCACAGAACTGGATTGTGATAAGCTCGGACTTACGACTTTATATATAGATGAAGATCTTGATATGGGAAATTCAAATACTATTAAGAATTTCTGCAAATTCGCAAAAGACAACTATCCTTCCAATCATTATTATCTTGATATATGGAATCATGGAGGGGGATGGAGATATAGTAATAAAGAAATATGTTCAGATGATGAGTCAGAGTCAATAATGTATATGATTGATTTAAGAAATGCATTAAAAGAAACAACTATACATTTTGATGCAATCTTTCTTGATGCATGTTATATGGCTACAATAGAGGTTGCTGTTAATTTTATAGATCTTACAGATTATATTTTATTCTCACAAAAACCAATACCAGCAGATGGTATGCCATATGATAATTTGATTCCCTTTCTATTTTCAGATGAAGATATTGAAAAAAGGTTAACTAATATCTGTGAATCTTTTGTCAAATTTTATAAAGATAATAATAACAATGATATTTCAATTTCATGTTTAAAAATAGACAAGCAAAATGCGCTGGATTCATTTTTAAGATTATTTATAGATGAAACTAATAAAATAGATTATCAAAATTTAAGACAACTAAGAGAAAGTGCCATAGAATTCAGTGAAACAACTGTCGATTTTTCTGTTTTCACAGGTTGCAATATTAATATTAAAAATCAGTTACCTTCATTAATATTATATAAATATCCCGAAACATTAAGTGGAATCTCAATATATTTTCCAAAATACTTAATATATGATCAATACTATTTTGATTATAATAATAAAAATGTTTATATGTGTGAAAAGTATAATGGATACATAGAGTTCTTAAAAAAATATAATCATACTGGAATAGAAAACAAAGATACATACGAACCAAATGGTATTAAATCCAAGGCTTACCTGGTGAATCCGGGTTCTTCTTTAATATCCTATATCTGGTTTGAACAGGACATCGATTTTTACAAATTAAGCCATATACCACAAACATTTTTAAAATTGACACTTTGTCCACCAAAGGGTTTTGATTATGATTTAAAAGTTTATTATTATAAAAATGGAAACCTTTCGATTCTGCAATCTGCAAATAATGGTGATGAAACTGAAGTAATTGAAATAGATTCTGATACGCTAAATGGAATAGAAGAACTCTATATAGCAGTATTTGGTGCAGATCAGGTATATTCGCAGATTAGTTCATATACTCTTATAATAGAATGATCATAAAAATTATATAAAATATAAAGATTATTTTCAACTTCTATTCTGAAAAATCAAAATTAAAGATATAAAAAATAATATAAATATTAAAATAAATAAGGCTAACAACCCATATTGAAGAAAAGGAGTTATACTTCCCTGTGGAAAAATAAGCTGCATAAAGACTCTTACACCCCATAGAATGCACATAAATAAAACCAAAATTTTTAAATAGAAAAGATCTACTGGTTTTCTAAAAGTAAAAATTAAGGTCAAAGCACCAAAAAGTACAAGACTCAAAGAGAAAAAAGCGTTCGTTGCTCTTACTGCGACAACCAATTCTTTGGCATCTTTTGCAATATATGAGTACCATTTCCAGATTGTTGGAACAAAAAATTGCCATAATCCAAAAAGAATGGTAAAAAAACTTCCAATAAAAATAATATTTTAGGCATATTCGCTTATCTCTGATTTTATTATTTATTTCTATTTTTTAACTCTTTTAAACAAAAACCTTTTGTTTTTTTCTCATATTCATCATCAAGTTGATAACATATTACCTCATTAAAATTAGAATATATTAAATAGTCATATTCTTTTGTTAAATTCTTGAAAGCCTCATCTTCATTTTTCCCATATGAAAAACCAATGACCTGTGCATTTTCTATTTCATCACCTATGCTTTCCTTAGAAAAATCTGGCTGAAAAGTATATCCTTCAGCAGAGATAAAAATATATTTATGAATTTTTTTAATCATCGTTTATTATTTTTTTTATTTGAAATTACTAAAACCTAATATTTAATATTATTTGTATTAAAAATTTTTAATAAACTCCTCAACTTTAGCCTTAATCTTATCTCTAACAATTCTTACTTTGGTTAGTTTTTCTTCATAACTTCCTGTAAAATTTGAAGGATCTTCAAAACTCCAGTGAAGTTTTTCTACAACTCCAGGAAAAATTGGACATCTTTCACCAGAAGATTCGTCACATACTGTGATAACAAAGTTAAATAATTTTCCATGCTTGTAAAAATCAAAAACGCTCTTTGTTTTGTTTTGAGAGATATCTATACCAATTTCTTTCATCGCATCAACTACTATTGGATTTAATACCCCGGGTTCAAGCCCTGCACTTTCAGCGATAAACTTACCCTTACCAAGTATATTTAAAAAAGCTTCTGCCATCTGACTTCTTGCCGAATTATGAACGCATACAAATAAGACTTTTGTTTTTTTATCTGGCATGTTTTTATTCTTTTAATTTAGAAATAATCTCATCAAATCTATCTTTTATTTTACCAGTAAATACTTCATCAAAAATTACCTGGTTATTTATAGAAGATGATTTATCAAATAATTCTTTTAACGAAATTGCATAACAAGAGATGTTTTTAGGAGAAAACAATCTTTTCGCTTCTGAAAAAACCTTTTCATATCCAAATTTATCATCTTTACTTTCAACATCACTACCACAAGCTGTAATAAATATTAAATCATTAATTTTTTCTTTATACTTTTTTATAAATCCACGAAGTGGTGCAACTAAAGTTCCTACCCAGATTGGACCAATTAATATTACCCTCTCATAATTTTTTAAATCTGATTTCAAATCATTTATATTTATAGCAACCTTAAAAAGAGAAGAAATCATAAGTGAAAAAAAACTCTTACTTTTTGGGATAATAGATTCAATATCACATTCCAACGATTGCGAAAATTTCTCAGCAATATATTTATTGTTGCCTGTTCTAGAATAATAAGCTACCAGTGTTTTTTTCATTTTTTTACCTTCTTAATTATTTTAATACCTATTTCATTTGAAATTAATATACACCTTTTTTCTTTTTTTAAATTATAAAAATTTAATTATTTATATTTCTTTAAATCCAAAATTATTTATCATTATATTTGTTAAGATTTTATTAATAGTCTTCTTTTTCTTTAATAATTTGGCTAATCTCTTCCAGATGTAAAATAAGATGATTTAAATAATCAGCAATCATCTCTCTTAACGAAATCTTTTTATTAAGAGCATTTATCCAGAAATTTTCCAGTTTATCCTTATTAACATTATTTATTACGTGAATTATATGTAAATTGGAATACTTCCATAATTGAATAAGAATATACCAATTTTCATTTTGATAATTCTGTATATCCACCCACTTATCGTTGTTACCAAGATTTGCATAGTCAGGATAATTAACCGGACTTTGTTGATATTGCAAATGAATTATTCTATGAATATTGTTGCTAGCTGAATCTATTAAATGGCCAATGGTTTCTTTAATAGACCAATACTCACCACTTTTCCTATATTTTATTAAATCTTCGTTTAAATTTAATAATTTTGGTTCCCATTCGTTGATTAGCTCAACAATTTTTAAATTATTCTTTTCAAATTCATTCATATAAATTGCCTCCATATTTTTATATAATCCTTATCTTTGTAAAAAAAGTCAGCTATTATTGCCCACCATAAAGTAATTCTAATTATTAAATTTTTTTTTACCATATTCTCTATTATATCCTTATTTATGAAATACTTTATTCTTTATTTATTTTTAATACTATTATAGAGTTTTTCAATATTTTTGGATATAAAACTTTGACTTTTTCTTAATTATATCAATATTTGTTATGGCAAGCATATATAATAATAATTATTAAGGAATAATAATGAGCATTATAACAGGCAAAGGTGATAAAGGTGAAACTTCTTTGTGGTCGGGTCAAAGGGTTTCAAAAGATAGTTTGCGAGTCGAATGTTATGGTACAATAGATGAATTAAATTCCTTTTTAGGCGATGCAAAACATTACCTTGAACTTGATCGGGTGAAAAACATAATAGAAGAAATTCAAAATGACCTTTTTAAGGTTGCAGCAGAGTTGGCCTGTATATCAAAAGAATATGCTAAACCTATTATTGAAAAAGATATAGAAAAGATAACAGAATATGTTCATAAATTTGAAAAAGAAATAAATTTAAAAGGTTTTGTCATTCCTGGAAGCACGAAGGGTTCAGCAAAACTTGATATTTGCAGAACTGTCGCAAGAAGAGCCGAAAGATTGATTGTTAAACTCAATAAAGAAGAAAAACTTGATTCCCTTATTTTACAATATATAAATAGAATTTCTGATCTTTTATTTATCCTGGCAAGATATGAGGAATTTAAAGCTGGAAAAGTAAAATATAAAAATAATTAAGTCTTTATAATCTATTTTTCTTTTTAACCGATTTTTATGACTTTTTTACTTGCTTCCAAGAATAAAATAATGCCAGGATTTATATTCTTTTCCATTTGATATTATTTCTTGAATTTGACGAATATTAATTATTTTAAAATCCGCTAATAATCCTTGCAGTAAGCTTTCATCAACATAGAAATGAGGTATATTGTTCTCTGGTCCATCTTCGATTTTAATTACAGTATTTTCATCTAATTTTGGATACCCTGCATCTTTAAAACTACCGCTATTTTTTGAACATAAAGTTATATAAAATTCACCACCTGGTCTTAATACTCTTTTTATTTCTGATAGAATCTTAATTATACCATTACTATCTGTATGAGAAATTACATGGTAAGCTAAAATACAATCAAATGAATTGTCATTAAATGGAAGTGACATCATATCTGCTTTAACTGTCTTTATATTTAATTTTTCTTTTATACCCCATTGTTTAACATTATCCAGCGCTTTTATAGATAAATCACAGGAGGTTACTTCAAATCTGTTTTTAGCGAAAAATATTGAATGTCTTCCTAACCCACAACCAAGATCTAAAAAATCTCTATAACCTTTTTCTTTCCATCTATTTAAAATATAATATGATTCTTCACTTGGTTTTAACCAGATATCAAAGGAGTTTTTATCCCAATCCCAGGGTTTTGAAATTGAATTCATATTTCATCCTGTATAAATCATTCGGAATTCGATGTAATTCAAATGATAAATTTTATAATTAAGAATAATAAGTTTAACCAGAAGCCCCAACGAGAGTTAAATTTTCCCAGTTTATATAAGAATAGATAGTATGAACATTACCATCTTTAGTCTTTATTGAAAATACTACTCTTTCTTTATAAATTTTGAATTCTAGAACAGATTCTATATCGTTAATATTTGATATTCTGTTTTTGTAATTGTCCTCCATAAAACCCCAATTCCAGATAATCCAGTTAAGGGTATCTTCAATAAATTGAAATTTATTATTCATAAAATTAAAAATATTTGTTTGCATATGCTTTGAATCAAAATAAAAAAACACTCTTCTAACATCATGGTTTTCCAGGTCTTGTTTTAAAAGTTTCATTTTTTCAAAAAGAAGCTGAGATTGCAATGATTCTGATGAAACACCCTGAAAAACATTTTTATATGATTCCGAACTTGTATCTGATACCTGTTTATTTGTTTTGTCACTTGTTTGTTCGCTTTTTCTAAAAGGAATAATATTTACATCCCAATAACCAACAAATGAAGATATTGCGAATATAAATTGTCCATTAAAAGGCGTTTTTACATAATTATCAAGATTATAAATGACTTCGCCTTTTCCGGAAAAGACTTCACCACAACAATGATTAATTGCCCAATTTAAGTAATCGCAATTATGTCCATAGAGATTAATATATTGACCATTTTCAAGCCTTAACCATGCACAATAAAACCTGGTGTAAGAATCACCAATACCTTGAAATTGGACTTTGATACTACTAATTTCATCAAGATAAATTATTGCTGGCGACCAATTTGTGACTTTGAATGTAGTAAATTGTTTTTCACTAAAACTTAAAAAAGGAAATAATATAAAAATAACAAAAACAAATATTATGCATCTTTTCCCCATAAAAAATCTCCTTTTTTGATTTATAAAATTAAATCTCAAAGAGGTAAAAATTAGAAATTTAACGAAATTATAAATAAAACTTATATTCTTTTTTGAAAAATCTAAATTAATAATATTACAATTTTTAGTTTAGTAAAACAAAGATTATTAAAAAATTTAAAAATTATTAATGGGGGATAAATATCATGGAAAATAGAACATAAATCAAGATTAATGGATATGTTTAATATGAAATCTTATTTAATTTAATATTTCTATTCTATTTCTACCATATTGCCATATCTTACTACAAATTCTATCTTTCTTTTTATTATGATTTTTATAACTTTTTTTTATTTACTTCCCAGCAATAAAATAATGCCAATTTTTATAAATCAACTCTTATTTTACAAACTTCATCTCCCCATCTTACAGATTTTTCTAGTTGAACATTTACTTGCCTTGATAATGCTGTTTTAAAAAACTCCCTTACCCAGCCTTCGGTACAATAACAATAAGATTTAGGAATTTTAATATCAACATTTTCAAGATGATGGCAAAAGCATTTTGGGTAAACCATGTAAAATTTACCTTCAATTTCTTTTAATAAAGGGAAGTTTTTTTTCAAATAATTTAAGATTTCATCTTCATTTTTCAGGTTTTCTCTTAATTCTTTGATTTTAAAAAACATAGATTGCTTAAAACAATTACTTCCTCTACTTGCAAGAAAAGTTTTAGCTTCATTTTCATCTTTATAGTTTTTAAGTGTCTCTAATAAATTGTTAATGTCTGAAAATTCTCCCATTTTTTCATCCTTTTAGTTAATTTTTAAATATTAATTGTTTCTGATTATATCAGATCAATTATATGATAACTTTTGAAAACCATAATCTTTCCTGAAAGCATGTAAAGCCCAAACTTATCGCCAATCTTTGCATTGGTATATTTTCGCTTGTTGTACCAAGTTCAACAGTTTTCGCACCTAAATTTTTTAATTTCATTAAACCTGCTGTAACTAAAGCTTTTGCTAACCCTTTTTTCTGATATTTTTCATCAGTTCCAATAGGGTCTGTATATCCAACTTTTTTATCATTATCCTTAAATCCACATATGCAAAATGAGACTAATTCACCATCGGAAGACTCAACGACAAGATCCAAATCTTTTATATAACCAGGACCATTCATAATAGCAAGTCTTTCTTCTATTGTCATATTTTCTGTACCAAAAGCGGATTGATGTAATTTGACAAGTTTATTTACTTCACTTTTGCCTTTTACACTTCTAATTTTAAAACCTTCAGCAATATTATATTCTTTAATTGGTATATCCAGTGACCTTGAAAAATATAAAGTACGAAATTCTTGAAGAATAAATCCTGATTTTTTCAAAATTTCTATTTTTTGTATATCATCACCTTTACATGAACAATCCAAATTATTGTTTGAGTTATTTTCTTTGTTTCGCTTTTTAACACAAGACACACCCCAATCAATCATTTTACCAGCTATATCATCTATCAAAGGATAATCTTTATCAACATCAAAATAAAGATTATCATAGTCATCGATATAAGAATATCCAATAGGCTTTTTATTATTTTCAAAAATTTTTAAAGTAGATCTTACATTTTCAAGTTGCATCTGTTCATAAAAATCAACAAAAGTCGAATAAGGTGAATTCTTTTTCATTATACTTATAGCTTGTTGAATCTCTTTATCATTATCAAAACTATTGTTCCCCATTAATGTTTCCCTAATTATCAGACTTTTCATACTATTATATAAAAATTTGTTTTAATATAAATCTTATTAATCAATATGATTTTTAAAAAGTTCATCTAACTCATTTCTACCAAAAGGTTTAGATATGCTTGCTGTAAATCCATATTTTTGTGGATTTGCAATTATTGGGTCATCAGCATATCCACTTGTAACAATAACAGGGATAGATTGATTAACTTTGCGAATTTCGTCAATAATATCTTTCCCACCGAGGCCTCCCTGAATTGTTAAATCTAATAATAAAGCATGAATTTCCCGATTTTTCCCATAATCTAACTTAAAAGCGTTTAAAGCTTCTTCTCCATTTGATGTAGAGATAACATTATATCCTAAAGATTTAAGAATTTTTGAGGTAACTTCTCTAATAACAATTTCGTCATCCATTATTAAAATTGTTTCCACTACATTTTTTGTTTTTTTAGTAATAGATTCTTTACCAAAATTGTTTTTTGCTTCAATGTTATTTAAATTATTTAACGACGCGGGAAGATAAAAGGTAAAGATAGAGCCTTTACCTACCTTAGATTCTACTTCAATATATCCTCCATGCTTTTTTATGATTGAATAAGCAGTAGCAAGCCCTAATCCATGACCATTTACCTTTGTTGTGAAAAAGGGATTAAAGATTTTTGATAAAATATCATCTGGTATTCCAACTCCAGTATCAGATATGGATATTTTGACATATTTACCACAAGAAAGAACAGGATGATTGTCATTTAAAATCTCCTCATTTGACACAGAAATATTTATTTTCCCACCTTCTGGCATGGCTTGTTTTGCGTTTATTATAATGTTATCTATGACCTGAGCTATCTGACTGCTATCAAATTCACAAAGCCATAAGTCATCAGCAACTTCGTATTCACATGTTACTTTAGATCCACTAAGAGCAAATTGAGAAGTTTCTTTAATAAAAGGGAAAAGAGCATTTAGTTTCTTTATAGGATCTCCTCCCTTAGCAAATGTTAACAATTGATTGGTTAACCCTTTTGCTCTATCTGTTGATAAAAGGGCTTGATTAAGAGAATTTCTTACTTCTTCCTCTGAAGAAATTTGTAAGGCTAAATCTATATATCCTAAAATACCACCAAGAAGATTATTGAAATCATGAGCAATTCCACCTGCTAAAATACCAAGTGATTCCATCTTTTGAAAATTTGCTATTGCTTCTTCATATTTTTTTCTTTCTGTTATATCGATGGTATAACCTGCCATAAGTTTTTTTTGACCTAATGTAATAGGGAATTTTATTGTAGTATAATTTCTTCCATTTAAATCTTCATCCAGTTTTAAAACCTGTCCATTTTTAACTACATCCCAATCATCAGCGGTAATTTTTGCTGCAAACTCCTGCGGAAAAAGCTCTTGCATGGTTTTGCCAATCATTTTAGAACCAGGTATTCCTATCATGTCTTTATAATTTTCGCTTGCCTGGATTACTATGCTTTTATCGGGGTAGACTTCCTTTATAAATGCATAAATAGGTGAATGCTCAATAAATTTTGAGAGAAGCTCATTATATTGTCTTAATTCGTTTTCAACCTTTTTTTGCTTTGTTATATCAACAAAAAAACCAGCCATCTTTGTTGGATTTCCATTTTCGTCAGTTTTTGCAATTTCTCCCGTATATATAGCCCATACGACAGATTCATCTTTGTGATGAAAACGAATCTCGTCGTAAAAAGGTGATTTACCTTTACTTTCAGTATGTTTTTTGTACAACCCTTGAATATTGGGAAAATCTTCATCAAAAATTATTTTCTTAAATGATTCCAGATTATTCTCTATCTCGTTAACATCATAACCTAGAAGATTCTTAAAATTTGGACTAATATATAGATCTCCTGAAACAATATCCCAATCCCAATATCCTACTAAAGATTGTTCAAATAATTTATGAAAAACTGATTCATTATAATTGTTCATTTAAAATTACCTCTTCTCTCCTTTTTATACACTTTCGACATAGTATTTTAGTACGATAAAAACCATATTTTCATTAATTTTATGACTTTATTTTGAATTAATTGAAAATATATTTTAATTTTTATTTTTCCATAAAAATATTTTGATTTTAAATAACTTGAATTAAGTGATTTAGGATATTTTCTAAAAATGTTCTTTATTTCATATTTTTATTATTTTGATTTTTTCTTCATTTTTTTATCTAAATCTTGCAGATTCACTTTTATATCGCTTTTTATTATTTCATTTTTCCAGTAATATCATGCGATAACAAATTAAACATATCTTGCTGGACCTTTAAATACTTCCCTAACATGCCAGCTTAAAAATAATTTAGCGGGTTGGCAAGATGGATTTATAGGTGGTTTTATTATTTTTCCATGTTTTCTAATTACCAATCTCCTTATAATACCTAATCTCCACAGCATTTAATTGCTCGATATTTTGTCTTTTTCCTTCAAATCTATATCCGTTTTTTTCATAAAAATTTACACCAATCTGGTTTTTTTCAAGAACCCATAATATGACTTTATTAAATCCTTTGGCTTTTGCTTCTGCTTCGAAAAATTCAATCATCTGTTTCCCTATGCTCTGCCTTAACATAAGTGGATCTACATATATACAGTAAAGCTCAAATGAATCAGCTCTATCTTCATCTCTTGAATTTCCAAAGCACATCATCCCTTTGATAATATCATCTTCTTCATATACATACCAAAGCTCTTTTCCCTCTTCGATTGAGGCTCTAAAAGACTTTGCTTTCTTTTCTATATCTAGCTTTGAAAATAGTATCTTATCATCTATTATTCCTCTATATGCATTTCTCCATCCAAATATCTGTATATCTGCCATTCGACTAGCATCAGTCGGGTTTACTTTTCTAACCATTTTTCACTCCAAAATTATCTTAGCAATTTTAGCATTTTAGGTTTTTATGTGGGTTTGTCTATCGAAATTTTTCTTTTTTCCACAAATTTTATTGTCTTAATAATTGTCAATTTAGTTATAAAATATTGAGAAATAATTAAAGTAAAACCACCTGTTAAAATTAAAATTATAATCATTGGCTTAGTTAGTTCGAAATCCAGCTTAAACATTCCCTGTAGGTTTTTACTTATAGTTTTATCAGCCAATCCTATAATTGCTGATGATACACAAAATAAAGCCATTACCAGACTTGTAAATATTGATACTTGCGCTATTTTCTTCTTTTTGGCTTCTAATTCAATCTTATTTCTTATTATTTTATTACCAGAATAGTATCCCGCTATTAATCCCATCAATAAATTAAAAACTGGAAATCCCATAAAAATTCCGTATAATAAGACATTATAAAAGAAATATATAGCTGTTATAAATAAAGAATGAAGATTATATCTATTTTTAATCCAATATTTTAAATATAATAAATCGACAATTAAACCAAATAAAAAGCCTAGAGATAAAAATAAAATTGCTCTATTCTCAGATTTATCAAGATAAAACCAGAATAAAAAAGTAATTAATCCAAGAAACAATGGAAAGGCTAATCCAAAGAGCAATCCAATAATTATTTTTTCAATTAATTTCATACAGTTATTTTATTGTCTCTCTGTCTTTTATCAGGTTTTCCTGTTGATTTTGCAATTCTTTTAGGACCTGGCTTAATTCCCATTTTCTACCTCCACTTTTATCAAAAAAAATTAATTATATAAAAAAATTTGTACAATTTTAATTTTTTGCATTTTAATAAAAATATAAAATCAATATGTTTAAATATAGTTTTATAAATAATTCTTGCTCTTTTTTTAAATTAAAAATCAAATACTATTCATATCAGAGGTTTCATTCGATAATAACTTTAGGTATAACTCCATTTCGCTTTTTCTCTTCTTGCCTAATTCTTTTGCTTTTTCAGTTTTAAGTTTGAAGATAAGCTCATCTGAGAATTTTTGAAGCAAATTTATAGCACTTTTTAAGTCAGGTGTCCAATTATCCAAGCCAACAATAGATAATATTCTTGTAATACCTATCATACCCATAAAGTCAAGGGTATCAGCATCATGAAATATAATCGATTCAATTGTAGTACTTGGCTCAGCATAAAACATATGACCTTTGATAATTTCTTGCACTAACTTTATTTTTTCTTCTGGAAAGTCAGCATCTTTCAATATACTTTCGACTGCTTCGATAGATGAATCTGTATGGTCGATATCATTTTTCTTATATGTCTCAAATGCCCCGATATCATGTAAATAAGCCGCTGCAAAAATAGAATCCATATCGACATCGATATAATATTTTGAAATATCCTTACATAGTTCATAAACTCTATTAAAATGTGAAAACCCCCATGCAGGATGGTTAAACTTTTTAGCGAAATTGATTATATTATTTTTCCACATAATCGACCTTTTATTAATTTGGTAAAAGACTTACAAATTAACTTCATTTTATTGCCTTGAAATCTATCTGAAATTTATTTTTTTGATGAAAATACATCATTTTTATGAATTTTTGATATCTAATTTTTTTATTCAATTATTTTTTCAAGTATTTCGACTACATCTATAACACATTGTTTACATACTTTATTCTTATAATCTTTTTCTTTAAACTGTCTTTGACCTTCAGGGCTTGTGAGGTCGCAACCTTCGATTAGGTCTCGACAAATATAAGAGTCATGTATTTTAGTAAATCTGTCAATTAATTCATTAATTTTTATATAGGTCTGATTAGTTTTTTCAGAATCCTCATTTTCCCCTTTTCCATATAGTAAACCTAAAACCATTATCCCACCTGAAATTGCTCCACATACCTGCTGTTTTCGCCCCATACCCGCTCCAAAACCGCAAGCTATTTTCAAGGCTGTATTTTTATCAATATTTAAATCCTCGCAAAAGCTGTACAATACAGATTGAGCGCAGTTATAACCAGAAAAATACATATTATTAGCCAATTCTGATTTTGACATATTGAAATCTCCTCTTTTTTGATATTTAATTATTTTGGTTATTGATGTCTTGTTTTATTATTTATCAATTCTTTTTAAAATCAAATTAGTTCCATAAATTAGAAATAAAAAAGAAAATAAAAATCTAATTTGAGAATTTGACTAATTTAAAGTAAAACATTAAATTATTAACAAGATTTTTATTTAAGTATATTTTTTAATTAAAAAAAGGTAAAAGAGGAGAGTATGAAAAAATTTAAGGAAATTACAATTTATATTTCTATAATTATTTTTGCTATTTTACTTATATCTGCTGGTGATGGAATTAGCCAGAATCTTTATGGAAGCTCTGCTGCAAAAGTAGATAATGATTTAACTATCCAGGATATGCTCACATACGCAATACAGGATGAGTACCTTGCGCGTGCGGAATATCAAGCAATCACTGCAAAATTTGGAAATGTGAAGCCATTTTCTAACATTATTAAATCAGAAGAAACACATATAAAATGGCTTGAAGATGCTTTTAAAAAATATAAATTAGCTATACCAAAAGATGAGGCAAAAAATTATATAAAAATCCCCGAAACCTTGACAAAAGCTTACGAAGTTGGTGTTCAAGCTGAAATAGAAAATATTGGTATGTATGAGCGATTTTTAGCAACGCCCTTAATCAAAAGTGCTACTTATTCTGATTTACAAACCTTGTTTATCAACTTAAAAAATGCATCCCAAAACCATTTAGAGGCTTTTAAGAAGAAGTTATAAATAATGTAAAAAATAATATAAATTCATCGATTATCTCTTGTTATTGAAAAATTATTGCTAAAAAATTCTCCATTTGTCTTTCCCCTACTCGCCCTTAAACTTAATCCTATATTTTGCACATATTATTCTTACTAAATCTCTTGCATTTATAAAAGATCCTGCGACTCCACCTCCTGGCATAACCCATTGTCCCGTCATCCAGAAATTTTTTAAGCCTGGTAAATTGTTTTTTATATGTTCAGGCACCAATCCAGGAATCCACTCCCAGCCCTGAATACTACCGCCCAAATTGTTCGTATATCTGTAAAAGGTAGCAGGGGTTGCGATGTCCATTTCTTCAACATAGTTCTTAATATTTCCGATATATTTTTCCAGTATTTCAACAATTTCATTTCCAAGTTTATTTTTTTCTATAATAGATCTTTTGGGATCATTATTTTTCAAATTATTCCAGTATAAAAAATTGCTCGTTTGAAGAATTACTCTTATGCAAGTCTTACCTTCTGATGTTAATGTTGGATCAAAATTATATATTGTTACTGAAATACTGTCTGTTTCGGTTTGGTCGTCAATCTCAAATTTATCATTTAATCTTATATCTATTAAAGATGGTTCATTTTCGAATATCCTAGAAACACCAAGAGAAACAAGTACAACAGATGGCCATTTTGGATGATTTTGATACCTTTGTCTTGTCTTTCTATCTATAAATTTACTTTCAAGCAAGTTAAAGATTGTATTATAACCATCAGCAGCAGATATAATTAATTGGTTATTTTCAATTTTTTCTACATTTTCAAGAATAATTCCCACTGCATTATTATTTTTTACTATGATTTTAGTGACTTTCGAATTATATTTTATATTACCACCTAAAGAAAGAAATTTATTTTCAATCCGTTTAATAAAATTGCGCGAGCCACCGATTGGATACCCCACCCCTTTATTGTCCATTTGCCCAAGAGTGATTAAAAAGAAATAGAAAGGATATCTTGTAAAAAAATCCTGGTTCAAAACTTCTTTAAGAGTTGGACTTGAGCATCTTTCAATGGTTTGTTTAAGCGATTTTGACCATTTGAAAAGAAGTCCTAAATATGGAGCAGTAACAAATTGCCTTAGATAATAATCGAGTGGTGTCCAGAGTTCGATAGGCTTAGAAATCTGCAAATCATATTTTGCAAATATTTTAATGCTTTCGATTATTTCATTTATAAAAATCTTATCTTCTGGCGCTATTTTTAATAATTCACTTCTTAATTTATCGGGGTTTGTATAAAAATGAAATTCTCTACCATCTTTCAGTTTGATTAATGATAATTCATCAAAAAAATGAAAATTTATCCTGTCGTAATTAATAAGTTCAGAAAACCATTTACTTAATTTATATTTTTCGTTCAGTGCTACTGTTGAATGTATGCATCCATCAAATAGATAATCATTCCTTTTCCATGAAGTGCAAAGCCCACCCGAAATATTATGGGCTTCGTATATGGTGACATTAAATCCATTCATTTGAAGGTAGCACCCAGCTGTAAGACCGGCTATGCCCGCACCAATAATACTTACATTCTTTTCTTTCATTTTATCTTCACCATTTATTAATATAATATTTATTTTAGATTAATAATTTTGATAAAGTAGTTTCTATTGAGTCCTGTGAAATTGCTACAAATTCATTATCAATAAAGGCTTTTATTTTTCCTCCTTTAAATATATTTATATTTTCATTACCAATATTTACAATAAAAATTATTGTTTTTACATTAGGTCTCATTATATAAAAAATTGTGTGTAAAAAAAAGAAGTAAAAACAAAAAGCTACTTGCTGATTTAAAATATAAGGAAGTAATACACTAAAAGGTTAAAAAATAAACCCAATTAAATTATTAGATGAATTTATAAAAAGTCAAAATGTTAAAAATGAGACATAAAATTAACTATAATTTGAACTATAAAAAGAACCAAAATCACTATTCCTTTTGGCAATGATACTTTCCAGGTCATAACTATAAAGCCATAATTCATTGAATAGTATAGTATGAGATATGGTACCAACATTTTCCAATTACTTCGAAATGATACTTTTAGAATAAAATCAAACAATCCTTCTAAAAATAAAAAAGTTAAAAAAATTATAAGAAAAATAGTATATTGCAGAGCCTTTTGATTCTTTTGAATGATGAAAATTAGATAAATAGCGGGAGCAGCTAATAGCAAATAAATCCAGCCATAAGATTTCAGAAATGAAAGATGATTCTTTCTTAAAATAAAAATTAATATAAGAAAAATGTTATTTATTAAACCAAGAATAAAATAAATATTTTCTGGCATATTTATTATTTTTTCAATAAATTTATTTCTCTTCTATTTTCTTTTCTAATAAATATTTGAAAGCCTTTTGGTGATGATCATATTCAGAAGCCCATTTGCTATAAATTTGACATGGAAAAATTGAGCAATCAGAACAAAAGTTAAGATTTTTCTTATAAATACAGCAATCTAACAACTCACAATCAGCAGACCAATGATTTTTATTTCTATCAGATTTACAACCATCGCATCGAATAGTATCCAAATCAACATTTTGGCTTTTCCAATAATCTAACTCTTCCTTAGTTCGATTATGAATTGAACATTTGCTGCAGTCAATTCCACAAGGAGCAGTCCATGTGTCAAAATCGTTCATAAAATTTCTCCAAAATTTAATAATTTCAATATTTCATAACTATATTATTTAAGCTCTTCTGGCTGAACAAATAAGCCTTTCTCGTTGGGAGGAAAATCTACAATCTTGATTATTGCTGAAAGATTTATTGGACCATAGATATGTGGGAAAAGATTGCCAACATCTGGATCATGTTTTCCTCCACCGGTTGGATTCTCATATTTGACCTCTGAATTTAATTTAGTTTCATCTATACAAAGCAAAACTAATCCTTTTTGTCCTTTGAAAAAGATATTGGCTGTATCAATTACCTGTTTTAAGGTTGAGCAATGTATATATCCTTCTGAATTAAGAGATGCTGCTTTATATTCTCCAATAACCAGAGCCTTTTCCCAATCCGCACGAGTTGTAATGTGCAAAACCATATTAATTCCTTATATTCTTAATCTTTATAATACTTAATTAATTTAGTTAAAAAATCCGATGTCTTTTTCAAAATATCAAAATTAATATTTTCAATAGTATCATTGGGTGTGTGCGTCAGATCAAGCACTCCTTCAAACAAATTCGATGAAGTCACTGCAACACAGGGAATTTCTTGAAAAGCAAACATTGCATGGTCTCCAGCAAACCATTGTTGACCTTTCTCAATGTAATCATTTTCTGAAATCATTGAATTCAACCAAGCTTGCTTGCTATCAATAAAATTATAAGTAGACAATGCAGTTTTTGATGTTAAATACCCTGGAGAATCAATATTTATAACAAGTTTAATTTCAGTTTTTTCGTTTTCAATATATTTTAAATATTCTAATTGCCCATTAACTCCATAGTATTCTTCACCATTGAATGGGACAAAATCAATATCATAGGCGCTATCATAATCTTTCAAGTTATCTAATATCTGCATTAAAACCTCAATTCCTGCTGCATTATCTAAAGCTCCTTTTGTTCCATCTTTTGTATCCATGTGCGCACAAACAACTATTTTGCCATTGCCACTACTTTTTCTTGAGGCAATAATTTGACGGCTAACAGATTTTTCGGTTTTTGAAGCTATCTTTAATTTGACTATTCCTTTAGTTTCTGCAACTTTCTTGCCTATCTTTTTATCTATAAATACCGATGGAATTTGAAAATTACCATCCTCAAATAAAGCAAAAGGGTCAAGTCCACACATAGGGTGCTTTCCAGTTATTGAAATAATAGCTTTTGGTCTTTTATTTTCCAGCAAATCGATTATTGCTTTATGCTCATCGGGATAGTAAAATGGAAAATTTTTTGGTAGCAATGGCTCCTGTGTCAAATCTCCTTGGAGTAGCACAATTTTATCTGTAATATCTTTGTTTTGCAATTCTTCTAATGTTGAAACTATATCTAACTCTCCTCTTTCATCAAATGAATTAGAAAAAGGGCTTGGAAATACTTCATATTGATTCCCCTTCAAATCAATATATGAAAAATTTTTAGTCCATCTTTTACATTCAAATGGTAACGCAATAGTCTCATACCCCGATTCAATAACTTTATTCAAAATTATATCACAAACTTTTTCATTTGATTCAGTTCCTACTGGTCGCTCAAATAAAATTTCTTCTATAATTTTCATCAGGTGTCCTTTTTATTAAGAATTTGTCTGGTAATGATAGCCATCTAAAGCGGGACAGTTATCAAAAGGTTTAATATCGATTTTATTATTCATATTGATAATTTCTCCCTGATTTCTTTTAATTATTCAAAATCTTTCTTAAATCAACTCTACTGAACATGTTAAAATGTGGGGAATTTTTAATATCATACTTTTAGTATTGAAGGTTAGACTTGTACAATAATATGTTAAATAGTAGTATTTTCCTTTATTTTTTCAAAATTTTTATTATTTTTATTTGATTTTTTGGATTCGAATCAGCTAGTTCAGAAATACTTCTTCAGAACAAAACTTAAAAGATGAAGCATCGAATTAAATCTTATAGCAAAAATTTTGCAAAATTAAAAATTTTCAATTACAATTCCAGCCTCATAAGAGGAAACTCTTTATCGTCTCTGATTAACTTATCAATATCTAAGTCATGATTTTTGTAATGAATTTTAATTGATAAATAAATATTATCTAATATTTCAAAGATATTTATTTTATTATTAATCATAAAATCTCCATATTGGTTAGTTATTTATTAGGTTTAAAGTTATCTGCTTTTCCATTGTTTAATATCATATAAATGTTATCAAATAGCCATTATTATAATCTTCTTGATTTGAAAAAGTGTTTTTTTATTTGCTCAAAATTAAAACCAAAAAATGATAAGATAGATAAAATTGCTGATATTAAAGATAGAAGTGCTAATATTAACCCTATAATTTTTATTACTAACCGTTTAAATTTAACATATAATAAAACTCCTATAATAATAAAAATAATAAATAAAAAGATTAGTAAAATTTGTTTTGCTAGTTTTATCCATTTAAATTTAACATATAATAAAACTTCTATAATAATAAAAATAATAAATAAAAAGATTAGTAAAATTTGTTTTGCTAGTTT
>CAYVTU010000014.1:35239-68841 GCA_964454835.1 uncultured Brachyspira sp.
TATCCATTTATTTTTTAATTTCCTTTTTTCTTCTTCTATTTTTTTGTATTTTTGAAGTTCCTTTTCTTTTTCTTCAGCTTCATATTCCTTAAGTTTTTTCTCTTTTTCTAACTGTTCAAGTTTTTTCTTTAGATTTACATTTTCTTGTTCTTGCTCAATAGTCTTGCACTTAAGATAATCTTTTTCATTAATAATATGTTCAATATTATCTTCATTTATTGAGTTCAATACATCTGTGAGAGCTGTTTCATTTATATCTTCGGGTTTTTTTGCTTGTCTCCGAAGTTCACCAATAGTAGCACTAGCTTGTTCTTCCGTTAATTCTCCTTCTTTATATTTAACTACTAATTCATCAAATTTCTCAGAAACCGAATTGTTTACAAGAGAAGATAATACTATTTGAGCTTTTGTAATTATATTAAAAGTTTTAGGATAATCATTTTGGCCAAATCCTTTATTTAATTTAAACCAGAATTTGTTTGTAATAAAATTTAAATCACATGCTAAAGGGACTTCGTTATTTGATCTAATTGCTTCATCTAATGAAATAATAATAACATTTCTGGTTCCAGTAAGAAAAATAAATTCAATGTTCTCAAAATTTTTATTACTATTACCTTTCCTAAGGATGTTGATGAAATTAAGGTATTTTAAATGTAGTTGGACATCTTCAATACTATTTCGTTGAGAAATAGAGTTAATAATATTTTGATCTTCAATATTATATTTACGATTATTTTCAGAATAATAATCAGTATATACATCTTCAGAAATACAATTATCTTTTAAAAGTTCATAAAACATCACTTTCTTCTGAATTACATCTGCTGGGGATTTACAGCCATTTATTATTGTAGTCATTGCTGTTTTAGCGGGATTGGCTTTTTCTTTACCTGATATTATATTTTCAGCTTTTTTAAAGAATTTTTCTATTTCACTTTTTATATCAGAAAAATATTTAAGCTTAATTAATATCTTTTTATATTTTTTAATACTTTTATCATTAATCTCTTTAACTAATGAATGAAAATCATTAAAAAGATTTTGATATAAAACTCCATTATAACCAGCCAAATGAAAAAGCATTTCTGTATCTAAAAAAATTGTAAGATCAGTTTTCCATAAACCAAATTCATTAAGACTTGAGTTATATTGAAGCCCTGTATATAGTATAACTCCTTCTTTTATTGTATTTAAACAAGATATAAAACTTCTATCTCCATTTTCTGATAAAATAAAAGCACTAATATATTCAGAATAAAGTTGATTAGTAGCACTTTCCATAATAAATGAGGAAAAAGATCGAATTAATTCTTCTTTTTCGATAGATGTTAGAGTGTTACCTTTTTTTTCTTCTATAAAACGTATAAGCTTATTAATAATGGATTTAGTATTATTCTGAATTTCTAAATATTTATTTGATAAATCACTAGTAGCTCTAAATTCATCTTCTTTTATTATTGTATATAAACCGTTTGATTTTGAAATTGATTTTCCAAATCTATTCAGCGAGGTACTAACAACAGCTTCTGGTATAGAAAAATCATATGTTTGATTAAGTAGGTTTGTAATTTCTGTTAAAGAAAATTGGTATTTATTGTTTGAGGAAATTATTTCTTTAATAAATTCATCAATAACGCTGTAAATATCTTGCCTACTGTTGTATAGTTCTCTAAACACTGCAAGCGAAGCTAAACATTTCATTTCTTCTTTAATTAAAGACATTTTATCTGCCCTTTTGTTATATTATATTACTATAACAACCATATTTTTATTACATTTCTTCATTTTTTCAACACTTTTATTTTTGTTTTATTTGATTTTTAGTTTTGAATTGGCTAGTTTATTAATATTTCATAACGGCTTATATTACTTAATATAATTTCATAATAAAAGTTGAAAAGATACAGAATTGTATTATAGATTATAGTAAATATTAAGAGAAATTAAGAAATTACAATTACAATTCTAGCCTCATAAGTGGAAACTCTTTATCATCTTTATATATCTTAAATCCATTTTTTATATAAAACATTGCAGGGCCAGATAGATTCTCAGCTTTATCCTTTCTTGCAAAAGTTTCAACTACTTTTACTTTTCTTTTCTTTAAATCATTAATAATACTTTAGAGAATCTTGCTACCTATTTCGTATTCCCTTAACTCCTTCTGAGAAATAAACAAACAGGAAATCAATACTGCATCATCGCTTGGGATAATTGGATAATTAAATGATGTTGGAAGAAATTTAGCAGGGGCATATTGCGCGTAGCCAACAGGTTTTCTATCTACATAAGCAATTAATCCACAGTTTCCAAATAGTTTTTTTGTGTTATTTAGCCAAATTAACTTTTTTTCAAAATTATCTTGTTTTTGTTTACTTTCCTTTCATTTTTCTTCTTTTTCTTTATCTTTTTTCTCTTTGTCTTCTCTTCCCTCTTTTTTTGATTCTATAAATTCTTCAGGGAACTCCCAGTACAGGCAATACTTACAACTAAAAGGATAGCTATTGAACTCTGGTGCATCACTCAAATTTTCATAGGTAAGATTAGATATTTTGATTTCCATCTCTTTTACCTTTTATACTTTTTTAGCTTTAATTATCCAGGTTAATGTTAATAACCTTTTAATATGCATCATACTGTAGTCACCATCATACATTTCTACCCAACCTCTAAACATGATATAATGCTTCCATCTTTATCTATGTCAAAAGCCACTCCAAAATAAGATTCATCCAGATAATTTGTTTAATATGTTTTTTTATTACTATAACATATTCTTACAATTTGGCTTTTATTTAATTTTAGATTATAAAACTATTATATTAAAAAACTAAATCTTTGAAATTATATAGAAGATGTGTCCATTGAATATAGTCATAATTAATAAATCGGATTTTAATTTTTTTATCAAATCTGGAATTAAAGATTTCTTATTCAAAGGTATTCTTTATAATATTTATATCAACTTCTAAGATTTGAACATATTTCTTTTCAATATTGAGGATTTTATATCATATTGGTTATTACTGTCGTTTTCATAAAAAATCATAAGAAATAGTTTATGATAATTGTCATTAAAGAATTTACCCAAGTAGATAAAGATAATCTGTGTTTAGAATTCATAGGTTTATTATTGAAATCTAACTTAATAACAGTGCTTGAAGAATTGCATACTAAACTAGACCATAGTGTTCATAAAACTTCAAAATTCAAAAAATAGTTGCTATTGCATATAAAGATTTTCGAAATCTTTATAAAATATCATATGAGTCAAAAATACCATAACAATTATAAGATTATTCAAATTCTTGATGGCTAGAAATTAATGTACTTTTTGGTTCTAGATTTCTGTCTTTTTCATTTATTAAACCATATTTTTCTTTCACCATTTTTCCAATAAATCTATTTACGACATCCAATCCTTTTTCTTCAACTAATCGAAGATATTTTTGCATCAGATTTTTATCATTTTGAATTAGTAAAAATACTTCATCAGTAATCACTTTGTTTTTCAAAGAAATTACTTCATTAACAAATTCGCTTAATTCCATAGATTTATCCTCCATTAAAAATTACTCTATTTTGCAATTTACTTTTTCCATTAATTTTTGAAAATAACCAATAAGATTAAATTTTTTATATATATACAATTATAAACAATGATTTTTTCGTAGTACTCAAATTTGTACTCATATTTTTTTTATACATATAGTTTTAATATTCAAGTATTTTTTTATATTTTTTTTTGTACTAAATTTAAAAAATACTTTTTACTTTTTTTATAACTAATTTCTTTTATTTTTTCATTATGAATGGTACAAGATTATAATTTCTTCCTTTCTTCATTTTTTCAAATACTATTATTCTTGTTTTATTTTGACTTCTTAATCTATAAATCAGGGAATCCAGGCATTTCTGCAAATTCCTCTGTTATGATGTTTTGCAAGCCATCAAGTTGGGTGCAAATTTGCCCTTCATGAAGCAAAGATTTGACTGATAAAAATGCTCAAAAGCCAAGCACTGTATAAAGTCAAATGAGAACAGGGCATGGCGTATACTTGCTGTTAAAGCGAAATGTTAAAGCGAAATTAGATAGATATCAAAATTAATTTCTTTTACTATATTTATCTATTAATTCTGTTACTGTTAAAAATGAATATCCCTTATCTTTCAGAATTAGAATAATCGATATTATTGAATCAAGGGAAGCTTCTCTATTTTTATTCATTACATGCATCAATATAATTGATCCTGGTTTAATATTTTCATCTATATATTTAACCATATCACCTGGATTTTGCCGAATTTTATCGATTGAATCTGGTTCTAAATTCCAGGTAATTGTTTTACGATTATTTTTCCACAGATAGTAAGGTAGAACTAATAGCTTTTTGCAGTTTGGAGGTCGAAATGTAATCTCTCGATTATAACCAATTTGTTTAATAAGTTTATCTGTTTTATCTATTTCATTCTTAACAAAATTCCACGATTTTAAGACCAGTCTTTGATGAGAATATGTATGATTTCCTATATCATGCCCCGCCTTAACTATTTTTAGAGTTTCTTCCGGATTGTTTTCGATAGAATTACCAATCAAATAAAATGTCGCTTTTATATTTTGATTTGATAGTATGTCTAATATTTTATCTGTATAAAACTTTTCTGGGCCATCATCAAAGGTTAAAGCAACGACTTTATCAGTAGTATTCACTCTATTGATAATAATACCGAAGAATTGGAACTTTCTTGATTTACTGATTTCATATAATATAAATATTGAACTTAAAATTATTATCAAAATAATTAATATACCCAGCATTTTTTTAATCATTCAAAATTACCTCGAAATGAAAATTAAATATATAAATGAATAAATTTTTTATCCTGATTGATTTGTTAATAATTTTGCTAATCATATTATAATTTTATTATGTTCTAATAAATACTATAGCAATTGAAATATAAAGTATTCTTACTAAAAAAACTCAAATAATTGTAAGCCAGATTGGTACTCCAAATGCTAATCCATTAAAATTTAAACTAAAAAAGCTTTTCTTCAAAGATGTTACTTGTTCTCTGATAATGAATTGTAGTGAGGTTCTCTTAATGCTCCTTCTATAAAGAATTTACTTTATGCTCTTCTTTACAGTGGCTTCACTACCATAGATTGTTTGCGGAAGTTAGTTCTTTATGTTTGCTAATAGTGCTAAAAAACAGCATCACTACTATCGACGGTTATATCATCTACCACAAAGACTAATTCAAATTCTTCGCAGAGAACAGGGATATCTTCAGTAAATTGCTTTCCAATCCTTAAACATTCATATGTAAAATATTCTTTATGAGCTTTTCTCCAAAACTCAAGACTGAGGTCTCCTTCTCCTTCTTTTGCTGCGAAAATTCCTGTTACTTCCTTAAAAGGTACAATTTCAATACTCTTCGTTCTAATTATTGCTTTTGGAATACCATCCCAATTTGTGATAATTGAATAATCGTCTACTTTAGGAAGTGGCTCGTTATCATATTCAAATGCCCATGGTAAAGAAGCAGTAGCTTTCTTTTTCCCCACTATTACCAAATCAAGTAACAAATTTGCTGACCTCTCTGTAACATCAAAATGCCATGATGTAAATTTCTTATCAGTGGTCTCAACTGATTCTCCAATTGATTGTAAATATTTTTTCCATACTCGACTTATAAGGCTTATTTTATCCAATTGATTTACTCCTTGATTTATTAAAAAAATAAAGCAAAAACTCTAATTTTGAACTTACTTCAATAAGATATAAAATTAGTTTTACCCCAAGATAAACTACTTTTTCAGACCAACAGCAGCAAATTTTTTCCATTTCTCTCCTTTCTTTAAGCTATTATGCCAGGTTCAATAGCGACTTGTTTTATGTAATGATCGCCCGCCTGCTATATTGAGACAAGCCTGACCAAGAAACCTGAACCAGAGATAGTCCAGATAATTCAGATCATATGTCAACTTACAATATTTCTTTCTTCATCCTTATTCTTGTTGGTATCATATTCATTTGTTCATAAAATTTAATAGCTTCATCATTAAAATCCCATACATTTAATTCAATTGATGTGTATCCATTTTCTTTTCCATATTTTTCAATATAGTTAAATAATTCTCGTCCAAAACCTTTTCTTTTCTGGTTTCTACTGATACAAAAATCATCAATAAATAATATTTTTTGATCAAATATTAATGGATTATTTTCAATTTTTATTTCTCCAATAAATGCATATCCGACAATATTATTTTCACTTTCTAAAACAAATATTTTATTTTTTTCAACTTCATTTTTGTAATCATCAAAACTCATTAATATATCCGGGTTCTTATAGAATCCTGGTTCATGTAAAACATGAAAATCGTGAACTTCCTTTTTTAATTTCATCACTGCATCATAGTCTTGAATTTCAGCTTTTCTAAATATACTCATATTCTTTTTCCTTCGGTGTGTCTGGGTAAAGCAAGCTATTATGGTGGGCAATAATCTATTGATCGAAGAACAATTTTCGACTGACCTTCTTTTGATATATTATGTAAGACATATAAGTTATATGTTATATAATATTTTAATTCTTTATTTTTTCAATAATTTAATGTTTGTTTTTATTTTGATTTCTTAACTACGAATCAGCAAGTCCAGGTATTTTGTATAAAGATTTTATATATTTAATAGTAGGTTATTTGAAGCCATTTACATTAAGAATATCATTAAAAATATTACTCAATATTTTCCATTTCTTGTAAGCTATATCAGCTTTTAAGTTTTATCTACATTTTGCAGTTTAAGCGTTAGTTAGCTTAAAGTCTTTTCTTAATAATATATATTCAATATCATCAGATTTTTGTTCTTTTATTTTAAATCCCATACTTTCCAGCATTTTCTTTGATGGTTCATTTCTTGGATCTACTGAAGCAATGATTTCATTTTTTTTCATTATTCCAAATAAGTAATTCAGTACACTGAGCGCAGCTTCTTTCCCATATCCTTTACGTTGTTTATCGGGTTTTATCGTATATCCTATTTCACAAATGCCATATTGTTTATTGATAAAATGTATACCAAAGTCACCTATCAGTTCTCCAGAATGAAGATAAATACCAAGCTGAAACCATGAATCATCGATATCAATCTGTTTTGTATTCTCTCTAATAAAAGTAATGACATCATCAATTGTTGTTGGGTGAAATGTTTGATACCTCGAAACAGCATCATTTGAACGGTACAAGAAAACGGTCTGTGCATCTTCTAGCTTCAGTTTTTGTAAAAGAAGTCGTTCTGTTTTTATAATAATATTGTTCACAGAAATGTCCCAGTACTTATTATCTACCATCATTAATGTGCTTGCGAAGCTAGTTTATTTGACTGCCAGTCCTTCTTCAATAGAGACATGAGTACATTGTCTATGTATTTGCCTTTGAACCAACGATGTTCTCGAAGCACACCCTCTACTTCGAAATGCAGGCTTTTTAGTAGCATGATAGACCGCTCGTTTTCTGCCATTATATAAGCTTGGATGCGGTTAAGACTCAGAATATCGAAGCTGTACGCAATAACAGCTTGCAAAGCCTCCTTCATCAACCCTTGTCCCCAATATGCCAAAGCCAGATCGTATCCGATTTCACCTCGCTTGTCATAGCGACTAAAGATCTCATAACCACAAGTTCCCACCAGTGTAGGATCGCCTTTTAGTGTGATCGCCCACACCAGTCCTGTCCCAGCTCTGTAATATTCTATATACTCCTGCGCTATTTCCTCAGCTTGTTTTTGATTGGTAAGAGGTTCCATGAAGTATTTGGTGACAAGGGGGTCAGAGTAGTAACTGAATATGGCTTGACTGTCTTCAGGTCTAACCTCACGTAATAGTAGCCTTCTGGTTTCTAACTGTGGAAATTCGTTTGATTTGTTCGTCATACTCTATTCTTCCTTGGGTAAAGTACTCGCACGTTTCTTGCGCACAATAGCAATACCGGCAATCAGAAGTGCAATACCAATAACAAAAAATGTAACCTTAACTGTATCTCCTTGCACGAATGGTATAATCGCAGCGATGAGAAATATGATTCCTGCAATGAGGAGCCCCCACTTTCCAATAAAGTTCTTAAACATGTTGCCTCCTTATGTTCTTAAAAGGATTAACTTACCAAACTAACCGGTCCAGTCGGTAAATAAAAGCAGAACAAAACCAAGAAAGATATATGAAGATAGGAAACCAGCGAATGCAGACTTTGTCAGAGTCGGGCGATTATTTAGGTTGAAGGCTCATAGCGCGATTTAAGAATTAGAAGAAGCCCCCCAACTCGAGACTTAGGAATAAGCCTAAACAAAAGCCTTGAATAAAATTAATTATCTTGCATGAAGCCAGACCAAGCAGGCCGATTGATATTAGAATCTGTGCTCTGCGATGCAAATTTTTCCCTTATAAACTCCTTGTATTCTTAAAAGGATTAACATGCACATAACGCTCTCTTGGTATATGATATTTGATATATTAGCTACATATTACATAATAATTCTCTTTTTTATTTTTTCAATGCTATTATTCTTGTTTTATTTCTTTCATTTTTTTTATTATCATATAAAATCTGATTTCAGCAACATTTGGCAAAAAATTTTCGCGTACTGTAAATTTTAAGTTACCAAATAAATGGTATCAATCTATATTTTACTTTCTTCGTGTATTCATTGTATCCTGGTAATCCTTCCATCAATACTTTTTCCTCATCTTTAATCCTGTAAGCTAATAAAAATGGTAAAAATAACATTGGTATCAAAGTAAAATATGATCCTAATACAAGTGTTGATGCCATATATAAAATAATTGCTGATAAATACATCGGATGTCGAACTATTCTATATAATCCGCTATCTATTAGTTTTTGCTCGTCTTGTATCTCTATGATTCTTGATGCATACCTATTTTGAAGCATTACTGTTATAAACATGACATATCCAAGAATCATAACTACGAAGGATATTATGACAAGCCAACTTGGAACAATTGACCAATGAAACCTGTAATCTAGTCCCGGTATTATATAAGTGATGATATATAACAATATCGATAGGTTGATATATTTTTTCTGTGTATTATCCTTTTCCTTTAATTGTATCCGTTTCTCAAGGAGTTCAGGGTCTTTAACCATTAAATAGATTAAAGTAAATGTCATTGGAACTATCAAACCCGCAATGAAAATCCAACCTTTTATAAATTTTAAAGTCCCAGCAGGTATAAATATTAACAGACCAATAAAAATAAAAGCTATTACATATCTTAATAACACCTTTTTAAGTAGAGTCCATTTTGATTTAACACTTGTCTTATCAGAATTCATATAATCCTCCTTTCTATTTTTTTAGGTTGTTATTATTACTCCCAACAGTGTGCTTATATTAAGTTTGCAACTAGCTTTATTGACTGGTAAATCTATTTGCAATAGCAAAACATGCGCCAAAAGCAAATTTACCCATATTGCTAAGCACCCTATCCTTCTCACAAGTAAGGAATCGGGGGTTTATGAGCAGTTGTGAGATAATAAGCCTTGATATATTCATATTGCTTATTTTATAAATTTTTTTATCTCATTCAATTGCCATTTTCGTTCAAGTATAATTTTGTCTATATCATTTGAAAAAATAAGACCTATGGTTTTTATTGCATAATCAGATGCTACCATGGCATGTTCTTTCATGTGTCCACTTGCTACTGCTTGAGCTGTAGCCCTTAACGCATTTTTCTTTATTTCAGAATCAGATTCTCGAGCTATTTTGTGTATTTTAAAGCTAGCCTGTCTTACATCATGCATACTTGCATTTCCAATCTGCCATAATTCATTCACTTTAAAACCATCTGTTATTGCATCTAACTTGTTATAATCAATCTCAGCAATTTCCAAAATATGTTTTGCAATTAAAATCGCCCATTTTGCCGAATCTTTTTGATCCAATTTTTCATAAATACTGTCAATCATTGATCTTAACTCACTACTATCGATGATCTTTATTTTAGCTTTTGTTGGCATGGTTTTCCCTAAAATTCATATAGAGGCAAAAATAGCCTTGCGCGATGTGGCATAAAATTCTTTTGGTATATAATATCAACAATATATGATATATGATATATGATATATGATATATTTTACATATATATTTCCTTTTTTTATTTTTTCAATAGTTTAATTCTTTTTTTAATTTTATATGATTTCTTGGTTGAAAATCTGAGAGTACAATTATTTCTTGGAAAATCCCATGAATAAAAGAAACCTCATATTCACTGTTATATGTAGTAAACAATGAGGTCAGATTAAATACTAAGCCAAGAATGCCAAACTTCTTTCCTTTCTATTTGTTTTTTCTTTTGTTTTTTCTAAGTTTTTCTAATCGATCCTTGGATTCATATGGTTTGATAAAAAGATTATATTCTTCATCAGTTAATTTACGGTTTATTTTATCTTCTATATCTGATTTAATAACGATTCTTTGTTTTAGTTTTTCACAAATAAAACTTGAACAGTTCGAGCAATTATCAATTCCTTTGTCTATAACACAAGATCTGACAGGACAATCTTTATCGATTAGAACAGGATTCTTTGACGAAGTACAGCCATCACATTTTATATTCTCAGGTTCAATCCTGAAACAATATATATTAAACCATCCATCACTTAATTTTTGTCTTTGATCATTAGAAATTACATTAGGTGTATAAGCAAGGCATAGATCACATCGATATCCACATTTTGTAATAATTTCTTTACTCATAAAAGCTCCTTTGTCCATTTGCGCCACACGATGCGGTGCGTTCTTAAAATTCCATAAATCAAGTCACTTAACGTTCGCGGATATGAGAAGTTGCGACCAAAGGGAGCAATTAGGGTGGAACCAGAACCGAGGGGTGAACCTCATATCCGTTGTTATATGATCCGAACTGAGTATGATTGAATGAGGGCGCAGCGTAGTTAGCGTCATGTATTCCACCATTTCAGTAATTATTATTTTCTCAACTTTAAAAAATATTTTTTCTTATCAGCAATTTCATCCAATATAGAATGCATTAATTTGGATTTTTCTTCGATTACTAATCCTTTGGATCGCTGTTTTGCTTTATTTAGAGCTTCTTTCAGTTCTTTAATATCTATTACAGTTGATACAATACAATAATAGCTTTTTGAACGCCCCTCATTAAAGTTCTGTAACATCTCTTTCAATAATTGTTCTCTGATTTTTTGTGTCTTTTCGAATTTTGTTACTCCGTTTTTTTGAATAAACTCAATATCTTCTTCTAATTTTTGGTAGCATTTGAATGAATCGTGTTTCTTTCCAGCTTCTCTATGTTTTTTCCATTTATCGCAAGTTTTACTTTCTTCACAATCCCAGCAAAATTCGACTCCCTTCCTCTTAATGGCACAGGTAATAAAAGGACAACCAACAACCATTCTTCCTTCGCTTTTACAACCCAAGCATCGACTTTCAGCTTCAGTATTGAAATTGGGACAAAGCCGACAGGATAATCCACATATTCCAATTTCAGGATATTTTATTTTCATAATATTTCCTTTTATAATATTGCCGCTATCCTTTAATAATTTTGTTGTTCAGTAGGTAAGGTTCGGAATTTCATATAACACCCTCTTGGTATATAATGTTAAGCATATTACCTATATGTTATATAATATTTCTATTCCTTATATTTTCAATACTTTTATTCTTTTTTTGATTTTTTGCTGAGAATCAACGAATCCAAGAATTTTGTCTGACTTGTTGCGCATATATAACGTTTTCATCTTAGCTGTAGTGAAGGTGAAAATGTGGCTAAGCTTGAAGTGATAAACGGGAGCGGAGCATATATGGACTGTTAGGTGCAGTTATGGCGATTTTCCCACCATTCGATAATCCGTAAACATCGTAATGTAATCCATCTACTTGGTTTTCCTACTTCCTCCATTTCAAAAAAAGTCCTTCCAGGATGTTTATTTTCAAGGTTCCATGTTCCATACTTATTTTGTTTCTTCTTAATAATTTTAATTGCAGGTTCCAGTCTTCTGTCTTTAAAGTCCATATCCCAGAAATACTCTAAACCTACTAAAATATCATAGAACCAGTAATATGGAAATGATATCTTCAACCATTTGTTATTAATTGGCAAATTAGTTAATGGATTTTGAAACAGATTGTACTTTAGCAGGAATTCTTGCCCTTTTCGTATTGATTTATCAATTTTTGGATTACTTCCCGGATATTTTTTTAAATATTCACTAATTCCTTTGAGAATAAGCATAGTGTTTTCAAAACAGTATTTTTCTGCTCCTTCTTTATCATCAGAAATCCAGGAACCATCAGGATTTTGCGATCTTATTAAATAGTCTGCTATATTATGTACTCGCTGATCATCGTACCCAAAGTAGCATAAAATTCCTAATACAAGTCCCATCAAACCGTTGTCACGTAATTTCTGTTTGCTTGAAAATCGTATTTCTTCATCGTTATATAACCCACCATGAAATAATTGGTGACAAGCATTTTTAGTTTTGCTATTCGGTACAATTCCTAGATTCATCAAAATTAATAAGGAATATGTGGTTGAAATCCATTTACCGTTATAGAGTTGTCCGGACCATTTTCCATTCTCATCCTGAAAAGACAATAATTTTTTGCCCCATCCTTCAGAATTAACCCTTTCTCTCTCTTTAAGAATAGCGTTTTCATTTTCCTTTATAAGATCACGCTTAACTTGCCATCGAATGGATGGATCACCTTGTAATAACCACTCAATTATTTCTTCTCTATTCATATATAAGGCTTATTTCTGTTTTCAATAAAATCCCCATAATTGTACAATACGTCCTCTTGGTATATAATATCAAATATATTAGTTATATTTTATATAATATTTCTATTCTTCATTTTTTCAATACTTTTATTCTTTTTTTATTGGATATCTTAGCTGCGAATCAGCGAGTCCTAGCATTTCACATAACGGTAGGCATATGAGTAGTGGCGGTTTACGAAGCAAGTCATTGTCAACCGAGGCAGAAGCAACAATAGAATTAATGCGCTTGGCAACATGCAAAACTCGCCATTACTTATATACTGTGTTGTGTGCCATAAATTGTTTAATCAATATGCTTTGCCTCTGGATACTTTGTTTCGCCAACAACATCTCTTAAATCTAATTAGTTTCAATCTACTTAGCTTCAATGAAAATCTACAACATCTCTTACTTTTTTACCAAGATACTCACTATGACAATAAAATCCTGACACAGTTCTATTTTTCTTCGGTTAAGTTTTATCGGTTAATTGATTTTTATATTCTTGTTGGCTCTAAATTTATAAATTGCTAAAATAAATATACAAGTTGTTAAACTACCTAATGCTGTCATTAATATGTCTTCATAGTCAATAGAGTAACCCATAAAATGCTGAATTATCTCCCATAAAGTTAGCCCAATAAAAGAAAAAATTGAAGCAAAAAATAGTTTTTTTGTTACCGAAATATTTTCTTTATCGGTCTTAAAAAGCAATTCGTAATATAAAAAAGCTAAGGCACAATATCCTGATGATGCAAGAAAATTAGGCAATGTTCCTTGGAGAAATTTTCCAAAAGTTGATAAATTAAGATGCATTGGTCTAACAACTATTTTTACAAAAATTACTCCCAAAAATGAGAGTATTACCCAAATAGTAATTATTTTAGATTGTTTATCTTTTTTTGATGCTTTTTCTATTTCATTAATTATTAATTTTTTCATTACACAACTATCCCCATTTCACGCTGAACGCCAGAGGGTGAGGTGCGAAATAATAAATCTACAATAATCTTATTTTAAATCCTTACTTATTCCTCATTGAACCCTTTATTATTCCTCCATCTAGGCATTAATTCTCCTAATCGTACAGTTTCTTTCTTTTCTAAATCTACTAATATTTCAATATTTGAACTATTTTCATCTAATTGCATTAATAACTCTCGACAGGCACCACACGGCATTCCCAGACTACCATCATAAAAGTAACATACAAGTTTTACTATTCTACTCTCTCCATTCGTAATCATATTTGCTATTGCATTTCTTTCCGCACACATTCCTAATGAAGACCCAGAATCAATGCAGACTCCGGTATAAATATTTCCTTTATCAGTCAGAATTGCTGCTGAAACACCTGCTGCTTCAATAAATGGTGATATTCTTCTAGGCTTTAGTTTTTCTTTTGCTTGAAACAATAACTCTTTAAACTCAATATCATAATCCATACAAACCCCTAATTTTTGATTTCAGCTTCAAAATACTGCGCATCTAACTATCTATATTTTATAAACAAGGTATGGTAATTTCTCTTCAGAATTAACCACACCCTACGGACGGAGGCCAAGTGCGCCACTTTTCATTGAATTTGGGATATTTTAATTGGGCATAACGCCCTCTTGGTATATGATATTAGACATATTAACTATATTTATATAATATTTCTTTTATTTATTTTTTCAATACTTTTATTCTTTTTTTTCTTTCTTCTAATATCCCCGAAGGGCGAAAAGAGCAGCGGGAGTGAAGATATACCAAGCTGTTATGCGATGTGTTGTAAAGATGATATTATAATTTCTTTATCCAATCCAGGTATGTTTTTTGATGAACTAATCAATAATTTAATATTTAGTTTTTTATCTTTAGTTCCAATATGATTGTAAAAGTGGATTTTTAGTTATTTCATGTTTTTAATTATCTTATAAAATCAGATTTCTGATATATTTGGTAAAACGTAAAAGCTTTTAACCAAATATGTCTATCGGCACGCTTTTTGAAACGAAGCGTCTGCAAACAAAAAGACAATAGTTGAATCTGTTTAAAGCAGATATTCTATGTTTTTATATATTTAATATCCATACACCTGTATACTCTTTAATTATCTCAGATTGATCATTAATTATCTGATTTTTCATATTTTCACCAAAAAAAGATCCCAATATATTAGCTGCTTCAATATAATCATTAAACTTATAATCAGTTTCAATAATGTATTTCTTAAAACCATTCGCTTCTAATTTCTCATAAAAATATGAAAGTATTTCTCCTGGAGGATTAGGTTTTTTAACATTAGTACCCAATGTTTCGATAATTATGACTTTTTCAGTTGCAATCCTAACTGATTCGCTTATTAATTTGTTAATCCAATAATCTTTATTGTTCCTTTCATTGACAATCAGATGTCCGAAACTCCATCCTTCGATTACAATATCTAATTTTTCTTGTATTGTATCTATATTCTTATGGTCAAGGCATAGATATCTTATTTTATGATTATTAGATTTAAGGTTGATTTTCGCTTTATCAAGCATATGTTGAGAATTATCGCATAAAATAGCTTTGTTTACTTTTTCGATATAATATTTAGTAACTCTTCCGGTCCCCACTCCAAATTCATAAACTGATTTGTCTTTCCAATCAATATTTTGATTAAGGAAATTAGCTAAATTATTTTTATAGTCCTCATGATTTACTAATTCATCATATAAATTTGCATAGTTGCTATAAATTTCAAACATCTGGTTCATTATTAATCTCCTGTGTATTGAAAATATTTTTTCTTATCCCAGCCCGAAGCTCCAATAGAGCATATATATTATTTTATAAATGAAATAAGTGACGAATATTGGATGTTATGCGTGATTGGACGCAGCGCATTCTTATAAGTTCATAAATTATGTAGCACGACACTTATTAAATGATACTCGCCCAATTTTTTTAGTCTAAATTCATGTATCTTTTATATGCTTTCTCTATTAATTTTATTAATAATTCTTTATTTTTCTTTATATCATTTTCATTCAATCTTAATCTGTATTGATTCCATTGTTTATCATAAGATAAAATATCAATGTCTGTTGCTTTCAACAAATCATCAAATTCTTGATTGTTTTCATATTTTATATTTAAAATAATTGATGTTCTTCTTGGAGTAAAACTAATAAAATTTTTAGAAATTCCATCTTTATTTAAACCAATATAATATTTATTATATTTTAATTGAAAACCAGGAATTATATCTTGAATTAAATTAATTATAGAATCGACTAATTCTAATGTGCTTTTTGAACTTAAATTTTCCCAATACTTTCTATCAGTAATTTCTTTTTCAGCTTCCTCTTCTTCTGTACCTAAATTAATTACATCTAAAACTGTAGTAAAAAACAAAGAAATATTTTCTTCAATTTTTAATGCTTTAACTTGAATTGCAATTATGGGAATATAGCCATTGAATAAGGATATGACATTTAAAAATCTACTCGTAATATCTTCAGCAATTATTACAGCGCAGTGATCATATTGTGGATATCTTTTTCTTTCAATATCCCAGTATTCTATTGTTCGAATAATATGTGATTCATCTGATTTACCTAATTGTAATTCTACTTCATATCTTCTATTTGATTCGGGATCTTGTAATAATATATCCAATCTTCCACCAGAAGGTTGAATTCTTTCGGAATCTTTTACTATAACATCACCAAGACCTAAAATTGAAGGATCTTCGATAATGCGTTGTTGAACCCATTTTTCATTGTAGTCTATAGAAGATTTCAAATTAATAACTTCTGTTTTAACAAATTTCATATTAAATCCTTTTTCTTGAGTATTTTCATCTAACTCCCTCTTGGCATAAGATATTTGATATATTAGCTTTATTTATATAATATTTCTATTCTTTATTTTTTAAATACTTTTATTATTTTTTTATTTTTTCTAATATTCCCGAAGGGCGAAGAGACTGTATGGAGCATAGTTATATATAGTGTTACCTACCCTTTTTGAGTAATTTTTAGATATTATATTGAAATGCTGCAGATTAAAGATTTAATAATTAACTCAGAATTATATTTCTTTTTGAAATACTTCTGCATTTTTTGTATTAAAGGAGATTGAAGAGGGCTTCTTACACAAACAATATAAGACTGTTTTTTATTTCTTTCTTTATCTTTACTTAATTTAATAATTGACTCTTCAATTTGTTTAAAAGCATGATTTATATCATGTCCTTTTAATTCGATAAAGATTTCATATTCTTTAATAATAATCATATAATCACATCTTATTCCTTCGGTAATTGCACAATTATCAACTTTTATAATTTTAAGTTCATTATTGAATTCATTATGTAATTCGAAAGAGCATTTTTTTTCAGTTAATTTTATTATTTTATTTTTGGTAATATTAATACATTCTTTTGATATCATAGATTAATCCAAATTTAATAAATTGTTGAATTGAATAGCCAATTCATTCGATACATTATCAATAATATCAGAAGTTATTAAAGATGTATCTGGGCAAATTAAACTATTAGATATTCCATCAATTATTGAATAAGCACCAACATCTTCCGGTGATAATAAAAAATCTTTATCTATCAAATTTAATAATTCTTCTTTTTTTTCTTGAGTAATTGTCGAATATAACATTCCACCTTCTAAATTATTATTTATTGAAGTTAAAATATATGGACTATGAGTAGTTATTATAAATTGGATATCAGATGAAGATTTATTAAAAACTAAAGAGATAAGATTAATAATATCTTTTTGAGCATAAGGAAATAAGTGTGCTTCTGGTTCTTCTATATAGCATGTTGATCCATTGCCCAAAAAATTTAAGTTTAATAAACTTAGTAAAATAATAACGAGTGGTAAAACTTCTTGTTGCCCAGATGAGCAAATATTTAATTTTAATTTTCTTCCATCATCCAAAATTAAATAATCTCCTCCTTTTTCATTAATAAATTCACCTTTAACAATTATATTTATTAATTTATTTGCTTTATTTATTATTTCATTTCTTTCCTTATTCTCTTTTATTGGCCTTTTTATCATCTTTTTTATACTTTCATAAAATGCTCCAAAATCTTTTAAAAAAGGGTCAATAGCATTATTATTAGAAAGAAAGGTAAAAATACTAGATTGTAGATTAGCATAAAAAGATCTGCCTGCTGGAATATATAACTGACGATACCCTAAATTATTACTTTCTTTTTTTAAATGTTCAAAAAAATGTTTTCGCAATTCGTAACGAGGGTCATTATCAAAGAAAATATCAAATTTTTCATCATTTTCTTTATTTAATTTTTTTTGTAATCTCTTATAAGAATTTCGACAATGCCTAAATATTTTATCCAAATTTTGATCAAACTCAAATTTAGGTTTTTTTTGACTTTTTGTTTTTGAAACAAGAAAAATTAATTTTTTATTAGTATATTTAATTTCAAAATTAGAATTAATCCAAGTTTCTTGTGGAAAGTATTCTATAAATTTATTATATAACAAAATATTAAGTTCTCTTTTTGTTTCTTCATTTTCAATAATATCCAAGTAATAGTTATAAATACTTTTAAAAAAGTGAATTAATTTTGCAGTAACACTTTTTCCTGAAGACTGCGGACCAATAATAATAGTTAATTTTTTTATATCAATATTAATGTTTGTAAGACCCAAAAAATTTTTTATTTCAATTTGTTCAAAACTCATTTATATTTTCTCCTCCTATAAAAATATATACTATAAAATAACATATAACGTCCACCGGTATGTGCTGTTGCGTTTTCGAAGTGCTTTGTGGTCTAGGTAGCTGGGCTAAACCAAGTGAGTTATCATTTGCAAACCCACTACCAGTAATGGCATATACCGGCTGTTGGGTGTAGTGCAATTATCTACTTAGTTTTTCTTTGGCTTCTTCAAATGAACTTACAAAATTGATCTGACCATATTTATTACTCTCAAACATAAAATCCCTTAAACTTTTACTCGTGTATTTTGAGAAATCACCAATGACTGCAAGTTGCACATTATACGTGGAAAACTTTTGTAGAATTTCTCCTGCTATCCCTGTCTTTAAGTCAAAGAATGCAGGCGTTACCTGGTCTTCTTTTATAATTATCTTGTGTGAATTTAAATAAGAAGCCTCAGCCATTAAATCTAATGCATCTTGTGTCTCATGGATTATAATTCCAGAAGAATTTATTATCGCAATATTTTTACCCTTTATTTCAATAACCTCTATCTCCATTTTGTCAATATGTCTGTGTTTTTGTTTCTGCATTACATCCAACGTTCCGCCCGTAGCCGAAATTGAGCCAACGGCTCAATTTGAAGAAATGGATGCGATAGCATTCATTTCTCGGCTACGGGCTGTTATCGGAATGTGCCACGCCTTTATTTATTACTGAAAATAAATTGTCTTCATATTCAGATTCTATCCTTTTTTTTGCAGCATTAAAATAATTTGTATCTAATTCAATACCTATGAATTTTCTATTTAATCTCAATGCAGCTACACCAGTAGAACCTACTCCCATAAAAGGATCTAAAACAATATCGTTTTCATTTGTAGCAATTTTAATTAAATGTTTTAACAAATACAAAGGCTTTTGTGTCGGATGTTTTGGGTTATCCAATCTTTCTGGTCCCATACATATTGGACCTTCCAAAAAATTGTGCATTTCATTTTGTCTTCCAAAATTCCATGTATGATTTTTATTCCACATACATACTATTAATTCACAACTATTTAAAAAACCGGCTTTTCTAAACTTTGGAACAGGGTTTGTCTTATGCCAAACAAAAAATTGAAAGGTATCAAAAACTGGATCAAATACTTCATGCCATTTTCCAATTAGATTATATGAACAAAACGCAAAAATATTTCCAGTTGGTTTTAAAACTCGTAAAAATTCTTCTTTTAAATCTGCTGGATTAAAATCAATGGCATCCCATTCAGCAAGGTCATTGTTTATATCCGATCTCCAGTCAAATTTCATATTTCCAGTAGAATATTTACTTAAATTATATGGTGGATCAGTTAAAATAAAATCAACAGACGAATCTGGAATATTCTTTAATAATGAGAAACAATCACCATTGTACAAATTGAAATCGTTCTTTATCATAAATAAGCCTCCTTAATTGTGTTTAAGGCTTTTATTATGAAGGAAGAACTTTTTTTATATTCATCTATTACAATATCATAACCTTTGTCAGAGCAACATATAAAATTCCAAAAATCTTTTCCAATTAATAATTCTTCCTTAGAAAAAAACTGTAAAACTCGACCTTGCTTCCATTCTTTATTTTCTCCAAATCTATTATAAGCTGTAGCAAAATAACATTTAATATTAGCATCTTCTTCTAAAATGTTAGATAATATAGCATATTGCTCAAAAATTGCCTCTTTTTCAGATCTTGCTTTCTTATTATCTAAATCACCACCAATTTTTAATTCGATTAAATAGTGAGTTTTACTTTCTTTGTCAATCAAATAATAATCACTCACATGAGTTTTATTCTCTATTTTTCCTGATTTCTTTATATTTTTGATTCTATCAAAATGACTAATATCCGGTTTTAATGGATTATTTACATTTTTATATCCTTCTAATAATTCGGCAATAATTTTTATTTGCTCTGGATATAAAGGACCTTCTACACTTGTTTTTACATCATAAAATAATTTAGCAATATTAATTGCCATACCTTCAAGCATATTTCCTAAAGAACTATCTAAAGATCTAACTAAAGCCGTATAATATTTTATTTCTTCTCCCAAAGCATCTATAAAAATATTGTTAATTTTCATGTTTATGACACCATCAGGATCATCTACTTCTGACAAATGTCTTTGTTCAAATCCCTCTGCATAGGATTTTACTGATGCATTTACTATTTGCCTTATAGATATTTCAGTATCTACTTTCCTCATTTTAATTCCTTAAAACCATTATATCATTTATAATAATTTTTAACAATGTATTTATATAATGATTTTATAATTTAAGGCGTGGCATTTCCGATAACGTCCCGCCCGTAGCCGAAGTTGAGCCAACGGCTCAGTTTGGAAAAATGGATGCGATAGCATTCATTTCTCGGCTACGGGCTGTTGTGTGTTGCCCCCTGCGCTTAAACACTATCAAACCAATCCTTCTTAATATTGATTTTTTCTACTATTTCAATTTCTAAACCTAATTTTAATTCTTTTAACTTATCAATTAATGCATCACCATCAATTAAATCTATTGGTGGTGCACCATCTCTTGTGGCTTCTTTTAACGCATCTCTAGTAAAATTACTTGTTGTAACAAACATTCCTTTATCTGCTCTTCCCTGTAATGCACCCCTAAAATCCCTAATATCTGAGGCTGTTATAGAATTATCTTTCCATCTTTTACATTGAAATAATACATTAAAACTAATGAAACCAGCTATCCTAAAAATACCTTTTCCGTCAATTCCACCATCACCACTTTTACCAGTAACCTCTACTTGATGAAAACCAGACTCTCGTAAAATTCGTTTAAATAACCTTTCAAAAGCATCTGGTTTCATTTCTAAAAGTATTTTCTTTAAATTATTTCGCCAATCCTGAACTTCCTCAGGAGCATCAATATCATTATTATCAAATGATTGGTTATCAGGTTGATTTATTTTTTCGTTTTTATCTAAATTCTTAACTTGATTCACAATATCAGTCGGATTTACTTTTGTTATTCCTTTAATATTTGAAGATATTGCCCAAATGCCACGTGATGAATTTTCAAGAATGCCAACTTTTTTTAAATAAGTTCTCGTCCAAGCAAGTCTATATTCAACTTCACTTTGTGATCCATTTTCTCCATGAGGGATTTCAAGAACTTCATTAGGTATATTCATTATTTCAAAAACTTTTTCATTTATTTCTGAAATAGTACCTGAACCACCTAATAAATTTAATGCATCAATTAATGGATTCATCATTTCATCAAATGTTGGTATTTTCATATTATCTCTCATAATAAATATTTATCTTTAGCAGGGGGTTACACACAACGTCCACATGTTGCCGAAGCTCAGCCGCCCTAGTGACACTTCGACTTGGGCGGATGAGTTTGGTCGCGCCCACTTCATGAATCATCATCTTTGAAACCGCATCATGATTCAGCCTTCCTCTTCGAATCAGCATCTCCGAAATACCGCGACCCGCCAGCGGCAACATGTTGTTATCGGCTGTGCGTCGGCTCTAATTTGAAGGTTGTCCAGGGAGGGCAACCACTTACTATATTCCTCTTGGTGCGATATATACTTGAACTATAAAATCATTAATTGCTCTATTTAAATCATTTTCTATACCTCTTGGATTAGCAATTCTACCTTCCGGATCGTATACAAAACAAACTAAAGTCTTACAAGATGGATGAGCTTGATATCTTTGAATATCAATTAATAACTCTTCACCTAATTCCTTTGCACCTAGACCTTTCCTGGTTTTCTTAATTTCTATAACAATTAATTCTTGTTTTAAAAGAAAATCAACCCGAGAACAACCACCAGCATAACTTGGTGTCCATTCTTCTTTGCGAATATCATCAAAATATATTGTAAGGAGAGAATGAAACAAATCTTGAACATCGTATTCATCTTCAATGTTAAGCGTTTCACGATCACTATATCTAGATCTTAACTGTCTAGCTACAAGATGAAAACGTTCGCATAACAACTGGATTTTTTCCAAAGGCTTAATTGTATTAGATTCATTGTTTTCTTGATCATCCCAATATTCATTGATTTCATCTAAAAAGGAATTTAAAACTCCCTTTGCCTCCTCTAACCCCTCAATAAATCTTCTTTGAAATGCACTATCGGGTGTTGAACCTGAAAAAGCTGAAAGCGAATAACTTATATCCTTAAAATCATTGATATGTCTCGTGTTCTCACCAAATGTTTTTTGAATAGCAATCTCAGTATCTCTATACCACTTCTTAAATTCAGGAGAAAACATCTCTTTTCGTTTTAAATCTTCAATTAATCCAATTTGTCTTGAGATTTTTTCTAACGCTTCTTCCTTTTTCATAAACTATCCACTCTCCCTTATAATTCCTTAAAATCATTTCTTGAACCACTAGCCCGCCGGACGCGGGCGTACATTGCTTTTTCGCGCATTGTCGATAACTCTCAATATCTGTAATTTCGTATAATTAAGTTATAATAATTATATAAAACATAAAAAAATTCTCAATAGAAAAATAAAAAAAAATAAAAATTTTTAAATTATATTATCTATCGGGCTTATTATCTTCTCAATATTATTCTTCGCAACATTAGTGTATATTTCAGTTGTTTTTAGATTACTATGCCCTAAAAGCATTTGAATATATCTTATATCGACTCCTTGTTCAAGTAAATGAGTCGCAAAGCTATGTCGTAAACTATGAATAGAAACTTCTTTGTTTATTTTTGCCAAATTCTTCGATTTTTCAAATATTTTTTGAGCACTTCGAATAGATAGATGAGTAAATGAAGACCATCCTTCAAAAAGCCATAAAGTTGACCTATACATTTTAATATATTCAGATATAATAGATTGAATCTTTTTTGAAAACAAAGTTATTCTATCTTTTTTACCTTTTGATTGTTTTATTTTTTACATTTTTTGTTACTTCAAGTAATTTCTGAACTTCACCTTTTGATAAGATATTTGGTAAAACTTTATTTTGATAATCAATCGTTTTGCTCTTGCTTTCCCCCCTACACCCCATACACCCTGCTCACAAACTTATAAGCCCTCTTACCACCAATTACTAAATTGCCAAAATAATCGACACTTTTTGGGATTGAAACTACTATATAGGCATTTTCAATAAAAACTTCTCCATCTCTTATCTTATTATAAAATTCTTGATCAGTCATCGAAATTCCACGAATTCTATATCTTGCTTTTTCCCAATCAAAATCAATCTTTGCCTTATTACTTTGATTTCTATAAATTCTAACATTAGTTACCTTCATTATTGATTCAGAGGGGATTTTCTCTTTACATATTTTATCAAATTCTGTTTCATTTAAGTAGTCTTTATAATTTCCCCAAAAATCATGATAGGGATAATTTTCATAAGCCCAATCCAAAATTTCAGGTCCTTTTGTACCCAGCTTTTTACAGGAATTATTGATAATTACCCAATTTTCCTTTTGAACCCCCATTGGCATAGGGATACCATCAAATTCTATGATATCTAATGACCATGCAAAAGCAATTTCGGTTCCTTGAACCGAACCTGCGTTGCCATCATCTTTTACGATTCGAATCCATTTTTTAGGGTCATCAAGATCAAGCCCACCAGGACACAAGCCTCCATTTTTACAACTTACTGCTAATAGTAGTACTTTTTTCTTTATAGGATGTATTTCAGTCATAAATCACCCCCAAATATAATATCATTGCTAAACTTTTTTAATAAATACTCAGCAACAAGCCTTCTATGGCACTTTTCAGTTGTTGCCTCAGAACAAAGTAAAACTACATTTTGGTATTTACCAAACTGCTGTACAAAATTATCTATTTTAGATTCAGTTTCTAGCTGTTTGGTAAAAGCCTTTTCAAATAATTTATAATCTTTACTCATTGGGCTACCTTTGGTTCTTATTTCTTTAAATAATTCACTTTTAGGAGCTAAATCGATTCTATGAACATAGCAACAACCATTTACCAATTTATCCAAAAAAAATGGCAAATCACTTTTGAAGGCAAATCTTGAAAGCTGTCCATCTGGATTTAATCTTATATCAACAACGCAATCGATATTGTTTTTTTTTAAAATCCCGAAAAATTCTTCTGCTGTTTTTTGCGTAAAGCCTATTGTAAATAATTTAATCATAATATTCCTTCCTTTTATTTTTTCCAGCCATTAAGCAGATTCCAGTAGCGATAACAAAAATCATTTAATTTTTCATCTATTGTATTTCCAAAATAATTATCTATTGGCGCAGGATCTAAAAGATTTGAATTCATAATATCTAATGCCTTTATCTCAGTTCTTTTAAGTACTGTCTCAATTAGCTGTGAATTTAAAATATTATTTGAAATTGTAACAATTTTTCCATTTTCATCCTGCACTAAATGTTCAATTTCAATGCTATCTCCTAACTTTTTTTCAATTTCTTTACTTATTAAAAAATATCTATGACAGTTTATTGGCATTTTTTCACTGCACATAAGCACAATTGTAGAAGAATTATCATATGCTATTTCGATTTTCCTTATCCCTTCTAAAAAATATTCGTTATTTCTTAGTTTATAAAAATCCACTATCTCATCATACTCATTAAGCTCTGTACAATCTGGCCTATTACTTTTAGATATTGGGAAAACCTTTTCAAAAAATATATCTATTGCCTTAGAAAAAACATTAGCTAAACTATTTATTCTGGCACCAAGTTCCGGCATAAAAAGATAAGATATATTAAATTGCTTGCTCATTACTTTTAAGTTTTCAGCATTGCATTCGGGGTATGTCTTTGAGTACGGTATAGATCTTACATCAACAAGATGAGTAATATTAAATTCATTAAAAGTTTTAAACATCTTAGCAATGTCGATATATTTTTCATTATTAAAAAGTGTATAACCAACGGTATATAGCTTGGGTTTATTCATATCATATCATCCTTAAATTCGTTTTATTTCTAATATTTTCTAAAATATTTTCAGTAAAAACTATTTCTTTTAAATTTTTCACATTTATTGTTTTATTTGTTTTAATTTTTTTATTTATTTTATTTGTTTTATTTCCCTTAAATAATGATGGGTACTTGCTTAATAATTCGGTGACTTTTCTATTATCTTCTGTTTTATGGTAATTTATCAATATTCTATTATTACCTGCTACTTTGTGTAAATAGAGCAGTACAAACTCTTCAAGACCTATCTCAAAAAACCTGCAACTAATAGCCCAATTATATATAAAAAAAGCATCTTCTAAAATTTTATAAGTCATAACCGAGCAAATACCCAAATTTTCATCATTACCCCTATACATTTCAAAACAAATAGATTTTGCATCTTCATCAAAATTATCCTCTATCTTTGAAAACTTAAATTGGTTTGACTTATAATAAAACTTACTTGACTCTTCATTCCCGAAATCTTCAATCAATTTAACATCTAAATTAACTAAACTATTTGCTAACTTTTCAACTTGTAATATTTTATATGTTCTTCGTCTATTCTGTGCGTGTTTAGATAGCTCAAATCTTTCAAATACGCAAGCAGTAAGAATTTGAGTCATCAGCTGCTCATGGTTCGTCCATTGTGGTACAAACACCTGAGGAAGTTTGGTTTTTACTTCATCTCTGTTTATAGGGTTATCATCAATAAATACAATGGACTTTGTCAATATTGAAAGCTCTTGGGCTATCTTTTGTATATTCTTACTTTTATCATTATCATTTGCAACAATACAATCTATCTGATTTTTTAATGGAAAAATATCTTCATCCAATTGTTCAATAGCCTCTTCAACTAATTTTATCTCATTTTTTGAGCATATTGCAACATAAATTCCTAACTCTTGAGCAAGATTTTTTACAAATTTCATAAAATTTATAAAAGGCGCTGCCTGACTTGAATGCATATTTTCCTTGATTTTATCAATTTTGTCTTCAGCAAGCGTTCCCATCCATAAAGTATCATCTAAATCAAGTACTATTGCCTTATATAATACTTTTAGTTTCGATATTAGTCTACCAATTATTTTCATAATAAGTACAACAATAACAGGTAGACTTGTTTTAGACGCAAGATCAATTAAAACAATTAAATCTGTAAGCGGATAAGTAAAATCGTATAAGTTTTTGTTTGTCTTATCTTCGCATTTAACAATGATTTGATCAATATTATCTTTGTTATAATCAGTAAATTCTATTTCAAAATTATTTTCACTTAATGAATCAACTAAGTACTTGAAAGCATCATTTCCCTTATCAATAAAACTTGTTAAACCTTCCACCCTGATTTTGAAAAAATCATCATTATATAAGCGAAACTTTTTTACCAGATCATTTATAAACACATCGATGTAGAATTTATCCATAAGAATCCTCCCTGACAATTTTTTCCTTAAGAAGATATTTTAAGAATTGTTACAATAATAAGACTAAATTTAGCGGAATATCTTACAAAAATTTTTAGAAAAATTGATAAAGATTTTTATTAGGCTTAAATTTATGGTGTTGAATAAAGATTGAAGTGTTAAATAATTGATGATTATTTTAGATAGGTGTATGAAATTTTATTGATAATTATGATTATGAAAAACATCTTGTAAATAAAAAGAATTAAAAAAATAGGGTAGTTTTTTATTTCAAATTTAAGATTCAAGATAAATTATAAAAGATTTATTTTTAGGTTTTATGCAAAATTATAGATTATTTTTAAATTTAGTTTTTGATTTTTTTGAAAATATATAAACCAAATAAATATATAATAAAAATATCCCTTCAATGTTGAATTTCTTCATTGAAGGGATATTAAAATACTATTAGTTATCTTGTTTTGAAAGATTAATTCTTTCTAACTAATGGATTTCCTTCTTTATCTTTAAATTTTCCTGTAACTATTTTAATAAAATCAATTAAAAGCCATATTCCACATCCACCTAATGTAAATATTTGAAGAATAGCTGTACCTGTATGCCCAGTATAAAAACGATGAATACCAAGCGGACCCAAAAAAATACATAACAACAATGTAGTTAACCAATCTTTTCCTTCTCCTGTTGCTTTAGCTAATTTAACTCCACACTTTACGCATACTTCAGCATTAGGATCAGTTTCAGCACCACAATTTTGGCAATACTTATTTCCTTTTTTTGGTGGAACACCACAATTTACGCACATAACAGCTTCATTTGAAATTTCTTTCCCACAGTTTCTACAAAACATATTTTTCCTCCTTAAAAATCTTATATATTATTTATATATAAAAAACGAAATTAAATAATTTACTTAATATTTTATATTATTCCTTATAATTTTTAACAAATTTAGTATAATCATTCATTATTAAATAAAATCCAATAGGTAAGATTATAAATATTAAAAAATTAGTTTCAAATGCCTTTTTAAAATCAAGGTTCAATAAATAAATAAATGCTGTTGTCAGACCACAACCAGGGCATCTAATACCAAATATTGTTTTCCATAGACAAGGTATACAAATATCTATTCCAATTGTAGCTTTAATAATTGAGGAAAACAATATATATGTTATTACAATAGTTTCTAACAAGTTCCTTTTAATATATCTAATTGTATTCAAAAACATAATTCTTAAATTCTTATTTATAATGATTTATAACAACATTCACATTAAAAATTATAAATACATATAAAAATTTTTCAACAAAAAAATAAATTTTTTTATTTTTTTAACTTTTTATTAATTTAATAACTTCTTACATTTTTGTAATCTCTTTAACCATTTTTCCCACAATATCCGCTGAATAACCCCAAAGAACCTCGCCTTTATATTCCCAATATCTTAAAGTTCTTGTATAAGGTAGATAAAATCCGTCTTTTAGGTAACTTTTAGTAATAATATTTTTCAAATTTTCATTTTCTGGTAGTTTTTCTATATGTCCCTTATATTCAATTTCAAAAATTTTTGGGGGTTTTGTTAATATTTCAAAAGGAAATAATATAACCTTTTCTACTTCGTTTTCATTTATTTTTAATGGATTTATGTTTTTATAAGAATTTTGTTTTATATTTTTTATCAAAGCGGAGTCGCAGCTTTCGGAAAGTAGCTGAGACTTTATTTTTTCAGAAATTTTTGGTTTTATTAAGCCCGAAAAAACATATATTACAGTTTTTAAGTTTGCGAAAATTCCACTAAATTTTATCTTAGAAAAAGATTTTACATTAAGTCCAATTTCTTCTTCGAATTCTCGAAGAGCTGCGGCTAATGCTGACTTTTCATGCTCTTCTTTTTGCCCACCTGGAAAAGAGAGCTCATAAGGTTGTTTGACAAAGGCTGAACGCTTTTCGATTAAAATGTAGGGAAAATTATCTATAATACAAAATGGAATAATTATAGAATATACTTTTGCATCAGGGAGACAAAAAGGCGGAGTAGTAAAAGAATTAATATTTTTTATTATATCTTTATTAAAATATTTAATTATGTAATGGCTTAAATCATGCATTAGAATCTTTATTTTCGTTGATATTAATTTCAACTTTATGGGTCTTTCGGAACATATCCCTAAAACCACCGATTATTGTACTAACACCAATTATTATCATAATACCAGGTAATATCTGGTCATAATAAAATGCAAAGGCAAGCCCTCCAAGCCATATCAAAGCCTGCAATCCCCCCCAGAATTCACCACTAAATAAATCTATTAAAAAAATTGCAGCACCAATCGCAAGTAAAATCCATGGAAAAATAGGTATCTTGAATGCAAATTGATTGATAATTAAAAAAAGCCCACCTATAATAAGAATAATTCCCCAGGCAGTTCTTTCACCAACTTTTCTCATTTTTACCCCTTTTTTGATCGTAATTTTTATTTATCTTATTTTTTAAATAAGCTAATAAAATAAGCTAATATTAAATTTTCTATAACCTAAGCCCAATTTTTAAGCATTTCCTTTATAGATCTTTCCATTTCAATGGCAAATTCACTACCAAATTTCCTGCTATAAAGAAGCTGCCCATAATTTGAAAATTCTGGCTTTGTATCTTCAACAATGGAGCCCTGATTATTCAACTTTACATTAAGTTCATAGCTATATATTTCATACATTTTTTTAATATCTTCTGTTTTTATTATATTATATTTTTCAGAATGAACAATATATTTTTTATCAAATCTTGGACGAAGTTTCTTTTGATAACCTTGTGGATAATATCTAAAACAAAGCATTGTAGAGATGAAAACATTTTCAGGAAGATTTAAAAGCTCTTTATGATACTCAAATCTTTCAGCGATGTCACCTATGTAACAGGAACCAATCCCCAAAGATTCAGCTGCAATAACAGCAGTTTGAGCTGCAATTAAAGCGTCATTCAATGCAAGATATAGCATCTGCATATTTGGTTTAGTATAAGAAATACTATTTTCTTTGCAAAATCTTTCGACATCACAAGCTTTAAAATAATCATAAAGCCTTTTTACATCAGCAAGAAAAACCAACAAAACAGAAGCATCCTTAATAAATGGTTGATTATCACAACTTACAGCTAACTTTTCCTTTGTTTGCTGGTCTTTTATAACAATTACCGAATAAAGCATATTGTTCCCAGCTGTTGGAGCGCGCATAGTTGCATTTAAAATAAGGTTGAGATGCTCATCAGTTATTGGTTTTTTGTCATATTTCCTTAAAGAGACTCTATTGAAAATCAACTGCAATGTTTCGTTGGTTTTTTCCATAAATTTGACCTCTTAGTATTGATTTTTAATTTTGGTTTTCAATAAAATTGTTTAAATTTTCCCTGACTTGAATTAGCCAAATTAAACACTAATTTAAAAAAGATAGAACAAAAAATTTATTTTAAAAAAATTTATGATAATAATTTGCTAAATAATAAATAAATCTATTAATAAAGGAAAAATCCATGAAAGAAAGATTGCTTTTTCGTTTTTACTTTATTTCTATTTTTTTCATCTTAATTACTTCTTTATTTTCCTTAAATTTATTTGCACAATCAGGTCAGCAGATGACTGTTGGGGTTGAATCTACTACAATTTTCAGCCTTTATCCAGGATTTTATACTGAGACAAATTCAAGTTATGATAGCATAGTCGTAAACTCACTTTTCAGTGCTATCAGTCACTTTCATATTACTCCATATATTTTTTTTAATTACAACAATCTTTTATTAAAGATTATGCTAAATTACTGGGAAAATGATGCTTTTCCACTTTTACCAGCATTAGCAAGCCCGGAGTATCTTACAATTTCTACAAATCTTATTTATTCAGCTAATTCTTTTGATTTAGGTATTCATCAGGTCCTTTTCTTTTCTAAAAATACGGGACAGATTACATCGGGAGCTAACTTTGGTGCAGCGACTTTTGAGCTTGAAGATTTTTATTTTGTTATTAAAAATATCTTCTCTATTCTCGATATTACTACAGGTTATTCTGGTTTGTATTTCGCAAATCCTGCTTTTAGAGCGGTAGGTCCAAACTCTATGAAAAATAGCTATCTAATAGACCCATTATCCTACAATCTTTATCCTTTATTTTTATCTGTTGAAAATTCAACAAAAGGAAGATTTGTTGGCTGGACATTCAATGGCGTAAATGCTACAAACTACATAGATATTTTACTTACCTTGAAATTTTTAGGTATTAAACTTGATTTTGATTTCTCGTTAGCTTACAGTAAAAATATTAACTTTGTTGGAATTTCTTTTGAAGATTATTTTACAAATGGTCTTGCTAAGTTTCATATAAATTATACAAATGAGTCTATAGGTTCCTTTAATCTTTATTTCCAGCCTTATATTGCTAAAGATAACTTTTACACAACAGGAGTCATGGCTATAACTTATTATAAAGAAAATGCAGCAGACCTATCTAGTTACTTTTTTTCTTTTGATTATTCCCCAACATTATCTTTTTTAAAGGATTTACAAATTGTTCTATCTTTCGATGGTTGGTTTGACAAAGAACAGGATTTAAGAACTTCAACAAGAACTGGCTCTGGAACTGTTGCTGACCCATATATATACGCCTTTGTTCCTGCTAATACATTTTCACTTGGATTCGATGGAAGATATAATCTTGATTCTTTAATCAAGGGTTTTTCAGTAGATGCCCTTTTTATTTATTTTATCACATCAAATAATGGTTATGAAGTAACAAATGCTGCTGGGACAACATGGACAGATTATGTTAACAATTTAACATCAAACGCAAACAATCTTGTCATGTCTAGCTTTACTGAGCAAAATTATATGCTTTTCAATTTCTTCGGTATACCTAATGTTTACAGATTAAAAGCATTCTTAGGTATAAATTATCAATTTTCGAATTTTATAACAGGGCTTGGTTTTGAATACATCAATTTATATGGAGATGTTTCAGATTATCTTGATTTTACTATAAGTGCAGGTGATTTTACAGGAAGGACAAATCCAAAAACACCATATGGTTACTTTGATAGGATTAATATTATATTAAAAGGATATTATGCTATAAGCAGTAATCTTCTTTTTGGAATTCAGTTTAATCTCCTTTTCTACCCTGGCTTTCCAAGTGCAACAGAACTTGGTTATGCTAATTTTACTCAGACAAATGGGACTGTTGTTTCAGCAGAAGATCAGTATAAACTTGATGTTATTAATTTGCCTGCATACCAACTAAACTTTGTATTTCAGATAATTTTTTAATTTCGACTGATTATATGAAGTATTTCATATGAATTAAAATAGCTTAATTAAATTTTTAAGTTGTTTAATCTTTAAGTCATTTTGATTATTACTTTTATATTAAAAAAGGTTGGCTTTCTTTCTTTGAGCCAACCTTTTTTATTATTTTGCTAATTTCTCTAATATTAAATCTAATATTTTTAGTTTCTCAAACGGAAGCTTAGTGAAATTCTTATTTTCAATTCAACAGATTCAATTTATTTTTCGGGTTCTATATGTATAGTTGCTTCGGCTTTTAATTCCTCTCTAATAGTATTTTCAATCGATGTAGCAACTTCATGAGCAAAATTCACATCTTTTATTCCATTCATTCTTATATGTAAGGTTATTTCAAGATGGTCTCCATATCTATGAATATGAAGATGATGAATGTCTGAAATTTCCGGAGATGTTTTACGAATTATTTCGTCTATCTTTCTGGTAAGATTTTCATCTGGTTTTTCACCTAAAAGTGAGTTTGAAGCTCCTTTCGCAATGTCAAAAGCTGTATATAGAATTAAAAGAGATACAATTATTCCCAATACTCCATCTATCCACCATATCCATTTACCAAATAAAGCAGCTATAACAATTATTAATGAAGCAAGAGCATCGCTTCTATGATGCCAACCATCTGCTATCAATGATTTGCTATCTATCTTTTTACCTGCCCATATGGAAAAAGAAGCTAACCCTTCTTTTATTAATACAGATATTCCAAAAACTATAATACTCACATTGCTAAAATTAGCACTTACCCTATCTTTCAAATTTTTTATTGAATCTACAATAAAATTAAACCCTACAACAGCAAGTAAAGTTCCTATAATAATTGCAGCAATTACCTCTGCCCTTCCATGACCAAAAGGGTGATCTTCATCTTTAGGTTGGGCAGAAATCCAGAAGCCTAGAATTACTACAAGTGATGTCAATGTATCAGAGATTGTGTGCCATGCATCTGCAATCATAGAAATACTTTTAGATTGCACACCAACATAAATTTTAAAACCAAATAAAATTGTATTGATTATTATAGATAAAATACCTTCGATATAACCAAGTTTTGTGGGATTAATAGTTAATTGATTTGCACCGGGCTTAATAGAATTTTTTTGCATAAGTCAACCTTTTTTAATTAATTAATTGAAAAAAATAAATACCTTATATTAATTAAATTTAGGTCCCGAAAGGAAAATCCTTTCTGCTAAAAGCCCGGCTCCTTAATCCTGAAATGGATATGGCCTGTTCCTGTGTAACGAAGATGAAAATAATATATTTTGTATTTTTGTCAAACTAAATTTGTTAATATGCGTAGCAAAAAATGAAACTTTGCACCTAAAACAAAAATTGAAACTTAACAG
>CAYVTU010000015.1:0-65487 GCA_964454835.1 uncultured Brachyspira sp.
TTTATTTATGCCATATCTCGCCTTTTTTGCACTAGTTTTTTTCAAGATTGAAGAAAATATTTGATAAATTTAAAAATTATTATAAATTTTTATTAAGAAACAATAATTATTAGGATTTATTCTTGATACCTGAATATATAGTAAAAAATAAATTATTTAGACTAGTTCCTGAGAAAAAACTAGAACAATTATGTACTTATAACTTTACAATACAAGATTACCCAAAAGAAAAAATTATTATTGAAGAAAATTCAATACCTATAGAACTTTATTTAATAATCAAAGGTACTGTATCAATACAAAAAATGCTTCCAAATGGTGAATATATCGAGATAGCCCAAAGAGAAGAAAATGATTATGTTGGAGAGATGGGTCTTATAGATGGTTCTCTTAGAAGTGCTAGAGTAGTAGCAAATCAAGATTGTAAAGTCGCAGCAATAACTAAAGAAGATTTTTTCTCAATTTTAAACAGTTTCCCTGAGATAGAGACAACAATCTCAAAAGAAATTTCCAATAATCTTCGTCAATTACATGAAAAAACGATGAATGAATATGATAGAAATCTTCAACTATTAGAACTAAATAAAAAAATCTCTAATCAAAATAAAGAATTACAAGAATTAAACTTATTAAAAAATAATTTAATTCAAATGATTACGCACGATTTAAAAATGCCTTTAACAATAATCTCTGGTTATACTTCTCTTTTATCAGAAAGAATGATAAAGAAACCAGAATCTGATATGATTCATTCAATTGAGATTGCAATAAAACAAATGTTCGACATGATTGAAATGCTTTTAGAAGCTACAAAATTAGAAAATAAAGAATTAAGCTTAAATATAAAAAAACAGGATGCTATTCCTTTTTTAAAAGAAGTTATTGAGCAGTTTTCATTTTTAGCAAAAGCCAAAGATCAAAGAATAAACTTAAAAATTAATTGTGATAATTCGATTGCTTTAATAGATAGTGATAAGTTTAAAAGAATCATAGGCAACCTTTTATCTAATGCCATTAAATATTCTCCTTATTACTCTGATATTCAAATAGAAGTTATAAATGAAATTATTAATGATAAACATTACTTAAAAATAATTGTAGTAGATCAAGGTCCTGGGATAAATGAAGATGAGCAAAAAAAATTGTTCAGAAAATTTGAAAAACTTTCAAACAAACCTACTGCAGGCGAATTTTCAAGTGGTCTCGGATTATTTATAGTTAAAAATCTTGTTAACCTTCATGATGGTTACTATGGAGTAAAAAGTTTTCAAAATGATGGAAGTAGTTTTTATGTGCTTTTTCCTATTTAATTTTTTATAAAATTCATATATAAGAAAAAAAATAAAAATACTAAAAGGATTAAAAATGAAAAAATGGAATTTTAATAGAGAATTTTTTCAGAAAAATAGAAAAAATTTATCAGAGCTTTTACTTCCAAACTCCTTAGCAATAATAAATGCAAATGATCTTATGCCAACTAATGCTGATGGAAGCTATCCTTTCATTCAAAATACTGATCTCTTTTATTTAACAGGAGTAAATCAAGAAGAAACTATTCTTTTAATTTATCCCGATCATCCAGAAGAAAAATTTCGTGAAATACTTTTTATAACTGAAACAAATCAACAAATAGAGACATGGCATGGTAAAAAGTTAAATAAAGAAGAGGCAAAAAATTTAACAGGGATTGAATCAATATTCTGGACAAATGAACTAGAACAAATTTTAAATAGTCTGATATTAAAATCTGAAAATATATATATTAATTTAAATGAACATTCAAGAGCTTCAATTGAAATTCAATCAAGAGATTATAGATTTTTTAATAACTTAAAAACAAAATATCCACTACATAATTACAAAAGATTGGCTCCATTATTATATCAACTTAGAATGATAAAATCAGAAGATGAAATTGAAAAGATTAAAATCGCCTGCGATATTACAGAAAAAGGATTTAGAAGGGTATTAAAACTTATAAAACCTGGCATGTGGGAATTTGAAGTTGAAGCAGAATTTGCATATGAATTTATTAAAAATGGTGGAAGATTCGCTTATAATCCTATTATTGCAAGTGGTAATGGTGCATGTATATTGCATTATGAAAAAAATGACGAAATTTGCAAAGATGGAGATTTACTCTTATTGGATGTTGGTGCTTCATTTGCTTATTATAATGCAGATATGACAAGGACTATTCCAATAAATGGTAGATTTACTAATCGACAAAAGCAAGTTTATGATTCTGTTCTTCATGTATTAAAAAAAACAATAAATGAATTAAAACCTGGTAAAAAATTGAAAGAAATACAGCAATTTACTGAAGAAGCAATAGCAGAACAGCTAATAAATCTAAAACTTATGACTATTGATGAATATAAGGATAAAAATACTAATAAACAGATTACCAAAAAATATTTTCCTCATGGAGTTTCTCACTTTTTAGGACTTGATGTTCATGATGTAGGAGAACAAAATCCGACCCTTACTAAAGGAATGATTTTCACCTGTGAACCTGGAATTTATATAAAAGAAGAAGGTATTGGAATAAGATTAGAAGACAATATCTTAATAACAGAGAAAGGAAATATTAACTTAATGAGTTCTATTCCAATTGAACCTGAAGAAATTGAACAAATTATTAATAATAAATAATTTTAATAGAGCGAAATTGATGGAGCAAGAAAATATTTTGCTTATTAAAATGATTGAAACTCAGATAATTCAAAGGGGAATTCAGGATAAAAAAGTAATAGAAGTCCTTAAAACAATTGATAGAAAGTTGTTTATTCCTCATTCTTCTTCAAACCTTGCCTATGATGATACTCCTCTTCCTATTGGGTTTGGACAAACAATCTCACAACCATATATTGTCGCACTTATGACGGAGCTTCTTGAACTTAATGGTAATGAAAGATTGCTGGAAATAGGAACTGGTTCAGGATATCAAACAGCTATTCTTTCAAAATTATCAAAAGAGGTATATACGGTTGAAAGGATAGTAGAACTACTTAATACAGCAAAAATGGTTTTAGAAAAAATGAAGTTATCCAATATTAAGTTTTTTCATGCAAATGGATATCATGGACTGCCTGATTTTGCTCCTTATGATAGGATAATACTTACTGCTTCTCCAAGGAAAATCCCTCATACTTTTATAAATCAACTTTCAGAAGATGGTATACTCGTAGGACCAGAAGGCGATTTTATTCAATCACTTATCAAAATAAAAAAGAAAGATGGAAATATTTACAAAAAAGAAATAATACCAGTAAGATTTGTACCTCTAATAAGTGAGGAATAGTTAACTTTTTCTATAGACAACACTTGAAGTCGCCTGGTTTACTGGCATAACAGTCAATTCAGATATTTGAACATGAGGCTTCGTTTCACTAATCCATAAAATAATATCAGCAATATCTTTACCTGTAAGAGGTTCAATACCATCATATACTTTTTTTGCTCTATTTTCATCCCCTTTGAATCTGGTAATGCTAAAATTTGTTTCAACAAGTCCTGGCTGAATATTTGTAATTTTTATGGGAGTATCTACCAATTCAATCCTCAATCCTTCTGAAATAGTTCTAACTGCTGCTTTTGTTGCACAATAAACAACTCCATTTGCATATGTCCACTGTCCCGCAATTGAGCCTATGTTTATGATATGTCCTTTATTATTTGTTTTCATGAAAGGCAAAACTTTTTTAGTCATATATAATAAGCCCTTAATATTTGTATCTATCATAACATCCCAATCATTGACATCTTGATTTTCTATCGATTCTAAACCAAGGGCAAGTCCTGCATTGTTTATTAAAAAATCGCAATCAAACCAGAACTTATCTAATTTAGAAAAAAAGGTATTTATCTGCTGAAAATTTCTTACATCTAAGCTATACCCTTCTATTCGAATCTTGAAGCTTTTTTCCCATTTTAATAAATCATCCTTGATTTTATCTATATTTCTTGATAAAAGTAAAAGATTGACCTGATTTTCCGCATATAATTTTGCAGTTTCATATCCTATACCACTACTTGCACCAGTTATTATTGCTATTTTATTTTTTAACATAGTCCTCTCTCCAAAATTTGATTTTTATTTAATAGCTAATATACTAACTAAAAATAAAAGGTAAAGTAAATATTTATGAATGACAGAGTCAAATACAGATGTTTGAAATGTGGTAGAGAAATTCTTACTATTGACAAACAAAATCCACCATTTTGTTGTGGTCAAAAAATGACATTAATTGATGAACAGCAGCTTGATTATAAGTTTGAAACTAATTGCAAAATTCAAGATATATCAGATATAGAAAAAGGTGATTGTCATTCTTTAGATGATTTTATTAAATCTAAGTTTTAATACATTTAACATTGCTTCAAATACTATTGTTTTTGACATTTTTGATCTGCCTTTTTCTCTATCAATAAAAATAATAGGAAATTCTAGATATTTAAACCCTTTCTTTGCAGCTCTGTATTTCATCTCAATTTGAAAAGAATACCCAGAAGAAAAAAGTGAATCTAACTCAATAGATTCAAGCACTTTTCTATTCCAGAAGTTAAATCCACCAGTAAAATCATTTATTTTAAAATTTAATATAATTCTTGAATATAAAGAACCACCTTTTGATATAATTTTCCTTATAATACTCCAACCTCTAACTCCTCCACCTTTAACATACCTAGAACCTATTACAAAATCATATTCTTCCATTTTTTTTATGATTTGAGGAATGTATTTTGGGTCGTGAGAAAAATCAGCATCTATCTGGCAAAAATAATCGAAATCCTTTGAAAATCCCCATTTAAAACCGGCTATATATGCTTTGCCTAAACCATCTTTTCTATCTCTTTTAAGTAGAAAGCAATTAGAATGAAGATTAATCCAATTTTCAACAATTTTAGCAGTTCCATCAGGAGAATTATCATCGACAACAAGAACTGAAAAATCCATATTTGAACAATTTTGATAAACTGTATTTAAGAACTTTTCGATATTTGGTGCTTCATTGTATGTAGGTATTATTATAAGTAATTTTTTCATTTTTCCTCTTAATTTTTTTAATTTATTTATTATTTTTTATCTTGTAATTTATATTTTGACATTTACTTCAAAAATCAAAAGATAGAGTTACAGATATTGTTGGAGGAATTTGAAGTTCTAGCGGCTGCCTATGATTTATATTAAACACATTTTCGACAATTTCAAAAGCCAGGTCAAAAAAATTGTACAAGACAATAGAAATATCCCAGAGTTTATTAAATAGATAAAATTTTCCAGATATATCGAAATTGAATTCCCATATACAATCTTCTCTTCTGCCCATTTGTCCCGTAAATGGATTATCTCCTGGCATATATTGATTATAAATAATAAGATTATTATTTGGGCTAATACTTTCATTAAAGGCTGTAAAAGGTTGCCCATCTCTATATCTAATTACAACAGATAACCAAAGAGAATCGATTATCCTGAACCCAATATTAAACTTAAAAACATAAGATCTATCAGAAATCATTCTTCCAATACCATATATATATGTATTGGGATCAGCTTGATTCTCAGAGATATTCCCTATTTCATCTTCAAATATGCCATTTCCAATACATGTTACTCCTACTACCATATAAGCCCAAAAACTTATATTTATAAAAAAATCAGCACTTTTTTTCCCAATAGTAAATAATATTCCAAGGTAAAAAGGGTTTCGTAAAAATTCGGGAATTTGAGAAAAGTAATCTTCTGGTATTAATCCATTTTGTAACATCCAGTTGATAGCTTCTGAATAATTTGTCAAAACATAATTTATATCTGAATCTGAGATATACCAGAGTGTCTGGTTATTATATTCATAAGAACTATATGATGATGAATTCTTCGCTCTTACCCAGAAAAGGTTTTGAAAAGATCTAAATTGACTATCAACTGAAAAATAAAAATTATCATTATTTTTATATGAAAATGATATCGAGAAATATAGATAACTTGGATTTTTTAAATTATCTGCAATATCATTAATATTTCCAAGTGTATGAAATAAAAAAGTGTTAGATGAATTATAATATGAACCATTCAAGTAATTTGAACTTAGAACTTTAGCTAGACTCGAGGTTATTTCGGGTGTTTTTTTTCCAATATCTATCTTTATCATAAAGTCAGATAAAGGAAAAAATATTAAATCCATATTAAAATCAAGATTAAAAAAACTTAAAATATCAAAACTTTCATTCTGGATATATAAAAAAGATAATCCAGGTGTAGCATTAATCTTTAAACTTAATATTTTATTTGCAAATAAATATTGAAAATTTATTTTTGAATTAGATATAAACCATGAAGTGTTTAAGGAAGAAAATTTAATTTTACCAAAATAAGTATCATTATAAAGTAGATTATAGGTAAAAATATTGTTTATTGGATTAAAAATAGTAATACAAGAATCAGATTCTATATTTATTAAAAATTGATCAGATACTTTAATTTTACCATTATATATCAAAGCAAAATCGTAAGTTTGAGAATCAGGAATAAAGATATTTAAAGATTCACCATCGACATCTATCAGTTCTTTTTCATATTCACTTTTAAAACCATTTAATTCATTTGCTTCAAATTGAAATGTTAGGGTATTTGAGAAAAAAGACTTACTATAATCAATACCTACATAGAAATAAAATGAATTTAATTGTTTTGTCTCTTCTTCTGAAAAATAAAACTCACTTCCATAATTTGTTTTATAATTATAATTAAAACTTAATATAAAATTAAGTGATGAATTTAAATAAAATAAATTTATATATTGAAGTTTTATGAAATCCTCATTTATAACATCATAAAGTGTCTGTTGATCAGGTGTACGAAAATAAGAAAGAAATGTTCTTTGGCCAATATCAAGAGAAAGAAAAACAATTGTTTTCTCAAAATTTATTAAATCCCCATTATATGAAAAATTAAAACCAAAAAGATAATTTGTTTTCCTTCTATCGTTTGATGAAATTGGATTTCGTTCGATCGCTGCTAAATGTCCACTAAAAAAAAGATTTATTTCACTTGCATAAGGAAATATCCCCCAAATTCCTCCAAAATATGAATATAATTCTAAGTTAATTCCTAAAGGTATGTTTACAAAAAATTTAATGCTTGAATCGAAAGGATCCAAAAAGATAGTAAAATATTTTAACGGTAAATTTAAAAATGGTGTGCCAGTAAAAAAATATGAGTTTATTTTATAATTGTTAATATAAAACAGATTATGTTCATGGTTATTACCATAAAATGAAAAATAAGTTTGATCTGCAATTCCATAATAACCTGTTTGCGATGTAAATATAAAAGAGCCAGGATAATACAATTCTATGTAATCAGATAAAGTTGAAATAGAACCTGGCAAAATTTCTTGAGATAGTATGTCAATTGAGAATAATAAAATAATAAAAATAAAACCTGTAAATATTATTAAATTTTTTTTAAGTTTTTTCATTTTAAGGCTCAGTATAAACTGTTTTATATATGGAAATAGCTATTTGTCATTTTATATCAAATTTGAACCAATAAAGAATTCTTTACTAAATATTCTAGGTGGCATTCGGGACAAAAATATTTATCTTCACTTTGTTTTTTCAAAGTTACTCCACATTTACATACCCAACCTATTTGTTTAGCTGGAACACCCGCCATAAGAGCGTAAGGAGGAACATCTTTAGTGACAACAGCTCCTGAACCTATTAAAGCATATTCTCCGATTGTAACTCCACAGACAATTGTTGCATTAGCGCCAATTGATGCGCCTTTTTTGACTAACGTTTTTCTATATTCATTTTTTCTTTCGATAAATGCTCTTGGATTAATAACATTTGTAAAAACCATTGAAGGACCGCAAAAAACATCATCTTCTATTATTACATCATCATATACCGAAACATTATTTTGAATTTTAACATTATTTCCAACTATAGCTTTTGAACCAACATTAACATTTTGACCTATTGAACATTTTTTACCTATCCTTGCATCTTTCATTATATGTGAGAAATGCCAGATTTTAGTGCCTTCACCAACACTTGCTCCTTCATCTATATATGAGCTTTCATGTATAAAAAAATGTTCTTTTGTATCTTGATTAATCATTTCTTTAATCTGACTCATATTTTCCTCATGCTTTTTTCTAATCTATACAACAAATATAAAATTTCAATTTGATTTTTTTTCTTTTTAAGATTTACTTTTAGTAATTAAATTTTTCTTAATGAAATTAGGAGGATTAATGAAAAAGCTGCTTACAGGAAATGAAGCAATCGCTCAAGGAGCTTGGGAAGCTGGATGTAAGATTGCAAGTGCTTACCCTGGAACTCCAAGTACTGAAATTCTTGAGTATTATTCAACTTTGAAAGATGTATATGCCGAGTGGGCGCCAAATGAGAAAGTAGCATTTGAAGTAGCTTCTGGAGCAGCAATAGCTGGAGTAAGAAGTCTTACTGCGATGAAACATGTCGGTTTAAATGTGGCAGCTGACCCTCTTTTTACAATGGCTTATGAAGGAATCAATGCTGGATTTGTTGTTGTAAGCGCTGATGACCCTGGTATGCATTCATCTCAAAATGAACAGGATAATAGATTTTATGCAATGCATGCAAAGGTAATCTGTATAGAACCTTCAGATTCACAAGAAGCATTAACATTTACAAAAGAAGCATTTAATATTTCTGAAGAGTATGATACTATTGTCTTATTAAGAACAACAACAAGAATTTCACATTCAAAATCAATTGTTGAAATATCTGAAACTTCTGAATCACATGTTAAAGAATATAAAAAAAACATAGATAAGTTTATAATGATTCCTGCCAATGCAAGGAAAAGACACCCAATTGTCGAAGAAACTCTGAAAAAAGTTGCTAAAATGAGCTATAGTTCGTCTTTAAATAAAATTGAGTATAATCTTGATAGAAAACTCAAAAATAAAAAAATAGGCATCATAACAAGTGGTATTTCATATCAATATGCTAAAGAAGTTTTTGCAGATAACGTAAGTTACTTAAAACTTGGTATAACATTTCCCATATCATTTGAATTAATCGACGAATTTGTATCAAAAGTCGATGAAGTCTATATAATTGAAGAAAACGATCCATTTTTAGAATTACAATTAAAAGCTCATGGAATCAAATGTAAAGGAAAAGAGTTAATACCAATAGTCGGTGAATTAAATCCTGATATTATACGAAACTCATTTTCTTTTTATCTTGCAACACCTGAAAATCAAAATAAATCTAATAAACCACAAGCAATTCCTGTACCAAATAGACCACCTGTACTTTGCTCCGGTTGTCCACACAGAGGTATTTTCTATGAAATCTCCAAAGCAAAAAAAGCAATTATTACGGGTGATATAGGATGCTATACATTAGGAATGATGCCTCCACTTAATGCAATGGATACATGTATATGCATGGGCGCATCGATTTCTGCTGGAATAGGTATTCAAAAAGCAATTGAATTACAAAAAAAAGATCAAAAAGTTTTCGCTTTCATAGGTGATTCTACGTTTTTCCATTCTGGTATTACTGGTTTAATGGATGCTGTATATAATAAAATTCCAATTACTGTTGTAATACTTGATAACCGAATAACAGCAATGACAGGACATCAAGAAAATCCTGGAACAGGAAAGACCTTAATGGGTGAAAATGCTTATGCTATTGATTTCGAATCTCTTGTAAACTCATTAGGTGTTAAAAAAGATAATATTAAAACTATACATTCATATAACCTAACTGAAATAAAAAAAGCAATTGAAGAAACATTGAATCTGAAAGAAGTATCTGTTATTATTGCCAAACAACCTTGTGCACTTATTAAAGATGTTATAAAATCTAGAAAACCAATCTATTATTCAATTGATTCAAGCATTTGTAAATTATGTAAGGCATGTTTAAAAATTGGTTGCCCTTCAATTTCCTTTTCAAATAATATTGTCAAAATTGATCCAAATTCATGTGCGGGTTGTAGCATCTGTTTTCAAACATGTAAATTTGGTGCTATTAAGATGAAAACTAAAGAATAAATTTAATTAAGGAAAGAATTATGAATAAAATAACTAATATTCTATTTGTAGGTGTTGGTGGTCAGGGTACAATTTTAGCTTCAAATATTTTAAGTTATGGTCTTTTAAATGCGGGTTATGATGTAAAAATGTCAGAGGTGCATGGAATGGCTCAAAGAGGAGGAAGTGTTTCAACCCAAATTAGATTTGGTAATAAAGTACATTCTCCTTTAATCTCAAAAAATGAAGCAGATATCATCTTAGCATTTGAAAAAATTGAAGCAGCTAGATGGCTTGATTATATGAATCCAGATGGTTATTTAATAATAAATGATCATGAGATTTACCCAATTACTGTTTTAGCAGGTGAAACCAAATATCCAGAAGATATCCTAAATAATATCAAACAAAAAGTCAATAATTGTATTATTTTTGATGCAACTAAAAAGGCTATAGAATTAGGTAATTCCAGGATACAGAATATGATCTTATTAGGAGTACTTATCGGTTTACTTAAACTAAAAAATATAGATTGGGAAAAAATAATTAAAGACACTTTACCCGAAAAAATAGTCTCAATCAATTTAGAAGCATTTAATCTGGGTTATTCAATAGCTCAAAAGAGCTGAAATTAAAATTTTAGCTTTTTTAATTTTGAATCTTTGACACCTTTAAAGTTGATTGTTTTTTGGTTAAAATCTACAAATATTTCATTTACATACATTTCTATATTTTTTTGTACTAAAATAGAAGGTCCTGAAAAAGTTATAATTTTTTTATCACTTTCATATACTGCATATTGACCTATTATATATATTTGACTTTCCATTTCCTTGTTTTCTGAATAATTAATAAGTAACTTAATATTATCTTTAAAAACATATACTTTTGTATCAAGATGAGCTTCGAGTAAGTCTGATTTTATAAAAAAATTATCTGTAAAATTTTTTATTTTAGGTTCACCTTCGAAATAAGCTAAATTTTCTTTTTTATATACAATGGCTTTATCAGATTGAATAATGTTGGATAAATATTTATTATTCAAAATATTTTCAATTGAAGAGTACTGATATATAAAAAGGTTTCCTTCCGCATTATAGATTTGATCTTCATTGCCCGAATATGTTGCATAATTAGATTTGATGTTTATTAGATTTTGATAATCTATAATTTTTACTTTTCCTTCTAATATACTTGATGAGTTTTCCACATTCATCTTGCCTTTTAGTGCGGATATATCATTAATAAGAAGTGAAAAATCCTCATTTTTAATATTTAAAAAATCTTTTGTAAAATCTGGTTTAATTCCTTTAAATATGTTTTCATTAGAATAATAGTATTCCTTTATAAACTGTCGTAGAAAAAATGGTTTTTCACTTACTACAATTTTTTTGTCTTCATAATATATTAATTCTTCTCCTTTAATATAAATTTTACCAATAAAATCATATATATTCGCATCCTGGTTTATTTTACTAGTTCCCTTTTCTATATAATTGATGTTTTTCCCACTAAATACTAGTTCATTGTTTTCCTCTAAATCCTGCAAATATCCAAATCCATTTACACATTTATAAGAAGATTTTTCTTCTTTTTCTAAGACAATATTATCTCCTTTTGAATAAAACTGGGATATTACTCTTTGGTTATCATTTGAATCATATTTTTTTTGATGTAAAAATCCTTTATTTATTTTAAAAGTTGATTTATCTTTTATATCCTGTGAATATACAACTTTTTGACCGTCGAAAAAAATGTGAGTTTTATCAATCAAACTATCATAATATCCATTACCATTATTAAGTATATATAGTTTATCATTACCCTGGCTATAATCAATAAGATCTCCTTTCGAATAGAAAATCTCGTTTTTTATACTAATATATTTAGCATAACCTTTTATTACAATTATTCTATTTATATTATTATTGGTAATATTCTTGGAGTTTTCTATTTGAATAAAATTAATCTGATTACCTTTTATATCAAGCATAGCTGATTTTACACTTGCATTTTGTCTCATTAAAATTTTCTTATCTTTAATGTAAAAAATTGCATTATCACAATTACCTTCAAAGTTTCTGAACTCATCTACTATTTTTTCATCAAATAATCCAGTCTTGTTTTCTATTCTTACATTCTTTTTAAATATTGCATATTCGTTATTGATAAAAACCCCTTCTGAATAAATTATAAAACCATCTTTTAATATTTTTGATGAAATATCATTTGAAATTGTTTCTTTCTCTAAGTCACATATTAATAATTCAGAACTAATTTCAATTTTTTGAACCAAACTTTTAATTAAAGCATTACCTTTAAGATTAAACTTTTTAATGTTGTCCAAATTGTCTGCAAAAGCAATTTTTGAAGTGATATGATAAATATCAGAGTTGTCTTGAGATATAGTGATTATAGGATTTATAATTTCCACATAGTTTAAAGATGTATATTGATATATCTTATCATATAAGATTTCAATTTTCTGATTTTTAGCTGAATTAATATTGATTTTTCCATCAAGCATTATAACATCAGGATATACTCCTTTAAATTTTATACTTTCGATATCAAATGGAAAAATATTTTGTTTTTGTCTCTCTTTTTTATCTTGAAATAGTAAAAAAACCGCTATCAAAACTAAAAAAATTATTAAAGATATTATCAATATTGTGAAAATGGAAATATTAAATTTTTTCTTCATCAATTTATTTGAAATGAACTAAAAATTTTTCATCCATATTTTCAGTACTAAAAGTTTTCAATGGCAATTTAACTGGTTTTCCTGTTTTTTGACTTTTGTATATAGCAAGAATGATATGTAAAGCTTTTTTCCCTTCTTCTGCGGTTATATATGGATCTTTATTTTCTTTTATTGATTCGATCATATTTTTATATAAAGGTGTATGTCCAAAACCATATACTGCTTGATAATCATCACCAAGATTATAAGAAGTGTCAAGTACCTTACTTTCAATATCACCTTTTTGTTCCTGATCAAAAAATCTCCAGGTTTCAATTTTATTAATTGCTAATCCACCCAGTTTTACAGTTCCTGTTGTTCCAGAAATATAAAGTGTTTCTTCTAAGTTTTTTGGAAATGTGTTTGCAGTACCTTCTAATATTCCAATCGCCCCATTTTTAGATTTTAATATTGCACAACCAAAATCTTCTGCTTCAATCTCTTTACAATATCTTCCAGTTACTCCATATACTTCTTCAATATCGCTACCCAAAAACCATTGAAGAAGATCAATATTATGAGTACATTGGTTCATCAAAGTTCCACCATCTAGTCGCCATGTGCCTCTCCATGTAGCTTGTTTATAATAATTCATATCTCTTTGCCATCTTATATTTGCGGTGACATTTATGATTTTACCAAATCTTCCTTCTTCAAATGCTTTTCGGGTCAGTTGAACTGTTCTATTAAATCTATTCTGGAAGGAAACAGCTAACTTTTTATTATATTTTTTGGAATATTCTATCATTTCATCAGCATCTTTAATTGAAAGAGCCATAGGTTTTTCACAGATAACATGACAGTTTGAAGCTAAACAATCTTTTACTATATAGGAATGATAGCCGGATTCAGTCGCAACAGATACTAAATCAGGTTTGATTTTATTCAGCATAACAGTATATTCATCAAAAACCTCAGGATTTACTGTAATACCTTTTTCATTCATCTTCTCTTTATAAATTCTAGCTTTTTCTTCAGCTCTTGCTTTAATAATATCGACAAAAGCGACTGCTAATATTTCATCTCGATTTTCAACAAGAGCATCGATATGCTTTAATGATATTCTTCCACATCCAATCAATGCAAAATTAATTTTCATCTATTATTCTCCTTTCTATATTCATTTCTATTATATTTATTATTTGCTTTATTTCTTTATTTGCTAAAAACAACGATATTTTTAGTATTTAGATAATACTATTAATAATGCATTTTTCCCATTTTTCAATTATATCTTTAGAAGGCTGTTCATAATAGTTAAATAAATCATCCGAGCCAGGTTTATCATTATAATAGGGTCTATTACATAAATTACAGCCAGATGTCTTCATATATTCACCTTTTTGAAGTATTTCTAAAATATCGATATTGGAAAATAGCTTTTTTGAAAAATCAGTTATCATTCCTTTATCATCAAAGTTAATAAATTCAATAACTTTGCTAAAATTAAAACTGTTATTCTCAAAAAATAACTGCCTTAGAAGCTGTATATACCTATATCTTTTTATATCTATCATAGGATGATTTTGCATTTTTGTCCCTTTTACAGGAGTAAAGGCAAATAATGCGATATTTATAGGAAAATTATTCATATCAATGAATAGCTCAATAATATCTTTATCTGACTCTCCAAGCCCAACAATTAAATGTACAGTTATTTTATATGGATATTTGATTGAAGCTTCTTTTGTTAATTCTAATAATTTATCAAACTCAATATTTTTTTGTTTAATCCTATTAAATACCTCTTTAGAAGCTGCATCAATAGCTATACCAAGAGTAGAGATTCCATTATTAAATAATGAGTCTATCTGATTAATTGAATATACATCTATAGATGCTCCAAATGGAATATCTAGTGAACTTTTAAATAAACTTAATATTGATAAAAAATTTTTAAAATAATCTTTAGAAGCAACTACTTGAAAGCATGCCTTTTTTATTATCTCGTTTTTTTTTAAAGATTCTATTACTTGATTTACTTCATATTGTGGCCAGCTAACTCTTGAAAGCATTTTTGATTCTGATAGTGAATTTTTACTTTGAGAACAAAATGCACAATTGTTTAAGCAATTAGAACCAACCATAAAATAGGCTTGAGTAGATGTAGCTTTACTGTTTATTTTCTTCAATCCCAAAATAGATGCAGTTAAAGCTGAAACACCAATTTTAGTGATATTATCATTCATCTCTAATTTGATAACATAATAAAGGGAGTTGTCAAAAAAAAATAGTAATAAATAAGTTTTAGATTTCTAATTTTATGCTATATTTTTGTTGATTTCAATGGGAGAAAAAAATGCTAAAAATTAATGAAAAATTTTTATCAGAATTCGTAAATGAAAATGAATTTGAAACATATTTAAAAAAAGCGAAAGAAAAATATGAAATATTACTCAATAAAAAAGGGATTGGAAATGAAATGACAGGTTGGATTGATTATTCTAAGTGTTTTTCAGATGAATTATTAAAAGAGATAGATAGCAGTGCAAAAAGATTATCTAATATTTCAGATTGTATTGTTTCCATAGGTATAGGTGGTTCTTATCTTGGAATAAAAGCATTACTGGATCCTTTTCCCGGAAATGGTAAAGTAATATTTGCAGGTAATAATTTATCTACAATATATATAAATCAACTAATTAAATCTTTAGAAAAAAAATCTTTCTCATTAATTGTTATATCAAAATCTGGAACTACGACAGAGCCATCCTTAATTTTCAGAATACTACTTAAAAAATTAATTGAAAAATATGGTGAGGATTCTATTAAAGATAGAGTTGTTTTAATTACAGACAAAGAAAAAGGTGCTTTGCAGTATTTTAAAGAAAAGTATCATTGCGATAGTTTTGTTATACCAGATGAAATTGGTGGTAGGTTTTCAATTTTCACTCCTGTTGGACTTTATCCTTTAGCAGCTTCAGGGCATGATATTTTTAAATTAACATCAAAGCTTATTGAATTTGAAAAATCAATAAAATCTATATCAGTTGACAATCCGGTAATAAAATATGCAGCTTTAAGATATTATCTTTATCATAAAAAAAATTATCAAATAGAAGTTTTAGTCTCTTATGAGGAAAAATTAAGATATGTAATAGAATGGTGGAAGCAGCTTTTTGGCGAATCTGAAGGAAAAAATGAAAAAGGATTATTTCCTGCAAGTGCGATTTTTACTACAGATTTACATTCTTTTGGACAATATTTACAACAGGGTCCAAGAAATTTTTTTGAAACAATAATAGATTTTGAGCAAGAAGAAGAATCATGTCTAATCCCTTATTTCGATATTGACTTTGATGGATTTAATATTTGTAGTAATAAAGAAATCAAAGAAGTAAAAAAAATTGCATTTAAAGCAACTGCAATTGCTCATAAAGATGGAAATACTCCTATTTTAATATTAAACTTAAAAAATCTTGATTTGGAAAATGTTTCTAAATTATTTCTTTTTTTCTTTTATGCTTGTGGAGTTTCAGGATATTTACTCGAACTTAATCCATTTGATCAACCAGGAGTTGAATTATATAAAAAGAATATGCTTCTTTTGCTTGATAAAAACAAAAATCCTGATGAAAAAAGAAAAATTGAAGATAGAATTAAAATACTTTTTGATTAAGTTTACAAATCTAGGAGGTCTTAATGTGTGGTGTTGTTTCAATTATTTATGGAAATGAAAATAAAAAGATTGGTATTGAAGCTGTTAACTTACTAAAAAGATTAGAATACAGGGGTTATGATTCAACAGGAGCTTCATTTATAAATAAATCTGAAGAAATAATAGTTAGAAAGAAGGTGGGGGCTCCTTCAAAAGTTGTAGAAGAACTTCAAATAGGTCAATATAATGGACAAAGATTTATAGGTCAGGTAAGATGGGCTACATTTGGAGCAGTGACAGATAAAAATTCACAACCACATTTAGTAAATTGCTTTACTAAACTTGTGGGTGCTCATAATGGAAACATCGCCAATACTGATAGTTTAAAAGAATATCTTATTCAAGAAGGACATAAAGTAGTTTCAGATAATGATGGAGAAATTCTTGTCCATTTGATTGAACATTTTTACTTTAATAATAAGAAAATTGATTATAAAAAAAATGAAAATTTTAAAGATTTCTCAAAACTTCTTCCTTCACTTAATAATAAAGATAATGAAAATTTAATTCTAGCTTTTATAGATGCTATTAGAAAAGCTGATGCCAAATCTAATGGATCTTATGCTGCATGTATTGCAGACCCTCAATTGCATGGAATTTTTGCTATAAAATCCGGTTCTTCTTTATATGCTGGAATTGGTAAAGATGAAGAAGGTGAATTCATAGTAGTATCAAGTGATTTAACTTCTGTTCTTTCTAAAACACGTCTTCTTATTCCATTAAAAGAAGGAGAAGGAATTTATTTTACAGAAAACGATTACTTTATTTTTCCTCTTTCTGAACCAATCTATTTTAATAAGCCAGAAGCAAAAAGATCAAAACTAAATGTTAAAGATACTGCATTATCTCCAAGATTTCATTTTTATATGGAGCAGGAAATTTATACAAGTTCTAAAAATATTGATGAAATCTTATTGTATTATTTTATGTCAGAAGAAAGAAAACAGATCTATAAGGATTTTGAGAATAACGAAGATTTAGCTATTTCTATCTATAATGATATAATTCAAATAAATACTAAAAAGACTGACGAAGAGATGAAATTAGCATTTTTATCTCTGATTAAAAAAGAAGGTTTTAATAAATTATTTAATCTTTTTTTGAAGGAAAAAATCAAGTCAGAGAATTATTCTTTTTATGGCTTTATAAGCGATGAAAAACAACTTCTTTTAGATTTATATAAGTTGGATAGAAATTTTGAAAATCAATTAATTTTTCTAGATATTTTAATTTTATGGAAAAAACAAAGAAAGATATTATTGTATCTCGATGAACTTATCAATTCAATCTTAGATTCATATAAAAAAAATGGTAATATTTTCATTATTGCCTGCGGAACTTCTTATCATGCAGCACTGACCGGTTCATATTTCTTCAATAATCTAACGACTATTCCTATTCTAGTAGTAAATCCAGGAGCATTTAGATCTCAATATCTTTCTTCTATTAAAGATAATGATTTAATTATAGTTATAAGTCAATCCGGAGAAACAAAAGATTTGATAGATATAATTCAAGATTCTAAACTAAAAAATAATAAGGTTCCAATTGTATCTATAGTAAACAATGAGAATTCCCGAATACCTCAAGAATTATCAGATTATTTTTTACCTATTTTATGTGGTCCAGAAATAGCTGTCGCAGCCACAAAATCTTTTATTAATCAATTATTAATTATGTATATTCTGGCATATAAAATAAATATCAAAATTAATAATAAAGATGATGAGGAATTAAAAAATAATATTTATAAAATCCAGGATCTTTTGGAAGAAACTTTAGAAAAATGTGATAAGGATTTAACAGAAGTAGCTCTTAAACTTTTCTTAAAACCATCTATACATATATTGGGTACTTCATTATCAGGACTTTCCAAAGAAGGAGCATTAAAAATAAGAGAAGTAGTACTTAATCATACAGAAGGATATGATTCTGTTGAATTTAAGCATGGTCCAAACACGATATTAGGGAAAAATACTTTATTTTCAATAGCAGATATGCAACAATTATTCTTAAATTTTCTTGATTTCTTTAAAAACATAAACAATAAAATAAAAAATGAACAAAACTATAATGAAATTTTGATGAATATCATTAAAGAACTTAATAGAGTTGGTCTGGAAAAAGATAGTGAATTACTAGAAAAAACCAACATAGAAAAAGAACCTTTATTAAAACAAGTACTATATGAATTTATGAAACAAGTTTCTATTGAAAACTATTTTACCAATTATCCATTAATTTTTATTTGCCCTCCCGATGAAAGAGATGTAAGAATAACTATTGCTCAGATTCATACTCATAAAATAAGAGGAGCAAATATTATATTAATAGCAGAAGAAAATGATGAATTAAATAAATCCATCATAAACCCTCCTGAAAATTCAAAAGATTATTTTTATAAATTTATTAAAATCCCTTCTTCTGATGACAAAAATATTTTTGTTTTTCCTGCAAGTATTGTTCTTCAAACTCTTGCTTTAAAAATGTCTGTAATGAAAATGAAATATCTTAATAGTCTGAGAATAGATAATCATGGAGTTCATCCAGATGCACCTAAAAATGTATCGAAATCGATAACAGTAGATTAATTATTCTTATAAATTGTTTCTATTGAATTATTATATTTAAATTCGAAGCAGGTGTTCCATCTGATAGATGACCTAAATAAATATTGGATATTTCTAACTTAATTTCATTTATCATATAGTAGCTAAAAAAATCTGTTGCAATTTTGTCCTGTGAAACAGTAAATTTTGAATAAACTGAAAGATCAAAACTGACTGATGGATATCCACTAGTATCAGGATATACAATAGATAAAAAATATCCATCTTGCAATTCTTCGGTATTTGAAACATAAATTGTTCTATATTCTGTAACATTTGAAAAACCATTATTATATGTAAAATATAATTTGCCTCCTGAATATTTTAATATTGAAGAAAACAAACCAACGTCAAATCTAATTGGTATAGGTTCTGTAATATAAAAAACATGCTGAGATTCATAATCCAGATTAGCTAAAATATTTATATAATTCATCATAATTGATAGATTTTTATTTTCACCCGATGATAATGTAATTTTCTGAACTTCACCCGTAAGTATATTAAAATTTTTATTACCTGAGCTAGTTGTTGAAACTAACTGCATTGAAATCACTGAAATACTATATTCTCCGGGATATAGACTCCACTCCACAGATAAATTATTTTCATCTCTATTAATCAAAATAGCTTTTTTATAGCTTTTAATATTATTGTTGGATAAAAATATGGCAATATCAGTGGCATCTTGAGGTATTAATCTGGTAGGCCATATTATACTGATGCTTAGCCTAGAACTTTCTTCAAGAAGTTGAATTGCATTTCCCTGACAACTAAAAAAGAAAATAGTAATTACAATAAAAACTAAAGTAATAATACTTTTTAATTTTTTCATCAACTCTCCTCCTTTTACTTTTTTCCTTAAACAATATATAATTTATATTTTAATATCTTTGTATTAAAATACAAGGTTTAAAACATAAATAGTAGAATATTTATGAATTATTACAAAAATCAGCGAAAAAGTAAAAAAAGATTTGAAAATAATTAAATTTTAATATATGAGCCAGATTTAACTACAATGAAAAATAAGATTTCATTTTTATTATTTTTATTTATCTAGTTTTATATCATCAACAGAAGATATATAATCATCTACAAATTCGGAAATGCTTTTAATTGTCTTCTCTTCAAAAGGATTTAAAAGATTTCCTGATTCAATTATTTCAACAAAAGATTTACTTCCTCCAATTTTACATAAATTATAGTAATCTTCCCAAGCTTGTCTTCTGTTTTTTTCGTTTTTCATCCAGAATTGCAATGCTACTATCTGTGCTAAAGCATAATCAATATAATAAAAAGGTACTTCAAAAATATGTGATTGCCTAAACCATGTTATACCCTGCTCTAATTCTTTATTATCAGAATAATCTTTTTGAGGTTGATATTTTTTTGTCACCCTACTCCATGCTGAATTAATTTCTTCTGAAGATTCAAAATTATTTTGAAAGATAATATGTTGAAATTCATCTACCATTGCAGCATATGGTATGAAAGTCATTGCATCGCAGATATGTTTGTATTTAAATTTTTCATCTGAAGATTCGAAAAATAAATTCATATACGGATATGTTAAAAATTCCATACCCATCGAAAATACCTCTGCTGCTTCAAGAGTTGGGAATTGGTACTCTGGGATAACATAATCTTTGCTCATATAAGATTGAAAGGCATGGCCTGTTTCATGAGTTAAAACCTCAACATCATGAGTAGTACCATTAAAATTAGCGAAAATGAAAGGTACCTTATGCTTTTGAATAAATGTGCAATAACCGATTGGAGCTTTCCCTGGTTTGCTTTCTATATCTAATAAATTAGAATTAAACATCATAGTAAAAAAATCACCAATTATTGGACTAATATCTTTGTACATTTTTGTTGCTTTCTGTAATAGTTCAGCTGGTGTTCCAATAGGTTTGGGATTTCCAGAATTATAAAAAACAGATTCATCATAATAAGACAGATGGTCTAATCCAAGTCTTCTAGATTGTCTATTATAGATTTTTTGTGCAATTGGAACAATATATTTTTTAATAAAATTTCTGAATTTTTCGACATCCTGACTATTATAATCAGCTCTTGCTAAACGAAAATAACCTAAATCAACAAAATCATTATATTTCAACTTTCTAGAAATTTCTGTTCTAGTATCAACTAAATTTTTATAAATATCATTAAATTTTTTCTTGTTATCAATAAACATTTTCCAGTAAGCTTCATAAGCTTTTTTTCTTAGTTGCCTATCTGATAGTTGCATAAAATAGGACATCTGAGACAAAGTATATTCTTTCCCTTCAAAGTTAATCCTTGCTTGAGATGTTATTTTTCTATATTCTGTCTTCAAATTATTTTCGATTTGTAAATCGTTAAGTATCATTTCATCAAAGGTCTTGATTGCAGATTTTAAAAGTACTAAAATTTGTTTCCCATACTTATTCTCTATTTCTTTATTAAACTTTGAATTTAATATTGACTTAAATACTTTATTTAAAATGGCTTCATAATGAGGACTAACTTCATCAAAATAATTTTGTTGCTGTTCATAAAACTTATCAAGTGTATTAATAGAATATCTTATAGAAGCAATTGTTTGCATTGTTTCAAAGTCTTTTCTTAAATCAATTATCTTAATTAAAACTTCATCGAAAATATTAAAATTATCTGATTTTTCTAAATCATTTATTAATTTCTCAAATTCAATCTTAAATTTTTCTAAATCTGGTTTAATATATTCAAATTGGTTAAAATTCATTTTTATTCCTTATTTAATTTTTAGAAAAATAAAAAAAAATTTGTAAAAAGCAAATAAAAAAATTATAATGATTTTACTTAAATTACGATAAAAAATATAGTTTTATTATTTCTTTAAATTTGGAGGATAATGATGTTAGAATTTGAGAGAGAAAAATTTGAGTCCTTCCTCAATATGAATTTTGCTGAAATACTTGAAAATTTTGAGCAAAATGCAGATATCTCAGATGATAATAATTATTGGTTTTTTGATAATGAAAAACAAGAAGTATTATTTATCTCATATTTCGAACCAAATAAATCAGCAGATATAAATATAATTCATAAAGAAGAAGATTTAATGATCGAGCAAAATAAAATTTCTATTAGTTTAAAAGCATCTCTATATGCGGGCATATTAATGTATGAACAAGGTTTTCCTTTACTTCTTTTAAATGCAAATTCTAAAAATAATTTTAAAAAAGCTAATACTAATGTCTATGATACAAAGACAGCTCTTGATATCTTTATTGATGATAATCCCGATTTTGATCTTGATGAGACAAAATTGATTATTTTTCTTTTTAATGAAGGAAGAGATTATTTTTCTACTACTGTTCAACTTCCGTCTAAATATAAAAGTATAATGAAAGAATTAAAATTAAAAGAAAGGCTATTAGATAATTCCGATTTTGATTATTTATCTGAGCAATATAGAGTTCCCTCTATAAACCTTGCAATTGGTTTTTACGATTTTGGCAAGTCATCAGAAAAACTTAATTATCTTGATCTTGAAGATTCAATTAAAATTGCTTTATCTATTACTGAACTGCTTGAAACTGTGGATAAAGAAAATCTTCAGTTTGAAATGATTGAATCTGATGATGAAGAGTTTGAAGAAGAAGAAACCGATGATTTTGATGACACTCAAGATGATGATGAATATGAAGAAGATGAAGATGAGAACGAGGATGAAGAAGAGGAAGATGATGATGATGACTACTATGATGAAGATTACGATGATGAAGATGATGATTATTAATATTTACTTATAGTAGTTAGATGCTCAGAAATATTCATCAAATGATCACCAATCTTTTCTAGATTTAACACATAATCATAAAGAACTGTAGAAATAGATGAGTTATTTTTGAATTCCTGAATTAATGGATAATAATCATCCTGAAATCCATTTCTTAGACTGTTTATCTGAGATTCATATTGATGAGAAGTAACTAAATCTATCTCTAAATTATTTTCAAGTTTATCAGAAATAAAATCTATGAATTCCAATATTTTATCAATTATAACTACAAGTTTATCAGATAAATTTGCCGGTAAAATAATAGAAAGAGAAGTATGTCTTTTAGAAATATTAAAAAGATTTTGTTGATGATCTCCTATTCTTTCCAAATCATTTGTTGCATGTAATAGTTTTGGTATTGCAATTGCTACTTTTTCACCTGCTTCTGAGTTAGCCATAAGAGTAATATAATATGTAATTTCATATTGGATTATGTCTAATATTTTTTCATTTTTTATTAGAATTTCAAGATTTACTTTTTGATTCTTGGAATTTAACCAATTCTTGAATTGCTCTAATCCCTTATGAGATATAGATAATCCACGATTTAACTCTTTTACTATAGCTTCTAAAGCTATAAAAGGTGATTTTAATAAACTCTTTTCTAAGTAAATAGTTGAATATTCATTTTTTTCAATTTTTCCCTTAAAAAGAAATTCGATAAATTTTGTGTAATACTTTGTAAATGGTAAGAATAATATAGTATTAGTTAAATTAAACAAAGTGTGAGCATTTGCCGCTTGTCTTACAGGATCTGTCGTTAAAGTTACATACTTTGTAAATAAAATAACTAAGTTTTTATACGGAACTAATAAAATTAAAGCCCATATTGTTCCTATTATGTTAAAACCGAAATGTGCAGCAGCGACTCTTTTAGCAGATATATTTCCTCCAATAGCAGCTAAAGCAGCAGTAATACAAGTCCCGATATTATCCCCTAAAATAATTGGTATAGCTGAATCAATAGTCAGAAGTCCTGCCTGTATCAATGCTAGTGTCAAACCAACTGTAGCTGATGAGGATTGGATTATCATAGTAATAAACATTCCAGCAAGAACACCTAAGATTGGATGAGATGAAAATTTCACAAAAATATCAGATAATAAAGGTGAATTTTTAAAAGGCATAATAGCGTTTTTCATCATAAGCATTCCAAAAAAAAGCATACCAAAACCAACCATCAATGTTGCTATATTTTTGGGTAAATCTTTTTTTGCAAATATCATTACAAAAATACCTATTGATAAGATTGGTAATGCATAATCAGCAATGTTAAATGCCATAATTTGAGCTGTAACAGTAGTTCCAATATTTGCTCCATATACTATACCGATTGCCTGTGAAAGATTCATTAAGCCAGAATTTACAAAACCAACTGTTAATACAGTTGTTGCAGATGAAGATTGGATTAAAGCAGTTACGGCTAGTCCTATTAAAGTTCCTGATAGCGGAGAAGCTGTGACTTTTTCAAGAATAAGCTTTATCTGATGAGATGATAATTTTTTTAATGATTCTGAAAAATAATTGATTCCCAATAAAAATAATGCAAGACCACCAATCAGAGTAAAAATTGATTCTAACATATAAATTCCTTTTATATTGTGTGCAATTACAAACTATATTTTTATAAAAAAAATTCAATTAATAAAATTTTTAATTTGTTATTCAATATAATGTAAATAGGATATTTAACAAATATAATATAACTATTATAAGCAATTTTTTACTTACGACTAACATAATTTTCACTAAAAGAAAATATTTCTTTAACATTTTAATTTTAATTAATATCTCGAAAATGGGGTCATTTTTTATGAATAAGAAAAAAATTTATCTTACTATTTTTGTTTCATTAGTATTTTTATTAATTTCTATATTTTTAATCAGTGCAGAACAACCAACTGTCAAAAACAACCTTTTTTTTAAAAACTTTTAATAATATAAAAATAATTTTCATAAAAATAATTATTAAAAAAAATACTTGATGATAAAATAATATATGTTAAAGAAAAAACAGAAAACTATTTTGGAGGATAAATGGCTGAAAAAATCAAAATGTCAATCCCCCTTGTTGAAATGGATGGAGACGAGATGACCAGAATTCTCTGGCAGATTGTAAAAGAAAAATTACTTCATCCTTATATTGATTTAAATGTTGAATACTATGATTTAGGCTTAAAAAAAAGAGATGAGACAGATGATAAAATCACTGTCGAAGCAGCAGAAGCTATCAAAAAATATGGTGTAGGAGTAAAATGTGCTACTATTACACCAAATGCTGAAAGAGTGAAAGAATACAATTTAAAAAAGATGTATGTCAGTCCAAATGGTACAATTAGAGCAATACTTGATGGAACAGTCTTTAGAAAACCTATTTTAGTTAAAAATATCAAACCTTCAGTTCCAGCATGGACTAAACCAATAATAATCGGCCGTCATGCTTATGGTGATATATACAAAAACCAGGAAATTAAAGTCACTGAACCTGGAAAAGCTGAACTTGTATTTACTTCTGCAAGCGGAAAAGAAACAAGACTTACAATTATGGATATGAAAGGTCCAGGTGTTTTACAGGGTATTCATAATCTTGATTCCTCTATTGAAAGCTTTGCGCGAGCTTGTTTTATTTATGCTTTAAGTGAAAAAGTCGATCTATGGTTTGCAACAAAAGATACTATTTGCAAAACATATGATGGCAATTTCAAAGATATATTTAATAAAGTTTATGAAAATGAATTCAAAGAAAAGTTTAAAGAAGCTGGTATAACTTATTTCTATACTCTAATAGATGATGCAGTAGCAAGAGTCATGAAATCTGAAGGTGGATATTTATGGGCTTGTAAAAATTATGATGGTGATGTCATGTCAGATATGGTAGCTTCAGCTTTTGGTTCTCTTGCCATGATGACCTCTGTATTGGTTTCTCCATCTGGCTATTTTGAGTTTGAAGCTGCACATGGAACTGTTCAAAAGCATTATTATCAGCATCTTGAAGGTAAAAAAACTTCTACAAATTCAGTTGCTTTAATTTTTGCATGGACTGGAGCACTTAAAAAAAGAGGAGAACTCGATAAAAACACTGCTCTTGTAAAATTTTCAAATACACTCGAAGATGCTGTTATCAAAACAATTGAAGATGGAAAAATGACAGGAGACCTTGCAAGGTTAGCAGAACCTGCACCTTCAAAAGTGTTGAACTCTGAAGAATTTATTGATGCAATAGCTGAAACTTTCAGAAAAATGTATAATTAGACAATTTTTAGTCTGATATTAATTATATCTAAGAATTATAAAAGAAAAGTGGCTGCCTACTATTTTGAGGCAGCCATTTTTGATAGCTTGTAATTCTGAATTTTTATTATTTTTTACTATATCTTTTATAAAAATCTTTTTAGCTGGCTTAAAATTAACTTAAAGCTGGTGTAAAATTAGTATTGCTCTTAACAGTATTAATACTAATATAAATTTAATCTAATAAAATTTTTTTGATTTTTTTCTTTTTATTTTATATATTTTTAATAGGAGTTTCAAATGAATGATAATAGTGGATGGGTATATACTGAACAGGTTAAACAACATTTTTTAAATCCTAAAAATATTCTTACCATTTCAGAGGAAGAGTATAAACCAGATGGAGTTGGCATAGTTGGTTCTCCTGCATGTGGTGATATGATGATGATATTTATAAAAGTTAAAGATGAAAAAATATATGATATGAAATGGAAAACATATGGTTGTGCTTCTGCAATCGCATCAACATCGGCTCTTTCAGAAATGGTAACTAAAAATGGTGGAATGTTAATAAAAGAAGCATATAAAATAAAGCCAGAAGATATAATTAAAGAACTTGGGCAGCTTCCTTCTAATAAAATTCATTGCTCAGTTTTGGGTGATAAAGCGCTTAGAGCAGCTATTGAAGATTATTATAAGAGGCAGAATAAAGAGAACCCATATAGAGAAAAAACAACTTCGGCAGTAATATGCAACTGTTTTAATATAACAGAAGATGATATTAAAATGGAAGTATTAGAAGGTGCAACAAATTTTGAAACATTGCAGGCAAGAACTAAGATTGGCACAAACTGTGGAAAATGCATAGATAAAGCAAAAGAAGTAATGGAAAAATTTGTTAATCAATATTATAAAAGCAATGTCTATATCCCGGATAAATAGCAACAATAAAATAAGTTGTTATATAAATTTTAAAGAAGGCTTAATATGAATGTTTATCTTGATAATAATGCTACAACACCGATTCATCCTGCTGCCAAAAAAGCAATAATTGAATTTCTCGATTATTTTGGTAATCCAAGTTCTATGCATTTAAATGGAAGATTGGTAAAAGATAAAATTCTTGATGCTAAAGAAAAAATAGCAAACTTTTTAGGTGCAAATATTGATGATATTATTTTTACTTCTTGTGGTTCTGAATCTAATAATACTATATTAAAATCCATACTTTTCTGGCCAAAAGAAAGATGGAGTCTTATTACATCGGAAATAGAACATCCCGCTATTTTAGAAACAGCTAAATTTTTGGAAAGACAAGGTGTAAAAGTCAAGTACATTCCTGTTGATAATAATGGAATACTTAACCTTAAAGAATTAGAAAAAGCTCTAAATTCTTCTGTTGGACTTGTATCTATTATGTATGCAAATAATGAAATTGGGACAATACAGCCTTTAAATGAAATTGCTCAAATAATTAAATACAAAGCGCCTATGGCTATTTTTCATACCGATGCAGTTCAGGCAGCAGGCAAAATTAAACTAAATTTACAGAATTTGCCAGTCGATGCTGCTTCTATTTCCGGGCATAAAATTTATGCACCAAAAGGTATTGGAATTTTATATATTAAAGATTTTGAAAAAAAAAGAAAATACTTCACTCCTTTAATTCATGGTGGACATCAGGAAAAAGGCTTTAGAGCAGGCACTGAGAATACTTTGGGAATTATTGCATTAGGAGCAGCTTGCAATGCATTAAAAGATGAAATTGAAGAGGAGATTGAGCGAATTACTAGTATCAGAGATTACTTTGAAGAAAGTGTAACTAAAAAAATCAATGAAATAATTATTAATGGCAAAAGCTCTCCTAGAGTTCCCGGTACTTCAAATATTACTTTTAAATATGTTGAAGGAGAATCAATATTGTTAAAATTAGATTTGCATGGTTATTCTGTTTCAACAGGAAGCGCATGCTCTACTGGAAGTCTTGAACCAAGTCATGTTTTAATGGCTCTACATAAAAACCCAGAAATTGCTCATGGTTCAATTAGATTTTCTTTTGGAAGAGAAAATAAAATACAGCAAATCGATAAACTTGTGGATGTCCTGATAAAGGAAATTGATATTTTAAGAAAAATAAGTCCTTTGTCTAATTTGTCTAAGTATTAATTTATCCATAAATCATTTTTTTTAATTTTCTGATATTTTCAAAAGTAAAATCTGTTGCTATATAAGGATAAACACTTGGATTATGGAAAACCGGATCATCTAAATCTATATAATTCTTATTTTTTCTTTTTAGTTCTTCTTTAGCCTTTTCAAATAAAAGAGTATTTGGTATAGGAGAATATTCGGCAATTCTTGGTTTTATTCCTATTCTTAAGGCATTTTTTATAGTTGTTTCTACTTCCTCATAGGTTTGACCTGGAAGTCCGACTAAAATATAAAAGGAAATAGCATCTTTAGATATCTTTGCTTCATTTAAATTAATTAATAATTCTTTAAGCTGTTGAATCTTGAATTTATTTCCATATTTTTCATCTTCTGGATTCAATGATTCAAGACCAAATCTTATCATCTTAAAATTTGTTAAATTTTCTATTATCTCTTTCGTAGTCTTTGCTATATGAATAGCATTTGGAAGATAGAATAAAAATCTTGAGTCAATTTTATTTGCTTGCTCAATAAATCGTAAAAATAAATCTTTATCAATAAGTAATGCATCATCATAAAAGGCAATATTAAAAATTCTATTATCAGAAAAATATTTTAGTTGGTTTAAGGAATAATTAATATCAAGTTTTCGATAATTTCCTGATATTATTTTAGAAGCACAATATGGACACGTATAAGGGCAGCCATTTGTAAGTCTTATGATACCATATTTTGGGTTTGCCATAGATTGCCAATCTGGCATTACTTCTTTGATTGAATCATAATTATACACCAAAGATGAGTTTTCAAGCAAAGAAAGATATTCTGTATCAATAGAAAAAAGATTTAAAACAAAATCAACAAAATCTAAGGCATCGCCAGTAAAAACATAATCAAAACCTAATTTCCCTGCATGATCAGTCATTAACTTAGGATAAATTCCGCTAAGAATAGTGACACAATCTTTAAAATTTTCTTTTATCTTTTCAACTAATATCTGTAATGATGGATAATGATAAGTAAACACAGATGCTATTACAATTATATCAAATTTACCTTTTCCTTTAATTAATTCGATAATTTTATCGAAATCAAGTCCAAATCTATAGAATTCTCTATCAAAAAACTCTAGTTGTTTTAATGGTTTTATCTTTTTTTTCCAATATTTGCCTGTCCCATTCGGTTTTATGGTTGGTTTAATCGCAGTTTTATCAAAAAATGAAGAATCAAAATTTTTATCAAGGGCATCAAGATAATAAACATTTGCTCCTAGATATTTTAAAAGACTAATTGTCTTTAAGATTCCTAACGGAACTGCGAATAAATCATATAAGGCATAATCATAAATTGGAGGATTTATAAAACAAAAAGATTTATTTTTTAATATTTTAGGAGGATTTATAACCATTCATCAATTCTATGTAGGCTTGATAGGCTTTTTCAATATATGTCAGATCTTCAGTGGTTAATTGCCGAACTTTTTTTGCAGGAATACCAGCATAAAGCCAACCTGACTCAAGTTTTTTATTTTGACCAACAAGTGAACCTGCTGCAATTATAACATTTGAAGGGATAATAGCTCCATTTAATATAATACTACCCATTCCAACCAAAACATCATCTTCAATAGTACATCCATGCAAGACAACATTATGGCCAATTGTAACTCTTTTTCCAATAATAGTGGGAAATGTCCAATCAGTATGAATTACTGAGCCATCCTGAATATTTGAAAAAGAGTCGATTGAAATATAATTCATATCACCTCTAATACTCACATTAGGTAACAAAAAAACATTATCAGAAATTCTTACATCTCCAATTATAACAGTAGTATCAAAACCAAAAACATTTTCAGAAATTTTTGGTTTTTTCTGTTTGTAATTTAATATTTGCATTTAAATCCCCTAAGTTAAAAAGCTTAAAAAAATAAATTTGCTAAAGATAAAATGACAATGACCTTTTTATCTACTTTTGCAAAACCTTTTATAAAACTTTTTCCAATATTTTCAAATAATTCGGAAGCTGGCTCATATTCTTCGGTAGATAAATATTGCACTCTATATATTTTATCAACTACTATACCAAAATTTTCTGATCCAACCTTGCAGATAATGATACTTGGATTATCATTTTGAAATTCATCATTATTAATAATTTCATTTGATTCATTACTACTATTCACTGATTCTGTTTTATCTTTATATTTTTCCTTGTTCTGTCCAACATAAGCTAAATCTTGTAAAGAAAGATTTTCGAGTTCTAATTTTTTCTTCAAATCAAGAATAGGTATAATCTCGCCCCTTAGATTCAAAAGACCTCGGACAAATGCCAAGGAGTTAGGAAGATGGCGTATAGTATCCATTTCCTTTATTTCTTTGACATCCATTATATCTAAGGCGAATTCAAAATTATCGATATAAAATCTTATAATCTGAATTGCAGATAATATTTTTTTATTTTTTGAAACAATGTTTTCTTTATCAATAATTTGATGAAGACTATTTACATGAATTTCTGCCATTTTTGTACCTCACTTGGAAGCTTGAATATAATATACTTCCAGATGGCAAAAAATTCAATATTATTTATTAGAATTGTTGGTATTTTCAGAGGGTTGATTTTCTACTGGAGTAGTCTGTTCTTCTGTCGACTGATTTGTAGGCGCTGATTGAGCAGGTTGAGTCTGAGATTCAACAGATTTATTTATACTTTCAATAGCAGATTTGTTTTCTATAGCCATTCTATTATAAGTGAAGGCAAGTAAAAATACTACTACGAAAAATATAACACCAACACCAGTTACAAGCCAGTTAAGCAATTTTTCTTTTTCAGGACTCTGTCTTCCTTTTAATGTATTTTTAATTCTATATTGATATACAACAACAAAAATCAGAAGAGCAGAAAAAATAAAAAATAATACAGTTAAAAAAGTAATCATTTAATTTCCTCCTAAACACATTAAATTAACATTGTGAAGTTTTATATTCAATAATTCTCTTAAATGATTCAAAGTTTAATGAAGCGCCTCCAACAAGGACTCCATCTACCTGTGAAACATTCATAAGATCATCTATATTTTCGGGATTAACAGAACCACCGTATAATATTCTAACAGAATTAGAAAATGTAGTTCCTATATTCTTTTCCAAAACTTTTCTTATTGCTTTATGCATTTCATATGCATCTTTTGGAGTAGCATTTTTACCTGTCCCAATAGCCCATATTGGCTCATATGCAATGACTATTTTATCAGCATCTGAAATATCATCAGCTAAATTAATACGAGAAAAAATATACTCTATTTGTGAGGATACTTTTTCAATATGTTTTTGGCTTTCTCTTTCTTCAAAGGATTCGCCGACACACACTATAGGTATAATATTATTTTCAATAGCAGCTTTTGCTTTTAAATAAACTATTTCATCTGTTTCATTAAAAATAGTCCTTCTTTCAGAATGTCCACATATCAGATAGTTTACATTCAAATTTGCTAGCATTGAAATAGAAATTTCGCCTGTAAAAGCACCTTTATCTTTATAAAATGAATTCTGTGCTCCAATCTTAATAGGAGAATCCTTTATAATTTCAATAATCGAGGGAATATATAAAAATGGGGGAAATATGGCAACATCATCTTTAATATCTTTAATCTGATTGACTATTTTTAATGCTAAATCTTTTGCTTCTGAAAGATTCAAATTCATCTTCCAATTTCCCGCGATTAAAGCTTTCATCTTTCCCTCGTTAATATAAAGACATTTTATATTTATTTTATAAAACCAATAAAAAACTTCACAATAAATTTCTATTCAAAAATAGCAAGACCTGGTAGTTTTTTCCCTTCTATATATTCTAAAGAAGCTCCTCCGCCAGAAGATAAGTGGTTAAATTTTGATTCTAGTTTTGCTAAAGCTATAGCTGCAACTGAATCTCCTCCACCAACAACTTTAAAGCTCTTTGTCTTACCTATTATTTGAGCAATTTTAATTGTTCCTTTAGCAAATTGAGGAATTTCAAATATTCCAAGTGGACCATTCCAGAAAATAGTTTTACCTTTGTTTATATAATCTTTAAATATTTTAATTGTCTTTGGACCTATATCAACACCCATTTTATCTTCATCAATGTCGGGTCCTTTTGTTTTAAATTTTTTAGCATTATCATTCGCTTCATATGCAGTAATATGATCGACAGGCAAAACAAACTGAACCTTAGCTTTTGCTGCTTCATTCATAATACTATAAGCTGTCTGAACATATTCTGTTTCGACTAGTGACTTACCTACTTCTAAACCATTTGCTCTTAAAAAAGTATATGCCATTGCTCCACCAATCAGAATATAATCAGCTTTTTTAATTAATTGAAGTAGGACATCTATTTTCGATGATACTTTTGATCCTCCAACAATTGCTACAAGAGGAGGATTTTGTTTATGAAGCACATAGTTTAAATTCTGGACTTCTTCTCGAATCAGGTAACCATAATAATGAGGAATAAATTTTGCAATGGCTTCAACCGATGCATGAGCCCTGTGAACTGCTCCAAAGGCATCGGAAACAAAAATATCAGCATTTTCAGCAAGTTTTTTGGCGAAATCATCATTATTATCTTCTTCTTCTTTATAAAATCTTAAGTTTTCGCAAATCAAAATATCTTTAGGTTGAATTAAGTCAATTGCTGTTTTGACTTTTTCTCCAATACAATCATCTATAAATTTAACAGAATTATAAGGAATATTTGAAGAAGAAAGTATATTTTCAAGAACTGGTTTTATGATAGATAGGGTTTCTTTATCATTTCTCTTACCTTTTGGCCTTCCTTTATGAGAGATTAAAATTATTTTACAATCTTTTGATAACAGATATTTAATAGTAGGAATACTCATTTTAATTCTGGAATCATCTGTAATATTTTGACCACTATCATCTGTTGGAACATTATAATCTACTCTTAAAAGAACTTTTTTCCCCAAGATACCACTCGCATTTTCTATAAAAAGATCATCTTTAAGAATCATATATCCTCCCAACTAAAAATGCTAAATAATTTTTTCCTTATCTTCCTAAAAAGATATAACAAATAATAACCAAAAAGTCAAATACAATATGAAAACTATTCGACCTCTTCGGCTTTTAATACTTTTACAAAAGCATCTTGTGGTATTTCGACTTCTCCAAATCTTTTCATTCTCTTTTTTCCTTCTTTTTGTTTTTCCAGTAATTTGCGCTTTCTGGTAATATCTCCCCCATAACACTTTGCAAGAACATCTTTTCTATATGGAGAAATTGTTTCTCTTGCTACTACTTTAGCGCCAATAGCAGCTTGAAGAGCCACAGAAAATTGTTGTCTTGGAATAATATCTTTCAGTTTTTCAACAATATTTCTTCCTATATTAGCTGCTTTTGGTTCATATACTATCATTGAAAATGCATCGATTTTTTCTTTTGCGACAAGAATATCTAACTTAGCAAGTTTTGTTTCTTTATATCCTTTAAATTCATAATCCAAACTTGCATAACCTTTAGAAATAGATTTAAGTTTATTATAAAAATCAAATAATATTTCAGCCATTGGCATATCATATTTCAATAAAACTCTCTTTGAACCAAGGTAATCCATGGCAATCTGATCACCTCTGCTATCCTCACAAAGTTTTATGCAATTTCCAACAAATTCTTCGGGTGTAATTATTTCTGCTATAATATATGGTTCATAAGATTGCTCAATAATCCCTGGTTCTGGGAAGTCTGCTGGTTTATCTATTTCTACAAGCTCCTCGTTACCTGTAAGTTTAAATCTATATTTTACAGATGGCGAAGTAAGAATAACTTCCATGTTGAACTCTGACAATAATCTTTCCTGAACTACTTCAAGATGAAGCATGCCAAGAAAACCACAACGAAAACCAAATCCTAATGCCTGTGAATTGTCTTTTTCATATTTTAAAGCAGGATCTGTAAGTTTAAGCTTTTCAAGAGCGATCGAAAGATTTTCAAATTGAGTCGTGTCAAGTGGATAAATTGATGAAAAAACATATTGTTTTACATCCTTGTATCCCGCTAATTGTTTTTCACATGGGTTATTTTTTAATGTGACTGTATCGCCTATTCTTGCATCTGAAATATCTTTAATTGTAGCAGTAAAATAACCAACCTCACCTGCTGATAAATGATTTGAAGGAGTATATTTTAATTTTAGATATCCTACTTCATCAACAATAAATGATTTTTTATTTCCATAAAAAAGTATTTCATCACCTGTCTTAATTTTACCTTCAAAAACTCTTATGTGAACTATAACACCTTTATAGTTGTTATAAATCGCATCAAAGATTAATGCTTTTAGTGGTGCATTTTCATGACCTTCAGGTGGAGGGATTTTCTCTATTATTTTTTGACATAGAAGATCAATATTTATTCCTTTTTTTGCTGAGACAGACACTATATCACTTTTTATAAATCCTAATTCTTCTTGAATTTCAGAAGAAACTTTTTCAATATCTGCATTCTGTAAGTCAATCTTATTTATCACTGGTATTATTTCCAGGTTAGACTCAAAAGCAAGGTGAAAATTTGTTAATGTCTGAGCTTCAACTCCTTGAGTTGCATCTACTACAAGTAATGCCCCTTCACAAGCGGCTAGAGCCCTTGACACTTCATAAGAAAAATCTACATGCCCGGGGGTATCTATAAGATTTAAAATATACTTTTCATTATTATATATATATTCCAATCTTACAGATTGAGACTTTATTGTAATCCCTCTTTCTCTTTCTATTTCAAGATTATCAAGAATTTGCTGGTGTTTTTCTTTTTCTTCTTTCGGAAGAAGACCTGTTTCTTCTATTAATCTATCTGCTAAAGTAGATTTACCATGATCTATATGTGCAATTATACTAAAATTTCTAATATTTTTCATACCTAATGAATTTATGCATAAATTAAAGATTTTGCAAATAATGAGTTGGGATTTCGAGTCTTGAATTAAATTCATTCATCTGCCTAAAAAAATTACCTGAAACATTGGCACGACTTATAAGTTTATTTATTCTAGATATTTCTTTCGAAGATAGCTTTACTGGTAGATTATTTTCAAATGATGAACCAGGAATAGGAAGGAAATAATGAAGATTTGCAGAAATTTTCTCATTACAATTCTTTTCAAGAAAACTCAATGTAATATCTCTATCTTCCTCATCTTCATATGGCAAACCTAAAATAATATCTATTATTGGTTCAATATTCATCTTTGTGCAAATTGAAAGAGTTTCTTCTAAATTTTCCAGAGGGTCATTTCTTCCTATAATTTTTTGTAGCTTTTGAGAGTATGTTTGAATTCCAATGGTAATTTTTTTTGTAGCGCTAAATTTATTGATAAGGTTTAAATATTCTAATTTTAAAAATCTTAATGATAATTCAGAAGGAAATGAACCAAGATAAATGAAAGTCTCAAGATTTAGTTTTTTCCCTTCATCTTTTATAAATGCTATCAAATCTTCCCAATTATAGACAAAATCTGATGTTTCATTATCATCAAAATAAAGAGCAAAATCTGGACTTATAAATCTAATATGATTTTTTCTATATTTTAATTGATATTTTAAAAAAGTTTTAACTATTTCAATGCTTTTTTTCCTTGGTTTTCTTCCAAAGATATTAGAAACCTGACAGTATTTACAGCCTTGAGGGCATCCTCTAACTATCTCTATTGGATGAAAAAAAGAAGAAATCATTGGAAAAGAAGGAAAATAATTAAAGATTTCATCTAACTTTGTAATTGAATCTATCTTATTTATAACTAAATGAAATTCCATTGGATTATCTGTAAAAAGAGCAGATCTGAAGGTATTATAAAATTTGACTAAAAAATCCTTGTATATTTTTATTTCATTAGCTTTCCCATGAATGCTTTCATTTGCTTTGTCTCTTAATATTTTTATTTTATTATTTTCTCTTGATATATAGATAATATTATATTTAGATACACAATTTGAAATATTTTCAGGATATATTTCAATTTTAACTTTATTTTTATTAAGATTTATTTGATTAAAAAAGTCAATTAAAAATGATTCACCTTCTCCCTTGCAAATTAAATCGAAAAAATTTGCATAAAGAAAGGGCTGGGCAATAACATCGGGCCCACCTGCGATATAAATGGAATCTGGATATCTTTTTCTAAGAATATTTAATACAATAAGAAAGAATTTTCGATACCAGCTATGAATAGAAAAAAAGAAAATATTAATATCATCACTTATTTTTAAATCTTTTAATTGGTTTTCTATATATGGAATTAAGATATTTTCACTATAATGTTGGTTCTCTTTTAAACTAAAATCCTTTAAATAAATTATTTCAATATTTGATGAATAAAAATCCACTATAGAAATAATTGGGGAAAATGAGTATCTATTTTCTTTTAATACAAGTAAATATGATTGCATATAGAAAAAAATATCAAAATAGAATAAAAAACCAACAATTTGTTTATGAATCTTTAGTTTTTATTTTATGAATATTTGCATATGAGGATATTTTTTCCTTTTTTTTAGCAAGAACTGGTAATTGGTTTGAAAAATAAATTTTAAACCACTCTATTGTATCCATAAGAGTTTGCTCAATAGGTCGATGAATGTATCCTAATTCAATTTCAGCTTTTTTGGTAGATATATTAGAATTACTAAATATAATTTGTAGTGACTCATAGGTTATCAATGGTTCTTTACCACTTTTTCTTGAAGATTTCTCATATATATATGCCAAAAATTTCAAAAATCCTGAAGGTAGAAAAATTAAAGGTTTTTTTATCTTTAATTCTTCGGATAGAAAACCAAATAACTTTTTAAAACTTAAATATTCCCCAGATAAAAGATATATCTCTCCATCTTTACCATTTTCAGAAGCTAGAATACATCCTTGTGCTACATCTCTTACATCGACAAAATTATATCCTCCATCCAAAGTGTACCATATTTTCTTTTTCATAAAATCAAGAATTAGTCTTCCCATTCTGGAAGGTCTATAGTCAAAAGGACCTATTATCCCAGAAGGACATACTATTTTACAATGAAGACCTCTTTTAACATATTCAAGTATTTTCAAAGTAGCGATAGCCTTTGTTTTTCCATATATACCTATGGCATCAATAGGAGAAACAGGAATTATTTCATCTATTGTAATTCCATGAATTATATCTGCAAATGAATGTATTGATGAAACATAAATCATTGATTTGACATTTCTTTCATATGCATTTTTTGCAACATTCACAGCCCCATTTACATTTATATCATATAATAATTCTCTATTTTTTGATGTTATAGCAATTAAACTTGCAAGGTGAAATACTTTATCAACATCAAAAAATGCTTTGTCTAAATCATTTTGATTTCTTATATCCCCTCTTACAATTTCGACTGGAATATTTTTTAATGATGTTATATCTTCATTTTCAAGGGCTAATACTCTGACTTTTTCTCCATTTTCAACAAGTTTTTTGCATAAAACACTTCCTAAAAATCCTGCTCCGCCAGTTACCAACACCATAGTTAACCTCCCAATTTTACTTTTTAAATTAAAGTATAATTATTTTAATAATTATATGTAAGCACTCACTCATTTTCTATTTATATTAATAATGCATTTTTTTTGAATGTCAAATTTTTAATAAAAAAAATGCTGACTTTTTAGCCAGCATTTTTCTTTTATAATCAAAATATGCCTATAAAAATCAATCATTATAATTGAATGATATTAATATTGATTATAGGTTTTATCAAAAAATTAGAAGAATGAATTATAGATTATAATCTTTTTTAATTAGATTCATTCCTTCTTCCATTGATTTGATATTTAAATCTATAAATTTTGCCTTTGAACCAGTTAAATTTTCTTCAAAAACCTTTTTCATGGTTTCAAAAGAAACAATCTTAGTAGCATATATTAATGCTCCTGCCATAATCATATTTATGATTTTTTGGCTTCCTAGTCTATTTGCAATTTCATTTAAAGGAATTTTGAAAATTTTAATATCTTTTCTTGTAGGTTCTATATCTATAATTGAAGAGTTCATGAATAGAATGCCATCTTTTTTAAGAGTTTTTTCAAATTTTTCTAAAGATGGTCTATTCATGGCAATCAAAATTGAACTTTCAATAATTATAGGAGATGCAATTGGTTCATCTGAAACAATAACATGACAATTTGCAGTACCACCTCTCATTTCAGGACCATAAGAAGGAAGCCAGGATACTTCTTTACCTTCTTCCATAGCAGCTTCTGAAATAAACTTACCTAAAAGCATAACTCCCTGTCCACCAAAACCTGCCATTATTATTTCTTCATGCATTAGTTTCCTCCTTCACTAGCAGATACATCTTTATATATCCCTAGAGGATAATAAGGTTCCATATTATCTTTTAACCATTTTAAGGATTCGATAGGAGTCAATCCCCAATTTGTTGGACATGTAGATAAAATTTCAACAAGAGTAAATCCTTTACCTTCAATTTGCATTTGAAAGGCTTTTTTAATTGCTGCCTTAGCTTTAACAAGGTGAGCTATATCATAAACAGCAACTCTTGCAATGAAAGCAGTTGAAGGTATTGTAGAAAGCATCTCTGAGACTCTATAAGGATACCCACAATGAGCTGGATCTCTACCATATGGTGATGTAGTTGTTTTTTGACCAACAAGAGTTGTAGGAGCCATTTGCCCACCTGTCATACCATAGATGGCATTATTTACAAAAATTGTTGTAATCTTTTCTCCCCTATGTGCTACATGAACGATATCTCCTGTTCCAATAGATGCAAGATCTCCATCTCCTTGATATGTAAAGACAACAGAATCTGGAACTGCTCGCTTAATTCCAGTAGCAACTGCGGGTGCTCTACCATGAGCTGCTTCATGCATATCACAGTTAAAATATTTATAAGCAAAAACAGCACATCCGACAGGAGCAACACCTATCGCTTTATCTAAAACATTTAATTCTACAAGTGATTCTGCTACTAGTTTATGTATAACTCCATGTAAACAACCAGGACAATAATGAAGAGGTACATCAGTCAAACCCTTAGATTTTTCATATACTATTTTTCCCATCTTCTTTCCTCTTATTTATTTTTTAAGCAAATTTTTTGCATAATTAATTATATCTTTTGGTTCAGGAACCATTCCACCTGTTCTTCCATAGAAATAAACAGGTTTTTTACCATTAACAGCAAGTTTAACATCTTCAATCATCTGACCAGTCGACATTTCTACAGTTAGAAATAATTTTGCATCACTATCTGCAACCCATTTTTCAAAGATTTTATCTGGAAAAGGCCATAAGGTGATTGGTCGAATTAATCCAGCCTTTATTCCTTCTTCTTCTAATTTTTTAATGACATATTTCACTATTCTTGAGGTTGTTCCATAAGAAACAAAAATAATGTCTAAGTCTTTTTTCATCTTATATTCTTCAAATCTAACTTCTTTTTCCAGGATGTTTTTATATTTTTTTTGAATTTCGATATTAAGGTTTTCTAAATCTTCTGGTTCGATTGAAAGTGAATTAATTACTCTTGGTTTTCCATTTGGAGAATTTCTTGTTCCAGTTGTAGCCCATGTTTTAGCAGGAAGATTTTTATTTGAATTTTCTTTGAATTCTACAGGTTCCATCATCTGCCCTATCATTCCATCTCCAAGTAAAAGGACAGGATTTCGATAGGTATCTGCTAAATCAAAAGCATCATACATCAAATTTACTGCTTCTTGAACAGATGATGGAGCTAAAACAATAAGATGAACATCTCCATGACACATTCCCTTGACTGCCTGCATATAATCAGATTGCGCTGGAGCAATATTACCAAGTCCAGGACCACCTCTAACCATATTTACTATGACACAAGGAAGTTGAGCTCCTACCATATACGATATTCCTTCTGCCATCAATGAAATTCCAGGAGAAGAGGAAGAAGTCATTACTCTAACACCCGCACCTGCTGCACCATAAAGCATATTTGCTGCTGCGAACTCAGCTTCAGCTTGCAAATAAACTCCTCCTCTTTTTGGTAGTTCCCTTGACATATATTCAGGTATTTCATTTTGAGGAGTAATTGGATAACCGAAAAAATACTTACATCCAGCTCTAATAGCAGCTTCTGCAACTGCTTCATTTCCTTTCATCAGAATCTTTTTACCCATTTTTTAATTCTCCTTCTAATCTAATTTAATCAATTCTTTCAACCGTTATAACAGAGTCGGGACAAATTTTAGCACAACTTCCACAAGCAGTACATTTTTCCATTTCATTAACTGAAGCAAGATGATATCCTTTTGTATTCATCTTTGTAAAATCCATTACTACTATTTTAACCGGACATACAGTAGTACAGAGTTCACAACCCTTGCATAACTCTGTGTTGAAAGTTACTTTGCCTTTTGGCATGATTCCTCCTATTTATTTTAATAGATAATATTTATAAATTTTAAATTAACATCATCATATGTATTATTTCAAAACAATATTCAAGAAATTATTAATAATTACCTTCATCTCCAAGCCATACTGGTCTTAAAGTTAGATCTATATTAAAAATGTCTTCCGCTTTAAAAATTTTTTTTAATTTTAAAAGATTTTCATCATTTTCATCTATTTGTTCATTCTTAAGTTCATTTTTAAGTTCATTTTTAGGTTCTTTTTTTTGTTCATTACTAAACGATATTAACCAATCAGGGACAACTACATATCTATAAGGAATGGATAATTTTTCCGATATCTGTTGACTTATAGAATCACCTTTCTTTATCTCTTCAATTGTTGTCTGAAAAAGAAGATGTGTGGAATTTACAATATGAGTCACATTAAGCCTTGAAGCGTTCTGAATATCAAGTAAAAACTGATATACACCATCAAAATCTTCTGAAAATGGACGGTTTATATTTATAAGATAAAAGAAATCATATCCTTGATTTTTGATATGATTACTGTATCTCCCAATTACTTTTGACCCAGCAGCATCCCCTCCAAGATCTATTATTACATCATAATCTTCATCAAAAAAAACTGAATCTATTTCTCTTGGAAGAGCAGGTAGATCAGCATTGGTAGCCTCATATGAAGGACCTATTATCTCAATATTATTTTTTTTTAATATATTTGAAATACCTCTAGTAGTAAAATAAGGATTAACTATATCTAAATCTACTATAGTTATTTTTTTTCTTCTATTTTTATATTTTGAAAGTTTAATTGCATAATTTGCTGCAAATTCGCTTTTTCCGACACCATAATGACCACTGATTATTCTAATTCTTTTATCTTTTTCAAAAATCACAAAAAATATCCTTTTTTTTGTCAGTTAAATATTGTTAAATCAAAACAAAAAGTCAAGAAACTATTTTTCTTAAAAAAATTTTTCTTGATTTATAATTAAAAAGTTACAATTAATTTATATCTTTATCAAAATCTGTGTATTAGGGGGATAGATGAAGATTTCTTCAAAAATATTAATTTTTATTATTCTGGGATTTATTCTTGGTCTTTTTATTCCCTATGTTCCAGTCTTACATAAAATATGTTTGACTATTGAACAGATGTTCATAAAACTTCTGACTTTTATAATTAAACCTTATATATTTTTTTCAATCATAATTGCCTTTTTAAATTTAAAAGAATCGGGAAAAACTGGCAAAGTGTTTCCCTTTTTCTTTCTATTTACATTTATATCAGGCTTAATTGCTACAATTCAGTCTATCCTTTTTTCAATCCTTGTAAAACCTGGCTATCAAATAGAACTTTTTGATGTCAAAACTCCAGTTTTAGTAGAATTCAATTCTATTTTTGATTCCTTTATTTCTTATATACCAAAAAACTTATCGGATCTTTTATCATCTAACATTTATCAGCTTTTCCCAACAGCTCTAATTTCAATGTTTATAGGTATTGCCATATATTATGCTGTTAAAAGAGGAGAAATTTTTCTTAATCTATGCAAATCTATAGAAGAAATATTGGATTACATAAATCTATATTTAATTGAAATATTTGCATTTTCTACATTTTTTATAGGTTTTGGTCTTTCAAATACGATTAAACAGACATCAAACTTTATATTCCTTATAAAACCGATGATTGTCATGATTTTTTCTCTTGTATTTCAGGTATATCTAGTACCTATGCTTCTAATCTTCTTCTGGTTAAAGAAAAACCCTGCTACTTATTTTAGAAGTGTTCTAGGAGCTCAACTTTCTGGCTTCGCTACAAGTAATTCAGTTACAAATTATCAAAATATATTGTTTCATTCCGAAAAAAACCTGGGAATCAATCGTACTTACTCATCTATTTATACATCATTGGGTTTAATTTTTAACATAGATGGAGTGGTAATAACTTCAATAATAGGATTTTTTTATATTTTACAAATACAGCAGGTTTCCTTGTCTTTTATTGAAATTCTTCCTTTATTTTTAGGTATGTTATTGTTATTTTTAATTAAAGATGGTTTTGCTTATCCTGAATTGCCTGCTGTTGTATTATTCCTTTCTTTATCTGAAACTTTACCCTTAGATATGAGAGCGTTATTTGCTGCTGGATTATTCATTTTTTCACGAATCTCTTCCTTTATAACTTCATCATCTATTATTTTTATAAATTATCTTATATCTGAGAAATATATACATGGAGCAGCTATTCAAAATATTAAAGATCAGATTTAATACTTTTTTAACATTTAATAATTAAAGAAAAACTATAATATTTTGTATCTTAAATATTATAGATTTAATAAATAATATTAACACTTTTTATTAAATATTTTTATTTAATATACTTAATTTAATATGGTTCAAAATTGAAAAAATATAATGAATAAAGAGATAAGATGAATATAATAACACTAATCTTAATTGCACTAAGTCTATCACTGGATGCTTTTGCAGTAGCAGTAGCTACTGGTACTACATTAAAAACTTTAAAAGTTTCTTTTGCTTTTAGATATACTATGCGAGTAGCTCTATTTTTTGGTTTATTTCAAGCTATAATGCCAATGATTGGTTGGTTTGCAGGAAAAGGAATAATGAAATATATAGAAAAGTGGGATCATTTTGTAATACTTGGTATTTTATTTATTATAGGTTGCAAGATGATTTATGAATCTATTTTTTTAAAAGAAGAGAAAAAAGAAAATAAAATTCTTTCATTTTATGAATTATTTATTCTTGCAATTGCAACATCTTTAGATGCTCTTGCAATTGGGATAAGCCTTTCTCTATTAAATGTTTCAATATTTTTTTCTGCTTTTGTCATTGGAATAATCACATTTATTGTCTCAGCAATAGGCGTAAAAATTGGTAAAACTCTTGGACATTTATTTGAAAATAAACTTGCAATTGTTGGTGGTCTTGTCTTAATTGGTATAGGGATAAAAATACTTATTAATCATATAGCTTAGGTTTTAGTTGACTTTTTTAGCATCTGTCATATTTTAAGTCTTGATTTTTGAATATTATAAGGATACCTTATGAAAAAGAAAACAAATACCATAATCTTTTATATCATCGCAGTGGTAGTAATTCTTGGTTTCGGAGTATTTGGAGTAATATACTTTACACCAAATGCAGGAGTTCCTTCAAATGCCATCGTTGTAGTAAATGGACAACCGGTTTATTGGACAAGAGAACTTGGGTATAGCTACAATCAAGTTTTGGAGTATTGGAAACAAAGAATACCAGACTTAAATGAACAATATCAACAGTTAATATTTAATAGCTTTATTCAACAAGTTGTAGAAGATAAAATAATCCAGCAGGCAGTTTTAAATTTCAATATAAAGGTTTCTAATGCAAGAATTAATCAAAAACTAATAGATAGCGGAATGTTTTATGATGAAAAAGGTGAATTTGCTTTTTCAAAATTATCAAAGGACCAGCAACTCTATTATTTTAATAAATTTAAAAATGATCTTGGTAAGGAAGTGTTAGAAAATGACCTTTCTTTCGGATCTATTTTTATAACTGATTTTGAATTAAATAAATATTACCATATTACACATGATTTATATAAATTTGAATATTTTTATATCCCTATTGATAATGTTTCGGAAGCTGAACTTGAAAAATATTATTCAACAGTCAAATCAAATTATGAAGTGATGCAGGCAGCACATATTTTAGTGAAAGATCTCGAAACAGCTCAAAAAATATCAATAGAATTAAAACAAAATCCAGAGAAATTTATCGAATATGTATTAAAATATAGCATAGACGAAGGTTCAAAAACCTCTGGAGGAGATTTAGGGATATTCGATAGAAAAACAATGGTAAAAGAATTTTCGGATGCTGCATTTAAACTCACAAAAGCGGGTGAAATATCTGACCCTGTTAAGTCGGAATATGGTTATCATGTAATTCGTTGCATTAAACCTCCCTATATTCCAGATTTAAAAGATAAAAACACCTATGATAAAGTGTTACAAGATTATACTCAAGTTAATGAAGCTATACTTATAGATAAGGCAAAAACAAATGCACAAAAGATTTATGAATACTTTTCTAAAGGTGATATAAAATCAATAGAAAAAGAATTTAAGTTAAAATTACTTAAGACCGGTCAGTTTGCATATAGACAGACTATTATTGATGAAAATAATACAAATATAGCTGAATTTTCTGGTGCCAATGATCTATATGACCAGCTAGTTCTTATGAAAAATGGGGAAATTTCAAAACCAATTAAACTTGATAAAGGTTTTGTAATAGCTAAATTAATAGAAAAAAGTAAAGGAACAGAAGAACTATTCAATCAAAAACATTCTGATATAATTCGAGATGTTATAGGAGTTTTTAAATATATTTTATCAAATGATTTAAAAGTATTCCTGCAAAATAAAGCTAAAATTATTTACCCAAAAAATAGTCCTGTGAATGCAAAGAAGTAATTTTGAGGATAATTTAAGATTTTTCAAAGATATTTTGCCATATAACGTATTTTATGGTTTATTAAGAAACAAAAATTATTTTAAGAAAATTGATTTTGAAAGAAGTGCTAGTAATTTTGAAATAATCCTTGAAGAGAATAATAAAATAAAACTTAATTTTGAGGTGGAAAAACTTGGTAACTATAAAATAATAGTTTACACCTCATTATTAAGTTTTTTTATTTTTAAATATCAATATAAGAATGAACCCGATTTATCAATAATATTTCTGGATGAATCGACAAATCTTGGAAATATTTTTCTATCTTTTAATATTTCCCAATTTATTAATAATAAAGAAAAGTATTTCTTTGTGATAGCAAATGAAGATATTGATTTTATAATAAATTTTTTAGCCAAAAATCTTAATTATTTAAAAAATCCTGCTTTAATCTTTAAGATTGATGAATATGATAAAAATTTTAATAAAAACAGCCAACCATTAATAGATTTATTTTCACTAAAATTTAATGAATTAATAATCGATTATTCAACTCATTCTGTAATGCTTCCTAAACAAATAATAAATACTCTTGAAAACCTGAATTTCATAAATAAAACTTTGAATATCGAACCAAATGAACAGATAACCTCTCTTGTTATAAGTGCGGGTCCTTCATTAAATAAGGATATAGAAAAAATAAAAAAAATCAGTGATAGAGTTATCATTATTGCCGTGGATACAGCACTTAGATTTTTACTTAAAAATGATATTATACCAGATATAATAATAGCATTGGATCCCCAAGCCTTGAATTTTCTTGATTTTCTGGGTATTAAAGATTTAAAAGATTCATTTTTATTAATTGAGATTTCTTCTTCATATAAAATTGTTCAAAAATATTTTAAATACGAGAATTTGTTATTTTTTGCGGGACTTGTTATTGCAGATGAAAAAAATAAAAGGATGTCCTTTGTAAATAATCTTTCTTGCTATCTTTCTAATGCTCTATCTCTTTTTAACTTGCCTGTATATGGAAATGTTGGGCTTGCTGCAATCTCTTTAGCAAGTAAAATAAGTGATAAGATCATATTATCAGGATTTGATAGTTCTTATAATTCTTTAGTATATCATTGCAATGAAACTTTAGATATTATACATTATTTATGTAGACAAAATTATGTGAAAACAGCTTTGTCATGTTTAAATAAAGATACTCTTTCAATATCTTCGTATGTAAAAAAAAGGACTTCTACATTACTTGAAAGAAATAGCAATATTTTTATTAAATTTTTTCCACAAAACTGTTTTTTCAATATTAATGAAATTGTTTTAGAAAATTATTTTGAAGACAAAACCAAATTTACTAAAAAAGAATTGAAAAAAATTATAAAAATTCAAAATATTGTAGTTGATAGAAATAAATTTAAAGATGATATACTAAGATCAATAAATAATTCATTCAGTTTTTTTGAGGAATCATACTTAAAAAATCAAAATAGATTGGAAAAGGCAATAAGAAGAATTTTTGATATTGATAAAAAATAAAAAGGGTCATTTCCTTATCTGGAAACAACCCTTCAAAAATTCTTAATAGATAAATTATTTGACTTTCATGAGTTTTTTAACAATAAAATCTGCGACATCTATTCCATGAGTTCCTCTTCCAAATCCTGCATCCATTCCACATTCTACTGCTACATCATTGGTGACCTGAGTACCTCCCGAAATTAAGACTACTTTATCTCTAATTCCTTTTTCTCTACATACCTGGTCAAGCTTTTTCATATTAAACTTATGGACATCTCCATGTGTAATTATTGTAGAAGCTAAAATAGCCTTAGCACCAACTTCTATTGCTGCATCTACAAGTTTTTCAACAGGAACAGAAGTCCCAAGATAATAACATTTAAATCCCCATTTTTCTATTCCGCCATGTTTAATGTCAAGAATTTCTTGAAGTCCAACAGAGTGCTCATCCTCACCAAGTGTAGCTCCTACTACCTTTAATTCGTTGTCTTTTACGAACTTTTCAATGGCTTCATCTGATAGATGTTTTACTTTCTCTGGAATTTTAATATCCTGCAATCTAACAAAGTGTTCGATTCTTCCTTTAACTAAAAGCATCGTTCCTTCTGCTGGGTGCAATACTCTTTTATGAATAACCTGTGGATCAATTAAAGTCATCTTTTTGGCTATTTCAATAGCAGCGACTTCAGCTGCTTCTTCAAATGTTGGTAAAACCATTTCTATTGTTACAAAACCATCTCCATGCCATTCTACTTCTGGCTTTATTATTCCATTTTTTTCATCTTCGACCAACGATTTTATTCTATTATTAACATTATCTTCTGGATCAAGTTCATCTATATATGATATTTTTTCAGGTTTACACAATGTACAACCACCAATTGAATCGCATGGATTTTTAATTCCAGAAGGAAGATTATTATTACCAAAATGTGAGCAGACAGGAGCAAAATAATCAGCTTTTCTTTCAATAATAGTTGCAGCTGCAACTCCACCATTTTGTTCTCTAACAATCCCATCCCCATTTCTTTCAGGATAATAACCTGAATCGACAAAATATCCTTTTTCGACAGCAGGAAAATATCCTCCAATTTCTAGAATTTCTTCGAGAAAAAGAACAGCTCTTTCTTTTAATTCTCTAACTATTTGTCCTAATGGACCTTCCATATCAAGTTTTACAAATTGTTTGATTCCATCAAGAGCATTGAAAACCTGTTTTGTTGAATCAACTGATCTAATATTATTTTGATGCCAGGGTACATTTCTTCCTTCATCAGGTGTAATAGTAGATTGCAAATCAGCGGAAGTCAAAGCTGAGATAAGTGTGTCTATTGCATGAGTAATTTGCGCTTCATCTGTATCTGATTCTACATACCTTGTGTTTTGTTGTGCTCTAAATTTGAAATCACTGAAAAAATCTCTCAAAGCAACTGCATAAGGAAGATCATACCACAATTTTGGAGCAGGAGGAGCAGTAGGAGGCACAGTAGATAAACCAATGTTTTCATTTTTCATTCCAGATTTCAAAGAGTACATACAGTTTATAGCATGTTGAACCATAAGCTCTGGTCTAACTTTCCATGCTTTTTTGGCTGTTGCATTTGCATTGTGAGCACCATCTATTTGAAAGATATTTGCATCAGCCATAATTTTTTTTGCTTCTGCTGCATCTACAAAAGATCTATACATATTTACATTTCGATAAAGGACATTATATTGGGGATCTTGATGGGCTCCTGCTATTCCTTCCTCTGCAAATACAACTGCAACTTCTGGGCCTGCAACACCCGAAACATATGAATGAAAATTTATCGGTCTTCCAACTTCTTCTTCAATTAAATCCAAGGCTTTTCTTGATGCCCTTATCTGTTTTCTAGTTATAGGAACTCCTCCAATACCTTCTGGCGTTCCTTCAATTAAACCATCAATATGTGATTGCCCTGTTGTTCTTATTACCATTATATGGTCAGCACCATGCCAGGCAGCCATTCTCATCCTTCTAATATCATCTTCAAACCTTCCTGATGCAATTTCTGTAGTAATAACTGGTTTAGGTTGTGGGTCAATTCCATCGAAGTACTTAGCAGCAGGAAGTGGAACAGAGTTTTTCAAAGATTCAGAATGATCAAAAAAAGTGTGTTCACCAAGTTTCATACTTGATACTGATTTTCTCCATACCCATCCTCGTTTTGGGGCTCTATAGTTTTTTAAATCTTTCAATATTTCTATTATATCTATTTTTTTATCTGGTTTCAATCCCATAAATACTCCTATTAAGTTATTTTCTAAAATAATTTAATTTTAACTATTAAACAAATTTTCACAAGGATAGCCATCAATAATCTTTTTGCCCGCATCTAAATAATTAATTTTTTCCTTTTCACTAATCTTAAGAACAACATTTCCTGCTCCATGTCCAAGCAAATCTTTCTTATATAGCAAATCAACTATCTTATTGGCTTCAATTGAACTAAAACCCATACGAAGTAATACAGATCTTTCAATAGAAGGAGAAGTATACTTTTTAGCCAATTCAATCATTGGTTGAACTATTTTTTCAGTGAGATCCCAAAATCTTTTTTTTAGCTCTTCATCTGTCAGACTTGCAAGATGTTTTCTTCTTTTTTCAAAATCATCGATTCTTTCTAAACCTGATTTCATATAATATTCTCCTATTTATTTTTTCCATTTGATGATAAGATATTAAAAATATTTTCCTTAATCCATTTTGGTTCTTCATTTATATCATTTGATAAGAATTCAAAATCTTCCTCTATCATCTTAGCATTAGCATTGTTAGCAATTAAATTCTCTAAATATGATAGTTTTAACTTCTTAAGATCAATCTCTTTATATTGAAAATCACTTAAATTTCTTGGTAACACAATTGTTTTGCCATTTATAGATGCTTCTGGATTTCCTCTTAGAATCTTGATTCCATTCTTTTCAGCAAAAGAAAGCTGTGCTTGAGGGTGTTTGCCAGCGCCTGTATATTCAGTTTCCTGAACAACCACAATAGCATCTTGATCTAGATTCATGGCTAAATTAATTGCCCCAGCTAATGAAGTATTTCCTGCTGGACCTCTTTCAATTCCTTCGAGAGCTGCTAGCATTTCTGTCGCATAAAAAACTTCCCCTTGAGTAACTGTTAAATATTTATCCATATATCTTAAAGGTCTTGCTGCATTTCTTGGTGTATCTGCTCTATCTGGCCATTGAGCGAATGGTATTCCAAAACCTGTATGTCCTGTCGTAAATGATTTTTTATTAAAATCAATATCGGATGCCATATGTAAACCTGTAAGATCTACTGAACAAGCCACAATTTCGGTATTATTTTTAGGTTTAAATTCAAGTTTATATTTTAATACACCTCTTGCTGTTCCTGTAATATTCCCACCTCCTGCATGAGTAACCATTATATAATCTGGATCTCTTCCCTCAAGTTTCCTTATTTGATTTATTACTTCCCATCCAAGTGTTTCAATTCCTGCTATCGAGTAAGGAGTATAAAGTGAAGCATTAAAATAGCCGGTATCTTCCAAAGATGATAAAAGTGAATAAAAAAGTTCGGGTCCTACTGATGACATTATTACTTCAGCTCCCATAGCATCACATATCCTTGATTTTTCAACTATTTCAGGTTGTCCAACATATCTTGAATCAAATACTTCCTGTATAATAATACATTTTAATCCCCGCATAGCTGCTTGTGAAGCAACTGCTGCACCATAATTACCAGAAGTTGCAGCTATAACACCTTTATAGCCTTTTTTATATGCCTCATAAACAGATAAAGAAGCTCTTCTCGCCTTAAAAGAACCCGAAGCATTTGCTGCTTCATCTTTAAGATAAATTTTAGCTCCTTTCCCTTTTTTTGCATATTTTCTTACAAGTTTAGTAATATTAGAAAGATAAAATAAAGGAGTATTTCCTACTTTACTCTGCTTCTGAATATCAGCAATCTCTCCGATACTATATCCAACATCATCCATCATCATTTCGTAATCAAAAGAAATATCTGTAATTTTATATTTTTCATAATCAATACCAAGAGCTTTTTTCATTATCTCATTTTTTCTATTCATTACTGCACTGTAACTTTTATCCATATTTAGCTCCTCTGCTCACTATTGTTGATTTCTTCTAACTCCCTTTTGAGCTCAGTACTGATATCAACAAGATGAGTCACAAAATCACCAAAATTATGCTTGAATGCTGGTTTTTCTTCAATTAATTTACCTTGATGAATTCTTCCAATTCTACTAATAATATCAACCTCATCCCCTATATTTGCATCTTTTTGTAAAAATCCATTGATATGAATTATATAAGGTACTTTTTTGGTTTCTTCAGGTATTTTTGCTGTTCGTTGCGAAGGCTCCAGCAAAATTATTTCGATTTTTACCCAATCTCCCTTTTTTGCCATAAACCACCTCTTAAATATATTGAAAATTAAAGATGATAAACTAATAAATTACGGTAATTAAATTTAACAGATTAAATACTTTTGACAATAGTTAAAATATTCTTGATATCTCTGACTCACCTATTGATCTTATTTCTGGCTTATATTCTATAATGGCTCTACCAAAGTTATAACCCATTTTTTCATATAGTGCTACTGTTTCCATGTTAACAGGTCTTTGTTGACGAAGTTTTCCTATTGGCATAGTCAATATTTTATCTGATTTAACATCTGCAATACCAATTCCAAACATATTTCTCTTTATGCATTCAATAGCTGCTGCACCATATTTTTGTCCTTGAGTAGCATCATATGCATCTGAAATACCGGCTCGAATAGTATGCCCTAAATTTACAGCTCTAACATTTGGAGTCTCCTGAACTCCTTTTATAAATACTCCATGTTTATCTAAAAATTCTTTTAATTCATTGTCTTCTTTTAACTTTTTCTTTATTATACTTACAATATATTCTCCTGCTCCTCCAAGTTGAACATGACCAAAATGATCAAGTTCAGATGAAGATGTTATAAGTTCCCCTGTTCTTAAATCTTTTATTCCTTCTGACACTACTATCATATACCAGGATTTCTTTAATCTGGAATTTTCTAATCTTTCTTTATATTTTTCAACAATTGTTTTATACATATAATCTATATCTACAGGTATTTCAGGTATCAAAATCATATCTGCTTGTCCAGCGACTCCCCCATATAATGCAGTATGTCCTACATATCTTCCAAAAACCTCAACAACCATTATTCTATCATGAGATCTTGCAGTAGTTCTTAATTCATATACTGCATCTGCAATCTTATTTATAGCAGAAGAACCACCAACTGAATAAGGTAAAATATCTAAATCCATTGTCTTAGGAACCCAAATAACTTTAAAACCACTATTTGATAGTTGCTCAAGAACTAAAGAAGTATCATCTCCTCCTGCACCAATAAGAATTTCAATACCTGAGTTCTGTAAATTTCTCTTAACTTTTTCAAATCCATCAGGTATGGAGTGAAGTTTTACTCTAGAAGTTCCAAGAACAGTTCCACATTTTTTTGCGCGGTTATCTACCATTGAGCAGGGAATTACTATACCTGGATTTTTATCAAGATTATATAAACCCAGATAACCATTTGGTATTCCAATTATCTCTATATTTTCACTATAAGCTGCGAAAACTACCCCTCTTATGACTGCTTCTAGTCCTCCGCAATCACCACCACCAGTGAATAATCCGACTTTCATAATTTTCTCCCAATTTATATATATCACATCCAGATAGTATATTCCTCTTTTATTTTATCTAATGTTTTTTTTGATGTCTGACAGTAATTTTCAAGAGCTTGTAACAATTCATAAGCTGTCATAGGATTGACCAGATTCATTGTTCCTATCTCAATGGCATCTGCTCCAACAGCAAAAAATTCTAAAACATCATTAAAACTATTTATTCCACCCATGCCTATTATAGGTAATTCTGTAACTTTCCTTGCTTCATAAATATGATAAAGGGCAACAGGTTTTATTGCTGGACCAGAATATCCTGCAAATATGTTTTTAAATCTAGGTTTTTTAGTATTAATGTCTATAGACAAACCTTTTAAGGTATTTATTAAACTTATTATATCTGCTCCAGAGTCTTCAGCAGATTGAACAAAAGGCACTATAGATTGAACATTTGGCGAGAGTTTGACTATAAGAGGATTTACAGTTTTTTTCCTTATTTTATTAATAAGTTTTCCCATCGTTTTAGGGTCTTGAGAAAAAGCAATACCACCTTTTTTTACATTTGGACAGCTAACATTTATCTCATAATAGCTAAAACATTTATATGAATCGCATATATCAATTATTTTAATGAAATCTTCTATCTTTTCCCCATTAATATTTATTATTACCGAACAACCAGAAGATATTAAAGATTCAAAATATTGTGAATATTGTTTTATAACTTCATTTATTCCAATATTTGCAAGGCCTATTGAATTAAGCATACCACTATGAACCTCATAAATTCTAGGTGGTGGATTTCCATCTTTTGGATTTAAGGTTGTTCCTTTTATGGTTATGCCTCCAAGAAGTGAAACATCAAAAAAAGATTCAAATTCTTTTCCATAACCAAATGTCCCGGAAGCAGTTAAAATAGGATTTTTTAATCTTAATTTTCCTTTTTTTACTTCGAGTAACGACATATTTCGCCTTTAAACTTTTTTAATATCAATAATGTTTATAAACTAATTTCTTTATAATCTACTACTGGTCCATCGTTACAAAGATATAAATAGCCACCGTTTTTTTTAGGAACAGCACATCCAAGACAGGCATTGAACCCACATCCCATAAATGATTCTAATGATAAATATGATTCATAGGAATATTGACTATTCCAGGTAATAAAAGCCTTCAACATGGCATCAGGACCGCACACACCAAATAAAGGATTTCTATATTTTTTAGTAAATGATTTAAACTCATCCTTATATAATATATTTATTGCATTATCTTGATAAATTTTACCATCATAATTTGAGTATATATTTTGACTTAATGAAATTCTGTTTTCAACTGCTAAAAAAATAGTAGAAAAATTATATTTCAAAAAATCATCTGGTAATAAAAAAGATTCATCCTTTATTCCAAAACCAAGATTTAAATCTATTGATTCATACTTTTCTCTAATCTTTTTTGCATAATAAAACAATGGGGCTATACCAATTCCTCCTGCTATCAGAAATACTCCATCATATTTACCTATTTTATCATTGTCAATAGGAAAAGAAGTTCCAAGCGGTCCTATCATTTTAAGTCTTGTACCAACTTTTTTAGTAGAAAGAAGATTAGTTCCTTCTCCTTTTATTTGATATAAAACTCCTATTTCAAATTCATCCATATAAAAAATAGAAAAAGGTCTTCTTAAAAAAGGTTCAAGCGAATAAGGTTCTATTTTAATATTTACAAACTGACCTGCTTCTGCTTCAAATTTGGTAGGTTTTGATATGCCTAATAAATAATAATGTTCATTGATTTTATCATTTTTTGTAATCACTACTTCATAATCTGATATATTTTTTCTTATCATATTCAACCTTTAAAAACAAAATATTTAATTTATTTTTCAATATTCATTCTATTATAGGAGCTTTTCTAAAAAATTTTTCATTTTGAGCTTTACAATCGTAAGCTACCTGACCATTTTTAAATACTGTAATAATTTTACCTTTAAGTTTTCTATTCATATATGGTGAATATTTTGCTTTTGAATAGAAAAATGATGGTGTAATATTATCATTTAAATCAGGATTAAAAACCGTAATATCAGCTATGTAATTTTTTGCTAATTTAGCTTTTCTTTTTAAATTAATACAATTAGCTGGATTTAAGGTAAAACAACTTAAAAGATTTTCAAGTTTTACAACTCCTGGTATTACAAATTCATTATACATCAATATAAAAGAAGTCTCCAACCCAGTAATGCCAAAAGGTGCAAGTTTTATATCTAAATGCTTTTCTTTTTCTATATGAGGTGCATGGTCTGTTGATATAATTTCTATTTTACCATCAATAAATAACTTTCTAAGCGAATTCTGGTTTTCCATACTTCTTAAAGGTGGAGATACTTTAAAAATAGCATCTTTTGTTGTGCAAAACTCTTCATTCAATAAAATATGATGAGGTGTAACATCAAAAGAGACCTCTAGATTTTCATTCCTTGCGTTAAGTACTATTTCAATTGATTTTTTGGTACTTAAATGGGTAAGATGAATGCGAGTTTTAGCTAACTTTGCAAGTTCAACATCTCGGAATACTATTATTGTTTCTGCAAGATCAGGAATTCCAGCTAGTTTTAGCTGATTGGATATTTTTCCAAAATTTACAACTCCACCAGGGAAAAAATCATTTGAAATAGAATGTTCCATGATAATACATTTATATTTTGTAGATAGCAACAATGCTTCATAAAGTAATTCGGGATTTTTTACCTCTGAACCATCATCAGTAAATATTAGAAAACCAGCTTTTGAATTCTTTTCAAAATCAACTAATTCTTTTCCTTCTCTATTTTTAGTTATACAACTTGCTGGAATTATATCAATATATGATGATAATAATTCAATTTCTCTATATTGTTGTGGACTATCTATTGGTGGGATAGTATTTGGCATAGCAACACATGTAGTATACCCACCATGTAAAGCTGCGAAAGAACCTGTTGTTAAATCTTCTTTTTCAGTTTGCCCAGGATATCTGAAATGTGTATGAATATCAATAAAACCTGGAAATATATAGCACCCATCAAAATTATATACTTTAATTTCATTTTTATCAATGTTACTTATATCAATAGAAGAACTTATTTCTTTTATAAACCCATTTTCTACTAAAATATCTTTTTTTACTCCTGAAAACCCTTGACTCTTATCATACAGTATGCCTCCAACTAAAAGAGTTTTCACAATTCCCCCATTTTTTGCATCACCTTTATCTTGCTTTCTATTACCCTATAAAACTCGTTAATATTTTTTACCGTAATTTCACCACTTTGAAAAGATATCCTATTCATCCTTTCAAAATCTTTTAATATTTTTCTAGTCTGATCAAGATCCAATCCTGCCCAATTTGCTATACTTTCTATCGTTTCTTTAAATGATATAGGATCAAAGTAATTTTTGGAAACATTATTCCTGCACTCAGCGAGCATGCAAAAAGTATCCATTATTCGAAGCTCTGCATCCTTTAATAATAATATTTTAACTCTTCTTTTTGCCTCATATATCCTTTTAGCAAAAGATCTAATAAGTTTTTCAATCCATGCAGGATTAGCTGTTAATAAAAAAGTAAAATTTTCTTTGTTAAATTCAAGAACTTTTAAATCTGTCAATGCTTCAACTGTCGCCGATCTTGGCTTCCTTTCTATTATCGCCATTTCACCAAATATGTCGCCTGGATTAAATATATCTAATATTTTTTCTTTGCCTTCGACTAATTTTGTAACTTTAACTTTTCCTTCCTGAATCAAATAAAATGTTTCTCCTGGTTCATATTCTGCGAAAATTATATCGCCTTTATTATATGTTTTACCAAATTTTAAGAATAAATCTGTAGCCATAATTCTCCTTTTATTGCAAAGAACCTAAAAGTCTTTTTGCCTTTGATGTTATTTCATCTGCTGGTTGAATACTTATTATTTTAGCAATCAATTTTTTACAGGAATCAATATCACCTTTCTGTTTATATAATTCAGCTAATTCATATATTACTTCTTTTACAAGGTTTGATGAAGAAAAATCAGTAAGAAATTTTTTCAATACTTTCTCAGAAGCATCAAGGTTTTTCATCCTTTTCAATATTTTCGCCATCTCAAACATTGATTTAGATTTATATTCTTCAGAGGTATTTGGATCATCATATATTTGCTTAAAAAGCCTTAATCCATCTTCCAATTTATCTGCCATTACTGCATTAACTGCTTCATAATACTTTTGTAGATCTTCTTGATTTGAAGATTCTTCCTCATTTTCTATTTTTTCAGTGTAACCTTCTGTTTTACCAAGTGCAGAATCTAAGGTTTGCTGAGTTTCATCTGAGTAAGCTTCATTGTATAATAAAGATTCGATAGCTTTTAGTTGAGCTAGAGCTTCATCCTTATTATAATTATCAGGATATAATTCAAGCAATTTTTTAAAACAATATTTTGCTTTTTTATATTGCTTAATTTTAAAGTAATACATTCCATAATTAAAAAGACCTACATCTGGTAAAACCTCTGTCTGACCTGTTAGTTGATTTACTTTTTTAACTGTATCTCTTAATTCTTTAGATAAAGCTTTAAGTATTTTAAGTAATAATTGTTCATTTTTACCATTTACCGCTAAAAATTCATTTTCATTCATAACTACAGCAACAACATCAGTGGCAGCCATAGCAGTTTCTTCTCTTGGGTATTTACCCATAGCACTTTTTAATCCGAAAAATTCACCTGGTTTTACAGCATATGCTTCTTCTTCGAGTTTGTCAGGAGGTAAAAAACTAATTACAACCTGTCCTTCTTTTAATATATAAATATTACTATCTGTATCGCCAGTAAAATAGATAATCGAATTTTTGTTGAACTTTTTTAATTGAGGTGACATTAAAATCCCCTTTGATTAAATTATAGATTATTCTAAAAAAAAATCAAAAAAAAATGGGGAAGATGACTTTTTCTTCCCCTCTTTATAATTAAATACTTTGAAAAAATAAAAACAGCATAAAATAATTTAATTATGCAGTTTCAATTTACTACAAAATAAATATTAATCCTGCAAGAAATCAAGATTATAATTCTTTTTAATCAAATATTCATCTCTATACTGCTGAACCAGGTTGTTTACCATGGTTTGATAAAGCTGCATATTAAGCATTTGAGCAATGTATTGATATGCTTGCTCCGGAGACATATTCGCAAATTTGGATTTATATGTTTCATAATATTGCTTTACCTGTTCAGCTGAAACAGGTTTAAACTGACCTTTGAGTTTTTGTTGAACATATAATTCCATGACTTGCCTTTGATATAGATAGTCGATTTGGGTGGAATAGTTTTTTTCGAAATCTGTTTTTCTGATTTCATAATTATACAAAAGATAATTGTTAATATAGTTATTTGTGAAATCCTGAAGAAATAGAACTGGTTGTTGGTCAATTACCGCTCCCTGTCCACTATCTCTCAAAGTTTGCTTATAATCCTCAAATAAACCATTGAAGTCATCGTAGGAAATAATAACATCTCCAATTTTTAAAACCCAGGTCGTCTTCTGTCCTTTTTCAAAATAATCTGGATTTCTTTGAATTGTTATATTTTCTTTTATTCTTTCTATTCTTTTCTTTAATTCATTTTGCAATTTCTGTTGTTTTAAGTATTCTTTAATCTGAGATGCCGCTGTTTCTAGCTTTACTCCTTTGAATCTTTCCTTATTCTGATCATAAAATGTAGCAATCTCGTCATCAGTAGGATCTTTTATGCTTTCGTATATAACTTTCATAATATAGAGATTTATAATTACTTGTTGTCGTGTAAAGCTTAATAATCTAGTATTCTGTGAATCGAATTTATCTCTTTTTACTCTATCCCATAAAATAATTTCATTGATATAGATTTCAAGATAATCTTTCATCATTTTTTTATCTTTTTTTAGTTTATCCCATTGATCTCTTGGAGCTGTAAGTTCAATGAAGATATAAAATTTGGTCAGGAAATCATCCATAGTATATTTTTTCCCATTAATTTCTACGACCCAGCTCTTATCCTGCGCAAAAGTATTGATGGATAAAAAAGCTAGAAGAAAAAAGAAAAATAAAAAAATAAAAATTTTGTTTTTTGACATCATAACCTTCCTTAAGTTTGAAACTTAACTGCATATATTTAGTAAGTAAAAGATAGATTTGTCAATAGTTAAAAGGTTAAATATTGTTAAAAAGTATGTTAATCCTCACTAAAAATATAAGCTGAGAATCTATAAATTATAGTACCAGATAGTTCATAAGCATTGGTAGGCAGTCCTGCTTTGAGACATAAGTGCTCCAAATATGTTTTTAAATCCCAATTATATTCGACAGGGACTTGAGGAAGAAGCAACCCTGAATTATTTTGTCTTGTAATCATTAATCCATCTCTTCCAATTACAATTTCATTAATTGAATTTATTTTTTGCATTGGAGATAGTATAGAAATTTCGATTTTTATTCTTTCAAACTCTTCTTTCCTTAAAGGACCAAATCTATAATCATGGAATGCTGCTTCTTTCGCCATTTTTTTAACACTCATTGTGAGAGGTTCGTATCCTCGAATATAACCAATACAACCCCGCAGTTCCTGATCTTCAGTAAGAGTTACAAATACCCCATAAAGATCTTTACCATGAGGTGCATTGTAGTTTTGTTCAATATCAATCTTATATGGAATTCCTAATTCATCAGCAATAGTTTGTCTTGCAATTTGAAGGTAATATTTTTTTTCTTTATCATCTAAATTTAATTCCATATAATTTCCTCCAATTAATCATAATTATACTAAATAAAATCAAAAATTCAAAAAAATTTTATACCTTCAAATTTTATATAAGTAAAGATGATAAAGAATTTTTATTCAAAATTCAGATGCTTTGAACTCCTTTTTAAGCTTTATTAAAAGAAAACTTTGTTACTTCCTTTTCATCTTTTTTGATATCAATTAATATTGAATCGTTTTCTCCTATTTTTCCACTTAAAATTTCAAAAGATAAGGCATCTTCTATATTTGATTGAATATATCTTTTTAAAGGTCTTGCACCAAATTCCTTTTGGAATCCTTCTTTCACTATTTTATTTATAGCCTCTTCAGTATATTTTATATTAATTTTTTGTTTTTCTAATCTTTGAGCAAGATAATTAAGCTGGATTTTCACTATATCTTTTGCTATTTCATGAGTTAATTTTTTAAAGACTATAATTTCATCTACACGATTTAAAAACTCTGGTTTAAAATAATTATTAAGCAAAGATTTTACTGTCTGCTGTACTTTATCATCAGAATCAGAATTTAAAATATGATCAGAACCAATATTTGAAGTCATTATTATTATTGTATTTTTAAAATTAACAATCCTTCCATGATTATCAGTAAGTCTTCCATCATCAAGAATTTGCAAAAGTAAGTTAAAAACATCTGAATGTGCTTTTTCTATCTCATCAAGCAAAATAACAGAATATGGCTGTCTTCGAATAATTTCAGTTAATGCACCTCCTTCATCATATCCAACATAACCAGGAGGAGCTCCAATTATCTTGGATATCGAGTGTTTTTCCATAAATTCACTCATATCAAGTCTTACCATCGCTTTTTCTGTATCAAAAAGGTACTTTGCAAGAGCTTTTGCTGTTTCTGTTTTTCCTACACCAGTTGGACCTAAAAAGATAAAAGAACCTATTGGCCTATTTTCATCTGATAATCCAGCTTTACTCCTTCTTATAGCATTTGCAATGGCATATAAAGCATGATCCTGCCCAACCACTCGTGCTCTAAGCTCATTTTCGATATGTAATAGCTTTTCTTTTTCTGATTCGAGTAATTTTGATACAGGAATATTTGTCCATGAAGAAACAATTAAAGCGATATCATCTTCATCTACTATTTTTTTTACGAGGCTTTTTGCACCTTCAGCTTCATCTTCCATTTCTTTTAGCTTTTTTTGAAGATTTGGTAATTCTCCATACAATAGTTTTGCTGCTTTCTCAAAATTTCCTTTTCGTTGGTCAGTTTCAGCATCATTTTTAATTTGATCGATTCTAATTTTAATTTCATTAATCTGCTTCATAAGCTCGGTATCTTTTTTCCAGGAGTTTTTTAATGTTTCTATTTCTCCTCTTAACTTTTCTAATAATGATTCAATTTTTTTAAGTCTTAATTTAGATTCTTCGTCTTCCTCATTAATCAAAGCTCTTCTTTCTATTTCAAGTCTTACCAGTTCTCTATTTTTCTTATCTATTGCTTCTGGTACTGATTCGAGTTGTACCCTAATTCTACTGCATGCTTCATCGATTAAATCTATAGCTTTATCTGGTAAAAATCTATCTGTAATATATCTATCTGACAAATATGCTGCTTCAACAATTGCTTTATCTGAAATCTTTACACCATGAAAAAGCTCATATCTTTCTTTAATACCTCTTAAAATTGCAATAGTATCTTCTAAAGAAGGTTCTTTTATAATCTGAGGTTGAAATCTTCTTTCTAATGCTGCATCTGACTCAATATATTTTTGATATTCATCTAAAGTAGTTGCTCCAATACAGTGAAGCATCCCTCTTGCCAATGCTGGTTTTAACATATTTGCAGCATCAAATGAACCTTCGGCTTTCCCCGCACCAACAATAAGATGAAGCTCATCTATAAAAAGAATATATTTATTTTGAGCATTTTCCAATTCTTTTAATATTGCTTTTAACCTTTCTTCAAACTCACCTCTGAACTTTGTTCCGGCAATTAATGCAGCCATATCTAAAGATAAAATTTCTTTATTGGCAAGGGATGATGGGACATCTCCATTTATAATTCTAATAGCGACACCTTCAACAATTGCCGTTTTTCCAACTCCAGGTTCTCCTATGAGAACAGGATTATTCTTTGTTCTTCTAGAAAGAATCTGTATTATTCTTCTAATTTCTTCATCTCTTCCAATAACAGGATCAAGTTTATGTAATCTAGCTAGCTGTGTAAGATTTATAGTATATTGGTCTAGAACTTTCAGATTTTTATCCGATGTCTGAGATGTAATTTTCTGCCCCGATCTTGCTTCTTCATAGAATTTTTTTAGTGAATCATAGTTAATTCTTGCTTGTTTAAAAAGCTCTGTCACTTCACATTCATTTTTTGCCATTGCATATAAAAAATGTTCATTACTTACAAATTGATCTCCCAACTTTTCAGCTTCTTTTTCAGCATCGGCAAAAATTTTGTTTAAAGAATAAGAAAGTTGAGGCTTACTTTCTCCATATACCTTTGAAAGCTGATTTAATTTTTTATCTATTTCTCTTTCTAAAAACAAATTATCAACAGGTACTTTTGATAAATATTGCAAAAAAAGAGGATCTTTTGCTTTCAATATTCCATATAATAGATGTAAAGATGTAAACTCAGGATTTCCTCTCGAAATAGTTTCATTAAAGCCATTATTTAATGAATCAGCAGCAAGCTCAGTCATTTTTTCAAAACTAATCATCTATATTCCTCCTCTTATATATTAAACTTCTTAATTAACATTATAAAATTTACAAAAATATTTATATTTAGTTTAACAACACTTTAAAACTTTTGCAAACAAAGTCATAAAAAATATATGTTCTTAAAAAAGTAAATATATCACTTTATTAAGTTAGCAATTTATATGCCAAAACTAAATTTTGTTTAATGCATTTTAATAATAAAAATTAAAAAATATAATTATTATTGATACTTGAGTAGAATAATAAATTTTTATTTTCTTAATAGCTTTATATAATAGTGAAAATCACAATAAAATAATAGTATATTATTTATACTTATGTAAATATTTTATACATTAAAATTTTATTTTTTATTCTTCAAATTCTATATTGTAAATATTGCTTAATTTGTTAATATTTAGTTGTAAATGAAAAGATTGTCTTTTATTATAGTTTCTTTTTATAGTTTTCCATTCAATGGCGTTGGTTCATTAAGAATTTCAAGTTTGGCAAATTATTTTGCTGAAAAAAATCATATTGTATATTTTATTCGCGCAGCCAATAAATATTTTGAAAATATGATATCCTCAGATTTAAAACTTAATGAAAAGGTAAATCAAGTCCCAATAGAGGTAAAAAATTCTAACAGAAGAAGTAGTTTTAGAATAAATTTTTCTTTTAAAATTTTCAATGAAATTAAGAAGATACTTAAAAAAGAGAAAATTGATTTTTTGTTTTTTTGTGTTGGTCCTTTCTGGTATTTACCACTAGGACCAATATTTAAGATATTTTTTAAAATTCCATACATAATCGATTTTAGAGATATTATGTATCGACATCCAATATTCCAGTTGAAAAATTACAAGTTAAAAACTAATGAGATTGAAGATAAAATATTAGAAAAATTATATGTCAAGTACAGTCAATTAATCATTGATGTTACTGAAGAAAACAGTGCTTATCATAAAAAAATATATGCGAATAACATTAAAGATAAATTTATTACAATTGCTAATGGATATGATCCTTTGATAATAAATAGTGTCATCGAAAATAAAAAAAAATCCGTTTATAGCAATGATAATTACCAAAAAAGAATTAGATTAGCAATTTCTGGAAAATTCGCTTTTTATAATCCAAATGATATTGAAATTTTACTTGAAATTGAAAAATTAGACCAAGAAATAGCAAAATTAATTGAAATAATACATATAGGAAATGATAGTCAGATATTCAAAGAAAAATCGAATAATTCCAAATTATTAAAATTCCATTTTTATCCGCAAATGTCTCAAATAGAAGCATTAAATATAATAAATAATTCAAATGTATGCTTGTTAAATAACAATCAGAAAACTGCTTTAGGAACGAAAATTTTTGATTATATTGCATTAAATAAGCCAATTTTTGCTTTCGTAAAGGAAGATTATGCAATCTGGAAAATGCTCAAAAATTTTGAAAATGCTTTTTTAATTCAAAATTCAAAAGATTTATTAGATGCAATAAATTATTTAATAAATAATAAAATATTCAATTTAACCAATAATCTGGAATCTATTGAACAATTTTCTAGGATTAAACAATATCAAAAATTAGAAAATTACTTAAATAAAATTTTTGTTGGTAAGAAGGAAAGATGAATATAATATCCAAATTAATAAAATTGATGTGGAAAGAGAACAAAACCATTTTTATAATAAGTATTATTTTCACTATATTATCTGCTATTTTTACAATGATGCAGGCAGAAATTGGACAAGCTCTTTTTTCTGCTATCAATATTTCAAAGAATAATTTAGACAAAAACGAAAATGGCAATATTAACAAATTAGATGAAGATAATTTATCAAATCATCAAAATATTAATAAAGAAGACCCATTTAAAACACTGATTAGAAACATCTATAAAATCAAGAGTATTAAAGGTTTTTTATCCTTTATATTTAGTCAAAGATCAATTCCTCTATTAGTATTAACAGGATTACTTTTCCTGGTTTTTTATTTAATATTAAAATTTTTCCTTTATATGCAGAGTTATTTACAATCATTTCTTGCATTTAAAGCAAGTGTATCCATTCAAAAAAGAATGTTTGAAAAGCTTTTATCTCTTCCTTCACTTTTTTTTAAATCTAAAGCCAAAGCGGGAGATATAATAACAAGAACAATAAGTGACATAAATTCAATTAGATTTGCTTTAATGAATATCTTTAATACTTTGCTATTTATTCCAGTACTAGTAATTTTTAGTTTAACTATGCTCTTCATAAAAAATCATCTTTTTACATCTTTGCTTATTATTACCGGTCTTTTAGGAATAATAATAATTAACCGAGTAGCCAAGATGGTCAAGTTTCAAGTAGTTCAATCAAGTAAAAGGCTAGCTTCCACTGCGAATTATATTAACCAAACAATTTATGGAATAGATGCAATAAAAGTCTTCAATACAGAGGAATATGAAAAAAAACAATTTTCTTCTCTTATAGCTAATTATGTAAAAGCTTATAAAAAATTATTGAAATTATCTTTACTCGAAAAACCAATTACGGAAATTTTAGGATTAATTATTTTGCTTTTAATTCTTGCAATTGGAGCTTCACTTTTCTGGCAAGGGAAATTGACTTTTGAACAAATTATTGGATTTATACTGTATTTACTTGTCTTAGCTCCAAATCTACAAAATCTTACAAAAATACTTTTTCAAATAAATAATGCTGAAGGAGCTAATGAAAGGCTAGAAGAGATTTTCAATATGGATAATGAAGCAAAATATTTTGGAAATGCTAAATTAAATAATTTTAATGGTTCATTAAAATTTGAAAAAGTAAATTTTAGTTATTATGAAAATGATAAATTTGAAGAAAAAGAACTTGCATTAAATGATATTTCTTTATCGATAGCTCCAGGTGAATTTGTTGCAATTGTTGGACCAAGTGGAGCAGGTAAAAGTACTTTTATTAGTCTAATTCCTGCGCTAATTCATCCAGGAAGCGGTACAATTTATTTTGATGACTTTGATTATAGAAAATTGGCTTTAAGTGAAATTCGACAATATATTGCAGTAGTTCCTCAAGACGTTATTCTTTTCCCTGATACTATATATAATAACATTTTATTTGGAAGGCTAGATGCAAATCAAGATGAAGTATATTATTATAGCAAACTTGCAAATGCTGACTCTTTCATAAACAACCTTCCAGATGGTTATAATACTATTTTAGGAGAAAGAGGTACTACAGTATCAGGTGGTCAAAAACAAAGAATAGCCATAGCAAGAGCCTTAATTAAAAAACCCAAAATACTGATATTTGATGAAGCAACATCAAGTCTTGATTCAGAATCTGAAAAAGCTATCCAAAATGCCATGGAAAAAATTAGACATCAACAAACTACAATTGTTATAGCTCACCGCCTTTCCACAGTATTAAAAGCAGATAGAATAATTGTATTAAATAAAGGTAAAATTGTCGAAATAGGAAATCATAAAGAACTAATTGAAAAAAATGGATTATATACTAAACTATATAATTCACAATTTAAAAACTGAAAATGCGTAGCAAAAAATGAAACTTTGCACCTAAAACAAAAATTGAAAGTTAACAGT